>JBJFCD010000187.1:0-33126 GCA_051888795.1 Lachnospiraceae bacterium | reverse complement strand
CTGGTTTTTCATTTAGTACATTTTAATGTACTATGTATGTTTAAACTGCGTACTTTTTCTGCCTGTCAGCACACCGCAATCAATTACGGAAAGAAAACTAAAAAGAGAAATCGCTATTATCTTGAAGTATAGTTGATAAATTGACAAAAATAAAATTTTGTCAGATAAAAGCATTTCATTATAACTTTATAAAAAATGTATTAAATCGTTAATTGTAGTCGTTCATTATGCCATGCAATTATTGTGTTTTGAAGCTTCAAGTGATATTATTTACGTGTTAGTGTGTTAAAGGAATAAGAAAAATCGGTAATGTATTTCTGGCAGAATATGGGGTGTCGGAAAATCTTGCAGTAAGGAAGGCGTATAATTAGGATGATTTCAAAATTCAGTGTAAAAAAACCTTATACTGTTGTGGTAGGGATCGTGCTTATCATCATTCTGGGTGTTGTATCCTTTTCAAGGATGACAGTGGATTTACTCCCAAGCATGAATCTTCCCTATGCAATGGTAATGACGACTTATCCGGGAGCCAGTCCGGAGGAAGTTGAGGAAACTGTGACAAAACCGGTAGAGCAGACCATGGCGACAGTCAGCAATATCAAAAACATCATGTCTGTTTCCAGTGATAATGCATCTACGGTTATCATGGAGTTTGAACAGACAGCTAATATGGACTCGGTAACAATAGAGATGCGGGAAAGCCTGGATCAGATTGAGGGATTCTGGCCGGACGGAGTAGGAAGTCCGATGATCATCAAATTGAATCCTGATATGATGCCGATACTTATATCGGCAGTCAGTGCAGAAAAAGAGTCGGCGGCTGAAGTAAGTGAGATTATTGAAAAGGAAGTCATACCGGAAGTGGAAAGTGTCGAAGGTGTCGCTTCTGTAATAGCAACAGGAAGTATCGAAGAGACTGTTGAGATTACATTGAATGAAGACAAGATTGACGAAATCGGTGATGATATTAAAGCCGAAATGAAAAAACAGGTAGACGATGCTAAGAGTGCACTGAATGATGCGAAAGAGCAGGTAGAAAAGGGAAAAGTGTCTCTCGAAGCAGGAAAGAAAAAAGCAGCATCCGGCATGGAAAAAGCAGAGTCAGGAGTATCTGTAAAAAGTGAGGAACTCAAACAGGCGCAGCTTGAGCTCTCAGAGAAACAGGCAGAGCTTAATGTCTCGGAGACTCAGCTTAACCAAAGTCTTGCAATGGTGAAGCAGTCTAAGGAAGTGGCACAGGCACAGCTTGCGAGTCTTGAACAGCAGAAACAGTCGTACGATAAGCTGAAAGAGACATATGAAGCATTGCCGGATGATGATCCGCAGAAAGCAGTGCTTAAAGAGCAGATTGATCAGGCAGAAGAGGCGATGAAAGACTATGAGTCTACATATAAAACGCTGTCTGCAACGATCAGCGAGCTTGAGGCTCAGGAAAGTGAACTTATGAAGAGCCAGGCAACACTGAATGCCGGAAAAGAAAAGCTTAATAAAATTAAAAAGCAAGTGAATGATGGCGCGATTTCCCTTGCGAAGGCAAGAGGACAGCTGGCATCCGCACAGCTTCAGGCTGCAGTAGGACTTGGAGAAGGTGCAGCTCAGATTGCTGCAGGACAGTCAGCTCTCCAGATGCAGGAGGCTCAGATTGATGCGGCATCAAAAGAGGCAGAGAACAGTGTTAATGTTGATAATATTTTGTCTGTTGATACAATCAAGACCATATTGTCCGCTCAGAATTTCAGTATGCCGGCGGGGTATGTTGAAGAAGATGGAATTGAATATCTGGTTCGTGTCGGGGATAAGTTTAAAAGTTTTGAGGATTTGAAAGATTTTGTCCTTTTGGATATGGATGGGATTGATCCGGTTAAATTAAGTGATGTTGCATCAGTAAAAATGGTGAATAACGAAGATGAAACCTATGCGAGAATTAATGGAAAGCCGGGTGTGGTATTAAGTGTTCAGAAGCAGACGGGATATTCAACCGGTGATGTCAGCGACAGAGTACTGGAAAAACTTGAAAAATTGCAGGATGAAAATGAAGAGCTTCATGCAGTGACATTGATGGATCAGGGAATATATATTGACATGATTGTCAATTCTGTACTTAAGAATTTGCTGTACGGCGCAATTCTGGCAATTCTGGTGCTTTTGCTTTTCCTTAAAAGTGTACGCCCGACACTTGTAATTGCGTGCTCTATTCCAATCAGTATCATGACAGCACTTGTTGCTATGTATTTTACAGGGATCACTTTAAATATTATTTCTCTGTCAGGATTGGCGCTTGGTGTCGGTATGCTGGTAGATAATTCGATTGTAGTAATTGAAAATATTTACCGAATGAGAAATGAGGAAGGCGCAAATGCAAAAGATGCGGCTATTAAAGGTGCTCGTCAGGTAAGCGGGGCGATATTTGCTTCGACTCTCACGACAATCTGTGTATTTTTACCGATTGTATTCGCACAGGGAATCACGAGGCAGCTATTTGTTGATATGGGACTTACAATTGCATTTTCTCTTCTGGCAAGTCTTCTGGTTGCACTTACAGTAGTGCCAATGATGGCAGCGGGTATTCTGAAAAAGACGGAACAAAAGGAAAGCAAATTTTTTAAGAAGATTAAAGAAGTTTATGGAAAAGTTCTCGCAAAAGCGTTAAAATTTAAAGTAGTAGTACTTTTAGGGGCATTCGCACTGTTTGTGGCGAGCATAGCATTGGCTGCTTCTAAGGGAACCCAATTCATGCCGGAGATGGAAAGTACACAGATCAGTATGACGCTGGAGACGGAAAAGGGTACCAGCCTTGAAGATACTTCGAAAGAAGCTGATAAAGTCATGGAAGAGCTTGGTAAACTTAAGGATATTGAAAATGTAGGAGCACTTGTATCTTCTTCGGATATGCTGGGAACTCAGATTGAGACAAATGTGATTTCTCTATATGCGACTACAAAGGAAAATCCTTCTCTTTCCAACAAAGAGCTGAAAAAGAAAATCGAGAAAGTCACAAAAGATATTAACGGTGAATTGACTATTAATATGTCTAATATGGATATGAGTGCCTTAGGTGGTTCCGGTATCAGTATTGAAATCCGGGGAAAAGATCTGGATAAGCTTCAGCAGATTGCAAAAGATGTGAAAAAGATTGTTGAAGATACAAAAGGAACACAGAATGTTTCTGATGGCACAGAAGATAATAAGGAAGAGCTTCGTGTAGTAGTAGATAAAGATAAAGCTGCTGAGCAGGGACTTACAGTTGCGCAGGTATATCAGGAGTTATATGGAAAGCTTGCCAGTCCTCAGTCTGCGACAACATTAGGAACAGACACACAGGACTATGATGTATATGTTCTGGATGAAAAAAATGAAAGCCTGACACGAGATGACATTCGCAATATGAAACTTACGGTTACACAGCAGGATGGAACGACAAAAAAAGTGAAGCTGTCAAAAGTAGCAGATTTTGTTGACAGTTCCAGCCCACAGTCAATCCGGAGAAAATCTCAGATCAGGTATATGTCTGTCACGGCAGAGGTTGCTGATAATGACAACATTGGACTTGTAAGTAACCGAATCAAAAAAGCTCTGAAATCTTATGAGATTCCTGAAGGTTATGAAGTAGAGATGACTGGAGAGGATGAAACAATTAACGATGCTATGAGAGAGCTCTTTAAGATGCTTGGCCTTGCGCTTATATTCATGTATCTGATTATGGTAGCTCAGTTCCAGTCACTAAGGTCACCATTTATTATTATGTTTACAGTACCGCTTGCATTTACAGGAGGACTTTTGGCATTATGGATTGCTGACATGCCCGTCAGCGTAATAGCAATGGTCGGCTTTGTTATGTTGTCAGGTATTATTGTTAATAATGGTATTGTATTTATTGATTATACGAATCAACTGATTGAAGAAGGAATTCCGAAGAAAAAAGCACTTGTATTGGCAGGAAAGACGAGATTGCGCCCGATTATTATGACAGCACTGACTACTATTCTCGGACTGTGTACGCTTGCTATGGGTGTCGGTATGGGGGCAGATATGATTCAACCGATGGCTGTAGTAACGATTGGTGGTTTGATTTACGGAACATTACTGACATTGATTGTTGTTCCTTGTATTTTTGATCTGTTTCATCGAAAAGAAAAAGCAAGACTAAAGGAAGATATTGACGGAAAGGGCTTGTCTGACGAAGATATCAGAATTATTGAAAATGTGTACGATGAAGAATAATAAAAAGTAACCATGGTGTTATAAGAGGAGAATGATATGATCAACAAGGCAATCAAATTTGCGACCAAGGCGCATGAAGGACAGTTAAGAAAAGGTACACAAAGACCTTATATCGTACATCCGATTGAGGTTGGGGATATTGTGTCTTCCATGACGCAGGATGCGGAAATCATCAGTGCGGCTGTACTTCATGATACGATTGAAGATTGTGAAGGAGTATCCAGAACTTTACTTGCACAGGAATTTTCCGAACGTGTGGCAAACATGGTCGCACAGGAGAGTGAGGACAAGTCAAAGACATGGATAGAGAGAAAAAAAACCACGATTGAGCATATCAGGACAGCACCAGATGAAGTGAAGATGATCTGTCTTGCAGATAAACTCTCCAATATGCGGGATATTGACAGAGATTATCCCGTATATGGAGAAGAACTCTGGAACAGATTTCGAATGAAAGACAAAGATATGATCGGATGGTATTATAAAGGGGTCAGAGATTCTCTTTCAGATACTTTTGAGGATACGGAAGCCTACAAAGAATACTGCCGGTTAATACAGAAGAATTTTGGGTAGCGAAAAGATATGATTATTAGTGCCAGTAGACGAACAGATATACCTGCCCTGTATCCGGAATGGTTTGTGAATCGTTTGAGAGATGGGGAGGTACTTATTCCAAATCCATATAATCGTAAAAAAATAACCAGCATCCGTTTAACGCCGGATACGGTAGATTGTATTGTGTTCTGGACAAAAAATCCGGAGCCGTTGCTTCCGTATCTGAAAGAGATAGATGATATGGGATACCGGTACTGCTTTCAGATGACAGTTACCGATTATGAAAAGGATGTTGAACCGGGTGTTCCGGAACTGGCAGATGCTATGGCAACCTTTCTTTTGCTAAGTGAAAAGATTGGAAAAGAGAACATAGACTGGCGATTTGATCCTGTTTTTCTTAACGATAAATATACAGTTAATTATCATACAGAAAAATTTGAACTTATGTGTGAATGGCTGCATAATGCAACGGAGAGATGTATTTTCAGTTATCTGGACTCATATAAAGGATGTCCATATCCGGAAATGAGTGAAGAGGAGATGAAAGAAGTCGGAAAAAGATTTTCAAAGATTGCTGCAAAATACAATCTTCCTATTTATACATGTGCAGAGAAGATTGACCTTGAAGAGTATGGAATTCGGCATGGAGCCTGCATTGATAAAGAAAGAATACATAATCTTACAGGATATAAGCTGGATCTGAAAAAAGACTCGGGACAAAGAAAAGAGTGCAGATGTGCAGCGAGTATTGATGTTGGCATGTATGATACGTGTATTCATGGGTGCACATATTGTTATGCTACAAAGAATATAAAAAGTGCAGAAAAGAGAAAAGCACAGCATAATGTGAATGCTCCGATTCTTGTGGGAACGCT
The DNA here is from genome assembly GCA_051888795.1 of Lachnospiraceae bacterium. Classification (GTDB taxonomy): domain Bacteria; phylum Bacillota; class Clostridia; order Lachnospirales; family Lachnospiraceae; genus MD308. The sequence continues at coordinate 27,475 of JBJFCD010000187.1, read as the reverse complement.
TCATGGTGATGAGAGTATTAAGGAAAAAGAATTGCAGACCAGTAAAGATAATCAGATTTCTTTGTTTGATCTGCCGGAAATGTACAGTAGCTTTTAGGAAAAAGAAAGAATAAGTTACGGGCTGCCGCAAATGCGGCAGCCCGTTTGTTACCAAATTATGCCTTTATCTTTCTGAACTGTATTTCTCTATAAAAGTTTTCATTGCCTGAAAACTTTCCTCGCTGATCTGATGTTCCATCTCACATGCATCGCAAGTGGCTGTTTTCGGATCCACACCCAGAGAAATCAGCCAATTTGACAGAACAGTGTGACGTTCATAAATGCGGGATGCAATATCCATTCCTTTATCTGTTAATGTGATAAATCCTGAATGGTTAACTTCAATACATTCGCGCTCGCGAAGGTGTTTCATAGCTACACTTACGCTGGGTTTTGAATAGTTCAATTCAGCGGCAATATCAACTGAACGCACCACGGGCAGTTTTTTGCTTAATATGAGAATAGTTTCCAGATAATCTTCAGATGATCTGTTGTTATGCATAGAGCCCTCCTTATTATAGGCTAGTTTATTCTTTTCAAAGTTTCTTACATTATATCAGCAGGATTTTAAAAATACAAGAGTTCTCGTATGTTGAACATTTCAGAGATAAAATTTAAGAGTTTTGGTTTTTAAGACTTGTAAGCATGAAAAAAATCCTGTAAACTGATATAATATACGTAAGAAATAGAAAGCAGTGAAAATATGTCGGAAATACGAAAAAGAATAGTCTTTCATGGTCGGGTGCAGGGAGTAGGCTTCCGATATACAGCAAAATATCTGGCACAGTCTCTTGGACTTACCGGTTGGGTGAAGAATGAATATGACGGAACGGTGATTATGGAGGTACAGGGGCGCGAACCGATGATATTTAAACTGATGGAAGGATTGAACCATAATATGTTCATTGATATTAACTGGGTTGATTCTGAGAATATTCCGACAGAAACTGAGAATACTTTTTATGTAAGATAGATATGGAGAAAAGGTTATGGAGAGAGAAGGAGAAAAACGGAGTGTAAAAAGCAGAATTGTATCTGCTGCGTGGCAATTGTTTTATGAAAAAGGATATAATGGGACAACAGTAGATGATATTATTGAATTGTCCGGAACATCTAAAGGTTCATTTTATTATTATTTTAATACGAAAGATGAGCTTTTGAATACTCTTTCGATGATTTTGGACGAGAATTATGAAAAGCTGGATAATACGATGGACGAGAATATGAACAGTTTTGATAAACTGATGTTCTTAAACTATGAAGCACATACATTAATGGAGGAAAAAATCAGCATTGATCTTCTGACTTCTTTGTATTCTACACAGCTTGTTGCTACAGGACAGAGGCATCTCCTTGATCAGAACCGCAGCTATTATAAATTGATAACAAAGGTTGTGGAAGAAGGTCAGAAAAGGGGAGAAATCCGTGATGATGTATCAGTCAGCGATATTACGAAATATTATTCTATGTGCGAGAGAGCACTTGTGTATGACTGGTGTCTGAATCAGGGCAGTTATTCGTTGGGTGAACAGAGTAAAGAATGGATGCCGGTGATGATGGAACATTTCAGAAAATAATATAATCAGTAAAATGCACGCCATAACTGGCGTGCATTTTTTGTAAAAATCCATTTAATCATGATATTCTTTCAATGCACTGTCTTTACCGATTTCAAAATGATCAGCTTTTAAAATAGCAAAAGAATTTTCATAATCTCCGGAACGCATATATTCTATCATCTTTTTCAGATTCTCATTTGTAGAAGGAATGCGCATACCATTTTTTACAGAAAACTGTCCGATACGGATTAATTCGGAAAGAGTATTTTCATAGATTTTATTGATACGCTGGTTATTGAGAGCACGGATAATTTCCATATGCATGTCTGTGTCAGCAATTTCCCAGCGGTAAACATCATTTGCGCATGCACACATGCGGACAACCTTCTCTTCAATGCGGTAAGAATATGCCTCGTATTGTCCGGATGTGAAAATAAATTGAAAAGCGAAGCCTTCTAATAATTCCCGGATCTGATATATTTCATTTATATCCTGTGAGGTAATGTTTTTGACTGTCATGGATTTATAGTAATCTGATTCAATGAGCCCTTCAATCTGAAGCATCTGTATAGCGCTTCGGATCGGACTGCGGCTCATGCCAAGTTCTCTTGCAAGCATTGATTCGGTGAGAGGCATTCCCGGTGGATAAGTAAGATCCATAATATTCTGTTTTATTTTTTCATATGCCAGATCGGCAAGAGACAATGTTTTTTCAGTCATAATTTCTCCTCATCCATAAATATAAAGTGAATACAATATTATTGGTTGTGTACAAAGTATACAGCGACATTAAAAAAAAAGCAAGAGAGGAAGAGAGAGAAATATGCAATAAAATAAAAATATATGTTGACATTCTTTGAGGTTGGTGGTAATATAAACACAACAAGAAATTGTATACAAATTAAAAAAACGTATACAATATATAAAAATGTATTCTGTGTGGGGATGCGAAAAATCATTAATGAAAAGGAAGGTACGAATTATGAAATTGGGATTTATTGGTACAGGTAACATGGCTTCTGCAATTATGGGTGGAGTAATTAAGAATCAGATCGTTGCACCTGAGGAGATTATCGGAGCAGATCTGTTTGCACCGGGAAGAGAAAGAGTGCAAAAACAGTTCGGAATCAATGTAACAGCCAGCAACAAAGAAGTAGTAGAACAGGCAGAAGTAATTATTCTTTCCGTAAAACCACAGTTTTATGCTAATGTAATCAGTGAGATCAAAGATGATATTAAAGATGAGCAGATTATCATTACAATTGCACCTGGAAAAACACTTTCCTGGCTTTCAGAACAGTTTGGAAAAGCTGTAAAAATTGTTCGTACTATGCCAAATACACCTGCTATGGTAGGAGAAGGTATGACAGCAGCTTGTCCAAATGAACATATGACAGAAGAAGGTATTGCACGTGTGAAGACAATTCTTGAGAGCTTCAGCCGTGTAGAGATTGTGCCTGAAAAACTTATGGATGTTGTAACAGCAGTAAGTGGAAGTTCACCGGCATATGTATATATGTTTATCGAAGCTATGGCTGATGCAGCAGTTTCAGGTGGAATGCCAAGACCACAGGCATATCAGTTTGCAGCACAGGCTGTTCTTGGAAGTGCAAAGATGGTGCTTGACACAGGTAAGCATCCTGGAGAACTCAAAGATATGGTATGCTCACCGGCAGGAACAACGATTGAAGCAGTACGTACTTTAGAAGAACGTGGCTTCAGGAGTGCAATTATTGAAGCAATGAAAGTATGTGAAGAAGTTTCAAAAAGCATGTAATAGAGTTTCAACTGTAAAAAGATAGATATAAAACCCCCGATGCAACCGTAGAAATGTGAAAACATTTCTGCGGTTGTGTTTCTTTTTTGGGAATTTTGCAGTAGAATATGTTTTGTTGGCATATTGTAAATATGATTAAAAGGGCATAAAAGGATAGAAAATGAAAAAAGAACTTGAGTATTTTGAAATTGATGGAGCATTTGGAGGTAATCAGGAGTGGTTTACAAATGTAGTCATGAATATAGGTGGATGCGGAGCGGCAACAGCATGTGACTGCTGTATTTATTTTGCAAAAACAATGGGGTTTTTAAAACTTTATCCATATAAGATTGATCAGCTGAGTAAGGAAGATTATAAGAAGTTCAGTCAGATTATGAAGCCATATATAAAGCCAAGAGTCGGCGGAGTGAAAAAACTTTCATGGTTTATAGAAGGATTCCGGAATTATGTAAAGGATACGGGGGAGAATGTAAAGATAAAGATGGAAGAATTTTCAGGAGAAAGAACTGAAGAAGAGGCAGAAGAATTAATCTCCAGGCAGATTGATGAAGGAATTCCTGTTCCATGCCTTCTACTCCATCACAAAGACAAAGATCAGTTTAAAGATTTTATCTGGCATTGGTTTTTGATCATAGGTTATGAAAAGACAAACAAAGATTTTAAGATCACAGTAGCAACGTATGGAGAAAAAACAACGTTTATATTAAGAGAAATGTGGGATACGGGATTTGAAGAAAAAGGAGGTCTTGTGACATTTCACTTTACGAATGAAAGATTATCAGATACAATAAAACGGTTAGAACAGTAAAATGAAAAGAGAGGTATGATAAGATGGCAAATCCAATAGTTACATTTGAAATGGAAAATGGCGATATTATGAAAGCAGAACTTTATCCGGAGATCGCTCCAAATACGGTGAATAATTTTATTTCTCTGATTAATAAAGGATTTTATGACGGATTGATCTTCCACCGTGTAATCAATGGATTTATGATCCAGGGAGGATGTCCGCAGGGAATCGGGACAGGTGGTCCGGGTTATAATATTAAAGGTGAATTTAAACAGAATGGATTTACAAATAACTTAAAGCATTCTGCAGGAGTTTTGTCTATGGCCAGAGCAATGCATCCTGATTCTGCAGGATCTCAGTTTTTTATAATGCATAAAAATGCTCCACACCTCGACGGTGCATATGCTGCATTTGGTCAGATTATTGAAGGAATGGATGTTGTAAATAAAATTGCAGAGACTGATACAGATTACAATGACAGACCACTTGAAAAGCAGGTAATGAAAAAAGTGACTGTAGATACAAAAGGAGAGACTTATCCGGAACCGGAACAGGTATAAGTGTATGTACAGAAAAGAAAGCAGACCTGAGTTTATGGAGATGTGAACTTATGGATATGATTCAGACAGATAAACTGATATTTGAATATGAAAAGCGGGATGAGGAAGGCAATGTGATTGGCACATCCCGCGCGATAGATGAAGTGGATATTGAGGTAAGGGAAGGGCAGTTTATTGCTATTCTTGGACATAATGGCTCAGGTAAGTCTACGCTTGCAAAACATATCAATGCAATTTTGGTGCCGACAGAAGGAACTGTGTGGGTGGATGGAAAAAATACAAAAGATCCTGAGGAGCTTTGGAATGTAAGGCAGTCTGCAGGAATGGTATTTCAGAATCCGGATAACCAGATCATTGGCACAGTTGTGGAAGAAGATGTAGGATTTGGGCCGGAAAATCTTGGTGTTCCTACAGATGAGATCTGGCAGAGGGTAGAAGATAGTCTGAAAGCAGTGGGAATGATCGAATATCGACATCATTCTCCCAATAAGCTTTCCGGAGGTCAGAAGCAAAGAGTGGCAATCGCAGGAGTGGTTGCAATGGAGCCCAAATGTATTGTTTTAGATGAACCTACGGCCATGTTGGATCCGGTTGGCAGGAAAGAAGTTTTAAAGACTGTGAAAAAGCTGCGGGAACAGAAAAGAGTCACAGTTATTCTGATCACACATTATATGGAAGAAGTTGTGGATGCAGATAAAATATATGTGATGGACCACGGAAGAGTTGTGATGGAAGGGACTCCAAAAGAAATCTTTTCCAGGGTGGATGAGTTGAAAGCTTATCGTCTGGATGTGCCACAGGTTACGATCCTCGCTGATGAACTTAAAAAAAGAGGGTTGGAAATTCCGGCGGGGATTCTGAAAAAAGAAGAGTTGGTGGAAATATTATGTCAATTAAATTAGAACATTTAAATTATATATATAGCCCCGGAACTGCCTATGAGAAGAAGGCTTTAAATGATATCTGCCTGGAAATTCCGGATGGAGAATTTGTTGGGATTATTGGGCATACCGGTTCGGGAAAATCCACCCTTATTCAGCATTTTAACGGTCTGATCAAGGCAACCGACGGTAAACTCTTTTATAATGGACAGAATATCTATGATCAGGGATATAATATGAGAAATCTCCGTAATGAAGTGGGACTTGTGTTTCAGTATCCTGAACATCAGCTCTTCGAGATTGATGTGCTGACAGATGTATGTTTCGGACCAAAGAATCAGGGGCTTTCTTCCGAGGAAAGTAAAGAGCGTGCTCTTGAGGCTTTGAAACTTGTCGGACTGAAAGAGAAATATTATCACACGTCACCGTTTGAACTTTCCGGAGGCCAGAAGAGAAGAGTGGCAATTGCAGGTGTACTTGCTATGAGACCAAAGGTGCTTGTGCTGGATGAACCTACGGCAGGTCTTGATCCGAAAGGTCGGGATGATATTTTAGATCAGGTAGCTTATCTGCATGAGCAGACAGGTATGACAGTCATACTTGTCTCACATAGTATGGAAGATATTGCCAGATATGCAGATAGGATTATTGTGATGAATCGTGGTGAAGTCATGTATAACGATAAGCCGAAAAACGTATTTGCGCATTACAGGGAACTCGAAAAAGTAGGGCTTGCTGCTCCGCAGGTGACATATATTATGCACGATTTAAAACAAAATGGATTTGAAGTGAGAACAGATGTGACGACTGTGGAAGAGGCGGCGGATGAAATTATGAAAGTACTGGAGAAAAAAGAATGATTCGAGATATAACGATAGGACAATATTATCCGGCAAAAAGCATATTGCATCGGCTGGACCCGAGAGTAAAGCTTGTATCTACCCTTTTGTATCTGATTTCCTTGTTTTTGTTTAAAAGTATTCCGGGATATCTGGTTGCAACTCTGTTTCTCGTGCTGGTCATTCGTGCATCCAGGGTTCCGTTTAAGCATATCGTAAAAGGATTGAAACCGGTTATCATGATATTAATGATCACAGTAATTTTTAATCTTTTCCTGACAAAAGACGGAGATGTGATTTTTCATGTGTGGATTTTGACAATGACTGAGGGAGGACTGCGGACTGCTGTGTATATGGCAATTCGTTTGGTCTATCTGATCATTGGATCCTCGCTTATGACATTTACCACGACACCAAATGAGCTTACAGATGGGATAGAAGCGCTTCTGTATCCACTCAATAAAATACATGTTCCAGTGCATGAAGTAGCTATGATGATGTCAATTGCACTTCGGTTTATTCCGATTCTTCTGGAAGAAACCGATAAGATTATGAAAGCACAGCTTGCAAGAGGCGCCGATTTTGAAAGTGGAAATATGATCCAGAGGGCAAAGTCGATGATACCGATTTTAGTACCACTTTTTGTTTCAGCATTCCGGCGTGCGAATGATCTTGCCATGGCAATGGAGGCAAGATGCTATCATGGCGGAGAAGGAAGAACCAAGATGAAGCCTCTTAAGTATCAGAGAAGAGACCGGATCGCATACATTGTTGTATTTGTATATCTGATAGCGGTTGTTTTGATCGGAAGGTATGTACCATTGCACATATGGATTTTTTAGAGGGAAATTTACTGTGAAAAGAGTAAGAATTGTTGTAGCCTATGATGGGACGAATTATTGTGGCTGGCAGATACAGCCAAATGGTATTACTATAGAAGAAGTCCTGAATCGGGAAATTTCAAAATTGACTTGTGAAGATATTCACGTTATTGGAGCAAGTCGGACAGACTCTGGTGTGCATGCGTTGGGAAATGTTGCTGTGTTTGATACAAATTCGCCAATTCCTCCGGATAGGATGGCATACGCACTAAATCAGCGGCTGCCGGAAGATATTGTAATCGTGAAATCAGATGAAGTGCCGGCTGACTGGCATCCGAGATATCAGGACTGTGTCAGAAAAACTTATGAATATCATATCTACAATGCACCGTGGCCTAATCCTCTTCGCAAGCGTTATGCCACATTTGTATCGTTCCCGATGGATGTAGAGAAGATGCGAAAAGGAGCGGAGTATCTTGTTGGAGAACACGATTTTGTCAGCTTTTGTAATGTGCGGACAAATGTGGAAGATACAGTGCGTACCGTGGAAAGTATAGAAATTCAAAAAGAAGGTTCGGAGATTACGATTCGGGTTACAGGTAACGGTTTTTTATACAATATGGTACGTATTATTGCCGGAACCTTGATTCGGGTAGGCAGAGGATTTTATGAACCGGAGAAAGTAAAAGAAATATTAGAGGCAAGGCAGAGGACAGAAGCCGGAGTGACAGCCCCTGCAAATGGTCTTGTTTTGATAGAAATTTGTTACAATAAATAAAAACCAGAATCTGGGCAGAGATGCGTAAGCAGTACTGTTCCGGATTCTGGTTTTTGTTTGATAAATGACTAACAAAATTCATAAAAATCATTTTCTGAATAAAAAACTTCAATTAGACAATAAAATTCATAAAAAATTACAAAAAACTGAAATTTACTATATACAAATTCGAATTTTGTGATAAGATAATTTTACATAAAGTTATGGGAGGTCTATGTAATGGAAATTTTATTGAAACTGGTTCCTCTGTTTGGTGTAGCCGCATTATTGTTTGCAGCAATGCTTGCAGCTAAGGTCAGCAGACAGAGTGCAGGAACAGAAAAGATGAAAGAGATTGCAGGTTCTATCAGTGAAGGAGCAAAAGCATTTTTGACGGCTGAGTATAAAATTCTTATTGTTTTTGTTGCAGTTCTCTTCGTCTTGATTGGATTTGGAATTGGAAACTGGCTTACAGCAGTTTGTTTCGTAGTTGGAGCACTGTTCTCTACGCTGGCAGGATATTTTGGAATGACTGTAGCAACAAAAGCGAATGTAAGAACTGCTAATGCCGCAAAGGAAAGCGGTATGAACAAAGCGCTTTCTATAGCGTTTTCCGGTGGAGCAGTAATGGGTATGTGCGTTGCTGGTCTTGGTGTGTTAGGAGTTAGTGTAATTTATGTGTTTACGGGAAATGCAGATATCCTGTTTGGATTTAGTTTGGGGGCATCTTCTATTGCATTATTCGCACGTGTAGGTGGCGGAATTTATACAAAGGCAGCCGATGTAGGTGCTGACCTGGTTGGTAAGGTAGAAGCTGGAATCCCGGAGGATGATCCTCGTAACCCGGCGGTTATCGCAGATAATGTAGGAGATAATGTAGGTGACGTTGCAGGAATGGGCGCCGATCTGTTTGAATCTTATGTAGGTGCGCTGATTTCTGCGCTTACACTGGGGCTTGTATATTTTGATGCAGCAGGAGCAGCATTCCCGCTGATTATTGCAGGACTTGGTCTTATTGCATCTATTCTGGGAACATTCTTTGTGCGTGGTGATGAGAATTCTAATCCGCATAAAGCGTTGAAGACAGGTTCTTATGTGGCAAGTGTGATTGTATTGATCATTGCATTTATTTTCAGCAAAGTTTGCTTTGGTGATTTTAACGCAGCAATTGCAATTGTATCTGGACTTATTGTAGGAATTTTGATTGGTGTTATCACAGAAGTTTATACATCAGGAGATTATAAATCAGTTAAAGAGATTGCTTCTCAGTCTGAGACAGGAGCAGCTACAACAATTATCAGTGGTATTGCAGTAGGAATGCGTTCTACAGCAGTTCCGATCCTTTTGATCTGCGTAGGTATCTTTGTTGCATATCAGTTCTGTGGATTATACGGAATTGCACTTTCAGCAGTAGGTATGCTTTCTACAACAGCAATTACTGTTGCGGTAGATGCATATGGACCAATCGCAGATAATGCAGGTGGTATTGCTGAAATGTCAGGACTGGATCACTCTGTACGTAACATTACGGACAAGCTTGATGCAGTAGGAAATACTACAGCTGCTATGGGAAAAGGTTTTGCAATCGGATCTGCAGCGCTTACAGCACTGTCACTGTTTGTAACTTATGCAGAAGCAGTACAGCTTAAGACAATTGATATTCTGGATCATCGTGTAATCATTGGTCTGTTTGTAGGTGGTATGCTTCCGTTCCTCTTCTCAGCAATGACAATGTCATCTGTATCAAGAGCAGCATATCAGATGATCGAAGAAGTAAGAAGACAGTTCAGAACCATTCCTGGAATCTTAGAGGGAACCGGAAAACCGGATTATAAATCATGTGTAGCTATCTCTACAACAGCAGCATTAAAAGAGATGCTTGTTCCTGGCATTATGGCAGTTGCAGTACCGCTTATCATCGGTATTTTGTTAGGACCTGCTTCCCTTGGCGGACTTTTGGCAGGTGCTCTTGTAACAGGTGTTATGATGGCAATCTTTATGTCAAATGCAGGTGGCGCATGGGATAATGCTAAAAAATACATTGAAGATGGAAATCATGGTGGAAAAGGAAGCGAGGCTCACCGTGCAGCAGTTGTTGGCGATACAGTAGGTGATCCGTTCAAAGATACATCAGGTCCATCCATCAATATCCTGATTAAGCTTATGACAATCGTATCATTGGTATTTGCACCACTGTTCTTGTCAATCGGTGGATTATTGTAAGAAAGATAAAGATAAATATACTGCTCGGCTAAACAGTATAGAGGGATCGGTGAAAACCGGTCCCTTTTAGATATGGATAATAATTGAAATTTGTGTTAATATATGTTTCGTAGCTCATAACAGAGATGATTATCATTTCTGCTGGTAATAATAGAATTGAAAAACAGAAAAGAGGCAATAGCATGACAAAAGTTGATATTATTTCCGGTTTTCTTGGCGCCGGAAAGACTACATTTATTAAACAGCTTATTAATCAGGTGTTTACAGGTGAAAAGCTGGTGCTGATTGAAAATGAATTTGGAGAGATTGGCATTGATGGAGGATTTCTTAAAGATGCGGGAATCGAGATTACGGAGATGAACTCCGGATGTATCTGCTGTACACTTGTCGGAGATTTCAGCAAAGCACTTCAGAAAGTAATAGAAGAATATCATCCGGATCGTGTAATAATTGAGCCGTCCGGTGTGGGAAAGCTTTCTGATGTCGCAAGAGCAGTAGAGAATGTGAAAAAAGAAACAGACATTGAAATTACCGGAAGAATTACTGTGGTAGATGGTAAAAAGGCAAAGATGTATATGAAAAACTTTGGAGAGTTTTTTGAAGATCAGGTAGAGCACGCATCTACTATCGTTATCAGCCGTACACAGATGATGACGGATGAAAAGGTAGAAGAGTGTGTACACATGCTTCGTGAGGAAAATAAAGAAGCAACGATTATCTCCACACCATGGGAGCAGATTGGAAAAGAATCTATCCTGCGCGCGCTGGAACACGGAGCGGAACTAGAAGACCTACTTGAAGATCATCACGATCATCATCACGAGCATGACCATGATCATCACCATGAGCATGGCGAGTGTTGCGGTCACGACCATCATCATCACGAGCATGACCATGATCATCACCATGAGCATGGCGAGTGCTGCGGTCACGACCATCATCATCATGACCATGATCACGATCATCATCATGAGCATGGCGAGTGCTGTGGTCACGATCATGATCATCATCACCATGCTGATGAGGTGTTTACAAGCTGGGGCAAGGAGACGGCTCATAAGTACACAGATGAAGAGCTGGACTACCTTGTAAAAGCATTGTCTGAGACAGAGTCATATGGAACGATTCTCCGTTCTAAAGGAATTGTTGCTATGGCAGACGGAAGTTGGAAGCAGTTTGACCTGGTTCCGCAAGAGTACGAAATCAGAGATGGTCAGGCAGATTATACAGGACGTATCTGTGTAATCGGAACAGATCTGAAAGAAGAGGAACTTCTTAAGTTGTTCCACATCTAACATTGAAATCAGGAAAGAAGGAAGACGATATGTTTTTTGGACAAGAACCAACAGCAGTGTTTGTGGTCACCGGTTTTTTAGACAGTGGGAAGACGACACTGGTGAAGGAGACACTCATGGAGCAGGACTGGATTGAACCGGGCCTTACGCTTCTGATTCGCTGTGAGGAAGGAGAAGAAGAGTATTCAAAAGAATATTTGAAGCAGAAAGAAATGATTCTTTTGGAGATAGAGGATTGTGAGCAGCTGAATGCTGATTTTTTCAAAAACTGTGAGAAAAATTACCATCCGGCTCAGGTTGTAATTGAGTATAACGGTATGTGGAAGCTGGAAGATCTTCTGACTATAAAGTATCCTAGAAACTGGGAGCTTCAGGGTGTTTATTCAACGGTAGACGGGACGACTCTTGATATGTATCTTAAAAATATGAGAAATATGCTTATGGAGCAGCTTACAGAGTCAGAGCTTATTGTCGTGAACAGATGTGCGCCGGAGGTAGACCGTTCGGGCTTCAGGAGAGCGTTAAAAGTTCAGAACCCGATGGCTCAGCTTATTTTTGAAGATCTGGAAGGAAAGATCATACAGCCGACAGAAGAGGATTTGCCGTATGATGTAAAGGCAGATAAGATTGTAATCGGAGATGATGATTTCGGTATCTGGTATGTGGATGCATATGACCATCCGGAACTTTATCTTCATAAAGAGATAGAGTTTAAAGCTCAGGCATTTCGACCTAAAGGAATGGCGGATGATATGTTTGTACCGGTGAGAAAAATCATGACATGCTGTGCAAATGATGTTCGTTTTTACGGGTATCCGTGTCATTTACCGAAAAAGCAGGATATACCGAAAAATCAGTGGGTGTGCGTTACAGCAAGATTTGAGTATGAGTCCGTAGCATCATTTGGCAGCAAGCAGCCAGTGCTGTATCTTAAAGAGATGGTTCTGACTGAGAAACCAAAAGAAGATGTGGTCTATTTGGGATAAATATTGCAGATAAGAAAAATAAAAGGTCAGTTTGCCGTTTGTGCGGTAAGCTGACCTTTTTTCGTATATTATCTTCTATAATTCTGACATTGCGTCTTCATCAGCTACAATCACAACATCCGGGTGAAGCTGCAGTATAGAAGCCGGTACCTGTGGTGTGATTGGGCCATACACAACTTTCTTTAAGATTTCTGCCTTGTCTTTTCCGCTTACGACTACGACAATTTTTTTTGCGGACATAATGTTTCCAACGCCCATGGTGTACGCCTGACGTGGGACATCTGACTCTGACTCGAAAAATCGTTTGTTAGCTTCAATTGTGCTTTCTGTCAGATTTATGCAGTGGGTAAAACGTGCAAAAGAATCTGCAGGTTCATTAAAGCCGATATGTCCGTTGTGTCCGAGTCCCAGAAGCTGTAAGTCAATTCCCCCAAGTTTTTCAATTGTTTCATTGTATTCTGTGCAAGCTTTTTCAGAATCTGCTTCCAGACCGTTTGGAACGAAAGTACGTGCTTTATCGATATTGATATGATCGAAAAAGTTCGTATTCATAAAATAACGGTAACTTTGATCACTCTCTGGTCCGAGACCTTTGTACTCATCGAGGTTTACGGATGTCACCTGAGAAAAATCAAGATCTCCTTTCTTATACCATTCAATTAACTGGGCATAGGTTCCAATCGGTGAAGAACCTGTTGCAAGTCCCAGTACGCAGTCAGGTTTCATGATTACCTGTGCAGAAATAATGTTTGCAGCTTTGCGGCTCATGTCTTTGTAATCTTTTGCTTTACAGATGTTCATACATATAAATCCTTTCTTTTGACATAAATAATATGGAGCATTCTCCCTTACTTACTTATAAGTATAGCAGTAAAAAAAGGAATTTCAACAAAATTAGTGCCACTTTTTGATTTGGAAAGAAGCAACAAATCTTTGTGCAAAATTGCTAATTTATGACATGAAAAAATAGTAAAAAAGAGGACTGGTTTGGAAAAGAATGAAAGAACTTTCAATAGGTGCAAATGGTATTGAAATTAAATTCTGCAATGGATATACTTTAGGCGAATCGAAGGAGGAACGAAAAATGATGAATGAAAAAGTTGCAAATCTTAAAGGGAAACTGATCGTATCCTGTCAGGCACTGCCGCATGAGCCTCTTCATTCTTCTTTTATTATGGGAAGAATGGCGTTAGCAGCCAAAGAGGGTGGTGCACAGGGGATTCGTGCAAATACAAAAGAAGATATCAAAGAGATTCAGTCACAGGTTGATCTTCCTGTCATTGGGATAGTGAAGAGAGATTATGAAGATTCTGATGTATATATCACACCTACGATGAGAGAAATTGAAGAACTTATGGAAGTAAAACCTGAAATCATCGCAATGGATGCAACGATTCAGACAAGACCAGATGGGGTGACACTGGATGAATTCTTTGCGCAGATCAAAGAAAAATATCCAGATCAGCTTTTGATGGCGGACTGCTCTACGGTAGAAGAAGCATTGCACGCAGATGAACTTGGATTTGATTTTATCGGAACAACAATGGTTGGGTACACCGAGCAGAGTAAAGGCGACAGGATTGAAGAGAATGATTTTGAGATTTTAAGAAAGATTGTTGCGAATGTTAAACACAAGGTGATTGCAGAAGGAAATATCAATACCCCTGAAAAAGCAAAACGCGTTCTTGATCTGGGAGCATTCAGTGTAGTGGTTGGTTCTATTATAACGAGACCTCAGCTTATTACAAAGTCATTTGTGGAAGAGATTGAAAAATAGGGACATTCTTAATTTCAACATAAAAACAATATTAATTAAAAAGAAAAGGAGAAAAGTATCATGAGAAATCTGGACAAGTACAAAGGAGTCATTCCGGCATTTTATGCATGCTATGACGAGGAAGGAAACGTAAGCCCCGAAAGAGTACAGGCACTCACAAAATATTTTGTGGAAAAAGGAGTAAAAGGTGTCTATGTAAATGGCTCATCAGGTGAATGTATCTATCAAAGTGTAGAGGATAAAAAAGTCATTCTGGAGAATGTTATGAAGGCTGCAGAAGGGAAACTTACGGTAATTGCGCATGTGGCTTGTAATAACACAGAAGACAGTATGGAGCTTGCAAGACATGCAGAGTGTCTTGGTGTAGATGCAATCGCAGCAATTCCTCCGATTTACTTCCATTTGCCGGAACATGCAATTGCACAGTACTGGAATGATATCAGTTCAGCAGCACCAAATACGGATTTCGTGATTTATAATATTCCGCAGCTTGCAGGAGTAGCTCTTACAATGAACTTGTTTGCTGAGATGAGGAAGAACCCGAGAGTGATTGGTGTAAAGAACTCTTCTATGCCGGTGCAGGATATTCAGATGTTCAAGATGGCAGCAGGAGAAGACTACATTATCTTTAATGGCCCGGATGAGCAGTTCATCAGCGGACGTGTCATCGGAGCAGAAGGCGCTATCGGTGGAACATATGGTGTTATGCCGGAATTATATCTTAAGATGGATGAGTATGTAAGAGCAGGGCAGCTTGATAAAGCAAGAGAAATTCAGTACGCAGCAGATGAGATTATTTACAAAATGTGTTCTGCACATGGCAATATGTATGCAGTAATTAAAGCAATTCTTAAAGTAAATGAGAATCTTGAACTTGGCGGAGTCAGAAAACCACTTCCTGCACTGACCAAAGAGGATAAAAAGATTGTAGAAGAAGCTGCAAAGATGATTTGTGATGCAAAAGAAAAATATTTGGTATAAAAGCACCCGTTTTTAGAAAAGAGGAGGAAAAAAGGATGCAAGGGTTTACAGTCATTGATTTGGTTATCTTAATCGTATATTTAGCGGCAGTATTATTTGCCGGACTTCATTTTGCTAAAAAAGAGATGAAGGGAAAAGAATATTTTAAAGGAGACGGAACTGTGCCGTGGTGGGTAACTTCTGTGTCTATTTTTGCGACATTATTAAGTCCGATTTCATTTTTGTCATTAGCAGGAAATTCTTATGCGGGAACATGGATCATGTGGTTTGCCCAGCTTGGTATGCTACTTGCAATTCCGCTTACAATCAAATTCTTCCTGCCAATCTACAGTAAACTGGATATTGATACAGCATATCACTATCTGGAATTAAGATTCGGAAGCAAAGGACTTCGTGTTCTCGGAGCAGTAATGTTTATCATTTATCAGATTGGACGTATGTCAATTATTATGTATCTGCCATGTATGGTGCTTGGAAGTCTGACAGGAATCAGTGTCAACTTACTGATTATTATTATGGGAGTTATCGCAATTATCTATTCTTATACAGGCGGATTAAAATCTGTTCTTTGGACAGACTTTATTCAGGGTTCTGTGCTCTTGATCGGTGTAACATTTGCACTTATCTTCCTATTTGCTCATATCGACGGAGGAGCAGGTGCAGTATTTAATGCATTGACGGAAGGACATAAATTCCTGGCACCGGATCAGCCGATCTTTGACATTAATATTTTAAAAGACAGCGTATTTATCATGATCGTAGGTGCAGGATTTAACACGATGGGATCCTATGTATCCAGTCAGGATATTGTACAGCGTTTTACAACTACAACTGATACTAAGAAACTGAATAAGATGATGCTGACAAATGGTGCATTATCCATCTTCATTGCAACAGTGTTCTACTTAATCGGTACAGGACTTTATGTATTCTATCAGCAGAATGCGCTCCCACCGGCAGCTGCACAGGATCAGATTTTTGCATCCTACATTGCATTTGAACTTCCGGTAGGCATTACAGGACTTCTTCTTGCAGCGATTTATGCGGCATCGCAGTCTACACTTTCTACAGGTCTTAATTCCGTGGCATCAAGCTGGACGCTGGATATTCAGGCTCGTCTGACAAAGAAAGAATTAAGCTTTGAGAAACAGACAAAGATTGGACAGTACGTATCTTTGATCGTAGGTATTTTTGCAATCGTTGTAGCCATGGTTCTTGCCAATGGTGGAGTAAAATCTGCATATGAGTGGTTCAACGGATTTATGGGACTTGTTCTTGGTATCCTTATCGGTACATTTATCCTTGGCGCATTTACAAAAGTTGCAAATACATTTGGGGCAACGCTGGCATTTATCGCTGCATCTGCTGTAATGATCGGTATCAAATATTTTGCACCGGCAGGTTCCGTATCTATCTGGTCCTATTCACTGATTTCCATCGCAGTATCACTGGTTGTAGGTATTCCGTCAAGTATGATCTGGAGAAAGGTAAAAGGAGATACATCCATGCCGAATCCGGATACGACAATTTATAATAATTAGAAAATTTGCTGAGACAGTTAAAAAGGAGAAGAAAGATGATTTTTGGAAATATCAAAAACCTTGATGAGTTTAAGTTCCTTGAGGAACAGGTAAAGAAATGCTTCGAATATTTTAACAGTCACGACATGGCTTCCTATGAAAAGGGAAGCCATGAAATTGACGGAGATAATCTGTTTGTAAATATTGTGGAATATAAAACACAGGCTTCAAAAGACAGATTCTGGGAAGCTCATAAAGATTATCTGGATGTACATGTGATGATCCATGGAACCGAACAGATTGACCTTAATTTTATTCAGAACATGGATATAAAAGAATATGTAAAGAAAGATGATTTCCTTCCCATGGACGGAGAACCGAACAGTTCAGTTGTATTAAAGGACGGAGATTTTCTCATTTGTTATCCTAGTGATGGACATCGCACTGCAGTAGCGGCAAATAGGCCTGAAGCAATTAAAAAAGCAATTTTTAAAGTGAAATATTAAGTTCGGAGAATCCTCAAAATAAGGATGCTAAAAAAAACAGAATGTACTATAATTAAAGAGGCATAAGCATGAAAAAATATGTAAGCATTGATATTGGTGGGACAGCAATCAAATACGGAATTATTAATGAAGAAGGCACCATTATGAGCAGAGAAGAACAGCCAACGGAAGCTTATAAAGGAGGCCCTTCCATTCTTGAAAAAGTGGTACAGATTTCGGAAAAGTTTTGCAGAGCAGGGGATATCAGTGGAATCTGTATTTCCACAGCTGGAGTAGTTGATACGAAGAAGGGTGAGATCATACACTCGGCACCGTTGATTCCGGAGTATACAGGGATTAAATTTAAAGAAACGCTGGAAAAAAGATTCTCAGTTCCCTGTGAGGTGGAAAATGATGTTAACTGTGCAGGACTGGCAGAGTATGTATCCGGAGCGGCGAAGGGGAGCCGTATATCACTGATGCTGACAATTGGAACAGGAATTGGTGGCAGTTTGGTCGTGGATGGAGAGGTTTTTCACGGAAATAGCGGAAGCGCCTGTGAAGTAGGATATATGCATATGAACGGAAGCGATTTTCAGACACTTGGTGCTGCAAGTATACTTACACGTAAAGTTGCAGAGTGGAAAGGTGAAACTTCAGATAAATGGGATGGAAGACGTATTTTTGAAGAAGCGAAGAAAGGCGATGAGCTTTGTAACAAAGCCATTGATGAGATGTGTGATGTACTCGGTATGGGAATTGCTAATATCTGTTATGTATTAAATCCAGAAGTAGTTGTTCTTGGAGGGGGAATCATGGCGCAGGAGCAGTTCTTAAGAAGCATGATTGAAGATGCGGTAAAAAAATATCTCATTCCGGGAATTGCATCACATACATCCATTGAATTTGCAAAACACAGAAATGATGCTGGTATGCTTGGAGCGTTTTATCATTTTAAAAATCAAAGGTGAATGTAAGATGGAATATTATGTGAAATCCGTAGTGCCGATCATAGAATCTAACTATGATAATTTTACGACGGTAGAACGAAATATTGCTGAATATTTTATTAAGAATAAGAAAAAGGCGGATTTATCAGCAAAAGCGGTGGCGGAGAGACTGTATGTCTCTGAGGCATCGCTTTCGCGGTTTGCAAAAAAGTGCGGATATCGAGGATATCGTGAGTTTGTATATCAGTATGAAAAAACATTTGTAGAAAAGCAAGAGTCTATTACCGGAAACAGCCGGATGGTACTTAATGCATATCAGGAGCTTCTAAATAAGACATACAGTCTAATGGATGAAGCACAGGTTGCAAGAATTGCCAGATATTTAAGCAAAGCAGAGAGAGTATTTGCCTGTGGGAAAGGAAGTTCAGGTTTTGCGGCGGATGAAATGGAACTTCGTTTTATGAGGATCGGTGTGGATATTAATGCTGTAAATGACACCGATATTATGAGAATGCAGACAGTATTCCGGGATAAGAGAAGCCTGATTTTCGGAATCAGTATCAGTGGAGAGAGATCGGAAGTAATATATTGCCTTCAGGAGTCACATAAAAGGGGAGCGAAAACAGTGCTAATTACAGCACATAATCGTGGGGAATTTGATGAATTTTGCGATGAGGTAGTGTTGATTCCATCACTCAGGCATTTGAATTATGGTAATGTGATCTCGCCACAGTTTCCAATCCTGGTTATGATAGATATCATTTATTCCAGCTATGTTGAACTGGATAAGTATAAAAAAGAAACACTTCATGATAATACATTAAAGGCATTAAAAGGAGGAAGAGACAATGATTATTAAAAACGTAAAGGTATACACGGAAGAAAAATCTTTTAAAGATGGGGAAATAATTATAAAAGATGGTGTATTTGCGGAACATGCGGATGGTGCAGACGATGTCATTGACGGAGAGGGGTGCTATGCCGTCCCTGGATTCATTGATCTTCATTTTCACGGATGTATGGGTTATGATTTTTGCGACGGAACAAAAGAAGCAATCGAAGAAATTGCAAAATATGAAGCATCCATCGGAGTGACAGCAATATCTCCTGCAACCATGACACTTCCGGTTGAGGAACTTACTGATATTTTAAAAGTGGCTGCGGAATATAAAAAAGAAGCATCTGAGAAAAAAGATGCAAAGGCAGCAGACTTAATCGGTGTTAATATGGAAGGTCCGTTTATCAGCCCGGCGAAAAAAGGGGCACAGGATGAAAGAAATATTATTTCTTGTGACGCTAATGTGTGTCAGGAGTTTCTGGATGCATCAGAGGGACTTGTAAAATTTGTAGGAATTGCACCGGAGACGAGTGATGAAGCGGTATCATTTGTAAAACAAATGAAAGACAAAGTTCATATTTCTCTTGCCCACACCAATGCAGATTATGATACAGCTAAGGCTGCGTTTGATGCGGGGGCAAATCATGCAGTTCATCTTTATAATGCTATGCCTTCTTTTACTCACCGTGCACCGGGAGTAGTAGGAGCTGTATCTGACAGCCCTCATGTAAATGCAGAACTCATCTGTGACGGCGTACATATCCATCCGTCTGTTGTGCGTGCTACTTTCAAAATGATGGGTGCAGAACGTATGATTCTTATTAGTGACAGTATGCGTGCGACAGGAATGCCGGATGGACAGTATACATTGGGAGGACTTGACGTTAATGTTGTAGGAAACCGTGCAACTCTTGTATCTGACGGTGCGCTTGCAGGATCCGCAACAAATCTTATGGACTGTATGAGGACAGCAGTAAAGGTTATGGGAATCCCGTTTGAGACAGCCATTGCCTGTGCGACGATGAATCCGGCGAAAGCGTTGGGAGAATATGAAAATTACGGATCAATTACACCAGGAAAAAAAGCAAATGTAGTGCTTCTTGATAAAGAGTTGAATCTTAAAATGGTTGTGAAAGATGGAGTAAGGATTGCATAGTGGTGTGGAGATTTTAACACATTTCCCAAAGGAACTTATGATTTTAAAATAAAAGCTAAGGTGGGATGGTCAAAGGCGGTGGCTGATCATCCCACTTCTTGACAAACCTCAGTGTGAGGTGTATTATTTTGGTGTATACATTGAAAAATTTGAATATATAAATATGAGGTGTGTTATGCAGAGCGAAAATACAAAATTATATGTGTTGACAGGTTTTCTCGGTTCGGGGAAGACAACGATTCTTTTGAAGTTACTGGAGAGATTAAAAGGTCACAAAGTAGGAATTATTCAAAATGAGATTGGGAAGCTGAGTATTGACGGAGAGATTTTACGGAATGATGATATACAGATGGTTGAGCTTAACCGGGGATCTATTTTCTGTTCCTGTTTAAAACTGAGTTTTGTCAGTGCACTCAGTGAGATGGCACAAAAAGATTTTGAGTATCTGTTTGTGGAAAGCTCAGGAATCGGCGATCCATCCAATGTAGAGGAGATTCTTGAGGCGGCGAAAGTAGCTTCCGGAAAGGAATATGATTTTAAAGGTGTTATCTGTCTGGTGGATGCAGTGAACTTTATGGAACAGCTTGAAGACCTGGAGGCGGTCAGCCGTCAATTAAAGCATTGCCATATGGCTGTCATCACAAAGACGGATCTGGTAGTTGAAGAATCTGTTCAGAGAGTAGAAGAAA
Source organism: Lachnospiraceae bacterium (assembly GCA_051888795.1). Classification (GTDB taxonomy): domain Bacteria; phylum Bacillota; class Clostridia; order Lachnospirales; family Lachnospiraceae; genus MD308. The sequence continues at coordinate 6,552 of JBJFCD010000187.1, read as the reverse complement.
AAATCCGGGAGATCAACCCTGTCTGTAAAATGTTGACAAGCTGTATGGGAGAGATGGATTACGGATTTATAGATGAGGATCTGCTCCTTTTCCAGTGGGCGGAGGGTGAGGATACAACGAACTCTGAAAAAACGAAGCCGAAGACATTGTTTATGGACTTTGAAGGTGAGATCGAAAAAGAAAAGCTCATTGCATTTTTAACGGATGTCATTCCTGATGTGTATCGCGTGAAAGGGTTCTTTTGTTTGGCAGAAGAAGGCTGGAATCAGGTAGATGTAGTTGGAAAAAGAATAGATTTTAAACCGTGTGAGAGTTATGAAAAATCACAGCTTGTATTTATCTCAAAGATCGGACCGGCGGTAATCAAAAAGATTTTCGCCGCGTGGGAAGAAAAAGTCGGCATGGAGATGAAACTTAGAAATTAGGAGGAGAGCATGAATATTAAAGTAATCGGTATGGGATGTGACAATTGCGATAAATTATATAAAAATGTTCAGGATGCCGTTGCAGAAACCGGATGTGACGCTGAAGTAGAAAAAGTGGGAGATCTGGTAGAGATTGTGAAGCTTGGAGTGATGTCAGCACCGTCTCTTATGATTGACGGGAAACTGGTGATTGCCGGAAGAGTTGCGAAAAAAGATGAAATCATGAAACTGATCAAATAAAAGGATAGGATATTATGAGTAAACTGGTTTTCCTGGGCGATAGTATCACAGATGCGCATCATAATCTCGGAGTGGATGAAAAAGGACTCGGAGATGGCTATGTGAGTATCATCGACCGGTATCTGCATGAGAAAGAGAAAAACGATGGAAAAGGTGAGACGATAAAAGTTTTCAATCGTGGACATGATGGATTTACTTTGAGGGGAGTTCTGCATTTCCTGGAGCGTGACTGTATCCTTAAGAGTCCGGACGTAGTCACGATTCTGATTGGCTGCAATGATGTGGGGATTTTGATGAATACAGGGAAAAGTCTGGAAGAAAGAAATTTTTCAGAGGATTATGACAGGATGCTCTGTGAGATAGAAGAGTATACAAATGCCACGATAATCTGCATGGCGCCATTCATTTTCCCGTGCCCGCAGGAGTATGAAAATTGGATTCCACATATCCGAAAAATTGAAAAGATAGAAAAAGAAGTTGCCAATAGGCATCATGTGCTATTTATTCCGTTGCATGAAAGACTAAATACAGAGGCAGAGGAGCTTGGATATGAAGCAGTGACTACAGATGGGATTCATTTGACAGCGCAGGGAGCAAAAGTAGTGGCCGATGAGTGGATGAAAATGTATTTCATGCAAATTGAAGGTTGACAAAATCCCCCAAATCCTTTAGACTTTCATTCAGATGAACATGAGAAAAGCTTTGAAAAGAAAAAGTAATGGTCTTTACACCCCTACAGAAAGCAGCCGGTCGATGAGAGGCGCAGGAAGGCAATGACCATGAATACATCTTGGAGCTTCATTCCGAAAGCACGAATAGGTTATTGATGTCGTGCAAGTAGGCTGTGACGTGTTGGCATACGTTATAAGTGCCGGGACTGTGAATACGCAGTCTGATGAGGCTGACAGCAAGAGTTGTCAGTGAATAAAGGTGGTACCACGGAAAGAATTTTCGTCCTTATCTATTGTAAAGTAGATAAGGATTTTTTTACGTGTAAACCAGGTAAAAGAAAACTGACGGTAGCAGGCAAAACCAACGGATGGTAACAGGCAAAATTATAGTGAAATAATAAGGAGAATGAAAATGGGAATTTATGAAGAATTAAAGGCGCGTGGCCTGATTGCGCAGGTAACAGACGAAGAATTGATCAGAGATCTGGTTAATAATGGAAAAGCAACATTTTACATTGGGTTTGACCCTACAGCAGACAGTCTTCATGTCGGACATTTCATGGCACTTTGTCTGATGAAGAGACTTCAGGAAGCTGGTAATAAACCAATTGCTTTGATTGGCGGGGGAACAGCCATGATCGGAGATCCATCAGGAAGAAGCGATATGCGTCAGATGATGACAAAAGAGACGATCCAGCACAACTGCGATTGTTTTAAAAAGCAGATGAGCCGTTTTATTGATTTCTCTGATGGAAAAGCATTGATGGTAAATAACGCAGACTGGCTTCTTGATCTGAACTATATAGAAGTACTTCGTGAAGTAGGTGCACATTTCAGTGTAAATCGTATGCTTACTGCTGAATGCTACAAACAGAGAATGGAAAAAGGGCTTAGCTTCCTTGAGTTCAACTACATGATCATGCAGAGCTATGACTTCTATATGTTATACCAGAAATACGGGTGTAACCTTCAGTTTGGTGGAGATGACCAGTGGAGCAATATGCTTGGAGGTACAGAACTTATCCGCCGTAAACTCGGAAAAGATGCAAGTGCTATGACCATTACACTTCTTCTCAATTCCGAAGGAAAGAAAATGGGTAAGACTCAGAGCGGTGCAGTGTGGCTTGATCCGGAGAAGACATCTCCGTTTGAATTCTATCAGTACTGGAGAAATGTAGCAGACGCAGATGTATTAAAGTGTATCCGTATGCTTACATTCCTTCCGTTGGAGGAAATTGATAAGATGGATGCCTGGGAAGGAGCACAGCTCAATCAGGCAAAAGAAATCCTTGCATACGAGCTGACAAAACTGGTTCACGGTGAGGAAGAAGCAAAAAAGGCACAGGAAGCAGCAAAGGCTCTATTTAGCCAGGGAAGTGCCGCAGATATGCCTAAGGTTGAATTGACAGCCGATGACATGAAAGAAGACGCCATTGATATTTTATCTATGCTTGTGAAATCAAATCTCGTACCATCCCGCTCCGAAGCACGTCGTGCAGTACAGCAGGGCGGAGTTACTGTAGACGGAGAGAAGGTGGAAGATATTTACAAGACCTATACAAGTGCTGATTTGACAGGAGAAGGCGTTGTTCTTAAGAGAGGAAAGAAGAAATTCTGCAAGGTAGTAATGCAGTAAAAAGAAAAAGATGGTATAATATTTCATAACACACTGACGATTCTGAAGTGAAGTACATAGGAAAAGAAGGTGAGCGATATGAAATGTAGACATTGTAAGAAGAAGATACCGGATGATGCATTTTTCTGCCCATACTGCGGGCTTGTAGTGGATGATGAGGCAGAATATGCAGATGAAGAGTCTCCGAAAGTACTCTGGAAGCCACGAGAAGAAAAACAGCATGATAATGTTAAGAGTGAAGAGGATGAAAAGAATACTCTAAAAGATAAAGCAGAGTGGTATTCAAGATCACCGGAAAAACAGCAAAAGAAAAGAGCGGATTCTAATAAATACCTGGGAATTATCGGTATGGTTATTCTCATCATGGTATTCCTGATGATTGCAATCTGGCTTGTGTTTTCTACACTGGATGCCAACGAGAAGCGTGCCAGGGAAGAAAGGCAGGAAGCTTTGAAGGCTGAAGAACAGAAAAACAGGCAGCAGAGGGAAGAAAATCTGGCCAAAAATAAAGGTTCCACAAAGTCGGACGATGAAGAAGATGTAGAAAGTGATACAGAAGAATATTCTGGAGATATCACTCTTTCGTTGGTGGATGAGCCGGAGGATTTTGGTGATTATTACAAATTATTTGTCACAGATGCTTCTGCAAGCTCCGTTATTTCACAGGAAGGAACAGATAATAGTGCTATTAAGGCCTGTGATGGAAGTGAAAAAAGTTCCTGGCAGGAAGGAGTTGCGGGAGACGGAATCGGAGAAAGTCTGCATTTTCAATTAGCAAGATCTTATAAAGTAAAATATATGTCTTTTCAACTTGGGAACTGGAATTCAGATGAATATTATGCTGGAAATAACAGGCCAAAAGAGCTGGAAATCACAGTAGGAGATATCAGCCAGTCTGTGGTATTTCCGGATGGGAAGACAGAATATTGGATAGAACTTTCCCAGGAATGTACGGCATCCGAGATAGATCTGGTGATTCAGTCTGTGTACAGTGGAAGTAAATGGGATGATACATGTATTGCAGAAATTGGTATTTACGGAAGAAGTAATTAGCAGAAAGAAGGAGGCATAAGTATGGCATTTAAAGAAATTGCAGTTGAGGAGCTTGAGTTTAATCCTTTTAAAAAGATTTCAAAGGAATGGATGCTCATTACAGCAGGTGATGAAAAAAAAAGTAACACTATGACGGCAAGCTGGGGCGGACTTGGCATTATGTGGGGAAAAACTATTGCCACAGCGTATATCCGTCCACAGCGTTATACAAAAGAGTTTGTCGATGAAAATGATACATTTACGCTTTCATTTCTCCCGGAAGAGTACAGAAAAGCATTGAATGTGTGTGGCTCTGTTTCCGGAAGGAATGTAGACGACAAGTGGAAAGAGGCCGGACTTCATCCTTACTATGTAGATGGAACAACGGCTGTAGAAGAGGCTGATTTAATATTTGTTTGTAAAAAACAGTATCATCAGCTTATGTTGCCGGAATGCTTTGATGTGAAAGAAAATGATGAAAAATGGTATCCGAATAAAGATTATCACATGATGTACATGGCAGAAATTGTGAAAGTGCTTAAAAAATGTTAAAGGAATGTTTAAGCCCCGGATCGCATATATCAGTGCGATTCGGGGCGCTTATTTTTCATATAAATGATTTACTTAAATACATTTTAAATATTGCACACTATATGGGGGAAGCTCTAATTGCCCGTCGAGGATAATTTTTGTATCGGTCAAAAGCTCCGTTGCCTGCCCGTAAAGATCCTGATGGTAAGCAGTATAGGAAGCATCTGAGGCGTTGAGTGCAACCAGAACTCTTTCACTGTCACTGAGGCGCTCAAATATAAGCTGATGATTTTGAATGACTATGTTTCTGTAACATCCATTACAGAGGGCATCACTGCTTTGACGGATGGCGATTAGATCTTTGATATATGAAGTCAGTTCATTCGGCATTGGTTCCTCAAAGCACGGACGAAGTGCATAATCATTATCCGGTGCTTTTTCTCCGGTTGCGCCCCACTCACTTCCGTAATAGAGGCACGGGATTCCCGGCATACCAAGCATCAGCCCGTAAGCAAGAGGAATATGATTTTTGTTTGTCAAAATACTTGCTAATCTGGTGACGTCATGGTTATCCACAAAAGTCATCAGGTGCTTGCCCCGGTAAATGCACCACGGATCCGGACCATATTGACGGTGGAGAGAATGTGCAATCTCAAACATATTCATAGAATTGAAACTGGAATACATTCCCTTATAGCATTCGTAATTTGTACAGCTGTGGAGCATGTTATCGTTGACGATCAGATTATAATCTCCAAATAATACTTCTCCAATCAGCACAAAGTCAGGTTTTAAGCCCTGAACATAAGAGCGAAGCCTCTGCATAAATCCACGGTCCAGACAGTAAGCAACATCCAGACGCAGTCCATCGATGTCAAATGTTTCTATCCAGAATTTTACACAATCAAGAAGATAATCAACAACTGCCTGGTTTTGGAGATTTAATTTTACCAGTTCATAATGACCTTCCCATCCTTCATACCAGAAACCATCATTATAGCAACTGTTGCCGTCAAAGTTTATTATGAACCAGTCTTTATATGGAGAATCCCATTTCTTTTCCTGAACATCTTTGAAAGCCCAGAAACCACGTCCTACATGATTAAATACTCCATCCAGGACAATGTTCACACCATGTTTGTGAAGTGATCTGCAGACTTCAGAAAAATCTTCATTTGTTCCAAGCCGGCAGTCGATCTTTTTAAAATCTCTGGTGTCATAGCCATGATTGTCGGATTCGAAAACAGGATTTAAGAGAATAGAATTCACACCCAGATCTCCAAGATATGGCGACCATTCTATTAGTTTTTTGATGCGTGAAACACATTTGCCGTCATTATGCAGCGGAGCACCACAAAAACCGATTGGATATATTTGATAGAAAACACTGTTGTAAGCCCACATGATAAGTAACCTCTCTTTATTATTTATGTGCACTAGTATATCAAAATTTATCTTCATAATCCAGATAAAGAAAAGGGAAAAGAAATGTGAGGAAATTTAACGAAAAATAGTTGACACATAAAAATGAGTATAATATAATAATTCAGTATGACGAAAGGAGAAACAGTAGATCACCAAAGCCCCGGAGGTTTGCTGATTCCAATAGAGTTGATTATGAATATGAGATGATTTACAGGAGGTAAACCCATGAAAACTTATATGGCAAATCCAGATAAGATTGAAAGAAAATGGTATGTAGTTGATGCTGCTGGATGTACATTAGGACGTTTGTCATCTGAAGTAGCTAAGGTTTTAAGAGGAAAAAACAAACCGGAATTTACACCACATGTAGATACAGGCGATTATGTAATCGTAGTAAACGCTGAAAAAGTTAAAGTAACAGGTAAGAAACTGAACCAGAAGATTTATTATAACCACTCTGATTATGTAGGAGGAATGAGAGAGACTACATTAGCAGAGATGATGGCTAAGAAACCTGAAAAAGTAATCGAACTTGCTGTAAAAGGAATGCTTCCAAAAGGACCTTTGGGAAGATCTATGATTAAGAAACTTC
>JBJFCD010000186.1:0-2262 GCA_051888795.1 Lachnospiraceae bacterium | reverse complement strand
TCTGAAATCATATTATCTTTCATCATTCATACCCTTTTATATTACTATTCTTTTTCAATCTTCATATCATTGTATCAAGAAAATAGTAAATCAGCAATTGTAATCACTTTACTATTTAATTAAAGGGTAATTCTTCATATCATCTAGTTGGAAAGCTGAATCCCCACTTCCACCACATGAAGCATCAAACATACAAGCAGACAAACAGTCAGAATGCGATGGACCTTCATCCAGTTCTTTTTTAATCTCTTTCGAATCAAATAAGAAAGCCCGAGTAAAACAGATACTACAAAGCAAATGGTTCCCCAATTGAACGAGAACAATGCTACTCCTATTCGTGCCTCCGACAGTTTCGTATCTCCAAAATTACCCGCCAGCAAGCCATGGAGCAATCCGGTAAAAACCATCAAGACTCCTGCAGGTATATGAATTTTGTGAAAGAAACGATTCGCCTTTACAGACTTACTGATTCTGGCAACATATTTTAACATTGTGATAATTGCCAAAAACACTGTTACCCATGCAAAAAATAAACTTATATTCATGCAACACCTCCATTAAACTGTACGTTTCCTGGTTGAACCGTCATATTGTTCTATTATTTTTGCCGAGTAATCTTATCAAAATAATATGTTGTTTCTGTGTTTTTTCTCCAAAAATATCAGTAAATATCTTCCAATGGATTCCATTTTATTCCAGATATATCTGTCAGATATCGTAGTTTTAATACACAAAGAAAATAACACCAGGCCATCCTGGTGTTATTTTCTTTTGGGAGGGATATCCGTATTGTCTTTAAATTCCTAACTTTTCCTTCATGTATTCTACATCTGTGGATTTTCCTGTGTAGAGCTCAATTGCAATGAGTGCCTGAAAGAGCATCATACTCATACCGTTATATACTCTCTTGCATCCTGCTTCTTTTGCCTGCTTCATCATCACTGTTTCGCGTGGAGCATATACAGTATCTGTTACGATCAAGTCCGGGCGGAAGAATGATGTATCCGGAATGTTTGAAAAATCTTCAAGGGGATGCATGCCGACACCTGTTGCATCACAGAAGATATCAGCTTCCTGCATTTTTTCTTTCAAAAGATCCAGATCAGCCAGGTCATTCATGGTTGCTTTACATTCTGTGTTGTTGTTGATTGTCTCAACAATCTCTTCTCCACGAGCATAGAATTTATCCTTGATGTTGAAAATCTGGAGTTCTGCGATTCCATCCAATGCTCCCCGAACAGCAATGGCTGTAGCAGCTCCACCGGTTCCAATCAGAACCATTTTCATCCCCTTAAAGTCAATTCCTTCTTCTTTGATTCCCTGCCAGTATCCCATACCGTCAGTGTTATATCCTTTTAATTTTCCTGTAACCTGTCCGTTCTCATCACGTGTATTTACAACGGTATTGATTGCTCCGCAAAGCTTTGCAGCCTCGTCAACTTCCTCCAGATATTTGTGAACAACTGTCTTATTCGGCATGGAGATATTAGAACCGAGCATCTTTAATGCACGAATACTGTTTACAGCTGCTTCCAGAGAATCATTGTCTACTTCAAATGCTAACTGGATAACATCATCCCCATTTTTATCATAAGCAAGATTATGTGTTGTAGGTGACTGTGTATGACGAATCGGATAGGCCATTAATCCGACTAATTCTGTATGTCCTGTAATATTTGGCATAATAATTACCTCTTTTCTATGTAATATATTTTGATGTTAGGGTCAAAAGCCCCTAACTATGATACCTCTACTGTAATTCATCAAGATCTAAAAATCCCTGGCTCTCAAGCACATTAAGGATTGCTCGTCCATCCATTGTTCCTTCCATGATACGGCGTGCACGAACGGAATCACCGATTGGATAAACAAAAGTATCTGTATCAGCGAATGCTTCCTCAAGCGCTGGAAGCAGTGGATTGTTTGCTCTCATTCCAAGGCAGTTAAAGCCAAGGTCGAAGGTGAGTTCCTCAATCTCTCCTTCAGGTGTTTTTACAACAAATGCATTTTCCTTTACTTCCTGAAGTGCAGTGTTTACATACTCTTTAACTCCGTATTTGTCATGAGTCTCACGCATAGAACACTTTGTGATCGGATCTGCCATCATACCAATCTGCGGAAGCATATCAACGATAGAACACTCCGCTCCTCTTGGCGCAAAATATTCAATAACGTCAAGTCCTACAGAACCTCCACCCATGACAACGACTTTCTTTCCTTTGCAGAAGTCGTCCGGATATTTTCCTGCGTTCAGGTTGTTGA
>JBJFCD010000185.1:1165-10011 GCA_051888795.1 Lachnospiraceae bacterium | reverse complement strand
CTGGATACTGTTCTGCCGGATACATTCAATGCTTCAGCTAACACTTCCTGAGTTATATTTTTTTCTTTACGAAGTGTTTTCAAAAACAGACCTACTTTTTTCTGATTCATTCACTACACCTCCTCAGTCAACAGAGTATATTAAAAGTTCACTTATTTACACGACATAAAGTGAGAAAATGCCGTGTTTTCAGACCCGACACATTTGTCCGGTTGTAAATTGCCATCTGATTATTTCAACATACTTTGCCGCAATGGGAGTCTCCAATGCCTTGCAGCTCAGAGGGCACTTGCCAGAGGATAAAGAACAATTACTGAATACACTTGACAGAATCATTTCTGAGGTCAGTGAAGAAGAACTTCGTCATTATAGGAAAAACCTCTCGCATCTATGATAGACTCTATTTGCGGATTATATGGATACACCCTGCGGTATCATAAAATATGCCGCAGGGTGGCTTCAGCATTTATGCTGAAAATTGCATATTTCCCGTCCAACAACAAACATTCATTCGCTATGGATTTACAACATATCAGACTTTAATTTCTATCTTTTTCGAATATTAGAAACTCTTTTTCTTCTTAGCTCCCTCCGTTTTTCTGCCTGTTGCATCATCAGTTCCAGTTGCTTTTCAGGCTCTGTTTCCACATCCAGTTTCTTCTGCAATTCCCCTTTCCGATAATCCTCCAATACTTTTTCTACAGTGTTATAATCCCGTTCAAATAACAATTCGCTAACCTGTTTTTTTAATATCTCTTCTGAAATTTTTTGTGGCACTCTTTCTGCAATCTTCTGACACACAAATAATTTACTTTTCTCTTTGTATTTTGGCATTCCATTCCACGCCTGAAGCATAGCTAACTCAGGACGCCAGAGAAGTGATAATTTTCGTTCCCATTTCATTCTGGGATTACTCTTGGGTTTTCGAAAGAAATAAAAATCTATTTCTCCGTCTATTTCCTCCACGGTTATAATGCCCCAGTAATTTGGTACATGCTCACAGATATGCAACCCATGACTGGAGCCAACTACCACAATATTATAATCGTAATAGTGATCATAGTCCTTCACTTGGCGTGTCAGTCTGGTATAGGTATCAGCATCGCTTTTAATCTCAATACCATAAAGAGCATCCCAAGCCACCATAACAATATCCGCCCGGGATTTTCCCATGGTTTTCTCTTCTATAATTCGAATTTTTCCATAAGTTTCTTCGAGAAAATCAAATAGCGGCTCTCGAATATCTCTATCGTATAGCATCTTCTCATCCTATCCTACATATTTACATTGCTTCTGCTAGCAAATCTCTTATGAGATACTGGATAAATTCCTTGCATTTTCCACATCCAGCACCAAAGCGGAGCTGATTCTCCACATCTTCATAAGACTTGGCTCCATTCTTAATGGCATCTTCTATCATACCATAGGTTATATTTTTACAATTACACGCATATTTCTCTCTTCTCATAATGTTTTACTCTCTTTTTCTCTTTTTGCTCACAGTATTATTATATATAGGATTCAGGAGTTGTGTAAATAGGATGCCTAACTGAATATTACAGTGGGCAAGAACCCAAAAGCCCCGGGATAATCACAGAGACCTTTCTGATATCCTCTGCTAAGTAACACCTTTATAATTTATCAGATCATTCCATGCCATAAGCAGTCGCTCTTTTAATATAATAAATCCCTCAAATCAAAATTCCTTCCAAATGTTTCAGTTCATTCTGACAGATTTAGGTCAGACAGTGACTGAACCCGGTCAGAAATGACGATGTCATTAACTTAAGAAATAACCGGGTTCAAAGTAGCGTCTATTCGTATACTGATAACTTATATTTCATCAACCTTAGGATAATGTCCATTATCACACCTAACCCATAAACCCAATTTGCTTACACCACATTTCTCAATATAGCTTCTACACTGAGGACATGTTGGGTTAGTATGTGATATGTATGAATTAACAATATCTTTGGTTAAAAATGCATTATGATCATTATCGCCGGAAGAACACTTTAAATATATCTTCCCTTTATATGACCTTACAACAGTCATAGGTTTATTACATACTTGGCACCTTACATATTTATTCACGTATGCATGAATTCCACTTAGTTTGTTACCTAATTCAGTATTATTATCATTTTCCTGATGCCCTATCTGACCTCCCGTAAGAGGTTTACGTATAGCATTAATCACCTTCATATCTATATCCGTTAATGATCGAATCATATCTACTGTATGTTTTCCACTGAGTCTAAAAAACAACTGTAATACAGTTACAAACGACATATTATCTTTTCCTTTAAACCGCCCTTTTGCCAATGGTAATCCATACCATACTACAGAATCATCAATAACAATTAAAGGAAACGTTGCATTCTTCGATGCGCAAGATATTTTTTTCCAATCTGCTGGCAACGATTCATAATCTATTGCTTTAACATATACAGATACACAGTTTCTTCTCGCCTGAAGCAATGCATCATAAATCTGTTTATTGAATTCTATATTCATTTCAGAACTTGGAAGAGAAATGATTATTTTATTCTTTGCTTTTTCAATATCTGAATTTAACATTTTGCACGCTAGATTTGCTTCATCAAAATATCGAATATTTTTTCCAAAATCTAATTTCAAAAGCATCTGCTCAAGAGATTTATTTTCTGCATGTCTGATGTTAAAAGAATTCTCTTGCATATATTCCATCAACCGTAAAAAGAAATTATTCTTTCCTTTCATGGCATTTAACCAAAATTGACTATTTCCTTGAACAATCAGCTTCCCACGTGCTCTTGTCATAGCAACATTAATCAATCGCACTAATGATCGATTTTCATTTTTAGACATTAAGAACCCCGCTTGTGTTCCCGGGAAACTCTCTACGGAATCAAAAATAATTGCATCTCTTTCCGATCCCTGAAACTGGTGTACTGTAGAACAAGCAATTTGACCTGCATTACTCCCTAATTCATCAAGTACCATCGCGCCGATTAGTCGTGCTTGCGCTGCATATGGAGTAATGATTCCAATTTCTTCCTTTGAATGTCCTGTATTTGTTTGCTTTGCAAGTGCGAATGCAATAATTGCGTTTATAATATTGTATCTAGAATTATCAAGGTTCTTATCGGTTGCACAATATGTTCCTGCTAAATCAACGAGCATCATTGCTTCATTAGGCACAGGAGCTTTGGCAGCAATACTCTGTTTCGAAGAAACAGAAGGATGGTCTTTTAATAAATTGTTATATACATACTTATTTGGGAAAGCTGAAATGGCAGGCAACATTCTTCGCTGTTCATTCAGCATTACAAGCCATTTATGATTATGAAGCACTCCATTTGTATCAACTATACCAAGGTATGAGAAAATATCTATCTGCAATATTTTTTGAGCTTCAGATTGTGCGATTGGTGCCAACTGGTTAAAGTCACCAACACATATAAATTTTTCTTTTGCTAGTTTTGCTGCACAAAAAATCTGGGTGACATATGCCATACTAGCCTCATCAAACATAACAAGGTCGTATCTCTTTTCATCAAATAAATGATCAATAGTTGCTTTTGAAATTGTAGTTGCTACCATATCAGCACATGCTACATATTTGGCTTCTTGAGATCTGATTTTTCCTCTAAGACTTTTGAGTTCTTTTTCAATCGCATCTAATTCCTTTGAGTAAAAAGCTATTTTCTTAATACTTTTCTTTTTTTCTTGAAGAATGTCCATTCTATTCCTAAGATCTGGATTTTTATCTAAAGCATAGTTAAATGCCACTGCATTTCTATTCTCGGCAAGTTTTTCATCACGTACATATCCATACCTTAATATGCGTCCAGATTTCAACCACACATCTTTTCTTTGAGCTTTTAACTGAGTAATAACCTGATTTACCACTCCATCCACAGAAATATTACTGTGTGACACCATCAAAACAGATTTACCATGTGAAAGGAAATCAATTGCAATATTTGCCATTGTATATGATTTACCTGTTCCAGGCGGCCCCCAAACAACTGTAATATCGGATTCTGACACTTTCTTTTTAACTGCATCTTGTCCCTTCAAAATTGCATGAATTGGATCCTTTGTGACCAAACCAGGTCCCTGACGCATTATCTTTATTGCAAGCTTATCTTCACTTGTTATAGAATTTAGTTTATTAACCTGTACTTCCAAGAGTTTCCAGGGTTCGACACTAATTGTTGCAGAATTGATTTTATCACCAAAATCTTTATCAATTACAACCGTAATTGAAAATCCTTCACATACCAACACACTACCTGTTGCTTCATTGGTACCAACACGCAAAGTGATTGGTGCATCATCCGCCAAAAAAAGCTCTGATTCCATATCAAAAACATACGTTGCCAAACCTCTCTGAATATTCAGTTGTTTTCCATCAGTGACCTTATATTTACGTCCACCGTCTTTTTGCAAAAAGAATTTTTCTCTCAAAAGAGCCTTTCTAAATTCTTCTATTTCTGGAACTTGGATGAATTCCCCTGTCGGAGACACTCCGATTCTTCCAGCTGCATCTACCTCTGAATTTGAACTTGTTGTTCTATAACTATTCTCAATAATTGCTTTAAAATCTTCCTGCATTTCTTCTTTCAACTTAGCTTTTGAAACACCTTCAAACTTTATTTGACGTGTATCATCTATCATATACTCTAGTTGATAAATTGCGCCTTCCGTTGAAAGTATCTGAAGAAAAATCCTTGCTCTTTGCATACCTGGATGCTTTCCATTTAGCGGTATATTGCAAGATATCCTCCTTACAGAAGGACCGGATCCTCGAGACAACAATTTGTCAATGTATTGATCAAAAAACCGATTGCCAATCCTATCTACAAAGATACCTTTATATAATGCCAATTCAACAGAAGGATCCGATACCCGAAATGTCAATGAAGAACTAATTTCAATATAATCATCCAAACGTGTAACCTTGGGAATATTAAATTTAAACACACAATCTCCGAAGCTTTTTACCTTGTTTATTCCCAATTCATCCGGCAATGAAATCTCTGGTATCTGATCCATTACGAATGAACATGGCTTTTTAAGTATTCTTTTCCCGTATACTTCAAACCAAATTCGAACAGCTTCTGATGCATCAACATCAGAAGTAGCATAGTTTTCAATGAGTGTTTTTTTCATTGCAAAAAAAGCGGCATTGTTTAATTCATTTTCCTTTTGAATACGCTCTACAATCTGTAACTTATATAATGACACAATTAAATTAGTCCACTTTTTTTCATGCGGAAATAAATCAGCCATCAATGCCTGAAACATTTTCAAATTTCCTGTATGGTCTGGATACTTTAATAATGCTTTTTCAAAATCATCTATAAACACTTGAAACCCACCCCATCTTTTTTCAATCCAATTGCTCCTTTTCCCTGATTTCCATTATTCTGAATCTATGCAATAAATACCGAAGCAATAGCGTATCAGGAAAAAGCCAATGGCATACAATATAAGTTCAAACATAAGCATCCCTCAATAAATCTTTATCCAACAGGTACCTATCTTGTCATTTGCTATACGTTTTACCCTTTTGTCTGTAATCCCCTTTTCAGAGAAAAAAACGCATACCTGATTATAAATTTTTTCTGCCACATCAGACGCAACATTTCTTCCTTCTAGCCGGAAATAAAATTCTGTATCTCCATCTTGAAGAGCTTTCTCTACATATGCAATCACCTGGCTTTTCATCCAAAATGTTCTTTTGTTTACTTTAAAGTAATTATGCATCATAGACGAACACGACGGCAACTGTGTGTCTGCTTTATGTTCTTTGATTATCAGCTGATCAGACAAATTAAAGTAATCATACGGAATTCTTTTGAAAGATGACCCAATGGCACCTATATCCCATGTTACATCCAGATGATACGGCTGTCCGTCTATATTTACCATATTCCAGGCATGAGGAACGCTTTTTCCGTTTTTGACTGATTCGCCTGTTACTACAATACACTTTATATCGACTGCATTTAGTAAAACCTTCACTGCCTTTGCAATTCCTTCGCATTGTGCCCGGTGGTGTGCAAATACTCCAAAAATATTATGAGAAGCAATCATTCTCATCGGTTTACTTCTATCAGCACCTTCATCATCATACGAAATATTCTGGCAGATCCAATCATGAATTTTTATTTCTTTTTCATAGTCTGTACCTACAGTCAGATTTAGCTTCTCTGCCAGACAGTTCACTTCTTTTTCTATTTTTCGATTATACTCTTTTACCTTTTCTTTTTGGAAAAAGTATTGTGGGCAAATAGCAAAGTGTCCAAACATATCACTGGCACAGCTGCAGGCAGACTGATTCAGATAATAAATCAGTGGATTATCCTTCGTCATTGCATCAAAGATCCGTTCAAATGCTTCTTGTGGAAAATCACCCCTGACAGGAATAGGGATAATATCCTGGTGAGCCATTACTCCATCATAAAATGCACGATATACCGCCTGATCCTGCTTATTCAGTTGATGGTAATAATAGCGGTCTACGATCACCAGAACACCCTCTCTCTTTTCCTCTGCATTAGCTTTTATTCACAATCCACTTCGCTATTATCTCATGAAGGCAAACAGCTTTACTGTTCGCCTTCAAAATATGCCATAACCACTGTAATATCATCGCCACAGCCCAATTCACTGGTCTCTGTCAGCCATTTCTTTAAATTAGCCTGGACCGTCTCAGCTCCATGCTCCCGTATCATTCCAAAATAGTCGCTACATGTTTTCTGAAATTCCACATCTGATGTGTAGCTATTTGCAAAACCATCTGTAGATAACATATACATACACGATTCTTCATCTTCACCATCTCTTCGCCGGATGGAAGCCACAGCTTTTCGCCAGGCATCCGGTTTGGACAGAGAATGTGTCTCAGTGCCCAAAAACTTCTCCGGCTCTACTAAAGCAAACACACCATCTTTCGTAACCAGATTGATGTCACCGTCTCCAATCTGGAAAGAAAAAACAAAGGTATTCGTAATCAGCATTCCCAGCAAAGTGGTACCATAAAGAGAAAACACTGATGGCCATTTAATATTCCCATCATCATCCAGCATCCCCTCTTCTTTATTTTTATAATAGGACTGCTTTACTCTTGCCTGCCATTCTTCGCAGATATCCTGCGCAAAACGCATATCCCCTTCCCGATTCAGGAAAGTAATCAGGTTAGACAGACCATTCTCATCCGAACCGTAACTTTGCAGGTAATTTTTCATCACTTCACAGAATGTGTTTACGGCAATAGTAGATCCTCTGTCACTTCGGGGACATTTCTCACTTCCGTGTCCGTCTGCTACAGCAATGATTACAATATCATCGGATATCTTGACAATCTTTTTGCTGTCCTGGCATGGCAATCCGTTTCTCTGGTGGGTAGCACCTTTGACAATACAGTCACATAAATAGCGCTTCATCCAATTTCCTCCTTACCCTTACCAAACAGCTCCCTCATCAAAATCATCCGGATTCGGGATATTACTCATATCAAGTACTAACGGTGCCCCATTATTTGCCGGTGTAAATGGATCATCGGCAGGTACGGAAGAAGCCGCAGACGGTGTGGAAGCTGCAGGCACAGATACCGGAATGGAATTCATTGGTTTACTGGAAGGAGCAGACACCATGGATGCTGTGGTAGATGCCCATTTGATCATCTTTGCAAGTGCAGTCGCATTATTTGCCTGCAGAACCAGCTCTTTATTTCCGGTAAACTCAATCAAGACATCGTCGTCCGCATCCTGTCCGATGGAAATAGCAATCTTCACTGCTTTCCGGAACCAGGGCATCCCTTTTAATTTATCCAGGCTTTTCTTATAATCATCCGTTGGCTGACCATCCGAAAGAAGCACAATTACTGGCGGCAATGCTCTTGCCGGCATTGGTGGAATTGACAGCTGTGCAGCAAGCAGGTCAAATGCCTTGCCAAGCTCTGTCAGCCCATTTGCGTCCATGTCCTCCCAACTATAATTCTCTACCGGCACTGGACTGGTGGTAATCCAGCTTGCACCAGACGAAAACTGAAGTGCCCGAATCAACAGCTTTGCATTCGGGTTATTATCTGCTGAATTTCTCATTTCCGGGATGCATTCCTGGATTGTATTATTCACAATTCCTATTTTTTCTCCATACATGGATCCTGAACAGTCCACTACCCAAAAGAAATGTATTGGTCTTGTTGCCAATTCTCCACCTGGTCTCTGTAATTCCTGCATAAATTTATCCTCCTTCGTCGATTCTTATCGAAATTCACCCGTTGTCTGCGGGAAAATAATTTTTACCTCTTTTGCAATACCTGCCGTCCGTCCGGGCTCCACCGGAATCTGTGTCCCATCCGCCTTCTGATAGGTCCAGTTCACTTTATCTTCGTTCCGGATACCCCAAAGGACTGGATTCTTCGGATTCTGTACCACACTGCCCACTACCGTATCCATATCAAAATCCTCGTACACATGATGGTGCAATAATTTTGTATCCTGATGCAACAATACACGATTCTTTCCAATCATCAATTTCTTCGGTACCGGAACCGCATTCTGACAATTCCAACAGATATGGGCTTCACCTTTGGCTTCCAGATCCTCATCATAAAAGAGCTGTGCCCCACAGGAGCAACGGAGCATTCCGCTCATCATATTGGCAAACAGCGTCATCCACTCCGGTTCCGTAATACGCTTGCTTGGCTCATTTAAACCTACGGTAAAAGCTTTTGTGAACATCTGACGGAGTTTTTCCGGATATAACGGCCAATAAATATTGGCATTATCATGAATCCCTTTCACCGGTCTGTTGGACTTATTATCAGGATCGAAAATAAACAC
>JBJFCD010000185.1:0-1065 GCA_051888795.1 Lachnospiraceae bacterium | reverse complement strand
TCATTATCACAGATCAGCACATCACCGTTGTCCGGATTGAAAAACAGATTACCAAAGGAAATGTCCTGATATTTTGCTCCCATAGCATGTAATTTCTGGTATCCTCTGGTCAGATTAAATGCTGTCCTGCACAGTGCATAGAAAGATGGATTGACTCTCTTCTTCATCAGATCCACAATGCTCTTATAATTCTTTGGTCTAAGAGGCATGATATATCCAAACAGTTCTCCCTGTGCCGGAACAATCATTTCCATTGGCCACAGAAAGCACGGATCCGGAGAACCTTTTGCAACGATGGTTTCCAGAATTTTCTTCTGTCTGGCTGTGGCACTCCCTTTGAAATACCATTTCAGTGCATAATGACTGCCACCGAATTTCACATCATACACTTCACCCTGACCACCAGCCCCCAGAAGGCTTACAATTTCATATTTATTCCCACATTCTGATGTGAGGATAGTTCCATTTTTTAACTGCCCTTCCATTACGGTATCTGCCTCCTCTGCTTTATCAACTGTAATGCTTGATACAATACATTTCCGTCTGCAACTACCAGACAATAGCTTTTATTTCCAAACTGCATCTCACAGGCATTACTGTATGGTGTAATTGCTGTGAGATAACGATACGTCTTATCAAATCCCCATTCCTTTGCCTGAAATACGATCCTCTGATTGGTTATGTACAGGATTCCCCGGTGCTGCACCAGCTCTGTATGTTCAATGGTTTTTCCCTGACCGGAACTCCACCTTGTCCCTTTAAACAATCCAGGACTGCTGTGCCCATAATGGCGATACTGCTTCACCATCTTTTCTTCCAGATTGACCGCTTTGTCAATAAAATGAATCTTTTCGCCACGTTTCAGGAACAACTGATCTGTCTTCAGGATTGGAAGTCTTCCGGACATAATCTCGTTCTTTGCCGCTGCCGGAAGAATAGATGTAACTGTCGGAATCTGATTTTTATTTCCAAACAGAGTATCGAAAAATCCCATACACCTCACCTCTTTTCTCTTATCCTACCGCCTGTTTTATCTTGCATGGTCGCATCACAGGCGACATCTTA
>JBJFCD010000184.1:0-2270 GCA_051888795.1 Lachnospiraceae bacterium | reverse complement strand
GGAACCGTATACATATGCCGTATCTGGTTCTCCGTTGATGTTCTGCTCCACCAGCTGGTTGCTTTCATTGTACTCGTATTTATGCCATTCTGCAACCGTTCCGTCCTCAGCCGTCTTCGTCATGGCTGTGCGGTTGCCCATGGCATCATACCCGTAGGTGTATACTAATGTATGCCTTCTAAAAAGCAATAATCCATGACAACAAAATCGGAGATGTTCACGGCTAATACAGCCTGTGAACTATCTCCGATTCTGTGTTTTATTTAGATATGACCAAGGTTTATCGTATGTTCTAAAGCTTTCTATTACTCACTATCGCACAGATAGATGTCTGCTTCATCCGATTCTCCATAAATTACTTTAATAAACGATTTACCATCTGATCTCTCCATAATTTGTATCCGATACTTCTCATTTACAAATGTATAAAGCAACGCGCTTTGACCACCTAAGCATATCGTTGTTGAGTCAAACATAAATGACACACTCAGTCCCATAACTTCTTCAACATTTTCTAATTGCAAAGTTTCTTCATCAAACTGCAAAATAACCGTTTGGTTTTTTATATCTACTGTAATATCTTTATCGCATAAAAATTCCGTTTCACTCTCCTTTGCTCCTAATCGCTTTATGTCAATTTCCAAATTACTATACCGATGGTGTAACTTGCACTCATCTATCAAATACTCTGCTTTATTTTGAAAATAAGCAAGATTCATCTCTTCCTTTTTATCCCCTGTAATTTTTTCCAGCATAAAATATGCATAGTCAGCCACATCATCAATAATTTGCAAAAACATTTTTTCATTTTCATTGATATAAATTTCTAGCTGTTCCTCATCATTTTCAAAAAGTAATACACATGTATATCCATCTAAAACCTGCCGTTCTATATATGCCGAATAACCAGAATCCATCAAATAGTGGTTTGCAAGCGGTCGAACACGAACCAACTGATACTTCTTATTATTGAATTCTAAAAATAATTCCTTTTCATCTGATAATGAAAAACTAATTTTTTTGTTTAGATAATCCTCCGCTGAATCTCTTGAAGATAGTCCGGTAAGAAGCGGATAAAAATCTGCAAAAATCCATGTTCCTTCTGCAAAAGAACACAATTCCTCCTGTTTTCTTACAGATTCCTCTACAAAATCCCGAATGCTATCATCTTCAATATCCTGCACGGTTTCCTGCTCAGTATCTTGAACAATATTCTTCTGTCTATCTCCAACATCATTTTGGAATTGAAAAAATATTCCCAGAAAAATAATTAAAAGGACAGTAACTGCTATTATTTTTCTTTTTTTCACCATTTATGCTCCTTCTATATACCACATAATAATATCGGGATAATATATATATTACCCCGATATAAAGTTTTAGAAAAATAAATCTTCTAATGTCGTTGCGTCTTTATTTATATAAATCCCATATTTTAATATTATCAACTCTCTTTTCCTTCTTTGAACCAATCCCGTACTCTCCGCTTTAGGTCCTGCCCAGTATGCTTCTCCATACAGTTCTTCTCCTGAAATTTTTTTAAGCCCCATATTTCTTACAACATCTTGTGTTCCTTCATATAATGGATTTGTAAACATATCTTTCCCTGCATTATAGGCTAACGAAATCAAAGCATCATACTGCTGTTGAGTCAATTGAAGTGACTCCTTCTTATTATCTGCACAATCTAAAGTTCCTCCTGTCTCCAAAAACAAATTCAATGTTCCTTCTGAACTATCAATATATTCGTTAAAAAAATCTTTTGCCATTTCATCTGATATTCCATCTGGATATTCATTCTCATCTATCTTTGTTCCATATCCAATTGTCCAATCAGGTTTTGATTTTGCCCCTGTATCATACTGAAAATGCCATACTTCCCCATCTATCAGTTTTGTATTTCTAGTCCCCTCTTCAGTTAGCATAAATTCCACAATTTTATTACTAACACTCAATTCATTACTATAGCAAATTTTCGTTCTGTTCTCCATATAAGCATTTTCTATTGCTGTTTCTAGAGCCGTAGGATTCTCTTCACATACTTTCAGAATAGCATTATCCACAATTTGATAAGTTTCCATTATAAAAATAACATCTTCAATTACTGACGAAACACTCGGCATAATTGAAAGCAAGTCTTGGCGTAAAGTAATTCCCATTAAACTGCCTGTTTTTTCGTTGTATCTTACTCTCCCCAGTTCATCAATTACATGTGCATTTCCACTCGGATCACTATAATTTACCGGGTTGCTTACGCAGTAATTGTACCG
>JBJFCD010000183.1:0-2282 GCA_051888795.1 Lachnospiraceae bacterium | reverse complement strand
AGACATATCTGTCTCATAGTCAGCAGGTGCTTCCTGCTTCTTCTGTTCCTTTCTCCTTTTTCGGAAGTTTGTTATTTTATCAAAGATGGATTTCATTTCTTCATCCACCTTAATATCATCTGTCCCTGGCTCGTAGTATTTGTCTATGTACTTTCCAACTTCCTCAATCAATTCTTTATTTGCCATATACTTCCACACCTGCCTTTACATCTCTTGTTTCCATTATAAAACATATTTGTTTTTTTCACAGTTATTTTCATTCCGTATTGATTTCAAAACACTATCCCGGTTCATTCTTATCTATTTCCCACTTTAGCAACAAACAAAACCTATCAGGTCGCATGCCAAGCGACATTAAAAAAAAGAGGCCGGAAAGTAAACGGTAAACCAATTAATCTTCATTGACGTCTTCCTTCTTCCCAACCAAAAAGGTCATCTATCGTCTTCGCGGTAAATGACCCTCTTTTATAATTCCATTCTTTAATTACACATTTCCTCAATCCACTCTCTTTTCTGAATCTTCCCCAACCATTCTTCTGGAATATCTTTGTATCCATAATATAACCCAGCAAGTCCTCCTGCTATTGCTGCAACAGTGTCTGTATCATAACCAAGGTTCACCGCTTTTAACAAACAATCCTTTAAGCTGTTCGTATTAAGCAAACACCACACCGCTGCTTCAATGCTGTCTACTACGTATCCGCTGCTTGCAATCTTTCCAACAGAAATATTTTTAAACTCTTCTAAATGCATCAATCTGTGATAGAAAGACATTTGCACCTGATTTTCATTGTCCATGTGATAGAAAGCCACTGCATTGTCGACTCCATCCTGCAATCTCTTTAATAAAGCCCCTTCATTTTCCAGGATACTTTTGATCATAAAATAATAAATGCCGCAGGCCATTTGTGAGCGAAGATGATTGTGTGTAAGAGCTGATACTTTGTGAACAGCTTCCAAAGCTTCTTTTTCTGTCCACTCATTTGACTTTTCTTTTTTATACGCCCACAGACAAACCGGCATAATTCTCATCAAAGCGCCATTACCATTTGCATATTCACCGGTTGCTCCACATGTCTCTACATCTGGATTTTCAATGTAATTCGTAATTGCTTTTATACAAGTTGCTCCCTGATCGTAAGATTTTCCAAATGGTGTATATCTTCCATTCACTAACCAATCCGCAAATCGCTCCATAATGTCTTTGTAATCTATGCCATCACATTCTCTGATGCTATCAAGTGTTGCCAATGTAAGGCTACTATCGTCCGACCAGGATCCCGCCGGCATATTAAATGTTCCAAATCCTATCATATCTGTTACAGGCTCTTCCACCAGTTCCTCACGACTCATGAACTGAACCGGTAATCCTAATGCATCTCCTACTACAACACCCACGATTCCATCTAACCAAATATTTCTTTTCATGCTATCACCACCCACTATATTTTATCGTCTATGTCTCTTCTTATAATCTGCTTCGATCTCAGCCTTCCAGGATGCGCCTAAAGCTTCTTCCATATCGCTGTATTCGCAAACTCTGACTCTGCTTACCGCTTTACTAAGTGCCCGGTAATTCACTTCTGTCCCTTTACTGTCACATTCATAATTCACAGCGCGATCGGCGTTGATACCAAAGCGTCCGGCCACTTCAATTGCATCAATGTTGGCTCCCAGGAACAAGAATTCCCATCCGTATTTTTCTTTCTGCCTTTCAACCATTCTCTTCACCTTATCAAACGTATATCTGTGACTGGAATTTTCCATTCCGTCTGTTGTAATAATAAACAGTGTTTTCTCCGGTCTATCTTCTTCTCTCGCATATTTGTGAACATTTCCAATGTGGTGAATTGCGCCGCCAACTGCATCTAACAGAGCTGTACATCCACGAACATAGTATTCCTTTTCTGTGATCGGAGCAATATTCTGGATATCCACTCTGTCATGTAACACTTCCTGCAAGTCATCAAAGAGAACTGTGGAAACAATTGCTTCTCCCTCTTCCAGTTTCTGCTTTTCAATCAATGAATTATATCCGCCAATTGTGTCTGCTTCTAATCCTCTCATTGATCCACTTCTGTCTAAAATAAAAACGATTTCTGTTAAATTTTTTCTCATGATCCTTACCTCCGTAAACTTAGTTTTGTTTCTGGGGTTACTATATCATAAGTCTAAAAAAATGAGGTCGCATCTGAGGCGACCTCGTAATTACTCGATAAAACACGGCAATCCATGTTCTTCTAACGCTATATCTATTTCAATCATATCGAACACTTCATGTT
>JBJFCD010000182.1:0-10107 GCA_051888795.1 Lachnospiraceae bacterium | reverse complement strand
GAAGTGTTATGAGGAGGAAGAAGCTAATGAAAAAGCGGTTAAAATATTTGTCCGTATTAATACCGATGTTAGCTCTGTGTTTTTGCATGTTGCAGTTAACTGCACTGGCAGCAGATAGTGGAGAGTATGGAGAGGAAGAATTATCAGAAGAAATTCCGTTTGAGTATCAGATGGAGCAGGGTGAAGACCTGTTTGAATCAGAAATTGGATCGGCAGATAGCGAAAGTAAAGTTCAGACAAAATCCGTTCAGGTCTCTCAAGTCGATTTGTATGCTATGAGTGAAACTTATGAGGAATATTTGGAAATTCCTTCTTCATATGCTCAGACATATCAGATTGAGGAGTCTGACGATAATGCGCCAGTCTATTCTGTTTACAGTGGAGAAAGCGTAACCGTTTCTAAATCAGGGGTAATAAAACCGGCAAAAACAACATGGTATCTTGTTGAAGGTAGCGGGAGCATCAGCTATTGGACAACGATGTATATTGAAGGGGCAAAGACAAGAGTTGAGGTAGAGTTTGGCACCTCTGTAATTCAGGTAAAAACTAATTCAGCCACCTATTATATTACCGTGAATGTTCATGACTATGCGCAGGAATATGCACAAAAAGTGATGGATGATTATGCTGCAGAAAAAATAACTGATGAAATGTCTGAACTGGAAAAATTAGAGGTCATTACGGCATTTCCGGCGCAGTATAATTATAGTGCGAGTTATTCCGGGTATGTAGGGATGATTGTAGCGGGAGGCGGAGACTGTTGGGCCAGTACTTCGGCCATCTTATATCTCTGTGATAAAGTCGGTCTTGCAGCTCATATAAGGTATGCAGCAAATGACAGTGGGGCAGGTTCCGGTCACAGGAATGTTGCTGTGTCAATAGGCTCTTTTGTTTACATTGCTGATGCGGGATATTCAGGGACAGCACCGAGATATTATAGTGTCCAGAAGGAAAATACCGGATTTATGTACAGGTACTCAAGCAGTGATGGTACTGCAAAAATTGTTCAGTATGATGGATTTGAATCAGATATTGTTGTGCCGTCAACAATCGATGGACATACAATTACCACGATTGGTGAAAAAGCATTTTACTATGGGGAAAGTTATTCTAATAATCCGGTTAACAGCCTGATTTTGCCTGATACACTTACTACTCTGGAAGATGAAGCAATCAGCAGATGCAAGTATTTGACATCTATTACGATTCCGGCAAGTGTTAAAACAATTGGCAGTTTTGCCTTTACAGACTGCGAAAAGATGGAAGCGATATATGTTGAGGATGGAAACAGTAATTTTTCCGGTATGGATGGAGTGTTGTATGATGCCTCCGGCGAAACGTTGCTTTTTTATCCAATCAATGGATCGGACACCTATATTGTGCCGGAAGGGGTCAAAACAATTGCAGAATATGCTTTTTATCTTACAAAGAAGCCAGCATATGTTTTTCTTCCGAAGAGTATCAGCTCTATAGGCTTCGGAGCTTTTGGAGATTCTCGTGTAAGCAAGATTTATTTTTATGGAAATCGACCTGAAATAGGTACTTATGCATTTAAAAATGCATCATTGACTGCATATTATCCGATCGGGGATACTACTTGGGGCGAAATAGAAAATGAAAGTTATGATGCGTCAAGCATTACATGGAAGACATGGAACCCTGAGGCATCCAACCTTTCCGATTGTATTGTTGAACTTTCAGGGTACGATTACGTATATAATGGTAAGGATATAGAGCCGGAAGTTATCGTAAAGGATAACGGCAAAACTTTAAAGCAGGATGTAGATTATGAGATTTCATATTCGAACAACAAAAACAGCGGAACAGCATATGTGATAATTTCGGGTGTGGATAATGGTAATTATGTGGGAGTTGCCAGAATACCGTTTACCATTCATAAGGCAGAGCCAACCCTGAGTTTCAAAATGTCCGTTGTCAATTGTGGTTTAATAGAAGAAAATGTGAAAAACCCTTTGACGTATGAGACAGATGGGACAATTCAATATTCATCCAGTGATCCTGATATTGCAAGTGTTACCTCTAATGGAAATGTAACATTGAAAAAAACAGGCAGCTGTACAATTACAGCAACTGCCCGGGAAAGCAAAAACTATACAGAAAAAAGTGTTTCCTACACATTAAATATCATGGCCCTGGAAAAACAACAGATTACGGTTGCAGATAATTTGACAAAAACTTATGGTGATAAGAGTTTTAATCTTCAGGCTACTGCCTTGGGAAATGCAGCGCTAAGTTATTCTTCCGATGACACAGATATTGTAAAAGTAGCGGCGGACGGTACAGTAACGATTGTAGGAATAGGTACCGCTAAGATAAAGATTGAAGCCGCGGCAACTTCGGAATATATAGCGGATTCCGCGTCTGTTACGATAACCGTCTATCCAAAATCAATAAAAAATTGCAGAATGATCTTTACTAAAATCGGCCCATTGCCTTTTGATGACAGTGAGTTTGAACCATATCTTGCAGTAGTTGATGGAGAGAAAATATTGACAGAAGATGTGGACTATTGGATTTCATCTAAAACCTGGTATGGAGGCATCGGAACCCTTGATGAGGTGACACAGACGATACTTGGGGAGGGCAATTATACAGATTCGTTATCCAGTAGCATTTCACCAATCAGCCAGGTACCAACACTTATTTCTGCGGCTACTTCTGATTCAGGGGTAAATTTAAAATGGAAAAAAGAGTCAGGTGCCCTTGGCTATGCGATTTACCGCAAGATGGGTGATGGAGATTATTCTAAGATTAAGACGATTTCAACTAGTAATACAACGACTTGGACAGATCCAGATCCGGATCCTGACAAGGGAGCGATTTCATATTGTATCAAAGCCTATACGACAGACGGAACAAAATACATTTACACAAGTAAATCTAATGTAAAATCTATTTCCGATTTACGGGTTCCGGTTCTTACTGATGTAAGCAATACTGCGAAAGGAATCAAGATTACATGGTCTAAAGCTAAAGGTACAACAAAGTATGAGGTTTTGCGAAAAACTTCCGGTGGAAGTTGGAAAAAGGTGAAAACCATTACCAATGGGGCAACAGTCAGTTATACAGACACTGCTGTAAAGAGTAAAAATGGTGTCACTTACTATTATAAAGTAAAAGCATATTGTGATTCCAGTTATAGTGGCAGTACAAGTGAAAAGAAAATTGTACGATTGAAAACACCATCTATTACCGGTTTAAAAAATGTAACGGGGAAAAAGATGAAGATCAAGTGGAGCAAGAACAGTAGTGCAACCGGGTATCAGGTGAAGTATGTGGCAGGATCATCCGGAAAAACTGTAACCGTTAAAAAAGCTTCTTCCGTCAGCAAAGTTATTTCCGGAGTGAAAAAGGGGAAGACTTATAAAGTATATGTCCGGTCATATAAAAAGGTTTCGGGTGTAAATTATTATTCTTCCTGGAGCAGTCCGAAGAGTGTAAAGATAAAAAAATAAAGACCTTATCAACATAAAATCTTTGTATATTTGCAGCATAATGATCTGGAGCGAAAATAGCTTTTTTTGGATTTTGGTTGACAGTTTCTTTGGATAATGAGAAAATCGTTATATGGAAAAAAGAGGAAATTATCAGAGAAAACCGTATATTACAATTTTATTGGCGATAGCGAATGTCATAGTATTTTTGGTGCTGACGCTGCAGGGGATGACGGAAGATCCGGAATTTATGCTTTATCACGGAGCGATGTATGTGCCGTATATTGTAGAGAATGGGGAGTATTACCGCATATTTACCAGTATGTTTTTACATTTTGGATTTGATCACCTGATGAATAATATGATCGTTCTTGTAGTGATTGGTTCCAATCTGGAGATAGAGATTGGAAAGATCAAGTATCTGATCATATATTTTGCCAGTGGACTCTGCGGAAATATTCTGTCAGCAATATGGGATATCCGAGTAGGAAGTTATGCTGTCTCAGCAGGCGCATCGGGCGCGATTTTTGGACTGATCGGTGCGCTTCTCTATGTGGCGATTCGTAATAGAGGACGGATTGGCACGATTAACGGCAGAGGAATTGTCTTTATGATCGTTGTGTCACTGTACTATGGCTTTACAAGCGGAGGTGTGGACAATGCAGCCCATATCGGCGGGCTGATATCCGGGTTCATACTGGCAGTATTACTTTACTGGAAGCGCAAGAGTAAATACCGTCAGACTTTCAGGGGATGAGGTTGCTGTGAGTAGGCCCCCGTGTGCGAGCGCAATGCGGTTCGCAATAGCCAGACCAAGCCCGGTACCCCCTGTTTTATAGGTTACAAATGGTTCGAAGATATGTTCCAGATGTTCAGGAGAAATACCGCAGCCATTATCAGAGATTCTGACAAGGATATGAGTATGATTGCTCTGAGAGACGTTCCTGTCTGGGTTCTGAGAATGCCCCGGTTCTGAAAAGACTTCCATAGATATTCGTGGACAGGCAGATTTGGCAGAGGACACCGCATCTTTAGCATTTCCTAAAAGATTGAGGAGTATCTGCCGTATTTTGACACTGTCGCATATGATATCTGGAAGATCCGGGGAAATCTGGGATACAAATTCAATATCGGTATCTGCGATGGCGGCTGCAAACGAAAGAGAGACCGCTTTAAAAAATGTGTCGCTCTCGGTAAGAGAAGTATTCAGTTTGCTGCTGTTATTGTAAGAGGACAGTTCTTCCAATAATAATTTGATATATTCCACGTCTTGCATAAGCTGATCCCAATACTTAAAGGTGGCAACTTCCGGGTGTTGGGAAGAGATAAGCTGCAGGGTGCTGTATATGAGTGTCAGAGGATTTCTGATTTCATGACTGATTGCGCTGAGTGTCATCTGATGTGTATCAAGAAGACGGGTGAGGAGTTCTGCATGTTCGGGACTCTCATCCATAATTTGTTGTAATTTGTCGTAATCTTTTGCTGAAAACATAGTAATACCGCCCTTTCTGCATTAAGAGTTTAGCGTTAGACAGAGAAATAATCAATGAAAAAAATAATGAAAAAAAAGACATTTTTAGACTTTAAGTTTTAAGAAAGGGAGGATAACGAACATGAAAGATGAAAATTGTATTTTTTGTAAACTTGCAAATGGAGATATTCCGACAGCTACACTTTACGAGGATGAGGATTTCCGTGTGATTCTTGACGCGAGTCCGGCATCGAAAGGACATGCTCTGATCATACCAAAGGAGCATTATGCAAACCTTTATGAGCTGGATGATGAACTTGCCGGAAAGGCAATGATTCTGGCTAAGAAGATGATCACAAAGATGACAGAGGTGCTCGGATGTGACGGTTACAATCTGGTGCAGAATAACGGACCGGCAGCAGGACAGACTGTTTTCCATTTCCATTTGCATCTGATTCCAAGATATAAGGATGACAATGTAGGAATGGGATGGAATATGGGAGAGCTTACAGAAGAGGACAAGAATGATATTTTATCCAGAATATAAAATGTCACAGAGATCCGTAAGACAGATGTCTGCCGGATCATTGAGGAAAAAATAGTATAACAGAAAGAGAAGGATATTCAAGTGGGAGTAAATTCAGACGATAACGCCCAGTACACTGAGATTTACAATGCAAATGTAAACGCAGTGTATAAAACGGCACTGCATTACTCCGGAAATCAACATACGACAGAAGAAATCGTGCAGGAAGTTTTCTATAAACTGTACATTAACAGGAAAAATATTAATATAGATGCGGTCAGTTCGTGGCTTCTCACAACGACAAAGCGCATGGCATTAAATTACAAAAGAGATTATACGCGTGAAGTTCCGGCCGAGGAAATCTATGATGACACAGAGAACGGCATGTACACAGAAAGTCCCGAAGAAGAGTTTATCGTAAATTTGTATCACAGCGAATGTCAGGAACTTTTGGACAGGATTTTAGATGAGCTGTATCGGGTAAACACAAGATGGTATGATGCGGTTACCATTACATACCTTCTGGAAAAACCGCAAAAGGAAGTGGCGGAAAGTATGGGTGTGTCGTTGGAGGTACTGCATAGTATGTTGTATCGGGCGAAGAAATGGATTAAGAAAAATTATAAAGAAGAATACGAACGCTTGAAAAGATTATAAAAACAGGTGTCAATCTGACACCTGTTTTTATGCTATTGTCACAAAAAGAAACATATGCGTTATTTTGAGACAGATTCAATCAGTTCGATAATCGTATCAATTGAATTTTGCTGAGAAGAAGATTTCATAGCAGTGATGTACTGCTCGCGATTTTTGTATAAGTTATTAATTGCACCGAGCAAAACTTCATCACTTAACATTTCTTCCTCCAGAACCATACTAAAGCCCTGACGTTCGAAAGAACGGGCATTTAAAATCTGGTCACCGCGACTTGCGCTTGCAGAAAGAGGAATCAGAAGATTCGGCTTATGTAATGCCAGAAGTTCGCAGATAGCATTTGCACCGGCTCTGGAGATTACAACATCCGTGAGTGCGAAGAGATCTTTCAGTTCTTCTTTGATGTATTCAAATTGTGCGTAGCCTTCAAGTCCCTTTAAGGACTCATCAACCTTGCCGCGACCACATAAATGAATGACCTGATAGGATTTTAAAAGCTCGGGAAGAATTGAGCGCACTGCATTATTGACAGCAACAGCACCAAGGCTTCCACCTACAACTAAAATTACCGGTTTGTCAGAGGTAAATCCCAAAAACTCACGGGCTTTGTATTTGTCACCGCTCAATAACTCCTGACGAATCGGGGATCCTGTAAGGACTGCTTTTCCTTCTGGGAGATACTGAAGAGTCTCCGGGAAATTACAACATACTTTAGTGGCAGCCGACAGAGAAATTTTATTGGCAAGTCCCGGTGTCATATCAGATTCGTGAATGATAGTCGGAACATGACAACGTTTTCCGGCCAGAACAACAGGAACGGATACGAATCCGCCTTTTGAAAAAATAACATCAGGTTTTAGTATCTTTACCAGCTTTTTCGCATCATTCATACCCTTAAGAACACGGAATGGGTCTGTAAAATTCTGGACACTGAAATAGCGGCGGAGTTTTCCGGTAGCAATTCCGTGATAAGGAATTCCGAACTGTTCGATAAGCTCCTTTTCGATTCCGTTATATGAACCAATATAGTGAATATCGTATTGCAGTTCCTTAAGACGGGGAAGAAGAGCAATATTCGGGGTAACGTGACCGGCAGTACCGCCTCCGGTTAAGATAATACGTTTCATAGTGACCTCCCAGGATGAATTAATCTTTTACTATATATTAAAATATAATATGATATAGTTATATTATCGTTTTCGTTTAATTTGGTCAAGAGGGACCAGACAGAGTGTGCAATTTTAAGAGGTGTTTATTTATGAAAAAACAACAGGAAAATATGGAGCAGATATTGAGGGACGAGCTTCATAGTGAAGCAGATGCAATCCGTGAAGAGATCCGTGCGTCTGATATAGAAGACATTTCCGAAGATCAAAAAGAGGCAATTCAGAAGCAATTGCAGAAGAGAATAGCTCAGTATGAAGCAGAATGTTCAGATGAACTGACGGATATGGATATCTATGCGAAATTATCGAAAAAAGACAGAGAAGCGTTAGAGATTGGACGCAAGGTGCAAGAAAGACAAAAACGAGTACACAAAAAGCGCAGTCGGAAAATGTATCTGGCATTGGCAGCAGCGCTTGTACTCGTGCTGGCAATTGGAATGACCAGCATGGGCGGGGCAGAGAGAATTACCAAAGTTATTAAAAAGGCAATTGGAGGAAGGGAAGTAACAAAGGTAACGTCCGATGAGAACAATAAGGTAATAGAAAATGAAGATGAGGAAAAAGCATATCAGGAGATAAAAGATACTTTTGGGGTAGAACCAGTAAAGCTTGTTAGCGTATTAAAAGAAATGAAGTTTATTCAAATGGATTTAGATGAGAATTTACAAATAGGTAAGCTTTTATATAATTATAATGGAGAAAATATGATTTATATAATAAGTGCGGATTATAGAGGAGCTTCTTTTGGGATAGATGTTGAGGATGAGATTGTTGATCAAGAAGAAATAAGCATAAATGGTAATAATGTAGAATTAACAATATATGAGGTGAAAACGACAAAAAAAGTAAAATGTTCTGCAAATTTTAAATACAAAGGACTAGAGTATTTCCTTGTTGGAAAGGTAAGTAAGAAAGAATTTATGATTATTTTAAATAATTTGTTTTTTTTCTAAAAGTGCGTCAGTTTTTTATTTGTTATGTGTCTTATATAATGAGGGATAAAGGTAGATATGGAGGTATGGAATGAGAAAGAAAACGAAAATAATTTCAGTTGCCTGTATTTTGGTTCTCATGTTTTGTATGTTGAGTGTGGGAATGAACGTACAGGCAGATGAAGGCTTACAGCAGATTGACGGATCTTATCTGACTCAGGAAAGTGAGTCTATAGGTTATGATACAAAGATAACCAGGGGAGAGGATTTGTTGACAGGCTATTCAAAATGTGTCCGATTAGGGAATGGGAAGCTCTATGTCGGAGGATCTACTATTGCATCGTACACCGTAGAGAGAGTCGGTGTGGCTGTTCTTGTAGAGAGAGCACAGGAAGATGATGAATCCTGGGAAAGCTATGATGGCTGGATCAAATTCAATGAAAATGCGGATATGGTATCATCAAACAGACAGTTGGATGTGGAAGGCGGCTACTATTACCGTGTGAGATGTACGCATTCAGCCAATGATGATGTAAGCAGTAGTTTTACTGATGGTATCTACATCGAGTAAGCATAGGCGAAAAAAGAGAAAAAGTAAAATTATTAAAGAAACAGTGATTTATTCACAAATTAAACCAAATTTATTTACCGAAAACCTCGAAAAGTTGCACACGCCGGATGTTTTCCGGCACCAAAAAGAAAGCGAATCAAATGGAAAAAAGGATACCGTAAGGTATCCTTTTTTCCGTTATATCTTCTTTGATTTACTGCTGTGATGCAAGTCGGAGTGCTTTTGCAAGCTGATCCGGGCAGGAAGTTTCTTTGTAGCCACATCTGATTCCTTCCAGACGGGAGATGGCCTCTTCTACCTTCATTCCTTTGACAAGGCGGGCAATCCCCTGTGTGTTGCCGCTGCAGCCACCTATAAATTCTGCGCTTTTTACAATATCATCTTCCACTTCTACACGAATTAGCTGTGAGCAGACACCGAATGGTCTATAATCCATGGAAAAATCCTCCTTTAGCTGTGTATTTATATGAGAATATATCAAAAGCATTATAGCAGAGAATAATGGGAAATACCAGATTTTTAGAGGTGATTTCGTGGTATTCGTTTTCAGTGTAGCCAACATTCAAATTATCGGTTATAATAAAAACCAGTTTAAAATGAACCGAAGCATTGAACCTGAGATTTGAAAAATGATAAATATACTGTAATTAGGAGGCGTTAAAAGATGGTAGGAATTATCGGAGCAATGGAGGAAGAGGTTATCGCACTGAAGGAGGCAATGGAGATCCAGGAGACTGTGACGAAGGCTTCTATGGTGTTCTGCAAGGGGATTCTCTGCGGGAAAGAAGTGGTCGTTGTAAGAAGCGGGATTGGAAAGGTGAATGCAGGAATCTGTGCGCAGATTCTTGTTGATGCATTTGGTGTTGATACATTGATTAATACAGGGATTGCAGGGTCTCTTGATGCGAGGATTGATATCGGGGACATGGTGATTTCTACGGATGCGGTTCACCATGATATGGATGCAACGGTATTCGGTGATCCGGTAGGGCAGGTTCCGCGTATGGATACGCTGGCATTTCCTGCGGATGCAGAGCTTGTGGAAAAAGCGAGAGTGGCTAATGAGAAAGCCAATCCGGAGATCCATACATTTACCGGAAGAGTTGCAAGTGGAGATCAGTTTATTTCATCTTCTGAAGTAAAAGAACGGATCGTGAATAATTTTCACGCACTTTGTACAGAGATGGAAGGAGCAGGGATTGCGCATGCGGCATATCTGAACAAAGTTTCGTATGTCATAATTCGGGCGATTTCGGACAAAGCCGACAACAGTGCAACTATGGACTATCCGGAGTTTGAAAAGCAGGCAATCGTCCACAGTGTGCGACTTGT
>JBJFCD010000181.1:0-2284 GCA_051888795.1 Lachnospiraceae bacterium | reverse complement strand
CTGTCATGGTCGCTTTCAACAGCTTCATTAGCCTCAGGCTCTTTAGACTCAGACTCTTCTGCCTGTCTGGCTGCGGTCTTCTTTGCTTCTTCCACCGCTTCCTTTACCATTTCTTCCTGGCTTTTCTCCTGTTTCTCCAAGGGTTATTCCACCTTTCTTACTCAAATTTAGATTTCATATTTTCTTATCCATCTGAAGAATCTTTGTTGCGGGAAACCCCGTCATTATGAAACATTTCATCCAGCTCATTTTGCAATCGTTTCATTGATTTTAACACATGCTCGTAATCCATTCTTTTCGGTCCGATAATACCTATCGTTCCCTTCATGCCATCACCCAATTCATAAGTTGCTGTAACGACACTGCAATCTTTCATCGTCTGTACCGGTGTCTCATCACCAATGTAAACCTGAATTCCGGTATTATCCTCTCTCGATAAAGTCTGTGTTACAAGCTCTGTGAGCTGTTGTTTTTCCTCAAATGCACTGATAATTTCCTGTGCGCTCTGCTTATCAGAAAGTTCAGGATATTTGAAAATGTTCGTTGCACCGCTGGTGTAAATCTGCATATCCTCATCCACCTGAATCGCATCTGCTACCGCATCCAGAACATTTCCGATCACTACGCTGTGAATCCCTGCCTGTTCCTTCAGCCTTGCAATCAATCCTAAATTGATCTCCTCAATAGCCATCCCATTCAATGTTGTGTTGAGAAGCATATTGAGTTTTAAAAGATTCTCATTGCTGAGTGGTTCCTCTACATGGATGATCTTATTCTTAATTACATTTCCTCCAAGAACAATCACCGCAATGAGCTGTTCGTCATCCACCATAGTCAGCTGGATAAACTTAATTTTATTACTGTTACTCATCGGAGTAGAAACCATCGTGGCATAATTCGTATTATTCGCCAGAACCTTTGCAGCCTGTTTCAGAAGATGTTCCATCTTATCTGCTTTCTGAAGCATCTGCTCTTCTTTCTCCATCAGTTCCTGCTCTTTTTCATCCATCAGCATATCTACATATAACCGATATCCTTTATCTGAAGGGATACGTCCTGCTGACGTATGAGGCTGTATGATGTAACCAAGCTCTTCCAGATCTGCCATCTCATTACGAATTGTCGCTGAGCTTAGATTCAAATCTGTATACTTTGAAATTGTTCTTGAACCAACCGGCTCACCAGTTTCCAAGTAGTTTTTGATAATCGCATGCAGAATCTTAAGTTTTCTCTCGCTTAATCCATGCTCTGCTACCATGCATCCTCCTCCTCTCAGATTCTCTTCTGTTAGCACTCAAAATTAAAGAGTGCTAACATCTTCGAGTATTAATTTAGCACTCTCTATTTCATTTGTCAACACCCTTTATATAATTTTTAGATTTTCTCATTTTGAGTTATTTTGGGTGTCTAGAATTTGATTTATCAGAGGTTCTAGACGCTGAAACTACTTTACGCACTCGACTGATCAATAAAAAATTCTCCAATTATATAGAAAGAATATTCCAACGACTCCCAACACATAATAAATTACCGGTTCTGCTTTACTTAAAGCAATGGCTTTTTCTCCGCTAAACCTAAATATCTTGTGAAACAATAGCCAAACAAAATATCCTATGATTGTTCCGATTACATTCATAATCAGATCATCGATGTCTGTAGTCCTAAGACAGAATAACTGACATAGTTCAATCACAGACGAAAAACAAAATCCTGTAATTGTTACTTTATATAATCTTCTGAATTCTTTCCATATTAAAGGAAGTAAAAAACCAAGCGGCATAAACATAATAATATTAAGAATGTAAGTCATAACTCCCTCTGACTGAAAAGGAATGAGGTTGACAGATCCTTCAATTTTTCCATAATCAATCAAATCCCATATTGTTCCAATACCGGCAGCATCCTGTACCGCAAGGTAACAGTAAAACATAAAAAAATATGTCCATATAAAATGTCTTGTCCCGCACTTTTGTCCCTTGATTCTTCTCTTATTCAGTATTTGCCATATTAAGCATGGTATAAAGAAACACGTTAAAGAATATAGATACAGTCCCATATTTATTCCTCCTTAGCAAGATTAAAATGTTTTGGAATATATTGCCTGTAAGTAATTAACACCATGAACATACCATATTCTAGTGATGTTTCTGATTAACATTTGTTTAATATTATATGAATTCCAAAAATTATTGACTCTCCATATGCTTATCCTGAGAAAATATAATTGAGTTCAAGACTCGCTCGCGAGTCTTGGCGCGGGATTCGGGTCTGCAAAGCAGACAAA
>JBJFCD010000180.1:0-2288 GCA_051888795.1 Lachnospiraceae bacterium | reverse complement strand
ACAGGAAGTGATTGCAGATAATCAAGTGGGGGAAGCTCCCCACTTGGATTATTCTTTTCTGATTCATCTAAAAATGCTAAGACCTTTTGCCTGGATTCTTCTGGCATCTTTACATATTCCCACAATGCCATAACCACTTTCAAATCCGTATCTCTACGAAGCGGTGGTAATTGGATATAATCATTTTCTTTAATCATGGTTCTTCTCCTCCTCTATGCTAACAATATTCTCACTAATTTTTCCCGGGCCAGATCAATCGCAGCATCTATAAATACACTTACATACAAAACCAGAAATGCTGAAACGATCAGGCAGAACAAAAATACAACCTGCACCCAATCCTGGTAACAGATAATCGTTCCTATTGCCAAAGCTACCAGTCCAAGCACCACAAATGATTTAGCAATTGAAACCATATTCACAACCAGCTTAACGAGTATTCCCACGATTATGAGAATAAACCAGACCGGAATCAATAATATTTTCCCAATGAGCTTTAAACAAAACATCTTTCTCCTCCTCTCAGTCAGACAGCAAACTGTGGCATGTCATGATTCACTTCTGCCTTATAGTACCCATCGATTGTTGTCGGGGCATTGAACAATGCTGCCAGCATATATTTCTTGATATTTTTCACCTTTGATGTATTCTTCTTGAAACAGTCAAGAACATACTCGATGTGGGAATAATTCAGTTTTAAAAATTTACTGCGTACCAGCTCCGCCGGATACCAGTTACTTGCAATCAGGATCTTTTCACTACTGCACAGAACGGTTTCTAGAATAAGCTCATAAATGCCCTGAATCAATGCTTCGTCATACTGATGCGCAATAAGTAATGAATCATAATCTATGTTTTCTTTGATGAGATTCTGATAAGCGGATACTGTATCCATCCCATCAACATCTGATTTCTGTCTATCGGATATGATTTGATCTGATTTATTCTTACTCTCTTTAATATCGCTAGTATTATTATAATTAGAGTTTGAATTGCAAACTTCTTGAAGTTTATTTTCAGGACTTCTTGAAGTTTGTTTTTGGGACTTCATGGAGTTTGTTTTATAAACTTCTGCATCTTCCTGATTATCAACATTAGTTTGTTTTGTAAACTTCTGTGTTTCCCCTACAGATTGTTCCGCCTGTTCCTCATAGACCATGAAGCTTTTTACATATATGATGTTTGCCTTTCCAAATCCCTGCCTGCGCTTCTCTATCAAACCGATTCCATTCTCATCATCCAGTTCCTGCAGCGATTTTACAGCTTTATTTCTTCCACAGTTCAGCAGTTCCATGATATCTTCAATGGAAAAATAGATGTAAGCCCGGTTCTGTTCATCAAACCACTGATTTTTAATGGACAAGGACATTCTGTCCAGCATCAGACCGTATAAGATCTTTGCATCACTGCTCAGATTTTTAAAATATTCATTTTTGAATAAAAGTTTTGGTATCCGGTAGAAGCTGTACTGATCAGCTTCATTCCCGTAAAAGTATCGAAATATCAATTTCTGATCCATATTTTCTCCTTTCCTGCGGTAGTAGTTCCATAATGGACATTTCTTACTCACGCTACCGCAAAGTCTTTTACGTAATAAATGCTTGGCAGCCCCATGCCTCTAAAATGCTTTTCTATAAGTCCGGCATTTTCAAGCTCTGTCAGACATTCCCTTGCTTTTTTTCTGGTTACTCCCATATCTTTCTGGATTTCCTGAATCGGATAAACAACATACATCCGGTTTCTTTCATCGACCCATTTATTTTTTACCGCCATTCCCATACGGTCTAAAAGAAGACCGTAGAGAACTTTTGCATGAATGGTAATTCCCGTAAATATTTTTTCAGTAACCAGCATCTTTGGAATATGTATAAAAGAATACTGATCCGCCTGTTTTCCGTACATATATTTAAAATCCATCACTTTACCTCCTGTTCCTGTTTCCATTTCTCCAATAATGATTCAATCACTTTCTCCATGTCTTCCGATGAATAATTCTTCGGAAAATATTTCGTCAGCTTCTTTTCGTTCAACGTAACCTTTCTTGCGGGAGCCTTTACCGGAATATGGCTGTTCAGAATACTGATCATCAGACTCTGGGTAACCGGTCCTTGTCCAAGATAATTTCTTAAAGCTGCAATCTGGTTCGGTTTGATAAATCCATTGTCACAGATATATTCATAAATCCATTTCTGTACATCCTGCGGAATATATGAGATATCAACAGCAATGGTAAAGTTCAGACGTTTCTTATCTACCAATTCCAGTAAATCTGGGATAAGTTCTGTCAA
>JBJFCD010000179.1:0-2310 GCA_051888795.1 Lachnospiraceae bacterium | reverse complement strand
CGGTTATTGTAAAGGTAGTTTGTGACACTACCATTAAAAATTTGATAAAGTTCACACCTCATTTTTTCCTTTTGAAAGAAAAAAGAGGGGGTGAGGGGGAGAAAAAGGAAAACTTTTCCTTTTAACTCGCCATCTTCATCTTCCCTATAAAAGCTAAGTCTCCACTATCCATCTTACAAGCTCTGATCTTATTTTTGATCTTTGATCGTTTAGTATAAAATGGCATTACTACAGCTTTCTGAGGCATCTTCCAATAAGGTTTTCTGCCGATAGCTTCAACAAGCGCCTTCTGCTTAGGATGTGCCTTAAAGAACTCATCAATGATCTGATTACGCTTTGCCATAAGCTCCGCACTCTTGCCTTCATAGCACTGAGCAGGAGTGGTATAGCAGATACCACTGTGACGATGAATGTTGTTGTACCATTCATAGTACTGATTAACCCATTCTCTTGCTTGTGACAGAGTATCAAAGCTTTGAGGAATAGCAACCTCGTGACCATGTTTAAGCAGTCTGAAGCTAGCTTCCATATGAGCATTATCATTGCTGTGGCGAGGTCTGTTATAGGTGCATGAGATGCCCAACTCCAGACATTTGGCAACCATAGTAGAACCTCTCATAGGAGCGCCATTATCACTATGAAGTTCGAGCACCTTGCCAAAGATATCAGTATTGCGGCCTTCAGCTTCTATAGGAACATCTGAAGGCTTAACAAAGCCTACTTTTTGAACAGCCTTTTCAATGAACTTTGCTGCAAGTTGCGCTGACTGAATATCATGAACCTCCCAGTGCACCATCTTTCGACTGTATAAATCCATTACAGCGTATAGATAATAATACTCTCCCTGAGGATTGGTCTTATACAGGTAAGTGATATCCCAAACCAAAACCTGATTTGGAGCGGTGGCAGTGAGAGTTCTGCGCTCTACGTTATCTTTTTTACTGCTGCACCTTCCACTGCGGTCACTGTTCATTTTATTTTTTTCTAAAAGACGGTACAGCCATCTTACTGAACCCAGGTAAATTCCATACTCATCAAGGTATTTTGCCTGCAGCTCAGCAGGAGACATATCTGGATTTAAAGCAAGAGCATTTAATGCTTGTGCTTTATCTTCTTCAGTGTATTTGGCATTATTATCATGCCTGGCACCTTTTCGTTTATCCTTTAAGTCTTTCTTCCAGTTGGTATAGGTATTCTGGCCTATTCCAATTATATCTGCCATATAGCAGATACTTAGTTTATATGTCCTGTGTACCTCAATGCGCTTGGAATCAACCTCTACGATATCTACCATTACACTTACATTGTTGTCATCGATAAACTTGACTATCTTAGCCTTCACTTCAGCAGAGGTTATTGATCCTCTTCGTTTTTGCCGAAGAAGGCCTGAGCTTTTTTTAAGAAGGCCTCCTTTACAGCATATTCTGCAAGTGCATCCTTCATTCTGTTAAGCTCTTTTTCATTTTTCTTGAGCTCTGCACTGTGTTGACTGTCTTTTTCTTTTAGCAGCTTAACCTCAGCTCTAAGTCTTATTAGCTCTTTTTCAAGAGACTCAGTGTTCCTGTCATTGGCATTCATACAGTTAAGTTTCCATGTATTCAAATCAGAGGCGTAAATTCCATTGCTTCTGCAGTAGGCGCCTACTTCAACTTCTGTCATTTTAGCGGTTTCAAGCACCATTTTAAACTTGCTGATGCTGTCTTTTGACTTTTCTGTAACCAAAGATGATTCAGCTCCTTTAGCTGTACCTGAATCGTTATTAGGAAAATATTTCTGTAGCCAGTTGAAAAGAGTTGATCTCTTGTATTCAGGATGCTGCAGAACAAAGCTCCATTTGGTCAAACCACTCTTTGCAAACTCATTTACCATCTGAATTTTTTCTTCCTGGCTGTATTTTGTTCTAGTCAGTGACATTATTTTCTCCTATTGATCTAAAAGATAAGATGTTTTATGTGTCACAAACTATTTTGACGCCTAAGGGATATTCATGGTTTTCAAGTTTCTTTCTGGCATACTCAAGAACTTCTGGATGTTTATTAGCGATTTCTATATATTCATCTTCATTATGCCATTCGCTGAAATAATTATATAATACGAACAAAACGTGGCTAAGTTCTTCTATGGTCTCAGGCTCTTTTAATTCAAGAGCTTTCATCAGAATATCAAGATTAGGATTGTCTATTTTTAAATATTCAAAACAGTGCTTAGGATTGATATTTCTTATATCAAAATATCTGGCGTAACTTTGCTCGCTCAATAATTTCTTCCATAAGTAATTACGTATTTTCCAGCCCAATCCTGCATGGACTT
>JBJFCD010000178.1:0-2313 GCA_051888795.1 Lachnospiraceae bacterium | reverse complement strand
TGCAATTATTTTTAGTTTATGCGTAAAATACTACGCAATTAAGTCTTATAAGATATATTTTTATGGTATAATAGGCGCATAATGCGTAATTTAATTTGGAGATACTAAATAATAAAAACGCCTAACAGGTCTATAATGCCTGTAGGCGTTTTTATTGAGTATTTATAGTTCCTATTCTATTACTCCTTATTAATTATATCCTTATATTTGGCTAATAGGTCATCGTCTCTAAACAAATCGGGCATTTCCGACAAAACGTCAGAAAAAAGTCTGTTCATCAAACTTGAATTGCGATGTAGAGAGTTTTGATTAATTAAAGCAATTCTCGACACTCCATCAGAGTCTTTTGTAATCGTCCTAACCGAATCTCTACGCATGAAAGACATATCAAGAAGCTTTAAGTCGTGGGTTGTAACGACAATCTGACTTTCATTTGATAATAGCAAGAATGCCTTAATGATGAACTGTAGAGCTTTTGTATGAATACCCCTTTCCACTTCATCAATAAATGAAGCCTTTCTGCCTATTATTATGTCGTAAACGACAATCATAAGCCTAATAATATCGATTGTGCCCAATGATTCTTCATCGAGTTCTAATTGGTACTGACCGTGTGACGTACTATGAGTAAATCTAAGAATCCTATGAACGATTTTACCTTCAGGGTAACGTTTTAACATCAATTCCTTAAAAGATGGCTCGTTTTGGATATGAGGATCGTCTAAAAAAGATATTACAGATTCAAATACCTCATAATCATTGATATTCGTCGTAAGATCTTTTAATAGCTGTAAGACGAGTTCGCGCATTCTGACATCATCCTTATATTCATATAACTTATCTGCGAGAGTTTTTTCTTTTGAATGATGTACTAGGCTAATTCTGTCACGGAAATATACATAATTATCAGTTAATACTTGACTCTCAATATTTAGGCTCCAAAATGAAGCAAGAACAGAACATGATGATATCGTTGAGGTTATAAGTTCTCTTTGTGAAGCTTTCTGCAAGTCACAAGCAGCGCCAAATGAAATTGAGACAATGCCAGTATCCTCATCTGTTTTTCGCAAGAATACTCTTGCAGTCGAACGTCCTGCTACGGATTTCAATTCTTCACTTATTATACAATTAGCCCCTACAATTACTTGATAAGAATAACAAACAGAATCAATATAATAAGTAAGTTTTATTTCCGATGGATTGGCGTAAGAAACATCGTCAAGTTTGAAAGGACAATGTTGGAATGTATCTCTTCTGTCAGTTTTCAAGTTGGTTGCAATGTCTCTAAGATAATTGATGGCCTTGAGCACATTCGTTTTACCAGCACCATTTTCTCCGACAAAAAATAACAATTTAAGAAGCTTCTTATTTTCAGAAACTTCTTTGTACCAGAATTCGGACATTTCAGGATCTTGCCCTCTTTCTTTATTGGATGCAATAAAAGATATTTCTTGTCCGTCTTTAAATGACATGAAATTCTTTATGTATAGCGATTCTATCATTTGAACAAACTTGAATTTTGCTGCAAAGTTACACCTTTTTTTTGATTGTAAACGCATTTTTTGCATTAAAAAACCGTAATTGCGTATTATTTTCCGCATAATGATAATATAATATATCAAATAAGGGCTAAATAATAACATGTAGTGACAAATTAAAGCTACTCCAGTATTTCACTGTTTTTATTATTGAAACACCTCCGTGAAGGTAAAAACGGCAACGCTGCGACAGACAGCAAATCCGGCAAATCACAGTCCAGCAATGGGAACGGAAACGCGACAGACGGTGACAGCAGCGGCGGAGTGTACGGATATCCAGGTGATGCCGCAGACGGGAATGCACCTCTCGGCGCACCGATTTATTTCTTCTTTGAACTCGGCACCGACAATCTTGTGGAAGAATCAC
Organism: Lachnospiraceae bacterium; assembly: GCA_051888795.1. Lineage (GTDB taxonomy): Bacteria > Bacillota > Clostridia > Lachnospirales > Lachnospiraceae > MD308. The sequence continues at coordinate 408 of JBJFCD010000178.1, read as the reverse complement.
AGATGGTGAACATCGACGAGATTGCACGTGTCGCAAAGAAATACGGTCTTGGAATAGAAATCACTGGAGCGGCCGACAAAGCCACCGGAACGGAAATGATAAACTCCAATCTCGGTTCTCTCAGGGCTTCTTTCATCGCCGGATGCCTCAAGGAAAGAGGCATTGAAAAAAAACTGATCAAAACTTTCTCAAAGGGCGGTATTGATGACTATACACCTGGCAAAGCGAACAGGAATGCCATCGCAAGGCTGTTTCTGCCATGACATAAACGAACAACCATAAACTGACTTTTTCATTTCTTTGCTGATGGTCTCGGTCGTCCTTTTCATAAGCGCAATGTGTTAAATGGTTGTACATTATGTAATGTTTTTGTTGTATGTCGGTTATCAGCGTGAAGTTCGTTGGGGG
>JBJFCD010000177.1:0-41270 GCA_051888795.1 Lachnospiraceae bacterium | reverse complement strand
GTACGGATAGACGTACAAACGCTGTTATAACGCTGATTTTTCAACGTTTACAGCTTTTCAAGGTTTATTGTTATAATAATCATGAAATATAGTACAAATATTCTTCTAAATACCTCAAAGCCCCGTCAATATCAGATGGGGCTTTGAAATTCCAACGTTTTCAGCTGTTTTAAATTTTTAGATAATAAGATAGAAAATATGTAAAAATTAATTCGTAAGACACAAACAAGCCACACATAATACACACAAAAAGAGCCTTGTTTTGATTGGCTCTAATTGTTACAATTTTGTGAACGATTATTTTTTAACAAAAATAATTTTGTTTATGTTTTCTACAAGTTCTGCAGCAGTTTTATGTGTGTAGGTTCCCTGAGTAATATCTTTTATTGTATGTCCCATTATTCGTTTTTTTATATCAAGGTCTATATAATTGTCAGCTATTGTAGAAAAAGTGTGTCTTCCGTCATGAGGTAAGTGTTTAAGTTTTAATTTCTCCATGATTGGGTCAAAAATTATTTTCCGGTATGTGTTGAGAGCTGGCGGTAGCTCAACCTTGTAGGGGATGAGATATTTTGTGCCTTTATTAACTCGTGCTTCAATTAGAGGATAGATATCATCGTGTATAGGGATGGTTCTATTTCTACTGGCTTCATTCTTCATGCCTCCAACCATATAGCGTTCTGATAAATTTATATCCTTGCACTCGATATTTAACAGCTCACTTGGGCGCATACCGGTATAAATCAACATCAAGACTGTATCTACATAATAAACCTTAATCGTTTCGTTTCCTTTGCGCGTTATCCTTAAATCTATAGGCATATCAACATTGTTCCACAGAAGTTTAATTTCTTCCTCAGTAAAAGGAGAATGGATCGATTCCTTTTTATCCTTAGGAGAGATTTTCAACTTTTTCGTATAATCCTTTTCAATCAGGTCGTTGTCGATGCAGTACTGCCAGATATTTTTAATAAGACCTCGAATTTTCTCAAGATATACAGTGGAAAGTCCGGCATTGGCATCCAGAGCATCCTGCAAGTGCTTCTTTTTAATATCTGACATTTTCATGTGGTGAAGCGGCTCTAGTTTGGCAAATGCAGATTTATAGCCTCTCCTCATTCCCTCAGTTATACCTTCGGTGTTAACGTATTTAATATACATATCCTCGAATGTAACCTTATTAACATCAAGATCATATGGATTTTCATTGAACTTGGCCAGAGCAATCATTGCGGCCTTGCGTGTGGGGAAATAACCGAGGGTATTATATTTCTGCTTCTGTTTTCCTGTTTTCTCGTCAAACTCCCATCCGGCTGTTATTCTTACCCGGAAAGGATTACGGCGATTATCTCCTAAGTAGCTGATGCCACCATATCCGTTAGGGTTTCGCATAAAGGAGCGTCTTCCTTTCTGTTTGTAAATTTCTCATTTGTTCTTGTAGATATAACTATAATAAAACTCATCGTATCCATATTTTTCGACATATTGTTTTTCTAGTTCTAATAATTGATTTTCATCGTACTCAAGGTTAAAGCAGCCTTCATTAATAAACGAAATCATAAGTAGTCCTACGAAACAGGTTATAAGCCCTAAAACAAGCGAAAGTCCAGCATCAGACAATATTGAAATCAACCAATTATTATCCGTTGATGCAGCATCAATAATTTTTATCCGTATAAGCGCAAATATGATCGCTGACGTGGCAATCCAAACGGTAACATTCCTCATGGTTCTGTTTTTGTTGTAACGCTTCATTGAGTTTAATAATAATCTTTGCACAAACTCTTGCTCGCCCATGTTAGCAAAATTCTTATAATTCTTTTTCTTCATAACAACTCCTTATCCAGTTTTCTGATTATATTCACTTATTGATAGGGGAGAAAAACATATTAAATAATCTCCATGTTTCTTATATGTACCATACTTATTTAGGTAGTGCCAAAGGCTGTCTATCAGGAATTCTTCTGTAACCTCTAAATATTCTGCTATTTCATACCGTGATTCATAACCTTGTATGTATGCATCAATAAGAAGGGACAGAGGGATTAAGTTCTCGTAAGCCTGTCCCCTTGCAAAATTTTCTTGCTTAATGTTAGAAGTGTTGGTTTGATCTAAAATATTTCCTATTGTAAAAAATGCATGTGCCATTTCCTCTGCGAGGATACACCTTTTTTCAATAACGTTTTCAAGGCTCTTAGATATGCCTATCTTATTGCCTTTACATAAACCTTTTGCGGAAGACTTAAACTCTTTTTCGATAACGCAGAGACCTAATTTTTCTGCGGTATCAGTCAATCTCTCATAACAATTCATTCAATACCCTCCATTAAAAAACTATTGACAAATTGTGATGCAATTAAGTTATTTATAATTCATCAATATCTTCCTGCATTAACCTCAGCTCCTCTTTATCTATAACTGCATCATTATGTGCAGCAATAGGCATATCATGATCATGAGTTTTGGTATATTTAGATATCTCGGTTAGCTCTGATACTCTTTTCAGTGCCTCTTTTTTCCCAAAATCATTTAGTTTTGAATAGTTGGATAATAATTTTATAGTACATTCATCTCTTTTATATTTATCGGCTATAGCATCTCTCCCTAATAAATCATCTGTAGATACTTCTAATATAGAGGCTAATTTGTCTAAAATTTCAACAGACGGATAATTAATTCCATTCTCCCAACTTGTAACAGTGGTTCTCCCTATATTTAATACTCTTGCTAAATCTGATTGATTCATTTTCCTCTTTTTCCTAAATGATTTTAAATTATTGCTGAAATCCATAACTAAAACCTCCAGTTTTTAATTATTATATGTCATTATTTATGACTATACAATAAAACAATATAAAAATGTCATAATAAATAACCTTTTTATATTGACAAGTCATTTAAAATGACTATAATTTAAATTAAGCCATTTAATATGACATTTTCAAATTAGAGAGGTGGATATATGGATTTAAAAAATATTAGAAGAAAGGCTAATTTAACTCAACTGGGTTTAGCTGATATGTGCGGATGTGGTCGAACAACTATTTGCATGATTGAAAATGGCAAGCTAAAACCTAGTGTTAAGTTAGCTAAAAAAATCGGAAAAGCATTAAATTTTGATTGGACTTTATTTTATGAAGACCAAAAGAAGAATAAAGGAGCATGAAGCGGATAAGCCGCAGGAAGTGAGGAAGAAAATGAAAAAACCAAATTCAAAGAAAAACATATTAATAAGAAAACATGAGAACTGCTGGAGATTTCGTGTTGGCGGCGTTGATGGTCAACCGTTCCGTCTGCTTTTAAGATACAGGAACAACAAAGAAAATAGGAGCATCAAAAGATTTCGACTTTCAATTGACCTTAATACTGATAGGCTAATACATCTTTTCGGATTCAACGAAAAGGTTATAGAGTTTTAATGGGCGGCTATACCACCCGGGAGATGTAAAAAGCGGTAAGAAAGGAGCATGATATGGCAAAGGAATTTTTAACAGATCAGCAGGTGGAGATGGAAATAGAAAGGCTGACAAATTCTGAAGCGGTGAAGCTTGCCAGAGCAGAACATCGCATCAAGTATAAGCGCAGGCAGTATATGTACAAGTTGAGAAACATGGAAAAGCGAGGAAAACAGCTCGCAGATATGGGTTATGACTTGGAAAACATCGAGAGCTGTATGCTGGGCGATATTTGCGAAATCGCAGATGTGCACTGATGGCAGAAAGGAGCATGAGCATGTTTAATACATTCAAATTTTTCTGGGTAATGTTTTGGTTTTTTATAGGGGCAGTAATTACTGCTTATTTTTCAGCCAGATTCTGAATTAAAAACTGAATTAATAAAGTTAATCCAGAGCCGAACGCTGCAGATAATACAGCTACAGCAAAGTTTATAGACCACGAGATCAGCATTTTAATTCTGCTTTCTCTTTTATCATCAAAATATGTAATGCCAGAGTCAGAAAGCATGATTCGAAGATCATTTTCATAATCTCGTGAAGTTTCAATCAGACCCTTTGCTTTTAAAAAGTATATTTCATCATCAGAAATGTTCAGCTTTGATTTATTAACTGAACGAGTTAGGTTTTGGATGTTGCTTTGTATTAACTTTAAATTCTTTTCAAATTGTTTCATGGCAAATCTCCTTTACAACAAGAAGATTATAAGCCGATTCGAACAAAAAGTAAATATATGGAAGCGGAAAGGAAGGACACCAATGGAGATCAGAATTAAGCCCGAAATGATGGGCGAGGCTCTCGGAATCCCGGTGCAGGCGGTGAGGGTAGGAATCCAACAAGGAAAGCTGAAATTCGGAGTCGCCTACAAACAGAAAATCGAAGGTCAAAGGCATACATATGTCATATACCCGGAGGAAGCTCGGCAGACCTTAGGGGATGAGAGATATGAAAAAATGATAGCAAAAGCTGCAGCAGAGGACAAGCAATTAAAAACAGTATAAAAGGGGCTAACAGGGATGAGATACGTTAAAGGGAAATTTATTGTAACAGGCAATCCAACACTGGCATGGGTAAGAAAGATGGCTAAATACAATCTGATATTTACATGCAAGGACGGTGTTGTATATGCCGAACTGGAAAGGAACTGAAATGATATCTAGAGAAAAAGCAATTGAAGAACATCGTAAAATGTGGCGGTGGCTGGCAGATTATCCTGGAAAGGATAAATGGGATTACTTCATAATGACTGACTATAAATGTAATTTGGTTAATGATTGTTTTTTATGCGATTACGCAATTGAACAATCTGGTTCATATAAAACGATGTGTGAATTTTGTCCTTTAGACTGGGGCGAACGCAAAGAGTGCACAGCCGAAGATGATAACGGTTTATATGATTTATGGACTCAGTGTATGTCAACGGACGATTATAAAAAAGCAGCGGAGATTGCGAAAGAAATCGCAGAGCTGCCGGAAAGGAGTTAGATATGAAAAAAGTACGAATCAGGAAATACAGCCCGGCATGGTGGATCGCCAGAGTAGGGGCAGGCATCTATTCAATGGCATGCCTTTATATAATAATCTGCTTCGCTGCAAGTTTTGAAGCGGTCTAAAAATAACGGAAAAGGAGAAGAGCGATGGCTACACTTGAAGAAATGTACGAAGATATCCCGATAGGTAGACAAAACGCTATATCAAAATATGAGCTCGCAAGAATCTGGAACATCAGGTCAGAGAGAGCAGTAAGAGCAAGAATCGAGAAAATGAGGGCGATAGATAACGGTGACGGCTTCGTGATCGTGAGCCTGTCAAGCGGCAGGGGATTTTATCGAACTGATGATATCAAGGAGATTACTGCATATAAGAACGAGACCACCAACAGGGCAAGGCATACCTTTGCACCGTTGAAAAAAGTAAACAGGATCCTGATGGAAAGCGATATGCAGCAGCTGGAGCTTGTACCGCCGAACAGGCTGAAAGAAGCACGTGAAGCGGCAGGGCTGCAGGCGAAGCAAGTCATATCTATTATCCAGCAGCACGATCCATCGTTTAATAAGGTCACCATGAGCCTTATCGAAAACAACAAAGCATTGCCCACGGCTTTGCAGCTATCTGTGATGAGCAGGCTTTATAAAAGCACTCCGGCAGAGCTTATAGGAATGGATTTAGTAAATAGCCCTGTGACCGTCTAAATTAAGCCGTAAACGATTTGGGAATATAAATGTACCACAGACAAATAAAAATCGAATACAACGAAAGATAGAGCAGTTATAACTGCATGCGGAAAGAGGATAAACACATGTCAGATAAAAAATTTTACTGGTTAAAGTTGCAACACGACTTTTTCAAGGATAAGAAAATAAAAAAACTCAGAAACATAGCAGGCGGCGATACTTTCACAATCATATACCTGAAAATGCAGTTGTTGAGTCTAAAAAACGAGGGGAAGCTGATATTTGAAGGTGTTGAGGATGAATTTGCAGAAGAGCTGGCACTGGATCTTGACGAGGAAGTGGACAACGTAAAAGTTACTTTGGCTTTTCTTTTATCCAAAGGATTGATAGAAGAGGTTTGTGAAGACGAGTACATATTGCCACAAACTATAGAAAACATAGGCAAAGAGGGGTCTTCTGCCGCAAGGGTGAGAAAGCATAGAGCAAAGAAAAAGAATAGCCTTCCAAAGCCGGATAATCCAGAAGAATTACCTGCTCAAAATGATGAAACGTTACAATGTAACGCACCTGTAACAAAGTGTAACACAGAGACAGAGCAAGAGAAAGAGACAGAGCAAGAGAGAGATAAAGAGAAAGAGACAGACGAACAAACTAACCCCTCCGAAACGGAGGAGTTTAATAAACAAGATCGTGACCACATAGACCTTGTAAAAGATTTGTTTGCCAGCTGGTCAGTCAGTGATTCTAAATTATTATTTTTATATTCTCTAGCAAGAGACCAAATACCTTATGAACCCGGTATTACACCATACGAGTATGACATAAGGGTCTATGAGGGATTACAAAGACTTACGATGAAAGCGAGGGCAGAGGATGTGAAGTATATATATGCGTGGATGCAGAAGCTTATACCACTATCAGAATTTTAAAAGCTGCCGCCTTAAGCAACTTGCAGGAAACTTAGGAAAGCGACAGCCAATAGCATGAACTGGCGGCAACCAGAGTCATGCTAATTGAATTATATTCCAATCGGCAATGGGGGACAAGCCCCCTTTGCTTTGAAAAACATATGTGAAGAGGTGGACGATAATGAAACATAGTGCTTACGATCTGGCACAAATGCAAAGCGTACCACTTGAAGGCAAGATAATTATGACAAAACTGAGAATTCAGCAATGGTATGACTATTGGAACGGTCAAGTTTATATAAGCTTTTCAGGCGGCAAAGATAGCACGGTTCTTAAACACATAATTGACAATATGTATGATGATGTGCCTGCAGTATTCGTAAATACAGGGCTTGAATATCCAGAAATACAAAGCTTTGTTAAAAGCATCAAAGCTGGTAAGTATGATTGTTTCAACAGTGATGTTGAGATTATCAGACCTGAAATGCGGTTTGATGAAGTGCTGAAAATTTATGGTTATCCAGTTGTAAGTAAAAGGGTTTCTCAAACTGTCGAAACAGTCAGGAACGGAAAGCGAGAAGGAGCAAGATGGAAAATGCTTAATGGATTATATAAAGCACCGAACGGAGAGCCTTCACAATTTAACATCCAAAAGTGGAAATTCCTTGCTGATGCACCGTTTGACATAAGCACAAAGTGTTGCAGTGTGATGAAAAAGAAGCCAATGCACTTATACCAAAAGCAAACAGGGAGAAAAGCAATTATCGGAACAATGGCTTCTGAAGGTCAGTTAAGATATATGGCGTGGTTAAAAACTGGTTGCAATGCGTTTGACGCAAAAAATCCCACATCACAGCCACTGTCATTCTGGACAGAACAAGATGTGCTCCATTACATCAAGGAATACGATGTGCCTTATGCATCTGTGTATGGAGATATCGTACCAACAAGCGATGAAGAGCAGATAGAAGGTCAGATAACCACGTTTGATATTCTAGGCGAATATGACGGAACACTTCTGAAGACCACAGGTTGCAACAGGACAGGCTGCATCTTCTGCATGTTCGGATGTCACTTGGAAAAAGAGCCGAACAGATTCCAGCGGTTAAAAGAAACGCATCCAAGACAATACGAATACTGCATTGGAGGCGGTGAAATGGTAGACGGTAAATGGCAGCCAAATAAAGAAGGGCTGGGGCTTGCTAAAGTCCTTGACTATATAGGTGTTGATTACAAATAAAGGAGGCATAAGTGAGGATATACATAAGCGGTAAGATTACAGGGCTGAAGCCCAGCGAGTACAGAGGGAAGTTTAAAGCTGCAGTGAAGCGGCTGAGGAAGCTCGGACATGATGTGGTAGACCCATCCCGGATAGACGTATACCACCTGAGTTATGGGCAGTATATGGCGATTGATGGAATCCTGATAAAGTTCTGCGATGCAATCTATATGCTGGATAACTGGGAGGACAGCAATGGAGCAAGATTTGAAAAAGAATATGCAGAAAGTCTCGGGCTTTTGGTGATGTACGAAGAGGAGGAACGCAATGAAGAAATCAAGGGAGAAAATCGAGCTGAGTAACAGGCAGGCAACAGTTATAACTCTGATATTTGGTGCGGTTATGCTGATCAGCAACGTGGCATGCCTTTACTTAGGATATAGCATCAAATGACAATGAAGCGGACACATTACAGAAAAAAGAGAGGGCGGTGAGGGCGAGGAATGAAAAAAGAACTCAGACAGGAAATAGAGTTAAAACTTTATAGATACTCTGAGGCAAAAGATACAAGCTGGAACAGGATTATTGCTGATTATGTCAAAACGATGCCGAAGCAACAGCAGCAGCTGATGTGCATGAGGTATGTCGAAAAGAAGACAGAAAAGCAGATCTGCGAGGGACTGCATATTGAGAGGTCAACATATTACAGCTGGATCAACACCATGCTGAACGATCTCGCCATAGCTGCAGCTTATGAGAGGTTAATAGAACCATAGGAAAGGACAGCAGAATGTTAGATAAAATATCCGATAAAGAACTAGAAATGTTTTTAAGTTTTTACAGCCAGTACGAAACCTTACAGGAAAAATTAATTTACAAAATGGCAATAGAACTAAAAACATACAGAGACCTTGAAAAGCACGGTGTACTGGTAAAGGCTGATTGGGCTAAGCAAGGAGGTAAGCGATGAGTAGATTAACAAATAAATGTAATGACGAAATTAGAAATAAGGCAATTTCTATAATCCGTAATTTATCAACAGAAAATGGCTTATCGTTCGAAGAAAAAGGAGTGTTGAGCAGTTTCTTAGTTATAGAGAGAACTGAAAATAGCAAACTCAAACACTATGAAGACCTAGAAGAACAGGGCAGACTTGCAGAAATCATAAGATGCAAAAACTGCATAAGACATAGCGATGAATGTGTTGAAGGTGCTGAAGGCATTAGCTGGTGTGACGAACATGAGCGTTTAACTGACGATGATGATTATTGTTCATACGCAGTTGGTAAGCTGACAGAAATGGAGTAAAAGTGATTATGGAGATTAGACCGATAACATTCAAAGAAGCGAGTGATTTTATCAACATCAATCATCGTCATCATAAAGCAACGGTAGGACATAAGTTTTCTGTAGGTTTGTATGACGGAAATAAACTTGTAGGGGTAGCTGTATGTGGCAGACCAGTAAGCAGATATCTTGATGATGGAGTTACTTGCGAGATTAATAGATTATGCACGGATGGTACTAAAAATGCCTGCTCGATGTTATATGGAGCTTGTTGCAGAATTGCTAAAGAAATGGGATATAAAACTATTATTACATACACATTACAATCTGAAAGCGGAGCAAGTTTGAAAGCGAGTAATTTTAACTGTGACGGTGTTGCTGGCGGTAAACATTGGACAGGAAAACGTAATAAAGGGCAAAGCATACCCGATGAAATGAAAATGCGGTGGGGCAAGAAATTAGCGTGAAAGGCGGTGCGGAATGATGAAACCATCAGAAGTGATTATTATAAGAAACGGAAAACCAACATTTGCAGTTAAATTAAAAATATCAAATAAGAAAAATGATAGAGATACATATGTCTATATGGATAACGACGAAATCAAATTCAATAATGACAGTTGGTTTAGGGATATGGATGATTTTAATGCCGGTGAAGAAAGTCATGCTATAGCAAAGGAAATCTTTGTATCGCAATTACAGACAACCATTCGCAACAAAATCCTTGAATTAAAACAGCTTGAATCACTTTTCAGAGAACTCAATATGGAAAATTATTTAGGCACTACATTAAGCGACAATCAGATTTTTCTAACAGATGTAAGAGAACTTTTGGAAGAAAAGACAAAGGAAATAGATGCCGTTAAAAAACAGATTTCTAGTGTAGAAGAACAGATAGTAGATGTTGAAGAAATCAAGGAAATTTCAGCTAAAACAGTTAAAGAAAATGTTAGACCAATAGCACGCAAGAATAGCAAGGAAGGCGGTGCGGAATGAACAACATAGGACTATATATAGGGTTTGTGATGTTCGGTTTTGCATTAGGAATTGCTTTCCGGATATTTATAGATTTGTGGAAGCGTAGGAGGTGAGAGGACTGTTGGAAGGTAAAAACATAGATTTTGCAATTATTGACGAAGCCTGCAAAGAAGCTATGGATGGAGTTGCAGAAGCGGTGAAGGAGCTGGCAATACAGCTTAATCCCATCATGAATAGTATGGCGGAGTTAATCGAGCAATACAACGATGCAAATAAACCGCCGCAGGGCAGAGATGCTTTCAGGGGCTTTGTAGAACAAAAGCAGAAGATGAACAGGAGGTACAGAAAATGAACACAGCTGTAATGATAACAGGAATGATATGTCTGACCGTTATTGCATTAGCACGGATGGCGAGGAAGTGAAGCGGTGAAACCAGTATTTAAAAAGTGCGTGGATTGCAGGAAGGTATTTACCCAGAAGCATCCGCAGCAGGTAAGGTGCCCGGAATGTCAGAGGGTGCATGTCAAGAGGATGTCAAAAGAATACAGAAAGAAGCATGCAAAGCCTGTCAAGCCAAAAGACCCGAACGAATGCAGCAGGATAAAGAGCTGCAAGTATGGCGGCATGATGGGCGGCATTCCGATATGTGACTATATATCTATCACAGGAAAGAGAAGACCGTGCCCGGTTCAAGGGTGCACAGAATATGCCCGGAAAGGTAAAGGGCGGTCAAGAGCAAAGGAGAAACAGAACGAGTGGAACACGATAAAGGAGACTGAATAATGGTAACTGTAACGAATGGATTCGTGACCGATGGCAGAAATATTACAGCAACGAAAGTGGCTTGTAAATTTATCGGTGACAGAAAAGAGGTGCTGACTTTTACGAGCGGCGATATAAGCATAGGAGCTGAATTCGAAGAGGTCGAAAAGCTCATAAAAAGAGTGAGAAAGGAGCAGAAGAATGACAAGCATGAGAGAAACGTTTGATCATTATCAGGAAATGATGAATCGCTTTCCTGATGAGGACAGACAGGTAATAGAGCACTGGGACAATGTAGTTAAGGCTTGCGGTAAGGAAATCAGAGAAAAGCCTGTAAAAAATCAGTGCCCGTATTGCAGACAGGTAATGCTGGTGAAATCGAACTTCTGCCCAGACTGCGGACAGGCTCTTGATTGGGAAGGGTAAGACATATGTATTACAGGAGAACGGCAAAGTACGGCAACAGGAAAGCATATGCAAACGGCAGGCAGTTTGACTCGAAGAAAGAAGCAATCAGATTCATGGAGCTGCAGCTGCTTGAACAAGCTGGGGAAATATCAGACCTACAGACGCAGGTTAAGTTTGTGCTCATTCCTACACAAAGAGAACCGGACACGATCGGCGCAAGGGGAGGAGTGCACAAAGGAAAGCTGCTGGAAAAAGAATGTGCATACAAAGCCGATTTTGTTTATAAAAAGGATGGCGAGACCATCGTAGAAGACACCAAAGGATTAAGAACCACAGAATACATAATAAAGCGAAAACTGATGCTGTACGTTCACGGCATCAGGATTCGTGAGATTTAGAACAAAGAAAGGGACATTATGAAATACATGGATTATATCACAAGGGGGGGTTAAGACTCCCAGCTGATGAAGCGGAACGCACAGACACAGTAAATATCAAAGATACACCGAAATTTGAACGGTTAAGCAGCAGGGGTATAAGCAAGCGTAAGTTATAACTATTCGAATGAGGTGTAAAAATGAACATTGAAAAACGAAATATAAAAGATTTAATTTATGCGGATTATAACCCACGAAAGGCACTCACTGAAGCGGACGAGGAATATCAGAAGATTAAGCGAAGTCTTCAGGAGTTCGGATATGTAGACCCGATTATCATAAACAGCGACAACACCATCATAGGCGGTCACCAGAGGGCAACAGTAATGCAGGAGCTGGGATATGTCGAAATTGATGTTGTTGTGGTAAATCTGGATAAAGCACAGGAAAAGGCACTCAATATCGCACTTAATAAAATCACTGGTGAGTGGGATTTTGAAAAGCTGGCTGTATTATTCGAGGAACTTGAAGGTCAGCTGGATATGACAGTGACAGGCTTTGATGATGAGGACATACAGCGGATGCTTGACGACCTGAAGCCAGAGCCTGATGAAGTTGAAGACGATGATTACGACATAGACGAGAACCTCCCGGAAGAACCGAAGAGCAAACTCGGAGATATATACATTCTGGGCGAACACAGATTGATGTGCGGCAACAGCACGGAAAGCGCAGATGTGCAAAAGCTGATGGACGGAGAGCTCGCAGATCTGCTGCTTACTGATCCACCATATAACGTGGCTCTAGGAATGGGCGGCAGCGTAGACGAAGCGAGGAAAAGACACCGCCGCACTGATGGGCTGGTTATCATGAATGACAAAATGGAAGACGAGGAATTCAGAGCCTTCCTGCTGAGCTTTTACAAGAATGCAAACGAAGTATTAAAGCCGGGGGCATCGTTTTACATATGGCATGCAGATAACGAGGGGCTTAACTTCCGGGCAATGCTGAAAGAGTCCGGTATGCAGCTGAGACAAACACTGATCTGGAACAAGAACGCTATTACCCTCGGCAGACAGGATTACCAGTGGAAGCATGAGCCTTGCCTTTACGGCTGGAAAGACGGAGCGACACATAATTGGTACTCCGACAGATCGCAGGCAACGGTTATGGATTTTAAGAAGCCGAGCAGATCAGAGCAGCATCCGACTATGAAGCCGATAGAGCTGTTCAGCTATCAGATAACCAACAGCAGCAGGCAGGGTGAAATCGTTTTGGATTTATTCGGCGGCAGCGGTACAACGATGATTGCTTGCGAGCAGCTAAACAGGAAGTGCTTTATGATGGAGCTAGACCCGAAGTACTGTGATGTGATAATAGACCGATGGGAACAGTTCACCGGGCAGAAGGCAGTGAAAGTCGAATGATGCCCATGAAGCGGATGTAAATGCATTTACATAAAGTTATAACTATTAAGAGAGAAAGAAAGGAGGGCTCTTTTCTTATTTTTCAAACACAATTCAATTTGTCAATAATTTTCACCAACGAAAAAGGCAACCAAGTGGCTGCCTTTTTGATTACCTGCCGATTACTCAGCAGATTTTTCTTTTGGTTTGTACTGTTCGTCCCCGGTTTCGATATAAAGTATAAAGTCGTTTATATCTTTCTCGTTCCATCCTGCGGCTCTAAGCCCTATGATGATTCTGGCTGCTTCCTGCATGTTCATGGCGTTCATTTTGTTCTCCTTTCTCCCTTTCAGGTAATTAAGTCAATCTCAATGAAAGTTATTACATACGTGAAGCCAGAAATTGATAAGGCTTATATCAAACAAGAGCATGAAGTGAGAGCTGATTATTCAGCAAATGAAGAATTCGAATACTGGAGCGATATATGCATCAGGGCTATGGAAATTGGAAGAATAGTAGATTATCAAGTGGAGTTAGTTGATTAACCGTAAGCCGAGCGGGGCGGCACACAAAAGCACCTGAAACACGGTGCTTTTTTATTGTGTAAAAATATGTCAAAAAAGTCCAGGACAAGTCCAGGACTAAAAAACTATTGATCCCGTGTTATTTTGGAAATACAGAAAGGGATGCAGATATATGACAAACAGTAAAGGCGGCGGCAGAAAAAGTAAATACCCGGAAGTGCAGAAGCGTATCCCGGAAATAATGGCATGGCGAAGACAAGACGGTCTAAGCGAAAAGGAAGTTGCCGCAAAGCTGGGCATACATCAATCCACTCTGGAAAAGTACAAGAACGAGCACCCAGAGCTCGCAGCGGCTCTCAAGGAAGCAAAGCAGGCGATTGTGTCAGATGTTTTCTCAGCTCTCCTGAAAAGGGCGAAGGGCTACGAATACGAAGAGAAGAAAGTATACACACGAAAAGAGGACACAGCTGATGGAGTAAAGGACGTTACTTATACAGAAATCACCAAGAAGCAAGAGCCTCCGAACGTGGCAGCATGCAGCTTGCTCCTCAAGAACCTCGACAAAGAGCATGATTGGTCAGACAATCCGACCATGCTGGAAGTGAAGCGGCAGGAGCTTGCTCTGAGAAAACAGCTCGCTGAAGCGGAGGACTGGAAGTAGTTGTTAATCTAAAAAATAGAACTGTTAAAAGAAAGAGAGGGTTTTCGTGTATAGCACCTTAGCGGAGTTCTATAAAAGCAAAGCGTGGCGTAATTGCGTGGAGTTTATTAAAAAGCAGAGAACCAACGAAGAGGGGCTGATTATATGCGAGCACTGCGGACAGCCGATAGTAAAAGCATATGACTGCATAGGACATCACAAGAACCCTCTGACTATCGTCAATATTAATGATCCGGAGATAAGTTTAAATCCGGTCAATATATCTCTGGTGCATCACAGGTGCCACAACGACATACACGATAGATTCGGGCTGTATATTCCGCAGAAGGTATTCATCGTTCACGGCTCGCCTTTATCCGGTAAGAGCTCATTCGTAAGAGAGAATAAATCGGACAGAGACATAGTCGTGGATATAGATGCGCTGTGGTCTGCAATAACCTTTGCACCGATGTACGAGAAAAACAACTATCTCAAGTCAAACATATTCGATGCCAGAAGCTGCTTGCTGGATCAGATAAGAACACGGCAGGGGCAATGGCAGACGGCGTGGGTAATAGGCTCGTACCCATCCAGAGCAGAGCGTGAACGCTTGGCTGATAGATTGGGAGCAGAGCTTATACATATAGATACTGGCGAAGAGGAATGCCAACGCAGATTGATTGCAGCAGGCGACAGACCTGTAGCGATATGGAAAGGATATATTACCGATTACTTTGAACGCTTTACAGCATAATTGAATCTCCTTAAATGATAAAGATGATGTGCGGCATTGGCAGCAGTACTTATCCTTTCCACTGCTGCCCTGTAAGTCCGTAAAGGGAAAGGATAAAAGAATGTTAGTGATCTTAAAATTAAAAACTAATCCGTTGTTGATTGACGCAGAAACATATAAGCACATACATCAGACGTGCTTGGAACAAATAAAGACTGGAGTATTAATCTTAGATCGAAATTTAGAAGTGATTGATGTAATACATGAGCCGGGCGAGCCTGAAAATGTAAAGGTATGCATTGAAAGCGATCTGAAGAATTTTGAATAAAAAATTCAACCATCCCCCCGGGTCTGTGTAATTTTTATGGGGAACGGCGACTGCGAGGGGGATAGTCTTTACATACAAACCGCAAAAATGAGATTTTGCCGGAGGATTTTAGAAAATAAATATTTATAAACTCGCATGTTTATAAATTCGAATAAATCAAAATGCATTGAACGAAATCGTTCGATATCGAGATGGAAAGCGAGGGAAAACATGAAAGGTACAGCAATATGCAGAGTTAATTTCAGAAGAACACCGGAAATCAGCGACAATATCATAGCTGAGCTGGAAGAGGGACAGAAAATTAATATCAAAGAGATCGCAGAAGACTGGTTAAAGGTAACTGTAAACAGGAAGCTTGGATATATCATGACTGAATTCGTGGAAATAGACGGCGAAATTGATGCTGATGGAAACTTCGCCGTTGATGGCGAAGTTATTGGAAAAGTTGATGGAGATAATATCACCATAACAGATCCGGAAGTCATTAAAGAGACTTTAGAGGATATTGAGAAAGAAGCTGAGTCTAATGAATAGGCTCGAGGAACTGAAAGCATTATTTGAAACCGTTGAAGAGGACAAGCAGAAGCTGGCGGCGCAGTTATTGGAAGAGGGCGAGTTTCTTGAGCGGCAGCTGCAGGAAGTAAGGAAGCTGCCATTCATAAAAGTACATCCGGATAATCCAGAGCTGCAGAAAAGGACAGAAGCCAGCAGGCTTTATAAAGAGCACATACAGAGCTACTGCAATGTTATCAAGATTCTTAATAGCATCCTGCAGAAGAATAGTGTAGAGGAAGCAGATGAGTTTGACGAATTTGCCGCCGATTTCGGACTCTAGTTATTTAGTACAGTATTACACCGAAATCAAAGAGGGCAGGATCATTGCCGGGCAGGAGCTTATTACATGCTTAGAAAATCTCATCAGGGATTTAAAAAATCCTAAGTATGTATATGACCTGAAAGCCGGGCACTTGCAGATTGACTTTATCGAGAAGTTTTGCAAGCAGACAAGGAGTCCATTTTTCGGTAAGCCTTTAAAGCTGGAGCTCTGGGAAAAGGCTTTTATAGAAGTCTTGTACTCTTTCAAAAGAGCAGACACAGGATTCAGAAGATTTACGAAAGCCATTCTGCTTATCGGCAGGAAAAACGGCAAATCCACATTATGCGCAGCACTGGCATTCGCTCAGCTGATGGTCGGAGCTGGTGGCTCTGACATAATATGCAGCTCGAATGACGATAGCCAAGCCGGAATCATATTCGAAGAAATCGCAAACATGCGAGAGGCGTTCGACCCTAAGGGTAAAAGAACTCACAAAAATTTACAGGGCATTTTCAACAAGAAACGAAAATCGACTGTAAAGAAAATGAGCGAAAAGACCCAGAATAAGGAAGGCAGAAACATAGATTTTGCCATCCTGGACGAAAGCCACGAAATGAAAGACAACAGAATTGCCAAGCCGATAGAGCAGTCTCAGTCCACAAAGGATGAGCCTTTGTTCATCAACATATCCACGGAGGGCTTTGTAAATGACGGATATCTGGACAATGAGCTGATAGACGCTCGCAAAATCCTGAACGGAGAAATTGAAGACGAAGATACAGATAGCGTTCTTGTATGGCTTTACACCCAAGATAGTGAAGAGGAAATCTGGACTGTAACCGATGAGGATATCAAGGCAGGGCGCACAGCATGGCATAAAAGTAATCCGAATCTGGGAGTCACCAAGAAGTACAGCTATTTGAAAAAAGAGCTGGCAAAGGCGAAGCGTTCCCAGAAAGACAGGGTATACACTCTGGCGAAAGATTTCAACATCAAACAGAACAATGCTGCAGCGTGGCTCATGCGTGAGGACTACGATTATGAATGCGGATTTAATCTGGAAGATTTCAGCGGCAGCCTATGCTTAGGAGCTGCTGACCTCGCTATCACGACAGACTTGTGCTGCGTAAGGGCGATGATGATGAAGCCGGGCGATCCGGTCAAGTATTCCATAAGCCAGTACTTCATACCTGAAGGCAAGATAGAAAGAATGCCACAAGACGAGCAGGCACAATTCAGGCAGTGGGTGGCAGATGGATATATTACACAGCACCCGGGCAACGAAGTGAAGCTGGATCAAGTCGCAGATTGGTTTTTGCACCTTCTCAAGAAGTACAAAATCAAACTTTATAAGGGCGGCTATGACGACAGATTTGCTAAAGAGTTCCTGCGGCGCATGGATGATATCGGATGGAGTCCGGGCATCAAAGAAACAGATACATGGGAGAGAATCGACCAGACACGAATTGCTCTGACTAACCCTATGAATCTGCTTGAAGCCGATTTGAAAGACAGGCTCTTTTACTACAACAACAATCCGGTGGATAAATACTGCTTCGGGAATGTCGCACTGGATATGGACAAGGATGGACTTATCAAGCCTACGAAGGTGCAGGACATTAAGACCCGTCACATAGACGGCGCAGCAGCAGCTATAGATTTATATGCGATATACCAGCGTTATAAATCAGATTTCAACAAAGGATAGAGGTACATATGAGCTGGTTTGACAGTTTGAAAACAAAATTCAATAGTTTGAAAAATCTCAAGTATGCGAAGATGTTCAGCGGTCAGACTCCGATATTTTCGCAGTTTGGAAATGATGTATATGCGTCAGATGTCATACAGCAGTGCATGTGGTGTATCTGCGATGAGATGAGCAAGCTGCGGTTGAATCATATTGTGAAGAAAGACGGCAAGGAGCTGATCGCAAACACCAAGCTCAACAGGCTGTTTGAATATGGTGTAAATGAATACATGACCACATCAGATTTTCTGTCGAAGATAACGTACATGCTTCTCAAGAATAGGAACGTCTTTATTTATCCTAAGTTCGCATATTACGAGAATAAAAAAGGCGAGGTCAAGAAGCGAGAAGTTGAGGGGCTTTATCCTTTAGACCCGAAAAAAGTCGAATTTCTTCGAGATGGTAATGACAGGTTATTCGTCAGGTTATATTTTCGCAGCGGCGATGATTTCACTCTGCCGTATGACGGCATTATTCACTGGCGCATGATGTTCTCAGAGAACGAATACATGGGCGGCGACTATTACGGCATGGCAGAAGTTGAAGACCTGTTGAAAACGGTGCAGATAAATGACGCCTTGCTGCAGAGCGTGGCTCTGGCGGCGCAAAAGAGCCTAACAATCACAGGCTTGCTGAAATATCCGATTACCGTGGACGAGGAAGCTGTAAAAAAGGATGTTGCCAGATTTGAAAAGGCTCTGAACGAAAGCAAGAGTGGCATATTAGGTCTTGATGCAAAGAGCGAGTATACCCAGATGAAGATTGACCCTAAGTTGGTCGATAAGGACACGCTCGAATTTGTTGATAACAAGATACTGCGGCACTGGGGATGCAGCCTGCCGATGCTGAACGGCACTGCTACTCCGTCAGAGCATCAGGCATTCTACCAGAAAGCCATCGAGCCGAAAGTAGTGTCACTGACTCAGATAATGACAAAGGTGCTTTTTACACCTTTCGAATTTTCCAACGGCAACAGAGTGCTGGCATATCCGGAAGAACTGATTTTCTTAAATCAGGAGCAGAAGATTGAGGTCGCAAAGATCGTGGGCGACCGTGGAGCTTTCACGAACAATCAGTTATTGAGGATATTCGGTATGCCACCATATGAGGGCGGTGACGTTAGATATATGAGCTTGAATTATTGCAACGTTAATATTGCAGATCAGTATCAGTTAAATAGAGCCGGAGCGAATAAAGGCGGTGAAGAAATTGGAAACCAACAGGAGTAATATTTGTCAGCGAGCTTACGCAGCAGAAATGAGAGCTGAGACCAACGAAGAAAATAATGAGTATAGATTAATTGGCTACGCATCAGTTTATGACTGTGTGGCAGATATAGACGGATTGTTTAACGAAGTTATAGAGAGAGGTGCATTTATTGGATGCAAGTTCAAGGATGTAATTTTCTGTGTAAATCACGAAACCACGAAAATTCCTCTCGCTAGAAGCAGAAATAACAATAAAAAAAGCACAATGCAGCTTAACGCAGACGAGACAGGACTGCACATGAATTCACTCATAGATGCCGAAAACAACACGCAGGCGGCGGCTTTATATTCTGCTACACAGCGTGGTGACATGGGCGGTATGAGCATGATTTTTAAAGTTGCCGAAGAAAGATGGGAGGGTCTCGATACTAACAAACCAACGAGGTACATCACAAAGATTGAAGAGGTGTATGAGGTTACGGCAGCGACATTTCCGTATTACAAAGCTACTACCTTAGATGCCCGGGCTGAGCGGTCACTGGCGAGTGAACAAGCAGCACTGGAGAGTGCCAAAAAAGAAGCCCGTGCAGCACTGGAGAGTGCGAGAGCATCAAAGGATAAGCAGATATATAAGTTAAGGGCAAAAATAGGAATTTAAAAAGGAGCGATAACATGAAAGATAAGTTATTGAAAATGATAGCAGCTAAGCAGCAGGCGAGAGCCGCAGCCATGAAAGAGATGGCAGAAACTGACGACAAGGAAGTAAGAGCATCGCAGCTGGAGCTGATCCAGAGCATTGACGAGGAAATCGGCAAGCTCAAGGAAATGGTAGACGAGCTGAAAGACGGTGCAGATCCGGGAGACGGTGGCACAGACCCAGAGCCGGGAGACCCTGCAAGCAGAAGTAAGGATTTAAAACCAGCTCTGGACGGAGACACAGACCCAGATTTAATTAAGAGAGCGGAGATGTTGCCAGTGGGAGATACAAGAGTAGTCGGCAGATCAGAAAAGATTGACGACCAGAACAAGGTTCTTGAACAGAGAGGAGCAGACCTCAAAGCAGGTAAAAGCATCACATTAAGAGCGACACCAATCACCACAGAAAACGGCGTTCTGATTGAGAAGAAATACAGCAGAGAGTTGTCACCGACATTCAACGAAGTATCGACTCTAATCGACAGCGTTCACTCTGTGCCTTTACAGGGCGGTGAAAGCTACTCTAAGTCATTTGTAGTCAGCGGCGGTGAGGGCGACTACACAGAAGAGGGTGCAGCTGCAGCAGATATCGACCCGAAGACTGATTTCGTTGAAATCGCAAAAGCAAAGATAACTGCCTATGCGGAGGTTACAGAAGAAATCAAGAAGCTGCCTAACATTGACTATGCATCATTCGTAGAAGACGAAGTCAGAAAGTCTATCAGAAAGAAGGCTACAAGACAGATTATCGCTGGAGCTGGAACTACGAATACCCTGACAGGCATTTACAATGCTCCTGCGAATGTTATTCCGACAGATTCAGACTTTGAAGTATCTGCCATTGATGAAGATACATTAAACAACATCGTGTTTGCATATGGCGGCGATGAGGATGTTGAGGACGAAGCAGTCCTGGTTCTGTCAAAGGCAGACCTGAGAGCATTTTCCAATGTTAAGAACGGCGATTTAAAGCGTGTCTACAAAATCGAAAAGCGTGGCAACACAGGAACTATCAGCTATGCAGATGGCGGTGTAGGTGTTGATTACATCATCAATAGCGCATGTAACAGTCTGTCTGCTGAAGCTACAGCGGCGGGCAAATACACTATGGTCTATGGCAGACCAGGAGCGTATGAATTACCAATATTCTCAGACCTTGAGATCAAAGAAGACTCAAGCTATAAGTTCAAAGAAGGCAATATCGCATTCAGGGGAGTTGTGTTCTTAGGCGGTAACGTAGGAGCATACAAGGGCTGGATGAGAATTAAGAAAAAGGCAGCAGCCGCAGGCTAAGAGCAGAGAGGTGACTAAATGGCAGCTTTAACTAAGATCACAGACAACGAACTCTTGAAAGAGGTCAAAACGATAAATGGCTACTCCAGTTATAGCGATCCTGCGATAAAGCTACTCATTGAAGATGTTAAATACACCTTAGAGGACGCTGGAGTGCATGAGGTGGCTATAAACAGCCGTGCTGCCATCGGAGTTATAGCAAGAGGAGTGGATGATATGTGGACTCTGGGCGGCGGCACAGCCAGCCTGAGCCCACTATTCAAAGAGAGGGCGGCACAGCTCGCCCTCAAATATCCCAAAAGCGATAATTTAAGCCATGCGGAAAGCGAGGCAGAAAATGCTTAAACTACCTAAAGAAATGACAACACCAATCAAGCTGCAGCATGCGACTGATACAAAAGTCTCCGGTGCATCGGATCGTGATTATGTGGACTCAGATACAGACCCTATAATTCACTGCAACTTCAAGACCAAAGGCGGCACGAAGACCGTGGTCAATGGCAGGCTGGTTATTATTGACACAGCAACGATACAGATGCATTACAGGGATGATATCAAAGCGTCAGACAGGTTCATCCTTCTGGAAGACGGCAGCATATGGAACGTTGTTGGCAGACCTGAAAACGTGGAGCAGCGCAACAGGCTGCTGATTATAACGGTGCAGTGCGTGAGTGGTGGTGCGTGATGGCTAAGTTAGATTTAAAATTCGCTGGCATGGATGCATACATTGAAGCCCTCCGGCAGATGGGCGAAGATGTGAAGCAGGTAACTGATGAAGCCTTGCAGCAGGGCGTTGAAATTATCAACGAAGAGATGCATGCGGAAATGAGAAAGCACCATGTTACCGGGGAAACAGAGCGATCTATCCGTGATGGCGAAAGCGTGAAGTGGAACGGCGACAAGGCATCCATAAAGTATGGCTTCAATATCAAAAAAGGCGGCGAGCCTGCTATCTATCTAGAGAAAGGCAGACCGCACCAGAGACCGACTCCTGTTGTAAAACCTGCGGTTAAAAGAGCCGAAAAAAGGCTGCAAGAAGTGCAGGAGGAAGCTCTGAGGAAGGTGATGGACAGAGCAAATGGCTAAGAGCGTGAGAGACATAATAATAGACACACTAAAGCCTTTAGGGCTTAATGCAGAGCTGCAGGGCGACTATGAATCTGAGTATCACCTGCCTGAAAGCTTTGTCACATATTTCATTCCAGACAGCACTATTTTGAAAAGTTATAACAACAAGCCTACTCTGATAGGCTATTCAATCAATATCAATTATTACTCATCCAGAATGGAAGACATCAAAACTATGCCGGACAAAATCCTTGATGCGATGATTGCAGCTGGATTTGCAGCGGACGGCGTAGGCTACGACACAGGGCTTGACAAAGTGACCGGGCGGCGTGGCTGGTTGATGGATTTCTATTATGTAGAAGAAAGGAGCTATTAAATGGCTACTGCAGAGAATGTATACACAGAATATATGGGTTTTGACAATTTGGTTTACGCTGAAGTCAAGGAAGATTCAGAGGAGAAGTACGAAACTGGCGATGTCAAAATGTTTGCTCCAGCAGGCGAAATTAAAAAGAGCACCGAGCGAGAACAGGCATCAAGACCGTATGACAATATCACATATATGGTTATCAAAAATGAGGGCGATGATACCGTTGACCTTGTTGTTCCTGTCTTGCCGTTATCAATAGAGGCTGACATAACAGGTGACAGCTACGATGCGGAAACTGGAGTGTTAAATAATGACGGGAATCCGAAAACAAAATATTTTGCAATTGGATATAGACTGCTGTGCTCGGATAACACCTATAGATATGTGTGGAAGAACAAGGGCACATTTGCTATGGGAGACGAAGAGGCAAAGAGTAAACAGGGCACTGATACTAATAATGCCACGGTTACATTCACCGGAATTCAGACTAGGCACAAATTCACAGCGAGCAAGAGAGTATCTAAGAATATGGTAGCTGATGAAAGAGACGGACTTCTGGAATATAGCAAGTGGTTCGAGCAGGTCGTGACTCCAGATAACATTGCAACTCTTAAAAAGGCAGCGGCATCAGGCTAAAGGAGAATAGAATATGTCAGAAACTTTAAGAAATACAATAGAGCTCAATATCTATGATGACGAGCTCGAAATAGTCAAAACGTATAAATCATACGGTATCAGATGGAAATCATTCAAGAAAATCGTGAGCATGGGAGACGATCTTGATAAAATATCAGACTCTCCAGACGAAGAATCTATAAATGTAATCAACGAGGTATTAAGGCTTGTGTTTCCGAAAATCACAGACAATGATCTGGACGAGGCATATTATGAAGACTTGTACTTTTGCTTTAAACAGGCTATAAATACGGCGAATAATATGGCAAAAAACTCATAAGCGATGAGGCGGACTGCTCTGCTTCATCGCTGAGCATTAAAGAACAGTTTTTTGAATTATCAATGAGCATGTGCAACGGTGCGATGGAGTACTTTGCTCTCGAAGAAATGGATGCAGCCGAGGTTATTGATTACATATGCCTTATGCGATCCAAAGGCAAAAGGGCTCTATCTGGTGAAGATATCCCGGTAAAAAGAGTGAAGGAACGCAGAGTGTATGCAGATCAGGCAAATTGGTATTAAATCAGCAGGATAAATAGGTTAACAGCGGTTTATAAAATCGCTTATATCGAAAAATAGAGCCTCGTTTTTTTCAGGCAAGAAGGTGGTGAGGATATGACAACTCAGAACGAAGTCGGCGGCAAATTTACGATTGATATCAGTGACTTAAAGTCAGGAATAACAGAAGCAAACAGGCTCATGAGGCTGGCAGACAGTGAATTTAAAGCAGCGGCTGCCGGAATGGGTGACTGGACTAAATCAGCGGACGGCTTGACAGCGAAAGCGACCCAGCTCAACAGAGCAATGGATTTGCAGCAGGCAAAGATTGATGCTCTGGAGCAGGAATATCAGAGAGTTGTGGAAGCTCAAGGCGAAAACTCTGCTGCGGCTCAAAACTTGAGGATAAAAATAAATAACGAAACTGCCGCAAGAGAGAAAAACAGGAAAGCTCTTGATGATGTTACCAGCGCACTGAACGACCTTGAAAGCGAGGCTGATCAGGCAGCGAATGCAACAGATAATCTGGCTGACAGCGAAAAGAAAGCCGGGAAAGCTGCGGATAATGCAAGCGGCGGTTTTACAGTTATGAAGGGTGCACTTGCTAACCTCGTGGCTGAGGGAATAAAAATGGCTATAGGTGCGCTCAAAGATATCGCAGGAGCCACTAGAGAGTACCGTACAGAAATGGGAAAGCTGGAGGCGGCTTTTACCACTGCCGGGCATACAACAGAAGCAGCTAAGAAATCATATGAAGAGTTATATGCCTTCATGGGAGAGGAAGATACTGCGGTCGAGGCGGCTAACCATCTTGCAAAACTCACAGATAGCGAGCAGGATCTGCAAAAGTGGACAAACATATGCACTGGCGTGTTTGCTACGTTTGGAGATTCGCTGCCGATCGAAGGACTCACAGAGGCGGCGAACGAGACTGCAAAAGTCGGTCAGGTTACTGGACCTCTTGCTGATGCGCTCAATTGGGCAGGCGTTTCCGAAGATGCATTTAATGAGAGCCTTGCAAAGTGTAATACTGAACAGGAACGTCAGAAGCTAATCACAGATACATTAAACGGTCTTTACACCGAGGCTTCGAAGAAATATCAGGAAGTAAACAAAGATGTAATGGAAGCCAACAAAGCCCAGAGCAATCTTAATGATTCTATGGCGGCTGTTGGTGAAATGGCTGAACCAGTAATGACCAAGCTCAAGAATATGGCTGCTACAGCTCTCACAGCTTTTACGGATATGTTCGGGGGCTTTTCGGATGTGGTCAAGGGCGACTTATCGCTGGGCGACTGGGGCAATCAGCTGATAACTGACCTCAAGGCATCCATAACCAATAATCTGCCGAAGCTCATGACAGCAGGCGGCGAGATGCTTCTAAAATTAGGCGAGGGGCTCAAACAGAACATACCGACATTTATAAGCGGTGCACTCGATATGCTTGTGAGCTTTACAGGAACGATAAAACAAAATGCTCCTAAGCTCATAGCATCAGGAATGGAGTTCATCCACAACATGGTGCAGGGGTTGATGAACAGCCTGCCGAGCCTGATATCCAAAGTGCCGACAATCGTGTCGAATATTGCACGGACGATATCAACGTCAATGCCTATTATTCTGGCAAAAGGTGTGCAGATCATCGGCACTATTATTCTGGGACTGATTAAAGCTATTCCAACACTGATTGCCAATATTCCGAAAATCATCATGGCTATTGTAGACACGATGATGGCATACGGATGGGGCAGCTTAGGAAAGAACATTATTACAGGGCTTGGAAACGGCATCAAAGGTATGGGCGGCTTCATCAAAACGGCAGCCGGAAAGATAAAGGATAATATTATAAATGCTATCAAGAATCTGCCGCAGAAGCTCAAGGAAATGGCAAGCAAAGCACTCAGCAATATGGCATCAGCACTCCGCAGCACAGGAAGCGTAAAAGAAGCAGCTGGGAAAATCGTCTCTGGTGTTGTAAAAGTGGTAAAAGAACTGCCGGGCAAGGTGAAATCTGTCGGCACTGATCTTGTAAAGGGTATCGGTAACGGAATCAGCGGAGCAAAAGACTGGCTGATCGGTAAGATAAAAAGCCTGTGCAGTGATGCTCTTGGTGCTATCAAGAGTTTCTTCAAAATCAAGTCGCCTTCCCGGGTTATGCGCGATGAGGTCGGAGCGATGCTGGCAGAAGGTATCGGTGTCGGATTTACAGACAGCATAGGCGGTGTTGTTAAAGACATGAAAGCTGCTTTAAATCCTACTCTGGATGTGCCTGCTGCTATAGGCGGCGGTGCTGCTGTGGGCGGTACAGTTATCAACTTTACCCAGAACAACAACAGCCCGAAAGCCCTCAGTCCTTACGAGATTTACAGACAGACGAAGATTGCAAATAAACTGGTAACGGTGAGGTAAACAATGCTGCATTACATAGATTATGAAAATACAAGAGGCGATAAGCTGAGAATATCAGACGGAAGCGAAAGCCAGTATATATTTTACGATATAGACGGTGTCTCGTCTCCTGATGCAGCCATCAATACCGAATCAACGGCAGGATATGACGGCAGCACTGTTGTAAATACTTCCGTGGGCAACAGAAACATAGTTATAACTGTTCAGATTGCTGGCGATGCAACTACAGCGAAAAAGGGATTATATAAAGTTTTTCAGGTAAAGAAACATGGGACTTTATATTATAAATCCGATGGCTGGGACGTTAAGATTCCGTGTTACACAGAAAAGCTGGAGATTGTACCAACAGCAAAGCCTTTGCAGGCGGTTATATCTCTCATATGTCCACAGCCATACTTTGAAGCTTTGGAATCCATCAAGAACGACCTTCAGAGCATAACAGACGGGTTTTATTTTCCTCTAGTTTTACTGGAGGAGGGCATACCGTTAGGCATTATAAATCAGCAGCTTGCTGTAAATGTTGTCAATGATGGCGATGTTGACTTAGGTATGATTGTGGAGTTTAGGGCATCAGGTGCGGTGAGCAATCCTAAACTGATAAATACTCAGACTCTTGAGTATATCCAGATTGAAGCGGACATGATCGCCGGGGATTTAATCACAGTATGCACGGAGAATAAAAAGAAACGTGTAACTCTGCTGCGAAACGGTGTTGAAAGTAATTACTTCAATTACCTTGCAGACGGTTCAACCTTCTTGCGGCTTGAAGAGGGCGATAATGAGTTTCAGTATACGGCAGACGGCGGTGAGTCGAATTTGTTTATAACAATAAGATATACACCTTATTACACGGGGGTGTAATCTATGGACTTGACTATATTAAGCAGGAACTTTCAAAAGCTCGGAGTCATTGATGAGACATCAAGCGTGATATGGCATAGGAAGTACAGCACTGCTGGACAATTCAGCCTTACACTTCCGCAGTCTGAGAACAACATCGAGCTGATACAGAAACAGAATATCGTGCATAAACCAGGATCTGATGAGGCTGGCGTGATTGATACCTTTTACCTTAAAAGAGATGCTGATGGTGAAGAAATCATAGAAGCATCAGGGTATTTTCTCACAGGGCTGCTCGCCCGGAGAATTATACCGAAGCAGACAACTCTAAACGACACATATCGCAATATAATGCACACGCTGGTAAACAGCAACGCAGTGACAGCAGCTGCAAACAGAGTTATAACTGGACTGCGCATGCCGGCTCTTGCCGCAGATACATCCTCAAAAGTACGATTACAGGTTACTGGTAAGAATCTGCTCAGCTATTTAGAGGGGCTGTCATTGGTGAGCGGCATCGGATATAAGGTGCTCTACAAGCGGCATTATATGGAGTTTTCCACTTATCAAGGGGTGGATAGGTCTGTTAATCAGAGCATCAATCCAAGAGTAGTGTTTTCAGAAGAGTACGATAACCTGACAGCTGCAGAGTATACATACAGCGAAGCTGACAAAGTAACAGCTGTATATGTGGCTGGTGAGGGCGAAGGGCTTGATAGAACTATTGTGGAAGTCGATGATGGAAGCACTGGCTGGGATCGCTTCGAAACATGGAACGATGCCAGGGCGAGCCGTGAAGAGAAAATGACCGATGCAGAGTATTTACAGCTGCTTCAAGAAAACGGACTAGAAGTGCAATCACCTGCCGCCGAAAATTTCAGCGGTTCAATCGTTGACAATGAGACAATGGTCTATAAAAAGGATTTTGACCTCGGTGATATCGTGACTGTATTCAGCAGGCAGTGGAACAAGAAGATATCTGTTCGAATAACGGAAGTTGAAGAGGTAGACGAAGGCAACAGCAGCAAGGTTGTAATATATGTTGGTTCTACAGAGCCGACAATTTCAGACATTTTGAAAAGCGATAATTAAAACTATTTTTTAAGTTTATTCAACACAGGAGATGTAGAAACATGGCAGTAAGTTACTTTCCTTTTAATAGCATCGTGGTGGACGGTGTAGCGGATCGCCCTGCGAATGCTGAAAACTTGGCAGCGTATTTAGCAGCTTATTTTTCAAACGGTGTGCTCATGCAAACTGACACAGCTTTACAGGTAGTGGTAGGTAGCGGCATGAACGTTCAGATCAAAGCTGGAGCAGGATGCGTAAATGGTAAAACCATATTGAATACTGCGGCAGAAACATTGTCCATTGAAGCGGCGAGTGCCACTCAGGATAGAATAGACAGAGTTATATTCCGTCTGGACGAATCGAACAGGCTCATAGAGTTTGATGTACTGAAAGGAACGCCGAGTTCATCGCCATCAGCTCCAGCTCTAACAAGGAGTGAAGGGGTTTATGAGATGTGCCTTGCAGAAATCAGGGTTCCAGCAGGGGCAAGCTCGATAATTGCGAGTTATATCACGGATACACGGGCAAATGCAAGCCTGTGCGGATATTCTAAAACATCAACATTCGAGGGTGTTTCTATAGATAAGCTATGGGAAAACGCAAGTCCGACAAGTAATTTTGCAAGTCAAACAATATCGTTAAATTTAACTGATTATGATTTTATAATTGTTGTATTTAGGTACTCTATTGCCAGCAACAAATATATAAGTGCAATGGCACCAATAAATCATGATGGCGTTGGCAATCAAGTGTTTGGAAGTTTTGCAATAGGTGAAGGCGGTGCAATGCTTGCCCACTGGAGACAAACCTCAGAAGTATCAGATACAAAAATTACTTTTATGGACGGGTATAAATCTACAGCGAATTCTAATGCAGTGGATAACTCATACTGTATACCAGTTGAAATTTTCGGCGGTAAGGGGGTAAAGTAATGTATTCGTTGAATTTATCAGAAGATAACAGAATATTATCGGCGTGTGTGTGTCTTGATAGTTTTGAGTATGTTAATAAAGTTGATGCTCTGCCAGACGGTGATATCACAAACTATAAATATATCAATAGCGAGTACGTTTATGATCCTCTGCCTAAACCAGAACCGCCTGCTCCAGAACCGACAATCGAGGAAAGAGTCGAACAAACAGAGGCAGATATAGAATTCATAGCAATGATGACCGGAATAGACATGGAGGGATAACATGGAGCACAGCAAAAAATACTACATGGTAAAGAAATATTATGATGATGGTCTCTGGTCTGAATACCGTGTCAGAATGGCAGTTGAAAAAGGCTGGATAACATCAGAAGAATACGAATCAATCATTAATCATGAATCAGATCCGGAAACGGCGACTGAATAAAAATTAATACGAACTGTGGAAGCCATTTAATGAAGCTATACCCGTGAAAACAAATTTAATTTTGTCTGAGAAGCCCACAGCAGCACAGAAAGAGGGGAGAAAATGAGTAAAATGTATTTCCCTTTTAACAGTATTGTTATTGGGGGCATGGCAGACAGAGCGGCAAACGCTGAGAGCTTTGCAGCATATTTCAGGGGGCTTATTAAAAACGGTGTACTTTTTAAAGGAACATCTTTAAAAGTAACACCCGGCAGCAGTATGACTGTAAACGTGCAAGCCGGGACGGCATATATTGATGGAAAGATATATTTAAACGATGAGGCAGAAGTCGTAAATATTGAAGCAGCAGCGGCAACGCTGAGCAGAATAGACCGGGTGGTGCTTCGGCTGGATGAAATCAACAGGCTCATAGGAGTATATGTGCTGAAAGGAACACCAGCAGCAACTCCGGCAGCTCCGGCACTCACCAGAACCGCAGATGTGTATGAGTTATGCCTTGCAGAAATCAGGCTTCCTGCAGGAGCGACAAGCGTGGCATCAAGTTACATAACCGATACCAGATCAGACCCTGATTTATGCGGATGGGTTACGAACTTAGTGCAGCCAGTCGATGATTTCATATATAGATGCAACGGCAAAACCGATAATGTGACGCTGCGAGCTTTCATTGATACGTGTCTGGCTTTGCAGGATAAAGTGAGCATCAAAATAAAGGGACAGTTTGGTTATGACAGCACCAGATACACGGTGAACAGCAACAGCTACATATTTGCTTATACTGGCAGCAATAATAATGTAACTCTGGATTTTACGGACTGCGGCAATATCGCATCAGATACTAACTTTATTTATGCTCAAGGAATCACAATCAAAGGGCTGGCGGTGAATGCCACAGGCGGCAGCCATATAATAGGCGGCAGCAATGCCATTTTTAAAGATTGCAGCATAAAAGGGCAGTTTGTCCGAGAGGCTGCGGTCGCATATCTCTTAAATGATAGCAGGCTTATAGACAGCTTGGTGTTCATTAAAAATACTGCCGGAACTGCGACAGGTATAAGCGGCTCGTATGTATATATGACCGACTGCGATATTACAGCAGAAAGCACGACAGCATCGGCATATGGCGCAGACATAGCCAGCAGCAGGGCACAAGGGTGCATATTCCGGGGCATTACAGATGCTACAGCCACGACAGCATCCGGTAATGGTGCGATAGCCTCCGGGCAGTACACAGGATGTACATTTGAGGGCATAGGAGCTCTGAAAGGGCAGGGGCTGTTTTTAAGAGCAGGTTATTACCTGCAAGCGACAAACTGCATATTCAGAGGCTATACAGCCAATACGACTGATGGCTGGGGGATCGGATTCACAGGAGCTGCCAGCGATGCGATCACAGTGAGCCTTTTCGGAATCAACTGCAATCAGGTGGCATTATCGGGATATGAGCAGACTGGCAGCTGTAAGCTGGCACAGGGGCACGGTTCAATAGCTGGATTATTCTTCACGGCAATTGATGTGCCTGCAACTATAGTAAGTTATGGAGCATTTAATAGAAACAGAGTTTAAGAAACGAGGCTATATTATGACAGAATGGGGCGTTTTTCTTGTAATAGTGTCATTGATAACATTTGCAACAGCAATCATTACACCAATAATCAAGCTAAATACATCAATTGTAAGATTAACGGATTCCGTTACACTGCTGGAAAAGTCGCTTGATAATATGGCAGATAGCAATTCCCGGGCACATAAAAGAATCTGGGATCAGCTCGATGAGCATGGCGAAAAACTCAATGCTCACGAGAACGATATTTTATTGATAAAAGAAAGAGAGAAAGAGAGGGAGCGACATGACAAATTTAACATGTAAAAAGTGGTGGAAAGCCGCAGGCATAAGAGCTATCAAGACGATGGCACAGACGGCAGTTGCTACCATCGGCGCATCGACTATGGTCACAGAAGTAAACTGGGTGGCTGTAGGCTCTGCAACGGTGCTGGCAGGAGTGCTGTCGTTATTAACATCAGTAACAGGTCTGCCAGAGTGCAAGGCTCAAGAGGAGGTTAAGAATAATGACTGATTTAAAAAAAGTATTATGGGATGCAGGGCACGGCGGCTCTGATCCTGGTGCAGTTGGATATGTAAAAGAGGCAGATGTGGCAATTAAGGTGGTCAATTATGCCCACGAATATCTCAAAGATAATTATGAGTGCGAATCGAAGAAAGATACCACTTCTGACTCCATCAGGACAGTTGTTGATCGTGCCAACAGCTGGGGAGCTGACTTGTTCGTATCAGTTCAC
This sequence comes from Lachnospiraceae bacterium, assembly GCA_051888795.1. Lineage (GTDB taxonomy): Bacteria > Bacillota > Clostridia > Lachnospirales > Lachnospiraceae > MD308. The sequence continues at coordinate 9,720 of JBJFCD010000177.1, read as the reverse complement.
TTTAATGCTGGCGGCGGTGACGGTTATGAGGCACTTGTATATAGCTCCAAGAATAAGGCTCTTGGACAGTGTTTTGAGAAACAGGTAAAGGCTGTCGGACAGAACAGCAGAGGCGTTAAGTATCGTCCGGACCTGGGAGTGCTCCGTCTTACTAACATGAAAGCCATCCTTAATGAGATAGCTTTCGTGGACAACAAGAAGGATATCAAAGACTGGGACGAAAACGCCGAGCTTAAAGTTATGGGGACAGCCCTCGCAAAAGCCGCAGCAGATTGGCTGGACATTCCTAAAAAGAAAAAGGCAACGACTTCAACGAAATCTATAGAAACGATTGCAAAAGAAGTCATTGCAGGAAAATGGGGCAACGGAGAAACAAGAAAGAAAAAATTAACTGCTGCCGGATATGATTACAACGCCGTTCAGAAGAAAGTAAACGAACTGCTTAAATAATAAGTTTGGTGAAATTGCTATACAAATTACTATTTGAAAAAATTGATTTTTAGGGTATAGTATAAAAAGATGTTGAAATATAAAGGCTTTTTACGAGCATCTCTATACACAGTGAGATAAAAACGTAAGACACACGCAAGCCACAATGTGCGTATTGAATCATGTACAAACGTTGATACAACGCCTATTTTTCAACACTTACGGCATTTTGAGATTTATTGTTATAATAATCTAGAAATATCGGTGTAATATTCATCTAAATACCTCAAAGCCCCGTCAATATCAGGCGGGGCTTTGAATTTCCAACGGTTTCAGCCGTTTTGAATTTTTAGATAATGGGCTGTAAAATCCATCAAAACAAAGTCGTAAGACACAAACAAGCCACAGATAAGACACACAAAAAGAGCCGGATTTTGTCCAGCCCTAATTGTTACGATTTTGTGAACTTTTATTTTTTGAGAAAAATAATTTTATTTACCTCTTTTACTAGATCGGCAGCAGTTTTATGAGTGTATGTTCCCTGAGTGATATCTTTAATGGTATGACCCATAATCCTCTTTTTAATATCGATGTCGAGATAATTGTCTGCTACAGTAGAAAATGTGTGCCTTCCATCATGAGGTAAGTGTTCAATTTTTAATTTGTCCATGATTGGGTCAAATATAACATATCGGTAAGCACTCAAATCCGGCGGCAGCTCAACCTTATAAGGAATGAGATATTTTGTGCCTTTGTTAACTCGTGCCTCTATCAGAGGGAAGATATCGTCATGAATGGGAATTATTCTATTTTTGCCAGCTTCATTCTTCATGCCGCCAATCATATAACGCTCTTTCAGGTTTATATTCTCGCACTCGATATTCAGAAGCTCGCTGGGACGCATTCCGGTGTAAATCAGCATCAGGACTGTATCTACATAAAAAACCTTAATCGTTTCATTTCCTCTGCGTGAAAGTCTCAAATCTATAGGCATGTCCACATTGTCCCAAAGCAGCTGGATCTCATCCTCGGTAAATGGAGTATGTATACCTGTCTTCTTATCATTCGGTGATATCCTTAGTTTTTTAGTGTAGTCCTTTTCGATCAGATCGTTGTCTATGCAGTACTGCCAGATATTTTTAATAAGGCTGCGGATTTTCTCGAGGTATACCGTGGATAGTCCTGCATTGGCATCCAGGGCATCCTGCAAGTGTTTTTTCTTAATATCTGCCATTTTCATATGGTGAAGCGGCTCTAGTTTGGCAAATGCAGATTTATAACTTTTTTTCATGCCCTCAGTTATATCCTCGGTATTCACGTATTTAATATACATATCCTCAAATGTAACCTTATTCACGTCCAGATCGTATGGATTCTCGTTATATTTGGCGAGGGCAATCATGGCAGCCTTTCGTGTAGGGTAATATCCCAGAGTGGCATATTTCTGCTTCTGCCTTCCTGTATTCTCATTATATTCCCATCCGGTGGTGATTCTTGCCCGGAAAGGATTACGGCGGTTCTCCCCCAGATAAGAGATGCCGCCGTATCCATTAGGATTCCTCATTTTACCCACTCCTTAGTTATTTCTTCTGTAATTTCACTATAGTAGTTGTCCCCATAGCAGAGGCTTCATAGCTCAGCACACCGTTTTCATATTCGAAATCTTTCGTTTCTGCGGTAGATGCTAAAAGAGCTGAGTCTGTTTTTGATGTGTCATTTTCAGAAGTCCATGAATAACTATCTGTGTCTTCTGTAGGAGCAACATATGTGCCAGCCCAATAAAGCGACTTTGTTTCGCCCTCGTCACTGATCCAGTTGATTTCTATTTCATCATCACTGATTACAGCTTCCTGCCACATATCGCTGTCCTTATCTACCTGCACCCATTCGCCAGTAAGGTCTAAAGGAGTGCTTTGTTCAGGTTCTTCTGCGGTTTCACCGCCACAAGCTGCCAAACCTAAACATAAAATAACTGCTGTAATAATTGTAAAAATTACTTTTTTCATATGTTTTTCCTTTCGTTGCCTATGTATTATATTGGATAAAATGAGGGGATGCACCTGTTTAAAACGAAGCCACGTTTCGTTGATTTTCGTGGTTATTATCAATAATACTAAGAGGTGAAAAGCAGATAGTATAATTCCCATGCTGCTTGTATGTACCGTATTTGTTTAAATAATGCCACAAGCTGTTTATTAGAAACTCTTCTGTAACCTCCAAATATTCTGCTATTTCATAGCGTGATTCATAGCCTTGTGTGTATGCATCTATGAGCAGGGACAGGGGAATGAGTGCCTCATAAGCCTGTCCACGTGCAAAATGCTCCTGCTTAATATTTGATACATCGCTTTGATCTAAAATGTTGCCTGCTGTAAAAAATGCATGTGCCATTTCTTCGGCAAGAATACACCTCTTTTCTTTAACATCTTCAAGGGCTTTTGATATGCCTATCTTATTCCCTTTACACAAGCCTTTTGCGGATGATTTGAATTCTTTCTCAATCACGCATAAGCCTAACTTTCCTGCAGTATCCGTCAATCTCTCATAACAATTCATTCAATACCCTCCATTAAACAAATCACTATTGACAAATCGTGATGTAATTAAAATATTTATAATTCATCAATATCTTCCTGCATTAGCTTCAGCTCCTTATTATCTATAACTGCATCATTATGTGCAGCAATAGGCATATCATGATCATGAGTTTTGGTATATTTAGATATCTCGGTTAGCTCTGATACTCTTTTCAGTGCCTCTTTTTTCCCAAAATCATTTAGTTTTGAATAGTTGGATAATAATTTTATAGTACATTCATCTCTTTTATATTTATCGGCTATAGCATCTCTCCCTAATAAATCATCTGTAGATACTTCTAATATAGAGGCTAATTTGTCTAAAATTTCAACAGACGGATAATTAATTCCATTCTCCCAACTTGTAACAGTGGTTCTCCCTATATTTAATACTCTTGCTAAATCTGATTGATTCATTTTCCTCTTTTTCCTAAATGATTTTAAATTATTGCTGAAATCCATAACTAAAACCTCCAGTTTTTAATTATTATATGTCATTATTTATGACTATACAATAAAACAATATAAAAATGTCATAATAAATAACCTTTTTATATTGACAAGTCATTTAAAATGACTATAATTTAAATTAAGCCATTTAATATGACATTTTCAAATTAGAGAGGTGGATATATGGATTTAAAAAATATTAGAAGAAAGGCTAATTTAACTCAACTGGGTTTAGCTGATATGTGCGGATGTGGTCGAACAACTATTTGCATGATTGAAAATGGCAAGCTAAAACCTAGTGTTAAGTTAGCTAAAAAAATCGGAAAAGCATTAAATTTTGATTGGACTTTATTTTATGAAGACCAAAAGAAGAATAAAGGAGCATGAAGCGGATAAGCCGCAGGAAGTGAGGAAGAAAATGAAAAAACCAAATTCAAAGAAAAACATATTAATAAGAAAACATGAGAACTGCTGGAGATTTCGTGTTGGCGGCGTTGATGGTCAACCGTTCCGTCTGCTTTTAAGATACAGGAACAACAAAGAAAATAGGAGCATCAAAAGATTTCGACTTTCAATTGACCTTAATACTGATAGGCTAATACATCTTTTCGGATTCAACGAAAAGGTTATAGAGTTTTAATGGGCGGCTATACCACCCGGGAGATGTAAAAAGCGGTAAGAAAGGAGCATGATATGGCAAAGGAATTTTTAACAGATCAGCAGGTGGAGATGGAAATAGAAAGGCTGACAAATTCTGAAGCGGTGAAGCTTGCCAGAGCAGAACATCGCATCAAGTATAAGCGCAGGCAGTATATGTACAAGTTGAGAAACATGGAAAAGCGAGGAAAACAGCTCGCAGATATGGGTTATGACTTGGAAAACATCGAGAGCTGTATGCTGGGCGATATTTGCGAAATCGCAGATGTGCACTGATGGCAGAAAGGAGCATGAGCATGTTTAATACATTCAAATTTTTCTGGGTAATGTTTTGGTTTTTTATAGGGGCAGTAATTACTGCTTATTTTTCAGCCAGATTCTGAATTAAAAACTGAATTAATAAAGTTAATCCAGAGCCGAACGCTGCAGATAATACAGCTACAGCAAAGTTTATAGACCACGAGATCAGCATTTTAATTCTGCTTTCTCTTTTATCATCAAAATATGTAATGCCAGAGTCAGAAAGCATGATTCGAAGATCATTTTCATAATCTCGTGAAGTTTCAATCAGACCCTTTGCTTTTAAAAAGTATATTTCATCATCAGAAATGTTCAGCTTTGATTTATTAACTGAACGAGTTAGGTTTTGGATGTTGCTTTGTATTAACTTTAAATTCTTTTCAAATTGTTTCATGGCAAATCTCCTTTACAACAAGAAGATTATAAGCCGATTCGAACAAAAAGTAAATATATGGAAGCGGAAAGGAAGGACACCAATGGAGATCAGAATTAAGCCCGAAATGATGGGCGAGGCTCTCGGAATCCCGGTGCAGGCGGTGAGGGTAGGAATCCAACAAGGAAAGCTGAAATTCGGAGTCGCCTACAAACAGAAAATCGAAGGTCAAAGGCATACATATGTCATATACCCGGAGGAAGCTCGGCAGACCTTAGGGGATGAGAGATATGAAAAAATGATAGCAAAAGCTGCAGCAGAGGACAAGCAATTAAAAACAGTATAAAAGGGGCTAACAGGGATGAGATACGTTAAAGGGAAATTTATTGTAACAGGCAATCCAACACTGGCATGGGTAAGAAAGATGGCTAAATACAATCTGATATTTACATGCAAGGACGGTGTTGTATATGCCGAACTGGAAAGGAACTGAAATGATATCTAGAGAAAAAGCAATTGAAGAACATCGTAAAATGTGGCGGTGGCTGGCAGATTATCCTGGAAAGGATAAATGGGATTACTTCATAATGACTGACTATAAATGTAATTTGGTTAATGATTGTTTTTTATGCGATTACGCAATTGAACAATCTGGTTCATATAAAACGATGTGTGAATTTTGTCCTTTAGACTGGGGCGAACGCAAAGAGTGCACAGCCGAAGATGATAACGGTTTATATGATTTATGGACTCAGTGTATGTCAACGGACGATTATAAAAAAGCAGCGGAGATTGCGAAAGAAATCGCAGAGCTGCCGGAAAGGAGTTAGATATGAAAAAAGTACGAATCAGGAAATACAGCCCGGCATGGTGGATCGCCAGAGTAGGGGCAGGCATCTATTCAATGGCATGCCTTTATATAATAATCTGCTTCGCTGCAAGTTTTGAAGCGGTCTAAAAATAACGGAAAAGGAGAAGAGCGATGGCTACACTTGAAGAAATGTACGAAGATATCCCGATAGGTAGACAAAACGCTATATCAAAATATGAGCTCGCAAGAATCTGGAACATCAGGTCAGAGAGAGCAGTAAGAGCAAGAATCGAGAAAATGAGGGCGATAGATAACGGTGACGGCTTCGTGATCGTGAGCCTGTCAAGCGGCAGGGGATTTTATCGAACTGATGATATCAAGGAGATTACTGCATATAAGAACGAGACCACCAACAGGGCAAGGCATACCTTTGCACCGTTGAAAAAAGTAAACAGGATCCTGATGGAAAGCGATATGCAGCAGCTGGAGCTTGTACCGCCGAACAGGCTGAAAGAAGCACGTGAAGCGGCAGGGCTGCAGGCGAAGCAAGTCATATCTATTATCCAGCAGCACGATCCATCGTTTAATAAGGTCACCATGAGCCTTATCGAAAACAACAAAGCATTGCCCACGGCTTTGCAGCTATCTGTGATGAGCAGGCTTTATAAAAGCACTCCGGCAGAGCTTATAGGAATGGATTTAGTAAATAGCCCTGTGACCGTCTAAATTAAGCCGTAAACGATTTGGGAATATAAATGTACCACAGACAAATAAAAATCGAATACAACGAAAGATAGAGCAGTTATAACTGCATGCGGAAAGAGGATAAACACATGTCAGATAAAAAATTTTACTGGTTAAAGTTGCAACACGACTTTTTCAAGGATAAGAAAATAAAAAAACTCAGAAACATAGCAGGCGGCGATACTTTCACAATCATATACCTGAAAATGCAGTTGTTGAGTCTAAAAAACGAGGGGAAGCTGATATTTGAAGGTGTTGAGGATGAATTTGCAGAAGAGCTGGCACTGGATCTTGACGAGGAAGTGGACAACGTAAAAGTTACTTTGGCTTTTCTTTTATCCAAAGGATTGATAGAAGAGGTTTGTGAAGACGAGTACATATTGCCACAAACTATAGAAAACATAGGCAAAGAGGGGTCTTCTGCCGCAAGGGTGAGAAAGCATAGAGCAAAGAAAAAGAATAGCCTTCCAAAGCCGGATAATCCAGAAGAATTACCTGCTCAAAATGATGAAACGTTACAATGTAACGCACCTGTAACAAAGTGTAACACAGAGACAGAGCAAGAGAAAGAGACAGAGCAAGAGAGAGATAAAGAGAAAGAGACAGACGAACAAACTAACCCCTCCGAAACGGAGGAGTTTAATAAACAAGATCGTGACCACATAGACCTTGTAAAAGATTTGTTTGCCAGCTGGTCAGTCAGTGATTCTAAATTATTATTTTTATATTCTCTAGCAAGAGACCAAATACCTTATGAACCCGGTATTACACCATACGAGTATGACATAAGGGTCTATGAGGGATTACAAAGACTTACGATGAAAGCGAGGGCAGAGGATGTGAAGTATATATATGCGTGGATGCAGAAGCTTATACCACTATCAGAATTTTAAAAGCTGCCGCCTTAAGCAACTTGCAGGAAACTTAGGAAAGCGACAGCCAATAGCATGAACTGGCGGCAACCAGAGTCATGCTAATTGAATTATATTCCAATCGGCAATGGGGGACAAGCCCCCTTTGCTTTGAAAAACATATGTGAAGAGGTGGACGATAATGAAACATAGTGCTTACGATCTGGCACAAATGCAAAGCGTACCACTTGAAGGCAAGATAATTATGACAAAACTGAGAATTCAGCAATGGTATGACTATTGGAACGGTCAAGTTTATATAAGCTTTTCAGGCGGCAAAGATAGCACGGTTCTTAAACACATAATTGACAATATGTATGATGATGTGCCTGCAGTATTCGTAAATACAGGGCTTGAATATCCAGAAATACAAAGCTTTGTTAAAAGCATCAAAGCTGGTAAGTATGATTGTTTCAACAGTGATGTTGAGATTATCAGACCTGAAATGCGGTTTGATGAAGTGCTGAAAATTTATGGTTATCCAGTTGTAAGTAAAAGGGTTTCTCAAACTGTCGAAACAGTCAGGAACGGAAAGCGAGAAGGAGCAAGATGGAAAATGCTTAATGGATTATATAAAGCACCGAACGGAGAGCCTTCACAATTTAACATCCAAAAGTGGAAATTCCTTGCTGATGCACCGTTTGACATAAGCACAAAGTGTTGCAGTGTGATGAAAAAGAAGCCAATGCACTTATACCAAAAGCAAACAGGGAGAAAAGCAATTATCGGAACAATGGCTTCTGAAGGTCAGTTAAGATATATGGCGTGGTTAAAAACTGGTTGCAATGCGTTTGACGCAAAAAATCCCACATCACAGCCACTGTCATTCTGGACAGAACAAGATGTGCTCCATTACATCAAGGAATACGATGTGCCTTATGCATCTGTGTATGGAGATATCGTACCAACAAGCGATGAAGAGCAGATAGAAGGTCAGATAACCACGTTTGATATTCTAGGCGAATATGACGGAACACTTCTGAAGACCACAGGTTGCAACAGGACAGGCTGCATCTTCTGCATGTTCGGATGTCACTTGGAAAAAGAGCCGAACAGATTCCAGCGGTTAAAAGAAACGCATCCAAGACAATACGAATACTGCATTGGAGGCGGTGAAATGGTAGACGGTAAATGGCAGCCAAATAAAGAAGGGCTGGGGCTTGCTAAAGTCCTTGACTATATAGGTGTTGATTACAAATAAAGGAGGCATAAGTGAGGATATACATAAGCGGTAAGATTACAGGGCTGAAGCCCAGCGAGTACAGAGGGAAGTTTAAAGCTGCAGTGAAGCGGCTGAGGAAGCTCGGACATGATGTGGTAGACCCATCCCGGATAGACGTATACCACCTGAGTTATGGGCAGTATATGGCGATTGATGGAATCCTGATAAAGTTCTGCGATGCAATCTATATGCTGGATAACTGGGAGGACAGCAATGGAGCAAGATTTGAAAAAGAATATGCAGAAAGTCTCGGGCTTTTGGTGATGTACGAAGAGGAGGAACGCAATGAAGAAATCAAGGGAGAAAATCGAGCTGAGTAACAGGCAGGCAACAGTTATAACTCTGATATTTGGTGCGGTTATGCTGATCAGCAACGTGGCATGCCTTTACTTAGGATATAGCATCAAATGACAATGAAGCGGACACATTACAGAAAAAAGAGAGGGCGGTGAGGGCGAGGAATGAAAAAAGAACTCAGACAGGAAATAGAGTTAAAACTTTATAGATACTCTGAGGCAAAAGATACAAGCTGGAACAGGATTATTGCTGATTATGTCAAAACGATGCCGAAGCAACAGCAGCAGCTGATGTGCATGAGGTATGTCGAAAAGAAGACAGAAAAGCAGATCTGCGAGGGACTGCATATTGAGAGGTCAACATATTACAGCTGGATCAACACCATGCTGAACGATCTCGCCATAGCTGCAGCTTATGAGAGGTTAATAGAACCATAGGAAAGGACAGCAGAATGTTAGATAAAATATCCGATAAAGAACTAGAAATGTTTTTAAGTTTTTACAGCCAGTACGAAACCTTACAGGAAAAATTAATTTACAAAATGGCAATAGAACTAAAAACATACAGAGACCTTGAAAAGCACGGTGTACTGGTAAAGGCTGATTGGGCTAAGCAAGGAGGTAAGCGATGAGTAGATTAACAAATAAATGTAATGACGAAATTAGAAATAAGGCAATTTCTATAATCCGTAATTTATCAACAGAAAATGGCTTATCGTTCGAAGAAAAAGGAGTGTTGAGCAGTTTCTTAGTTATAGAGAGAACTGAAAATAGCAAACTCAAACACTATGAAGACCTAGAAGAACAGGGCAGACTTGCAGAAATCATAAGATGCAAAAACTGCATAAGACATAGCGATGAATGTGTTGAAGGTGCTGAAGGCATTAGCTGGTGTGACGAACATGAGCGTTTAACTGACGATGATGATTATTGTTCATACGCAGTTGGTAA
>JBJFCD010000176.1:0-10361 GCA_051888795.1 Lachnospiraceae bacterium | reverse complement strand
GACATCCACCATAATTGCATTACCCTGCAGATCAAAATGTGTAAAATCTCCCATAAAATTTTCTTCTCCTCAATATTCATATATCATTACAGCCAAACAAAATATCCATCTAACATTTTATCCTTGCCCTTTTTGATATTCCTTTGTCTCTCAATAGTTTTTTATACTTTTTCAGCATTTTTTTCGGAACCTTAATCTTTGCATTAGATGTAACACCTTTAAAAGCTTGACTTCCAACAACTTTAGACGTCAGTTTTTGTGTTTTTATAACCATAACAGAAAGCTTCTTTGTATTATAAAATGCTTTTGACCCAATTTTCTCAACATTATCGCCAATTGTAACGCTTTTAAGTTTTTTACAACCATAACAAGCCCTGGAAGCAATCCGTGTCACAGTATATGTTACATTTTTATATTTCACAGTTTTCGGTATAATGAGCTTTTTGATATTCTTAGTAGCAGGCTTCACAAACTCAACTTGCTTTTTCCCCAGCACTTTATAAATATTTCCTTTTACTTTAATCTTTGTTCCTCTTTTTTGCGGAAGTCCCGTGTTTTTTAATTTTTTTCCTGCTGTTATATAACGCGAATTATGTGTAATATAAAAACTACACCAGTTATCTGAATCATCCAGAAAATAATTAATTTCACTGTCCTCTTCCAGCTCAAGTTGATTCTTCTTACTGTTACAATAATACAGGTAAAGATCGTTTTCCAGATTATAAATTCTTCTCGTATAATCTGATTTTATTCGAATGTTTGCAATACCCGGCAATTCTCCGTTATCTGCGAACTCTATATTCAATACCTTCCCTTCCGTGCTGTAATCAGCTCCCTCCTCTGCTTTAAAGGATATTCCAAGATCAATCGTTTTCGGTTTTACAATATCTTTTCCATTAAACACCCATTGATAATTGCTGTTATAGAATATTAGTGTTTTATCTTTTCCTTTTATTGCCCGAAAAATTGATGCATTCGCTTTTCTGCTCCCTTCAATGCGAATCTTCCCTGCATAAGATTCTTCCATGTTGTTAATGTAAGTTAAAAGATTTTTATTCGACAATCCCACATTGAAAGCCACATCGAATTCATTCTCCACTACAATAAACGGATCACCTGTATAGTGAACTCTTTCATCATCCGGACCTTGCATGTAGTATCCTTCATCATCCTGGAACACAGTCCGATATTCTGCACCATCCGCATCAGTATTCGTCAAAAGACTTCCATATTCCCTTGTATTACCAGAAGAATCTTTAACTCTCAAAAAACTTATTACATACTGTCCGTTTGTAGCACTTGTTGAAATTGGTACGGAAAATATTTTTGTCCATTTAGATACCGGAGATGCATATTGTTTTTCGATATAGAAAGAACGATTTCCAGTCTCATTGACTCTTTCTGCCATAATTTCAATGGATTTAATTGAAGTATTATCTTCAGCAGAAATCTGGACTTTCACCACACCTGGTTTTTTTACTGTTCCACTCAACACTTTTATGTCAGTGATATGAGGTGCATCGTCATCTCCGTCAGAATTAACTCTGAACTTTTTTGCCCCGGTTAAATAGCATTTCATGGACCCATTCGATATAACATCCTCACTTTCTCCTGACCAATACGTATTACTTTGGCTACTACTGTCAATTTGTAAAGTAAAGATAGAATATAATCCAGCTGGCATATTTGATGGAATCTTCATTGTCCCTGATATCTTCTTCCCACTTACAGAAAAATCACCCTGATCAGGCGTTAACGTAATATCTTCCGTACAACCTTGATCCTCATTATACAGCGCAAAATGTATCAGTGTAATTTTCTCTTCTTCTTCCAGCGTCATTTCAAAATTCAGTTTTCCGCCTTTATCCACATTATCTCCCTTAATATTTAATTCTGCTACCTTCGGCAATAACGCACCATCAGAAGTGAGAAATGTCACAATTCCATCTCCGTCAAAATAGCAATGATTCTCCGAATTGGAACAATCTTTTATATAATATCCATTATCATCACTTAAACGCAAATCAGCATAACTATCTGACAGTGGCTTTCCGCTGTTATAAACTCTCCTGTTTCCCGCAAAGTCTTCTATCACAATTTCTGACAGATAAAACTCCCCGGAATTTGGTGCCATATTATTTGAATAAAATGTAATCGTTCCTGTCGTCTGTCCTGTCTCATACTCATAACAGACATCCATAAGATTAGTAGTTCCGCCAATTTTGTGTTGGAATTGTGCTGTGACAGACTTTACCCCTGTTTCCTCCTCAATAACATCCATTGATATTTTAATTGTACCAGACAAACCATTGATAGAAGGAGTCAGAACTTTAACCTTTGTAACAATCGGTGCTGTACTGTCATCAGCTGCCAACGCATCATATTTCCATACATTTGACAAAACCAGCGATACTAAAAATATTGCAGTAAAACCTATCGCAAATATTTTTATAAAAGCTGTAAAATCGAACTTTTTCCTCATAGTCATTCCTAATCTCCCTTTCATACCTTTTCCGTTTTCATAATAATTTCTCTATGATTTATTTCTTTAATGACAGTATAACATAGAATAACGTAAAATCCTTTAGGAATCGTTGACTTTTCTCAAAATATAAGATATAGTTTTTAATTAGAATTATTTGGTTCCCAAACTATTTCAAACTCAAAACTAATATTATTGTTATCATTTGACTATTGTCTCACGAACATTCGTCCGTTTGAACATTTACACTCATGAAAAGGAGATAAGACCTATGGCAATCCGCATTATCACTGATTCCGCCGCTGATTATTCCGCTGAAGAAATAACAAAACGCAAAATCACATGTATTCCTATGTCTGTCTCATTCGGTGACGATGAATATCTGGACGGAAAGACAATTACAAAAGAAGAATTTTTTGAATTACTTACAACTAGAAAAGAATTTCCCAAAACATCCCAGCCTTCCCCGACAAGCTTTCTGGAATGCTTTGAGGAAGCGAAAGAAGCAGGTGACACTGTCATTGCAATTCTCGTGTCAGGTGCACTGAGCGGAACATTTCAAAATGCCAATCTTGCAAGAAATATGTCCGAATATGAAAACATCTACATCATCGACAGCAAAACTGCAACTTTGGGTATGAGAGTTTTAGTCGACCGTGCGGTAAAAATGCGTGATTCCGGTGCTGATGCCACTGAAATCGTAAAAGAGGTAGAAAGCTTAAAATCAAGGATCCGCATTTATGCAGGGCTTGATACCCTTGAATACCTTGCAAAGGGCGGACGCCTTTCCAAAGCAGCCGCTACAATCGGAAATCTTGCAAATTTAAAACCAATCATTACCGTTACTGAAGATGGAAGCGTCTCCCTCTGCGGTAAACAAATGGGCATCCGCCATGCGTGCAAACAAGTCGCTAAGCTTGTAATGGCAGATGATCTGGACATGAAATGTCCGATCTACTTTTTATATGCACACGACCAGAAAAACTGTGCTGCGTTCGTTCACACTCTGAAGAAAAGCGGTCTTGAAATCGAATCTCCAAAGGTAAGAGGAATCGGACCGATCATCGGAACCCACATTGGTATTGGAGCATTTGGAATCGTATATGTAGTAAAAAAAACTGATTAACTCATTATACTATTTTCATCACAAAGGAGTCTGCCATTCATCACTGACTGACAGGCTCCTTTTTCTTTTCAAATAATAATACAGACCAGTCCTCCGTTGCTGTCATTTACAATCTTCTGCATCGTGTTCTGCAGTTTTTCCTGACTCTCATCATTGATAGCCATCATCTTATTTCTCATTCCATCCATCACAAGATCTTCCACTGATTTTCCAAATATATTCGTACCCCAGATTCCTTCTTCCGTATCACTCATTTTTTTAATATAATCAATCAGATCCTGTGCCTGTTTTTCATTTCCTACAATCGGGGCGATTTCTGTCTCTATATTAGCGCGTATCAAATGAATAGACGGTGCTTTAGAATGGATCTTCACCCCATATTTATTTCCCTGTCTGATAATGGTTGGCTCATCTAGTGTAATCTCATCCCGCGTCGGGCTAACCATTCCATAACCTTTCATTTTCACTGACGCAAATGCATCTTTTACACCTTCATACTCTGTCTTTAATTCAGAAAGGTTCTTCATAGCAGAAATAAGCTCATACTGTCCTTCAATCGTCATTCCTGTGAGTTCACTTAGCATCTGGTAATAATATTTTTCTGCCACCCGGATACTGATCTTTATACACCCGTCATCCATTCCAATCTGGTCAACCTTCATATCTTCTATGTAAGGACTGTCCGGAGGCTCAATGCCATTTGTCGCATCCCTTACCTCGTTCATCCTTTCCATTACATTTCGAATATGCCCCAGAATCTCCTGTTTAATTTCATGCTCTCTGGGAAGCATCTCGACCCATTTCGGAATAAAAAACTGAATTTCGGAAACCGGAAATTCAAACATTACTTCCTTCAAAATCTTATGAATATCCTCTTCTTTTAACTGCTCACAATTCACAGGAATTGCCTTTACGCCATATTCCTTTTCTAGCTCATCCGCCACTATCAGTGCATCTTCACTGTACGGCTTAATTGAATTTACCAGAACAACAAACGGTTTCCCGATTGCCTGAAGTTCCCTGATTGTCTGCCCCTCTGCATTTCTATAGTTTTCTCTTTCAATCTCTCCAATACTTCCATCCGTTGTGACTACAATTCCGATGGTTGCATGATCATGGATGACCTTCCTCGTCCCGATTCCGGCCGCCTTTGTAAACGGAATTTCATGATCAAACCATGGCGTCTTTACCATTCTTTCTTCATTTCCTTCCACATGCCCGGAAGCTCCATCCACCATGTAACCCACACAGTCAATCAGGCGTACTTTCACTTCCACATCATCTGACAATCTGATTGCAGCTGCATCCTTCGGAACAAATTTCGGTTCTGTCGTCATAATCGTCCTCCCGGAAGCCGACTGCGGCAACTCATCCTTCGTGCGCTCTCTCCCATGTTCATCTTCCATCTTCGGGAGTACCAGCACATCCATAAACCGTTTAATAAACGTAGACTTCCCAGTCCGTACCGGTCCCACCACTCCTATGTATATCTCTCCGTTTGTCCGAGCTTTAATGTCCTTGTATAAATGAAACGTATCCATACCGATACCCCCTTAGCCTTGCTGATAAAATGTATGCAAGAGAACACCCGGATAGAACAAAAATCCATGCTTCTATCCCAAACTGCGGTATGCGTTTATCGCGACCGCGGAAATGAACATAAAAAATCCATGTTTCTATCCTGAACTGTGGTATGCGCTTATCGCGACCACTGGTGAAGGATATGAAACATGGATTTTCTAACACAACCTATTCTTTCCAAGGCAGTGCGTTGTGCTCTGCTCTGGAGTCTCTGAGCATCAGCTCATCAACGGCCTCTCTTGGGTCTTTTCCCTCGAAGAGTACTTCATTTACTTTATCTACAATTGGCATAGGAACTCCGTATTTCTTACCGAGTTTTACGGCAGCTTTAGTAGAATATACACCTTCAACTACCATCTGTACTTCATCCATAGCCTCCTGCATGGATTTTCCCTGTCCCATAAGATATCCCGCTTTTCTATTGCGGCTGTGCTTGCTGGCGCAGGTTACGATCAAATCCCCGATTCCGGTAAGTCCGGTAAAGCTTTCAATTGCTCCACCCATCTTCACGCCAAGCTGTGCAATCTCTGCAATACCTCGTGTGATCAATGCTGCCTTTGTATTGTCTCCGTATCCCATTCCATCAGCAATACCTGCTGCAAGAGCGATTACATTTTTAAGGGACCCTCCAAGCTCCATACCAAGTCTGTCAGGGCTGATATAAACACGGAATACTTTGTTCATAAACATTTCCTGAAGATATTTTGCTGTCTTTTCTGTCTTCGCACCGATGACTACCGCTGTCGGAAGACCTCTTCCAACTTCCTCTGCATGACTTGGTCCGGAAAGAACTGCCACATCTGCCTGCGGTATCTCTTCTTCAATCTGCTGAGAAAGTGTCATAAGTGTAGACTCCTCAATTCCTTTCGCAACATCCACAAGAATCTGTCCATCCGCAACATAAGGCTTCATGTTGCGCGCAGTACTTCTTGTAAACGGAGACGGAACTGCAAGAACCACAAAATCCTTTCCTTTAATGGCCTCTTCCATATTACTTGTAAAAATCATATCATCTGGAATTTTTACACCCGGAAGTTTACTTTTATGCTCTCTTTCTCTGGAGAGCATCTGCACTTCATCTTCGCTGATTGACCATACAGTTACATTATGCCCGTTACTGTGCAGCAAAAGTGCAAGAGCAGTTCCCCAACTTCCTGCTCCCATAATACCTACATTTGCCATAATACACTCCTCCTGTAATTATTTTTGTTTATTTTTTCCGACACTAAGTTTATTCTCCGTGCCGTGTAACAATCTCTGGATATTTGCTCTATGTTTATAAAATGCCAATACTGTCAAAAATGCCACAATCACATACATCTCATGCAGATAGGCGGCTTCCATCCCAAATTCACCTGTCTGTCCCAGATAAATGATTTCCAGCAGATATAAAATCACCACTACCAATGACCCTACAGACACATACCGGGTAATACCTACAATTCCTACAAATGCAACCAGACAGATCAGTACCATCCACCAGTTCGTCGTACTAAGGAGAAGTCCGGCTGTCGCCGCAATTCCCTTTCCACCTTTAAAATTCATATAAAACGGAAAATTATGTCCTAAAATCGCACCCATACCTGCATACATAGAAAGAAGCGGTAAAATATCCGGATGACTATTCTTAAAAATGATATGTACTGTCAAAACAGCAAACACGCACTTAAAACAGTCGCCAAGAAGTGTAATAAGTCCTGCTTTCCATCCTAATGTCCTCAGTGCATTAGTCGTTCCGGCATTACCACTCCCCTGTTTTCTTATATCAATATTGTGAAACTTGCCATAGATATATCCGGTCTGGAAAAGGCCAAATACATATCCTATAAGCACACATATTATTCTTTCCATATCTAGTGTTCCTTTTCCTTTCTCTCGCGAATGAAGAATTTAAGAGAAGTTCCCCTGAATCCAAATGCCTCGCGGATTTTATTTTCCAGATATCTCGTATAAGAGAAATGCATCAGTTCTTTATCATTAACAAATATAACAAATGTCGGCGGCTTTACTGATACCTGTGTGATATAATAAAGCTTAAGCCTCTTTCCCTTATCTGACGGTGGCTGCTGCATAGCGACTGCCTCCATCATAATCTCATTCAGAACTCCGGTAGCTACACGAAGTGTCTGATTTTCAATGACCATGTCAATCATGTCGTAAAGCTTAGGAAGTCTCTGTCCCGTCTCAGCGGACACATACATGATCTCTGCATATGGCATAAACGAAAGGACTCTGCGAATCTCATCTTCATATTTGCGCATTGTCTTATCATTTTTTTCAATAGCATCCCATTTATTCACAACAATGATAATACCTTTTCCACGCTCATGCGCAATACCGGCTATCTTAGCGTCCTGCTCTGTCACACCTTCGGAAGCATCAATCACGACCAGCACCACATCTGCACGCTCAACAGCAGTTACAGTACGAATGATACTGTAACGCTCAAGCTCTTCTTTTATCTTGTTCTTTCTTCTTAAACCTGCCGTATCAATGAACACATACTCTTTTCCATTGTGAACGATCTCAGTATCAATGGCATCTCTTGTTGTACCTGCTATATCAGATACGATCACACGCTGTTCGCCCAAAAGCTTATTGATGATTGAAGATTTTCCTACATTAGGCTTTCCTACAATCGCGATTCTCGGTCTCTCATCCTCTTGCTCTTCTTCCGTTTTTTCCGGGAAATATGAAATCACTTCATCAAGCATATCACCGATTCCAAGCCTTGAAGCAGCAGAAATCGGAATCGGATCACCGATTCCAAGATTATAAAACTCATATACATCCGACATGAATTTATCAAAACTGTCAACCTTGTTCACCACAAGAACAACCGGCTTTCCGGAACGTCTCAGCATATCGGCAACCTTAGAATCCGCATCAATCAGTCCCTGCCGCACATCTGTGATGAAAATAATAACATCGGCAGTATCAATGGCAATCTGTGCCTGTTCTCTCATCTGAGAAAGAATGATATCCTTACTGTCCGGCTCGATTCCACCTGTATCTATCATGGTAAAATCTCTGTCAAGCCAGGACACATCTGCGTAAATACGGTCTCTGGTAACACCCGGCGTATCTTTTACAATAGAAATCTTTTCTCCTGCCAGCGCATTAAAAAGTGTGGACTTTCCTACATTCGGTCTCCCCACAATCGCTACTACTGGTTTACTCATAATCTATCTCCTGTTCTCAATCTATAATTGCTTCTATAAAGTCTCGTCCGCTTGATTTTACAATATCTGTCTTAACTTGTAAAGTCTCACTGAGTTCAGAAAGCGTAATATCATCCAAAAATACCTCTTCTTCGCTGCGGAACATATTACAAGGTAACAGAAGCTTCTCTCCAAGCGGCTTATCCTTTAGCTGATGAATCAGATCCTGCCCTGTAATCAGACCGGACACTGTAATAAGCTCTCCAAAAAAATCATTGCGAATACAATAAATATGAATTTTTGTATTCGGAAATTTTTCCATCAGCCTGTCTGCAAAACTTTGAATATAAGGATATGCAAGCTTTCCTGTTGCCATGGACACTTCTCTTCTCCGATCATCTCCATCTAAAGACTCATAAGCCTCGACAAATTCATTTTCCAGAAGCCTTAACATACCAACACCATTTTCAAGCTGTAGATAGCCATCATAGCGTTCTTCCTCCGGCACTTCCTCTTCCGCCAGAATATACCACTCATCTCCCGCATGGATAAAATGTATCCCATACTCGTCATAAATTATATTCTGCCATTTATGAATCGTCTTAAGGACCTCTTTTGCGTCCTCTTTTGTAAATGGTTCCAGCGGATATAAGCCTTCACGATATTTTGTAAGCCCAACAGGGACAACCGATACACTCTGCAGACACGGAATATAGCGGGACATGTCACGGATACTTCTCTCCAGCTCTTCCCCGTCATTTACCCCTTTACACAGAACAATCTGACCATTCATCTGAATGCCTCCCTCATAAAGCGTGTCCACTTTTTTGAGGGCATCTCCCGCAAAACGATTGTGAAGCATCTTACAGCGAAGCTCCGGATTCGTCGTGTGAAAAGAAATATTGATCGGTTCAAGATGATACCTCACAATTCGGTCAATATCATGATCACTCATATTTGTAAGAGTAATATAATTTCCCTGCAAAAAAGAAAGTCTAGAGTCATCATCCTTAAAATAGAGAGTATCTCTCATACCTTTCGGCATCTGATCAATAAAGCAAAACATACATTTATTTCTGCAGGAACGATACTCATCCATCAATCCCTGTTCAAACTCAATCCCGAGATCCTCCTCCAGATCTTTCTCAATCTCCAACTCCCACTCTTCCCCGTTCGGTTTCCGGATAAGAACCGTGAGATATTCATCATTCACATAAAAATGATAGTCAAAAACATCTTCTATTTCATTTCCATTAATAGACACCAGGGCATCGCCAGCCTCAATCTCAAGCTCTTCAGCGATGCTTCCCGGTAATACTTCTTTTACGATATGTTCGTGTTTCATATACTACCCCTGCTACATGATTTATTTTCTACTGTACCTTAACAATACAATCATAACCCAAACTCATCCAATAACTTCTTTTGATATTCCTGATCCGATGCCGCCTTTGCAATGTCCTCCATACGATTTTGCTCTGCAAGCAATCGATTCAGACAATTCAGACGCTCTGTTGCCAAAGCTTCACCTTTCTGCATTCCAATAGCTTCACCTTTCTGCATTCCAACAGCTTCGCCTTTCTGCATTCCAATAGCTTCACCTTTCTGCATTCCAATAGCTTCACCTTTCTGCATTCCAATAGCTTCGCCTTTAATCATGCCAGCGTTTTTTCCTTCCTCATATCCTTCCGCCCGGGTCTGACGCATATGCTTTTCTTCATCATATTCATATATACTCATTCGCTTCGCCTCCACCCTATTCTTCAACAGGAATTCTGCAAGTATTCCTTCCCTGATACATTCTGTGATTGCCTGCTCCACTGCATCTTCCAATTCTGCATTTTCTGCATATTTACGCACTCTGTCTGTGTACTCTGCATAATCGCGAAGGGTCTTACAAGTGCTTAATAGTTCTTCGTTATATCCAAGATTAATATTCAATAAGACTGCTTTCAACTCCAAAGACACTTTCTCTTCTTTTATCGTGTACAGATCCGATAATTTTAATACC
>JBJFCD010000175.1:0-10374 GCA_051888795.1 Lachnospiraceae bacterium | reverse complement strand
GGTATGCATGGTGGTGTGAGAGGACGGGAGTTAATCACTCCCTCCTACTCGATTGTACATACTATTTATAATTTTCATGAAAAAATGGATATCGATTAATAATTCCCTAATTTTCCGAGATATTTATCAATACGTTTCAGTCGTTTTTCGATGCCTTTTACTTTGTGACTGATCGTATCAAGTAAAGCTTCTGCAATGAACTGTGGTCCGACGAATGAATTGAAGAATGCATTGCTGTCAACGGATACAGTAAAAAGAGATGTCGCATATGGTGCCAGCAGCGCACTTGGCTTGTCTGTAATGACGATAATCTTTGCTCCGGCATCATGTGCCATCTGTGCAGTGATCTCGTCTACTGTAGAGTAGCGTGGAAAGCTGAATATGATCAGGCAGTCATCCTTTGCAATGTTGCACATGTGATCAATAGGGCTGATGGATGGAGTATTTGTCATCACTACGTGTGGAACCATTTGTTTTAAGTACAGAAGAAAATAGTCACTTAAACAGGTATCACCTCGAGATGCGGCAATGTATTTTCGTTTACTCGATATGATAATATCTGCAGCTTCCTCAAAAGATGCAACGGAATTATTTCTGAATACAGTTTCAAGATTTTTTGCTGCAATTTTAAAATGTCGGTTAATGTAGTCAGTATTATTATCAAATTTATTTTGCTGTGCGATCCTTTCAGACGGTACAGTAATTGTACTGGAGATGCTTAATACCTTGTCCTGGTAGTCTTTTCTCAGGGCTTTTTGAAAATCCATAAATCCGTTGTAGCCGAGGGAACGGCTGAAACGGATGACGGAAGATTCGCTTACTCCGAGAGTTTCGGCGATTTCAGTAGAAGTCATAAAGCATGCATCAGCAGAATTGTCCAGAACGTATTTAGCGATCATCTTCTGGGTCTTTGTTAATTTAGCGTTATTAATGGTTTCACGTATCTCTTTCATAATGGCACCTCCGTATAAAATCATTTAAGCATGAAATGGAGGAATATGCAAGCTAAATTGTGAATACAATTGAACAAAATAAGAGAAAATTTAAAGTTTTGTGAAAAAAATAACTTTTATTGAATATTCTAGACATGTGTGTTAGTATGATTTTAGAGACAAATGAATAATATTATTCACAAAAATTAAAATGTGAAAAATATTGTTCTTTTATTGTCGATGGCCATTTCTATGGCAAGCGAAAAATATAATTTATTGTTTTACAAATAGGAGGTAGATACCAGTGAAAGTAGGATGTGTAAAAGAAATTAAAAACAATGAGTTCCGTGTAGGTATGACACCAGATAACGTTAAGAGCTATGTTAATGCTGGACACGAAGTTTATATTGAAAAAGGAGCTGGAGTTGGCTCAGGATTCCAGGATGATGAGTATGAAGCAGCTGGCGCTAAGATGATTGACTGTGCAAAAGAAGTATGGGATACAGTTGAGATGATGATCAAAGTTAAAGAGCCATTGCCGGAAGAGTATCCATTATTCCACGAAGGACTTATCCTTTATACATATCTTCACCTTGCAGCTGACAAACCGCAGACAGATGCACTGTTAGGCGCAAAAGTTAAAGGTGTTGCTTATGAGACATTATTTGATCCAAGACAGGGTGGACTTCCGCTTCTTGCACCAATGAGCCAGATCGCTGGACGTCTTAGTATTCAGGAAGGTGCTAAATACCTTGAGAAGACATTTGGCGGAGAAGGTGTTCTCCTTGCAGGTGTTCCAGGAACTCCAAAGGCTAACATCGTTATCCTTGGTGGTGGTAACGTAGGAACAAACGCTTGTAAGATCGCTGTTGGTATGGGAGCTAACGTAACAATTATGGATATCAGCCTTCCAAGACTTGCATACTTAGATGACCTGTTTGGAGCACGTGTTCAGACATTAGTTTCTACAGATGCTAACATTGAAAAAGCTGTAAGAGAAGCTGATCTTGTTATCGGTTGTGTACTGATCCCAGGAAAATCCGCTCCGAAGATCTTCAAGAAAAAATATCTTAAAGAGATGAAACCAGGTGCTGTATTCGTAGACGTTGCTGTTGACCAGGGTGGATGTGGTGAGACAACAAAGGTTACATACCATGATGATCCGATCTTCGTAGAAGATGGTGTTGTTCACTACTGTGTAGGAAATATGCCAGGAGCAGTTCCGAGAACAGCTACAATCGCACTTACAAACGCTACATTAAGCTATGGACTTCAGATTGCTAACAAAGGTCTGGAGCAGGCTTGTAAAGATAATGAAGTTATCTACTCCGCTATTAACACATATGACGGAAAACTTACATGCAAGAACGTTGCAGACAGCTTCGATTGCTATGAGTATGTAGATATCAAGAGTATCGCTAACTAAAAACATTTTCCTAACTTAATTCCTTCAAAGTTGCGAAAGGAGCTTACAATTTCGGTTGTAAGCTCCTTTTGATTGTGTTATAGTGTATCTATAACACAAAATTCAAATATTTTGCAGTGCAAAAGAAAAAGGTGATGGAATGTATATAGAGATTGATTTTAACAGTGATGAAGCCATATATGTCCAACTGCAGAATCAGATCATTATGGGAATAGCCATGGATATGATACGTGAGGGAGATACACTGCCGTCAGTGCGGCAGTTAGCTGAAACTGTCGGCATTAATATGCACACGGTAAATAAGGCCTACAGTTTCTTAAAACAGGAGGGCTTTATACAACTGGACAGAAGAAAAGGCGCAGTGATTGCCATTGATGCTGACAGAGCACAGTCGCTTGAGAAGATGAGAGGTCAGCTTAGAGTGATGCTTGCGAAAGGATACTGCAAGAACATTTCCAGAGAGGATGTTCACGCTCTGGTAGATGAGATATTTGACGAGTATAGAAAGGAATAGACAGTTACATGAAGTATACAGAACAGGCAAATGAAGTGTTACGGATTGCAAAAGAGACAGCGAAAGAATTGAACCATCCATATGTAGGCACGGAACATCTGATGATTGGCCTTAGAAAAGTATATACAGGTGTTGCGGGACAGATTCTGGCTGCAGGCGGAGTAAGCGAAGATAATATCCTGAAAGTGGTAGGTGAGCTTGTATCACCGGGCGGAGATGTTGCGGTGGAACATAATCCGCAATTCAGTCCGAGACTTCAGTGTATTTTGGAGGAGAGTAAAGAGGAAGCAGTGAGAGCGCATTCCGAGCCGATTGGTACAGAGCATATGCTGATGGCTCTTCTTCGTGATACAGAGTGTGTTGCGACAAGGATTCTTCTGACACTTAATATTAATATCCAGAAGATGTTTCAGGAGATATTAATGGTCATTGGAGCGGATCCGAAGGAATATCAGGAAGAGATGCAACAGCAGGCATCAGGGAAAAAGGGAGGACTGCTTTCGCAGTATGGTACCGATCTGACGATGCAGGCTGAAGAGGGGAAATTAGATCCTGTCATTGGCAGACAGGATGAGATTAACAGACTGATGCAGATTCTGAGCAGGAGAACAAAGAATAATCCGTGTCTTGTAGGCGAACCTGGTGTCGGAAAGACTGCAGTAATAGAAGGCCTGGCGCAGCAGATTGCGGCTGGGGTCGTACCTGACAATATGAAAGATAAAAAGATCTATACTATGGATCTTGCCGGCATGGTTGCAGGTTCCAAGTACCGCGGAGAGTTTGAAGAGAGAATGAAGGGGTTGATCCGGGAAGTCAAGGCAGCGGGGAATATTATCCTTTTTCTGGATGAAGTCCACACCATTATCGGTGCCGGTGGTGCAGAAGGGGCAATTGATGCGTCTAATATGCTGAAGCCTTCTCTGGCCCGCGGAGAGTTGCAGTTGATTGGCGCGACTACACTGACGGAGTACCGTAAGTACATTGAAAAAGATGCCGCTCTTGAGCGAAGATTTCAGCCGGTTACAGTAGAAGAACCGACGCAGGAGGAATGTCTGGATATTCTGAAGGGGCTCAGGCATAAGTATGAGGAACATCATCACGTTAAGATTTCAGATGAAGCTCTGACAGAAGCGGTCACACTGTCCGGGCGGTATATTAATGACAGGTTTCTTCCGGATAAAGCACTGGATGTGTTAGATGAAGCCTGCTCAAAAGTCAGCTTGAAAGGATTTAAAGTACCGGAGGCTGTCTATGAGCTTGAAGGGTTGATTCCAAAACTTGAGACGGAATTTGAAGATGCATTGCGAAGAGGGGATATGAAAGAGGCGTCCCTTATCAATGCAGAGAAGACAGAGGCGAAAAAGAAACTTGAACAGACAAGAACCAGATTTCGTAAGAAGAATCAGGGAAAGAGTGTGACTGTGACAGAAGAAGATATCGCAGAAGTAGTATCACAATGGACGAAGGTTCCGCTTCAGAGGCTTAAGGAGTCAGAAAGCCACAGACTTCAGAAACTGGAACAGACGCTCCACAAGAGAGTAATCGGTCAGGATGAGGCTGTTTCTGCTGTGGCGAAGGCTGTGAGACGGGGAAGAGTCGGGTTAAAAGACCCGAAAAGACCGATTGGTTCATTTTTGTTCCTCGGACCGACAGGTGTCGGAAAGACAGAGCTTTCCAAGGCATTGTCAGAAGCTCTCTTTGGTGATGAGAATTCCATGATCCGTGTTGATATGTCTGAATATATGGAAAAACACAGTGTAGCCAAGATGATTGGTTCTCCTCCGGGATATGTCGGACATGATGATGGTGGTCAGTTGAGTGAGCAGGTCAGAAGACATCCATATTCTGTCATTCTGTTTGATGAGATTGAAAAAGCTCATCCGGATGTATTTAATATTCTTCTCCAGGTACTGGACGATGGTCATATTACGGACTCGCAGGGAAGAAAAGTTGATTTTAGAAATACAGTGATAATTATGACATCCAATGCCGGAGCACAGGCGATCATTGATCCTAAAAAACTTGGATTTAATGCGAAAGAAGACGCTGCCGGTGATTATAAGAGGATGAAGTCCAATGTGCTTAATGAAATTAAGCTGATTTTCAGACCGGAATTTTTAAACAGAATTGATGAAGTAATCGTGTTCCATCCGCTTGGAAAGGATGAGATGAAGAAGATTGTAAGTCTGATGTGCCGTGATTTTGTTAAGAGAGCAAAAGAACAGCTGGGAATAAGACTGACAATCAGGGATAGCGTGAAAGCACATATTGTTGAGACAGGAACGGACCAGAAATACGGGGCGCGTCCTCTTAGGCGGGCGGTGCAGAATCAGTTGGAAGACCGTCTGGCTGAGGCAGTGCTTTCGGGAGAGATAAAAAGGGATTCCGAAGTGGTTGTCGGAATGTCAAAAAAAGAAATAAAATTCATCCCAAAGACTACAAAATAATTTAAAATTGATATATACTGATGAATATAAAAATTGCTTATGAGTATAAAAAATTACATTAGGAGGAAAGATAAGTGGCAGCAGTGAAAGAGCTTTTAAAAGCGGAAGCAGATGGAACTCTTAGTTTCGGAGATTACACATTAGGAAGTAAGACTAAATTGGAGGGCTTTGAATTCCAGGGAGACGTATATAAAGTAAAGACATTCTCAGAGATCACAAAACTTGAGAGAAATGGTATGTTTGTATATGAATCTGTTCCGGGAACAGCAGCTCATAATTTTAAAGCAGATGAAAAAGAAGTATCATTTGTTGTATCGGGTGATAAAGATGCACAGGTTACTTTGGAGCTTGAAGCAGACAGCGAATATGTGGTGTACATGGATGATGTGAATGTTGGAGATATGACTACGAATCTGAGTGGTAAGTTAAGCGTCAGTGCAGAACTTGCACCAGACAAAGAGGTGTCTGTTAAAGTAATAAAAAAATAAATCGGAGTTTAGCGTAAGGGCTGCAGATTAGCAGCCCTTTTTGCTCTATGGAAAACACAAGGAGAATATAAATGGCGAAGGCTAAAAAAAGTATTTTCTTCTGTCAGAATTGCGGACATGAAGAAAGTAAATGGCTGGGACAATGTCCTATGTGCAAAGAATGGAATACTTTTGTGGAAGAAAAGGTGGCGAGTGTAAAGCAAAGCTCTATGAAGGAGCGGAAGGAAGCGGGCGCGCAGGTTGTGACTCTTTCCAGTGTCTCTACTAATGAAGATGAGAGAGTGAAGACTGGGATAAAAGAGCTTGATCGGGTGTTGGGCGGCGGTATTGTACCGGGTTCACTGGTGTTAGTAGGCGGAGACCCGGGAATTGGAAAATCAACCCTTCTTTTACAGGTGTGCCAGAAACTTTCGGCAATGAAAAAGAAAGTGCTTTACATATCGGGAGAGGAATCCTTAAGGCAGATTAAGCTTCGGGCGAACCGCATAGGAGAGTTTGAAGATTCACTCTATCTTTTCTGTGAGACGAATCTTGATATAATCCGTGGTGTGATTGAACAGCAGAAACCGGATATGGTTGTTATCGATTCCATACAGACGATGTACAGCGAAGAGATCGGCTCTGCTCCGGGAAGTGTGTCGCAGGTAAGAGAGTCAACAAATGTTTTTATGCAGCTCGCAAAGGGACTAGGTATTTCCATTTTCATTGTAGGGCATGTGACGAAAGAAGGAACGGTTGCTGGACCAAGGGTTTTGGAGCATATGGTTGATACAGTGCTTTATTTCGAAGGGGACCGGCATGCTTCCTACAGAATCCTGAGAGGGGTGAAAAACCGTTTTGGATCTACAAATGAGATTGGTGTGTTTGAGATGCAGAAAGGCGGTCTCGCAGAAGTCGAGAATCCATCAGAATTTATGTTAAGCGGGAAACCGGAACATGCGTCCGGATCGGTAGTAGCATGTGCGATGGAAGGGACAAGACCGATGCTTATGGAGATTCAGGCACTGGTATGCAGGAGTAATTTTGGAATGCCGAGGCGAACTGCGGCAGGACTTGATTATAACCGGGTAAATCTTTTGATGGCTGTGCTTGAAAAGAGGCTTGGACTTGCATTATCTAATTATGATGCTTATGTGAATATCGCGGGGGGAATCCGTATGAATGAGCCGGCATCAGATCTCGGGATTGTCATGGCAATCGCTTCAAGCTATAAGAATAAACCGATTTCTGAGGATACACTTGTATTTGGAGAAGTAGGACTCAGTGGCGAGGTCCGGGCGGTGACAATGCCTGAACAGCGTGTGGCAGAAGCTAAGAAGCTTGGCTTTAAGACATGCATTGTTCCTGAAGTATCGTTAAAAACCATAGGAGAGGTCGAAGGGATAGAAATAATAGGGGTAAAATCTGTAAATCAGGCAATGAATCTGTTACAGTAGGATATAAAAGGAGTATCATTATCGCCAGACGGCAGCTGATAATGATACTCTTTTATCTTAAAAATTATTTTTCGGCCAACCGGAATCTATGCGTGCGATTAATTCATCAAAAGATTTCAAACCGCTTAATGTGTCATAGGCTGTAATGCAGGATGCACCGGTTGCGGCGGCGAGCTGCAGACAGCGTTCGGCAGGATAGCCGTCGATAGAAGCTTTTAAAAATGCGGCAATACATGTATCACCTGCACCTGTGCCGGAAAGGATGCGATCCGGAACATAGCTTTTTTCGAAAATCTGGAGATTATTCCAATCTTTGAATTGAGGATCAATTTCGGACATTATGTCAGAAGAGGCAGTTCTCAGATAAAGTCCGGGAGCTCCGCATTTAATAAGTACACATTTGGCACCCCATGCGATAAGAGTATCTGCAAGAGGTTTTACATCCTTATCAATGTCAAGGACTGAGGTGATATCGGTACCGTCTGCCCGTCGGTTCCATTCATCATAGACAGACTTATCCATCATATAACCGAGTTCTTCGATGCTTGGAACAAAGAAATCGACATAAGGCAGAAGATTTTTAATGATTTTTTCCCAGTTTTGTGCGGCAGCTTCAGAGCCATCTTCTACAGCAGCCATGTCAAGAGATGTGGTAAGCCCAAGTTCTTTTACTTTCTTTAAAATCTTGACCAGTTCACTGGATGCATCTATATACATACTGCGCATAAGCGGAGGATATCCAAAATGAAAATGTCCAGCCTGTGCTATCAGATCATAGTCAAGATCATCTGAACAAAATGTAGCATTCGTGCCCATATGATGGAGAAAGATCCGGTCAATCCCAGGAGGGGCGATTACCATTGTATATGAGGTGCTCTCATTTTCGGCATGTATCAGGTGGCTGGCAGCATCATACTC
This sequence comes from Lachnospiraceae bacterium, assembly GCA_051888795.1. Lineage (GTDB taxonomy): Bacteria > Bacillota > Clostridia > Lachnospirales > Lachnospiraceae > MD308. The sequence goes on along the minus strand of JBJFCD010000175.1, from coordinate 2,213 downwards.
TTCAAAGGTTTTTTCGATAATTGTTCCGAAAGCATCATCTGCAATCTTTCCGAGAAGGATTACTTCACTTCCGAATTTTTTCAGGGCAAGTCCGGTGTTGGCCACAGCGCCGCCAACACTGGTAGTGGCATTTCCGACATTTAACAGTTTTCCGGGTTTTAAAAGATCCCCAATATTTGATGTCTTTTGATTTGGCAGAAAACCGGGAGTGATGTCTACGCAAAGATGCCCGGCAACAACTATTTTTTTGTTTACCATAGAAATCCGTCCTTTCTATATTATTCTGTTATGTACTGATTCTATTTTATGGAAAAAATGTAAAAAAAGCAATACAGAAAGAGAAAAGTGTTTTGTGAAACATTTTTATAAAATATTATTAAAGATAGACAGACAGTAATTTTATAGAGTATAATTAGGTAAATAAATATTATTAATACTTAAGGAGGAATAAGAAATGCTGGTAACATTGAACAGAGTTTTAGAATATGCGGAAAGCTATGGACAGGCTATCGGTGCGTTTAATGTGTGTACGCTTGAAGGGCTTCAGGCGACGCTGGAAGCAGCAGAGGAGTTAAATCAGCCGGTGATTATACAGTTTGTAGAGGTTCACGAACCATATATTTCTCTGGAAGTTATGGGACCGATTATGGTAATGATGGCAGAAAAAGCCAGTGTTCCTGTGTGTGTTCATCTTGATCACGGTCAGAAGCTTGATTATCTGAAACGTGCGCTTGATATGGGATTTACCTCTGTTATGTATGATGGATCTATGCTGGATTTCGACAAGAATGTTGCCAATACTAAGATTGCTGTAGAGATGGCATGGGAGTATGGGGCATCTGTGGAAGCAGAGCTTGGAGCAATGGGGGCAAACGGTGTCAGCGGAGAGGACCGTTATACAAACCCTGATGAAGCAGCAAAATTTGTGGAGCTTACCGGCATTGATGCGCTGGCATGCTCTTTTGGAACAATCCATGGATTATATTTTTCAGAGCCTAAGCTTGATTTTGAACGCATTTCAGAGATTCGGAAGAAGACAGGAATCCCGGTTGTCATGCACGGGGGCTCCGGAGTCAGCGATGAGGATTTCAAAGAGTGTATAAGGCGCGGAGTGAGAAAGATTAATTACTATACTTATTCAGCAAAAGCAGGCGGTGCTGCGGTAAAAGCAAAATGCATCGAAGCGGGTGATGAATTTGTATATTATCATGATATTTCTGTATGGGGACGTGAAGCAATCAAAGCAGATGTGAAAGCTGCTATGAAAGTATTCAGCGGAAAATAAACTAAAAACTCTCTGCATTTTGAATCGGATGTTCAAGATGCAGAGAGTTTTATAAGTTATTTGCTTTCCAGTAATTTATCAATACTTACAAGCTTTACACAGAGGATAAAAATATTAACAGCCTCTTTTAACTCTTCTACGGTTGGATAGGACGGAGCGATACGAATGTTAGTATCTTTCGGATCCTTTCCGTAAGGGAAGGTTGCACCGGCGTCAGTCATGACAAGACCGGCTTCTTTTGCCTTAGCAACGATTTTCTTAGCGCATCCTTCCATTGAATCGAAGGAGATAAAATAGCCACCACGAGGTGCCAGCCATGAGCCGATACCGAGTCCGCCGATCTCTTTTTCCAGAGTGTTAAGGACGATGTCGAACTTCGGGCGAAGAATTTCAGCATGGCGTTTCATATGATTTACCATACCGGAAATGTCTCCGAAATATCTTGCGTGTCTTAACTGGTTCAATTTATCATGACCGATTGTCTGAATGCGCATCTGCTGACGAATCTCAGCAAGGTTTTCATCAGAGGCAGCAATTGCGGCAATACCAGAGCCCGGGAAACTGATCTTTGATGTAGAAGAGAATTTGTAAACCATATTCTGATTTCCTTCTTTTTTACACTCCATCAGAATCTCAATCAGATAATCCTGCTTGTCCTCATATAAATGGTGAACGCCGTATGCATTGTCCCAGAAAATACGGAAATCTTCAGCAGCAGGCTTTAATGTGGCAAAACGATGTACAGTTTCATCGGAATAGGTAATTCCCTGAGGATTGGAATATTTCGGAACGCACCAGATTCCTTTGATTGCCGGGTCTGAGCTTACAAGTTCTTCGACAATATCCATATCCGGACCGGTTGGAGTCATTGGCACATTGATCATCTCAATCCCAAAATATTCTGTGATTGCAAAATGTCTGTCATATC
>JBJFCD010000174.1:0-41497 GCA_051888795.1 Lachnospiraceae bacterium | reverse complement strand
CCTGTAGATCCTAAAACAGATATTTTCTTCATAATCATACTCCCCCGTAATTTAAATATTTCCTGCTAATAAAGTTGCCAGATAATAAATAACCGGTGCAGTAAAAATCACACTGTCAAAACGGTCAAGAATCCCTCCATGTCCCGGGATTAGCTTTCCGTAATCTTTAATATCATGATTTCTTTTTATCGCAGAAGCAGCCAAATCTCCCACCTGCGAAATCATACCGCCAACTCCGCATATGATTGCATAATGCAGCGGACTGGCACTTGCACCGCCCCACTGATTCATAGCTAATGCAAAAAGTACACCCAGAAGAGCCGCTCCTACAACTCCTCCTACTCCTCCTTCTACCGATTTCTTCGGGCTTAATTTCGGAGCCATCTTATGCTTTCCGATCAAAACTCCCACACAGTACGCACAAGTGTCACATCCCCATGAGCTTAAGAAAATCAGCCAAACTACAATGCCTCCGTCCGGAAGCATCCTTGTCTGATATACGTAGGAAAGCATCACTGCCACATAAAACACTCCAAAAAATGTAGTCATAACCTGCTCTGCATGAAATGTTGGAAATGAAAACACATAGACTGCCATTGTAACTATAAGGAAAAGTATTGTAAACATCGTCATATATTCCATATGTCCGGCAAAAAGCATCCCATAATAGACAACCGCTGCAAGATATCCTGCAACCCCTAATACTTTATTATGCACATTTACTACTTTATATAATTCAGACAATCCAATTAAACTGATAATTCCGAGGACAGCAAAAAGTATGTTTCCTCCATATCCCACTGTAGCAATGAGCACAATCACAAGTACAATTCCGCTTAATAACCTCGTTTTAAACATTTTAAGCTTCCTCCTTTACTCCGCCGTATCTTCTGTCTCTCGCATTAAACTGTTCAATCGCCTTTTCAAGTTCTTCCTTTGAAAAATCCGGCCACGGAACATCTGTAAAATAAAATTCCGTATATGCAAGCTGCCATAAAAGATAATTAGACAACCGCAGCTCACCACTTGTTCGGATAAGCAGATCCGGATCCGGAATATCATGTGTATCCAGATACTTTTCAAAAACCTGCTCATCAATCTGCTTAGGATCTACTTTTCCTTCCACGCAGTCTTTTGAAAGCTTCCTGACTGCCCGCAGGATCTCATCACGGCTTCCGTAATTGATCGCAATCTGAAAATTCAGACCTCCATTGTTTTTCGTTGCCTCTTCCAGCTCAATAATACGGGCACGTATATCATCGTCAAGTCTGGTAATATCCCCAATTACCCGGACTTTCATATCATTTTTTGCTGCAGTCTTCAGGCAAGTTTTCATATAATTTCTCAGAAGCTTCATAAGCGCATCCACTTCATCCTTTGGACGATTCCAGTTTTCCGTGGAAAAAGCATATACCGTCAGGTATTTTATTCCCATACGCCATGCTTCCTCACAAATTACTTCCACATTCTTACTTCCCTGAGCATGACCGTAGTTTCTGGGCATTCCTTTGGATTTCGCCCATCTCCCGTTTCCATCTAATATAATCGCAACATGCTGCGGAATATTCATAATCAATCTCCTTTATATTAACTGTTTTAACACAATAAGGACAGACCCCTCTTTTCAGGAATCTGTCCCAGAGTACAACGGACCCCACCGCTGTACAGATTAAACTGTCATAACCTCTTTTGACTTTACTTCTACTGCTTTGTCAACTTCTTTGATAAACTTATCTGTCATCTTCTGAAGATCATCTTCCATATCCTTAATCTCATCCTCAGAAATATCTGAACCTTTCAACTTCTTAAATGCATCATTACCATCACGGCGGATGTTACGAATTGCAACTTTTGCAGCTTCCCCTTTTTTCTTAACATCCTTTACAAGCTCTTTTCTGCGCTCTTCTGTGAGCTCCGGAAATACCAGACGAATTGTGATACCATCATTTGTCGGATTGATTCCCAGGTCAGAAATCTGGATTGCTTTTGAGATTGCTTTTAACATACTCTTATCCCATGGCTGAATCTGAATCATACGCGGTTCAGGTACAGAAACATTGGCCATCTGCTGGATTGGAGTTGGTGCTCCATAATAATCTACCATAATCTTATTAAGGACATTAGGATTCGCACGTCCTGCCCGGATAGAGCCAAGCTCACCGTCAAGATTTGCCAGCGTTTTTGTCATCTTACTCTCGTAAACTTTTAATTTCTCGTTCATATTATCCTCCCTTATTATACAGTCACTTTCGTTCCTGTAAATGTTCCTGACATCGTATTTACAATGCTGTTTTCTTCATTCAGTCCGAATACAAGCATCGGCATCTTGTTCTCAAGACACATAATAGAAGCAGTCAGATCTACTGCCATAAGTTTTTTATCAATAATCTCCTGAATGGATATCTCATCGTATTTCTTAGCTTCCGGATTTACCTTCGGATCACTGTCATAGATTCCATCAATTGCTTTTGCAAGAAGCATAGCATCTGCTTCAATCTCAATTGCACGAAGTACAGCACCTGTATCTGTAGAAAAATATGGATGACCTGTTCCTCCTGCGAAAAAGATTACCTTTCCTTCCTCTAACGCTTCTACTGCAGCATCTTTCGAAAACAGTGAGGTAAATGCGCCGCACACGAACGGAGTAAACACTTCTGTTTTCATTCCTGCAAATCGGAAAATATCTGACACGTAAATGCAATTCATAACTGTTGCAAGCATCCCAATCTGATCAGCCTTCACACGATCGATTGTCTCACTGGTTCTTCCTCTCCAGAAATTACCCCCTCCAGTTACAATCGCAACCTGAATTCCGTCATCTACCAGCTTTTTCACCTGTTTTGCAACTCCCAGGCATGTAGCCTCATCAAATCCTGTTTTTTTCTCACCTGCAAGTGCTTCGCCGCTAAGTTTCAATAGTACTCTCTTCATAAGAATTATCGCTCCTTACTTGTGTAGTTCAATATCGTATTACTTCTCGTACTTAAATGAATTATAACACATGGTTAGAGAAAATGGAACACAATTCCTTAACCAATTCCACCCATGATGATACCAAGAATCAGCACCAGAAAACATACTGGGCAGAATACATATTTGCATAGAGGGTAGAATCCTTTATAAAAGGCTTTGTCACGTCCTTTATTCACCTGTTCTTCCACGTATTCTTTTCCGCATACCCAGAAGAACATAATCGCAGCAAGTCCTGCTCCGAGTGGACAGATATAGATTGATAAAATATCCATCCATCCGGATACGATCCCCTGAATGCAAACAGCCACAGCGGCGCTGAACACACCTGTCACTGCACATGCCGGTACACGCCCAAGTCCAAATTTTTCCTGAACTGTTGCAATCGGCGCCTCATAAAGATTGATAAGAGATGACATTCCGGCGAACAAAACTGCCACAAAGAAAATAATCGCCACAATCTTTCCTCCCGGCATAGATTTAAATAAATTCGGAAGGAAAATAAACATAAGACCCGGACCACCCTGATCAAGCTGACTTCCCGTTGTTGCCATGGCAGGAATGATAACCAGCGCTGCAAGAAGCGCCGCCAGTGTATCAAAAAATGCTACTCTTGCCGCAGAAGCAGGGATATTTTCCTCATCAGACAAATAAGATCCATAGATCAAAGTTCCGTTTCCCGCAATAGACAGAGAGAAAAAGGCCTGTCCCAGTGCATAGATCCATGTCTTTGGATTCGCCAGCACTTCTGGTTCTACACGGAATATATAACGGTATCCTTCTGCCGCTTGCGGCTGGAACAATACATAGATTCCAAGTATCACAAATAAAAGGAAAAAGACAGGCATCATTACTTTATTTGCCTTTTCAATCCCGCTTTCTACTCCAAGCATCAAAATAACTACAGCAATCGCAAGCGCCGCAAGAAGCCACCCGTTATTTCCAAAGGCTGAAGCCATACCGCCAAATGCCGCACCAAATCCATCTACATCATTTGCCGCAAGCGTTGCCCCGGTAAATGTTCCAATCGCATATTTTAGAATCCATCCGAGAACAACCGTATATCCAATGGCCATAGCAAGAGAGCCAAGCACAGGAATCAGACCAATGGCCTCTCCGACCTTTCTCTTACCTCTCATGTCACATGCCACTCCAAACGCATCCACAGGGCCGGACCTTGTCGCACGTCCAAAACTCATCTCACCAATAATTCCCGTGGAACCAATCAGCACTACAAAGATAAAATATGGGATGATAAATGAACCTCCCCCATAAAGCGACACTCTGGTCGGAAACATCCAGATATTTCCCATCCCGACCGCCGAACCGATACATGCAAGGATAAACCCCCACCTCGAACTAAAAGAACCTCGTTTTTTCATTCTCACACCTCATAAGTATTTTTCATTCGTTATATATAAAAGCAATATAGCTTATCATACACATGTGCATGATAAGCTATATTGTACTTCATTATTGGATAGTTCTCAATATATATTTTTTATTCTTCTTGACTTTCCCGACAGATTTAACTAGTATTGTATTCAACTTCTATATTTCTATTTTCATGGCACTTCGCCATAAAACCCTTTTTATTTTAAATATATTTCCAAATATATTTTACCACCTTATTAATCTTATCTATTTACAAATGCGTATAAAATACGTATAATAAAGGAGCAGATATTTTGAAACGAAGAATTTTAATAAAAAAACTAAAGAAAGCCGGTTTTTCATTCAAAGCTCACGGTGGAAATCATGACACCTATAAACGCGGAACCGATACAGAACAAATACCACGCCATAAAGAAATTAATGAAATTACCGCAAAACAAATTTTAAAAAAGTGGAACATAGAATAGTCTGATAAGGAGGATGGATTATGAAAAATGCATATCCTGTTTTCATCGCAGAACATGACAGCACTTCCCTGGTCTATATCCCTGATTTTGATATCTACACGGAAGGGAAAGATACCGTAGATGCCATATCTATGGCACGTGACGCGATTGGATTAAAAGGAATTGATTTTGAAGATGACAAAAAAGAAATACCTTATGCTTCTTCCATTAAAGAAGCTTATGAAAAAGCGAGTCAAAATCGTGATATCTTTGACTACACACAAGGTATTGTAACCCTTGTTGATGTCGATTTTACAGAATACCGCAAGAAGTTAAAAAACCGTTCTGTCAAAAAAAATTGTACTATCCCTTATTGGCTCAATGCAGAAGCTGAAAGAAATGGAATCAACTTTTCAAAAGTTTTGCAAGATGCACTGATTGATGTCCTTCAGCTAGAATAACATGAAAGAAGGATACTTAATCGCCTTCCCTGACGATAAAGTATCCTTCTTTAATCCTTGCCATCTTTATTTAATAAACTATTTGATTCAATAAGCTATTTTTTTCAATATATTATTCGCTTACTTCTTCCAATACTGATGTGCAGTGCGGGCATCTTGTTGCGTCAATCGCAATTTCGCTCTTACAGAACGGACATTTTTTTGTTGTCGGCTCTGACGGTGCTTCCTCTTCTTTCTTTTTCAGCTTCTCACCAATCCCATTCATAGTCTTCATGATCACAAATACAATCAGCGCCATAATCAGGAAATTAATCACTGCTGTAATAAATTTCCCGTAATTCAGTGTTGCCTCTCCTAAAAGAGTAATACTAAGCTTGTCAAAATTCATTCCACCAAACATTCCGAGAATCGGATTAATAATATCTTCCACCAGTGATGATACAATGCTTGTAAATGCTCCACCTATAATGATACCAACTGCCATATCCATGACATTGCCACGGCTGATAAATGCCTTAAATTCCTCCATGAATTTCTTCATTTGTAAAACCTCCTATACATGATTTGAACGTATTATATCATGTACAGATTCATTCGTATACTTTTTCAGGTTTAATAATTTGTAAATACTTCCCTGCTTTCTATAAAATGTGCTATAATCCCTGTTAGAAAATTACAGATCACTTGCAAAGGAGTCAATATCATGTCATTAGAAAAAGTACAGGCTTATTTTGATAAATTTAATATGAAAGATCGTGTCTTAGTTTTTGATCAGTCCAGTGCGACTGTAGAACTCGCTGCCGAAGCAGCAGGATGTGAACCTGCCCGAATTGCAAAGACAATGTCTTTTCTTCTGGGCGAAGAAGCAATTTTAATTGTGACTGCCGGAGACGTTAAAATTGATAATAAAAAATATAAGGCAAAGTTTCACCAGAAAGCAAAAATGATTCCCGGCGACCTTGTAGAATCTTACATAGGTCATGCCCCGGGAGGAGTCTGCCCATTCGCTGTAAAGGAAAGCTTACCGGTTTATCTGGATATTTCTTTAAAACGATTTGAAACCGTATATCCTGCAGCCGGAAGCGGAAACAGTGCGATTGAGCTGACTCTCCCTGAGCTTGAAAAATATTCTCATGCCATCGAATGGGTCGATGTATGCAAGGAGCGCTGATATTGAAGCGCTCCTTTTAACTATGGCTTTCTGCCCACAATCTCTCTGCAGTCGGTTTCCAGTTTTCCGCGTAAGACTCACATTTATCACATAAATGATCCACAGATTCCTGATCCTGATAATCTGTATTTACTGCTCTGCTTTCTTTTACAAGTCTCCTCAGATTCTCAGGATTCTCCAACATCGGACACGGACGCAAATGATTATCGTTAAATGGTTGATTATCATGATAAGCCTGAAAAATCGGGCTTTTTAGTATTTCCAGCAATGTGCTGCTATGTACATTTGCGTTTGAATAATGGATAAACACGCATGGTTCAGCATCACCTTTTGCATTAATGTGAAAGTAATTTCTTCCACCTGCAATACAGCCACCTACAAATTCCCCATCATTCTGGAAATCCATTCCAAAGATTGGCTTTGTCTCTCTGAAATGGCGTATACGTCGGTACATTTCTTCTCTTTGCTCAGGTGTTGGAAGAAGTTCAGGAGCTGCAGCATTTCCTACGGGCATATAATGGAAGAACCATACAAAAAATGCTCCGTGCTCAATCATCAGATCATAATATTCCTCGGTGCTTATGTCCTCAATATTTTTGCTTGTATAGCAAGTTGAAATACCAAACGGAAGTTTATGGGCTTTTAAAAGATCCATTGCTGTCATAACCTTCCTGTAAACACCTTCTCCTCTTCTTCCGTCATTTGCTTTTTCAAATCCTTCCAGACTGATTGCCGGAACAAAGTTCTTTACTCGGAGCATTTCCTTACAGAACTCCTCATCAATCAGCGTGCCATTCGTAAATGCCAGAAACTCGCAGTCAGAATGCTTTTCACACAGACGGATAAGATCTTTCTTTCGCACCAGCGGTTCTCCTCCCGTGTAAATATACATATAAGTTCCAAGTGCTTTTCCCTGTGTAATAATAGAATCCAGAGTATCGAAATCCAGATTCAGCTGATTTCCGTATTCTGCTGCCCAGCATCCGGTACAATGAAGATTACACGCAGATGTCGGATCCAAAAGAATCGCCCACGGTACATTACAGTTATTCTTTTCCGCAACTTCCTTTTGAATCGCACTTCCTTTCAGACAAGCATTCACTACAAAATTTTCAAAAAAAGTTTTGCGCACCCCGCAATCCAATTCATACATTCGTAAAATCAGATCATACCAGTTATTTTTCTCCTCAAGAACTGTACGGATTGCCTTTCTCTGACCTGCATACCAATCTTCCGGGCAGACTTTATCTACCATCGCCATAAGTTTTGGTGCATTCTTCTCCGGATCTTTTTCCAGATATCCTAATGCTTTTTTTACTGCAAACTCCTGCATCATACCTTTTGTTGTCCTCTCAGCCATATTTACATCTCCTTTTTATGTTTTATGCCGCTAGTAGATTGATTATAAATAAAACTGATTTTAAATTCATCGGACAAAAAAATAATATGTCTAAAACTGTTACTATTGGGAAAAATGTTACCTTTTAGGACAACATTTAATAATATGTATAAAAAAAGACTCAGGACATTATTTGTTCATATCCTGAGCCACTTTCTCTGTCAAAGTAACAACACATGCTTTCATTAATTCCAGAAATTCATCAGGCGGTATACACTCTTTTTCCGTAATCCACCTCTCAATCGCACCAATCAGTGCATCTGCGAAAAAATGTGAATAAAAATTAATCATTCGCTGATCATCAATTATTTCTTCCAGATATGCAACAATAATCGGAATCAAATATTCCCGAAAATGTTCTGAGAAGGAATTTTGTCCGCGGATCTTCATTGCCTTACGATAAAAATCACGGTTTTCGTAAAGATAATCATTCAATACTTTCAAAAATTTCCACACATTATCATATGCATTATTTTGTGTTTTTGAAATAAATTCTACGTCAAAAATCCAGTTAGCCAAATCATACTTATCTTTAAAATGATAATAAAAACTTTTTCGGCTCATATCGCACTTTGTACAGATATCTTTTACACTGATTTTTTCGAAAGATTTTTCATTCATTAATTCTTTCAACGCAGACGCAAGTGCCTTTTTTGTTATATTGGAAACTGCCAATTCAATCTCTCCCCATATATAGTACCAATCATCTTGCATTTCAAGGATTTTACCACAAAATCCTGTTTTCTTCAACTGATTGTCCTTGACTATTTTGGGACACTTTCCATGATATGTCTAAAAATGAAACATTTTCTTTTATTCATGAAATACTTTTTCATGATGTTTCATATTACATTAATACACTTTTAGACTCTTTTTGATTATTCTTTAAGTACACGGTCACTTTATTAGAACTGTCGCATGTTGCCAGAAGTATATCCTCAAATCGAGATGCGCCTTGACCTTTAATCTGATTTTTCAGCCATTTATCATCATTTCCTGTATGTCGGAGGTTTTCTTTCATCACTTTTCCGTCTATAATCACATTTGCCACCATATAATCCTGCTGTGCAGTCAAATTGGCATCCGAAGGTGTAACAGGGCGATCTGAAGATTTCGGAAGAAAGCTTATCTTCCCATTCCCCTCTAAAATTGCTGTTTCCAGCTTCGATACATCAAAATATCCATTCACTCTGCACTGTACTAAAAACTCCGACACATCTATCTTCGCTTTTTTCAGATTTTCCCCGTAAAGTTCTCCATGATTTAACAGTACAAGCGGTTTCCCTTCTATTACTCTTCGGGCTCTGATCGATTTTGAACTGATCCACGACAGAAGAATGGCTGCCAATGCATAGACAATCATTGCAATCAGTGGCTGCATGAAATTTTCCTCCAGCGAAGTTGCCATTTCTGCCGCAATTGATCCAATTGTAATGCCATTAATATAGTCGAACATACTCATCTGGGACATTTGGCGGTATCCCATTAATTTCGTAAGTACAAAAATAGATATTATAGACCCGAGTGAAAGGGCAATGATATAAATGATTTCTTTCATAAATCCTCCTGAAACAACAATTCTGCAATTCATTTTAAATTACAGCTCTTAGTATCTCAGGAATCTTATTAATCTATACATCCTTTCTCTGTAAACAAAGAGGAAGTTCCAGTCCGTTTTTTTCAAGCAATTCTTTATCTTTTAGTATATCCTCTGTCTTTCCGTCTGCCACAATACAGCCGTCAGCCATGAGAATTGTACGATTACATGTGTCAAGAACCATGTCCAGATCGTGTGATGCAATGATCTTCAAATGATCAAATTGATTTAAAATGTGAATCAGATTTCTTCTGTTTCTGGGATCTAATGCAATAGTTGGCTCATCCATCAGAATGATATCCGGAGTCATCGATAGGATCGTGGAAATTGAAGCCAGCTTTTTCTCTCCTCCGGACAATTTATATATTTGCTTATCTTTTAAATGCGGAATATGAACAGCCGAAAGAGCATGCTCTACCCTTTTTTCAACTTCTTCTTCGGGCAATCCGTAATTTCTCGGCGCAAAGGCCACATCATCAAAGACTGTGGACATGAAAAGCTGACTGTCCGAATCCTGAAACACATATCCAATCCTCTCACGAATCTTAGGAAGTGTTCTCCTCTCAACCGGAATTTCTTCCACCCTGATACTTCCTTCATAATTTAAATATAATCCCACGAGAAGTTTTAACAAGGTAGACTTTCCTACGCCATTTGCTCCGATAAGACCAATGGAATCTTCCTCATGTGCCGTAAAGGTAATATTTTTTAAAACATAATCATCCTTCTCATATCCAAACGAAACATTATTAAGATCTATATGTATATGACTCATAATTTCCTTCCCCTATATCTTTATCACAGCAAATATTCCTATCCATACAATCAGGTATAAAATATCTTTTTTCCGTACTGTTCTTTCCCTTCCGTAGCAGAATTCACCATGATATCCTCGCAGCGTCATACTTTCATACACCGCTGATGCCCTGTCCATACTTCGGAGCAAAAGTCCTCCTGCCAAAGACCCCCATGCTTTTATATGTATTCCTTTCTGTCCCGGCGCCCGGAGAGAATACGCATCCAATATTCTTCCTGCTTCTGTCAGAAGAAGGGAAATATATCGATATGTCAACATAATCTGAGTTACAATAAGTGATGGGACATGAAGCATACGAAGCGCATAACAAATTCCTTCGATATTTGTAGATGCAATCAGCAGATAAGATGCAAAAACACACAAAATACCTTTCACTATCAACGTACACATTGAGATCATGCCTGTCGTAATAACAATACCTTTCACATTTGCCACAGGCTGTCTGTCAAAGAACGGATTCAAAATTCCCACAAAACATACTAAGGGGAGTACAATCTTAAGTCTCCTGATACTGTCTGTAAAAGAAACTTCCCCCACAATAAACAATACCACCGGATAAACCGCCATCAAAAGCACTTTCTCTACCTGATATTTAGAAAATGAAACAGTCACTGCAATATACACAATTGTTGCAAGCAACTTCACAAGAGGATGCAATCGATTCAGCCATGTATCCCTTGCGGCAATTTCATCCATACGATAAATTTCTCTTACAGCTCCTCCTACTTTGCTCACTAACCAAGATCCTTTCTACGCTTTTTATCAGAATTTTTACGAAAGAAGTTGAAAGCATAACAAGCGCCCACACATACAACTATCACAACTGCCGAACCCATAATACCTGAAAAAGAAGTTCCTGCCTCAGATTCAGAATCCTTAAAAGCATAATCAGGAAGTATTGCTGTTTTTTCCTGTACTTTCGAAGCTTTCTCATATACACTTCCGTTAGCCTCAACATCCGCAGAACCCGTCAACCGCTCTATAGACCACTCAAGTCCGTCCGGATTGGAGGACGCTGCGAGTGACAATGCGCCACCGATAAATACAACACAAATTCCCAGAATTGCCAACGTCTTTTTCAGACTGAATCTGTTTTTACTCTCTGTGTACTCACTGCACTCCAAAAGTTCCGGTCTGCTCTCATACACAAAGATCAACACTGCCGTTGTAATCAATCCTTCCACAAATCCAATCGCCAGGTGGATCGGCTGCATTGTTCCCACAAACACGCCAAACGGAAGAGACGAGATTCCCGATAAAAGCGTTTCCAAAGTTACAGAGAACGCTCCAAGCTGTAGTGTCAGTACACATCCAAGAATCGAACCAACAGCAATTCTTTTTTTGGAAATTTCTTTTTTCATCATTGGTTTCCAAATCAGAAAATATCCTACAAAGCATCCGTAAAATGCCATATTCCATATATTACATCCCAGAGCCAGAAGTCCTCCGTCCGCAAACATCAGACACTGTATCGCAAGTATCGCAATCATTGTAAGAAATGCCGCATGTGGTCCTAAAAGTGCCGTGAGCATCATTCCTCCACATAAATGCCCGCTGGAACCGGTCCCCGGAATAGTAAAATTAATCATCTGAGCCGCAAAGACGAATGCTCCCATCACTCCCATAACCGGAATTTTTTTAGGATCGCTTTCCAGTCTCACCTTTTTTACAGAATATACTGTTGTCGCCGCAGAAAGTGCGTACATCGCAGTTCCGACTGCCGGCGATACTAAAGCATCTGCCATATGCATAATTTTTATTCTCCCTTCCTTTATGTCAGTCCATTCATTAGTATAACATTACATACCTGAAACATCAAAGGTAACTGATTAATTTTCCATTTCATACACAATATCCGCCACATTCATTGTAGACTTTCTGTGAGATACTAATACTACAGTCTTATCCCCACGTGATTCCTTTAATGACTTAAGTATGATTCCTTCATTCAGTGAATCCAGATTACTGGTTGGTTCATCCATAAGAAGGAATGGCGCATCATGAAGAAATGCTCTTGCAATTCCAATCCTCTGTTTTTCCCCGCCGGATAAAGTATCGCCAAGTTCACCGACCTTTGTATCATAACCATCTGGCAATGTCATGATAAAGTCATGAATGGATGCTTTTTTTGCAGCCTGCATGATTTCTTTCCTTGTCGCTCCTGGTTTTCCGATAGCGATATTACTCGCAATAGAATCATGGAACAGATAGGTTTCCTGTGTCACGTATGATTCCATATCACGAAGATCCTTTGTATTAATCTCTCGAATATCCTTTCCTGATATACGAATGCTTCCTCTATCCACATCCCAGAAACGCATCAGAAGCTTTAAGAGTGTAGATTTTCCCGAACCACTGGCGCCATGGATACCAATTACCTTTCCTCTGGGGAATTCAATAGAGTAATCTTTCAGTATCTGCTCCTCTTCGTAAGAAAAATCCACATGAGAAGCCTCTGCCTTATCGAAACTTATTTCTTCTTCTCCCCGTACTTCCATAATCTTTGGTTGTTCTTCCAGCAAAGAAAGCACTCTTTCTCCGCTTGCCAGTGTCTGGTTCAGGTTGTTAGACAAATTGGACAATGCCGTTACCGGTCCAAAGGATCCCATCATTGCAATAACTGCAATCAGCATTCTGTCAAAACTAATTATACCGTTTTCAAACTTCCACAGCATATAAAAAAGCATGCCAAAAGAAAACAGAAGAATCACCATATTAGTCAGTGACCACTGTGCTGCCTCATGACGGTTCATCTTTTTCTGCATCTGTCCCAATTCTTTAGAACGACTGTCTATCTGTTCCATTCTCTCTCTGCCTTTATCATACTGAATTGTCTCATCCAGTCCGCGAAGGGAATCCAGAATAAAGCTACTTAGCTCTCCAAAAGAATTGCGAAACTGCATACCATCATCAGCCCCTCTTTTCCCATTCCAGATTGGAATGAACGCACCCACAGCCACATATCCCAAAAGCGCAATAATACCTGCCTGTGCATACTGAATACCAATGAAAAAAGTCATAATCAGAGAGGTAAGGATTGCAATAGCAATCGGGGAAATTGTATGTGCATAAAAAACTTCTAAAAGTTCAATATCTGATGTGATGATGGAAATAAGATTTCCCTTATCTTTTCCCTCCAGCTTTGCCGGGCAGAGCCCTCGCAGCGCAACAAACACTTTATGCCGAATAATTGCAAGAAGTTTAAACGCAATAAAATGATTACAATATTGCTCTCCGTAATGAAGCACACCTCGCAGAATCGCTAAGATAATCAAAATTGCAGCAATTTTGCCCAGTGTCAGCCATGAAGCCAATCCTGTTCTCATAAAATCCATGCTAATCCCAGAGATTTTAACACCTCCACAAAGTATTCCATATCCGGCAATGATCGTCAGAAAGATTGCACACAGATATCCCAGCACTCCCAGAATAACAGCAACACCCATTAAAGGAAGAAGCGGCTTTACCAATCCGATGAGCTGCCCCATGATCACAATACCTTTTCTTCGTCTTTTCTGTTCCATTATTCCGCCACCTCCTTTTCATCTAACTGACTATAGGATTCCAGTTCTTTCTGATACTGGTATAATTTTGCATAAGATCCGCCGGATTGCATCAATTCATTGTGAGTTCCACATTGTACCACACGCCCATTTTCCAACATATAAATCCGGTCTGCTTCCACTACATTTGCCAATCTGTGAGAAATAAGCAGAATTGTCTTTGACTTTGCAAGTTCCCGGATTACCTCCATGATCATCTCTTCGCTCTCCATATCAATATTTGATGTAGCTTCATCAAATATATAGACCGGCGTATCATGAAGAAGCGCCCTCGCAAGCGCCAGCCTCTGACATTGTCCGCCGGAGAAATTGCTTCCTTTTTCCAGAAGCTGTGTATCAAGCCCCTGTTGTTCCATAATAAATCCTGACAGGTTTACTTTCTCGAGCACTGCATACATTTCTTCGTCCGTTGCATCTGCTTTTCCCATTCTCAGATTATCCCTGACAGACCCCTTAAACAGATAACTATTGTGGCTTACCAAAGTGATATGATCCATCAGACTTTTTTCCGATAAGTCCCGCAGTTCTTTTCCCTGAATGCGGATACTGCCCCGGTACCCCTTATTTCTCCCCATAAGGATGCCTGCAATCGTACTTTTCCCACAGCCGGATGTCCCTACCAGAGAAGTGAAGCTTCCCCCATCATATTCCATAGATATCTCTTTTAAAATATCCCGATTTTCTTCATAGCCAAACGTCACTTTTTCTAACCGGATCTCAGTCTGTTTTTCTTCAAGCACATCATCCTTCTCTTCCGGTTCTGGCAGATCAAGCAGTGCAAAAATCTTGTCACTTGCTGCCATACCATTCATGGCAATATGAAAAAATGATCCCAAAAGACGCAGCGGGATAAAGAACTCTGAAGCGAGCAAACAAATCATCAGTGCTCCACTGAAACTTACATTTCCTCTTGAAAACTCTGAGAGTGTCACGATCATGCCAACTGCCGCTCCACCATAAGCAATGATATCCATTACACTGGTAGAATTAAGCTGCATCGTCAGTACCTTCATAGTAATCCTGCGAAATCTCTGAGATTCTTCATCCATCTCATCTGTTTTCTCTGCATCTGCCTGATAGATTTTTAAAGTTGTCAGTCCTTGAAGGTTTTCCAGGAAAGAATCTCCCAGTTCCGTATAAATCCCCCAATATTTATTCAGTAATTTTTTTGCAAATTTCTGCACTGCTACGATAGAAATCGGAATCAACGGAACGCAGATCAAGAGTACCAGACTCGCTTTCAAATCTTCAAAAGCAAGAATAACAAAAAGTGTTACCGGTGCCAGCAGACTGTAAAATAGCTGAGACAGATATTTGCCAAAATATGTCTCCAGCTGTTCTACACCTTCCGACGCCATTTGCACTACTTCAGAGGTTGCGACATTCTCACGATACGCTGCCCCCAGTTTCAGTAATTTCCCATAAATCTTTTCACGCAAAACCCTTTTCACATCTACACTCGCTTTATACGAAGCATATGAAGCCTGTCTGTCACAGAAAAATCGCAAGAAGACAAAAGCAAGAACCAATGTGCCATACAAAAGCACCTGGTTCTTTGTAACTGTACAATATAAAGCCTTTTCTAAAAGGTGGGAAACTGAATAAATCATTGCCACCTGACAGATTAGAGAAATCCACTTCCAGAAAACCTGAAATACAACATATTTCTTTGCATGAGACAAAAGTTTCATCAACCTTGTTTTTATCATAATTATATTTCTTTTCCTTTCATTCATCCTTTTTAAGTATTATTCTGCTATGACTTCTTCTGTTTTCAAGGTTTTTACCCGCAGGAAGAAATACAAAAGATGACACACCCATACTACAATAATGCAGGCTCTTCCCGCCGGTACATTTTTCATACAGAAAAAGCCTGCTGCCATTACTACTGTCACCGTGCCGATAATCCGCAGTTTAGTCTCCATCGTCATAGATCGTTGCTTTACAAAGCTGTCTAAATGTTTTTTATATAAGTTTGTACTAACAAACCATTCGTGAAGTCTTCTGGAGCTCTTTGCAAAGCAGAGCACCGTTCCCATATAAAAAGGCACTGTTGGAAGGATTGGCAAGATTATTCCAATTGTTCCAAGTCCCAGGCAAAAGAAGCCTAAAAAAATCCATACTATCTTTAGTGGTTTTTTTCTCATAATCTCCAAAAACTCCTTTACCTATTTCTTTGAAGTCAGATGATCATAATATTTTTTACACGCTTTCCTTTGGAATAATCACAGCATTCCATCCCTTTTTCCATTACCTTTTGGAAAGCCTTGTAATCCAGTTCCACCACAGAACCATCCTCCAGTTCCACCATCCACTTTCTACACTGTTTTTCTTCTCTGCATAACCGAAAAGCCATTTTTCGTTCTAATGCTCCAATTTTCTCAAGTGCATCAACTGTGCGATATACAGTTGCCGTTCCGATTCCCGGATCTTTTTTGTGAGCCAGATAATAAACTTCTTTGCAGCATGAGTAATCCCCATTAAGAATAATGTCTATTAAGAGTTCTCTCTGTTTTGTGATCCGAAATCCGTTTTCCTTAAGTCTGGTTATGATTTCCTCTTTCTGCATGCTCACACCTCAGTCACTAATGACAATGCCCACTGCAATGTTTGCAGTCCTGACCACACTGTAATGACTTTCCGGCTTTTTTATCTTTTACCATACTTCTGATGACAAGTCCGATAACTCCCACAAGTGCAAGAAGAACAATCGCTGTACCCATAAACTTATGCACCTCCTGCTTTATGCTTTTACCTTTCCCGCTACACTTTTTGGAACTTTAAGGTTTTTACTCTCCTTATAAGGGCGGAATAACAGATAAATGAATCCAATCACAAGCAAGAAAGAAACAACAGTTCCTACGCCAAAAGCTCCAGTTGTAATCAGTGTTCCAATCTGATATACACAGAGAGATACAACGTAAGCCAAAAGTGTCTGATATCCAATCGCAAACCAGAACCATTTTATATTGTTCATCTCACGTTTGATTGCTCCCATTGCAGCAAAGCAAGGTGCGCACAAAAGATTAAATACAAGGAAGGAATATGCTGCCACCTGTGTCATAGCTCCTGCAAGAGATCCCCAGATTTCCGCACCGTCTTCTGCTACTTCTCCGAATCCGTACAGGATACCAAAGGTACCAACTACATTTTCTTTTGCCACAAGACCTGTGATTGCTGCAACGGCTGCTTTCCAGTCACCCCATCCAAGTGGAGCAAAGATCCATGCAACCCAAGAGCCAATTGCTGCCAGAATACTGTTCTCCATGTCTTCAACCATACCAAAGCTTCCACCTTCAAATCCAAATCCCTGAGCAAACCATACAAAGATTGTTGACAGAAGAATAATTGTTCCTGCTTTCTTAATGAAAGACCATCCACGTTCCCATGTGCTTCTGAGTACATTTCCTACTGTCGGCAAATGGTATGCCGGAAGCTCCATAACAAACGGAGCCGGATCTCCTGCAAACATTTTCGTCTTCTTTAAAATGATGCCTGAGCAGATAATTGCAGCAATACCAACAAAATATGCACTTGGAGCCACCCACGCAGCACCGTCAAACAATGCGCCTGCAATCAACGCAATAATTGGAAGTTTTGCGCCACACGGGATAAACGTTGTCGTCATAATTGTCATCTTACGGTCTCTGTCATTCTCAATCGTTCTTGATGCCATAACACCCGGAACACCACATCCTGTTCCGATTAACATCGGAATGAAAGATTTGCCTGACAGCCCGAATTTACGGAAAATTCGATCCATGATAAACGCAATACGCGCCATATATCCGCAGCCTTCCAAAAATGCAAGGAAGAGGAATAATACCAGCATCTGAGGGACAAATCCAAGCACAGCTCCTACACCACTGATAATACCATCAACAATAAGTCCGGTCAGCCATTCTGCACAGCCAATAGATTCCAATGCACCTTGCGCTGCAGGAAGGATCCATTCACCAAACAGAGTATCATTTGTCCAGTCTGTCAGAATACTTCCGACTGTTGTTACAGATACGTAATACACAATAAACATAACAACCGCAAAGATTGGGAGCGCCAGGAAACGATTTGTCACAATAGTGTCAATTTTATCAGACAGCGACATCTGTTTTTTTACACGTTTTTTATAGCAGTCTTCTATGATACTTCCAATATAATTATATCGTTCTCCTGTAATAATACTTTCTGCGTCATCATCCATCTCTTTCTCACAGCTTACGATATCTTCTTCAATGTGGGCAAGCAAGTCATCCTCAAGGTTTAAACTTTCCTGAACTTTCTCGTCGCGCTCAAAAAGTTTTACCGCATACCAGCGTTCCATGCTTTCTTCCACACGTCCATTGATTGCTTCTTCAATATGAGCAAGCGCATGTTCTACGCAGCCGTCAAAACTATGTGCAGGCTGGCTCTTTTTCCCTGTTTTCGCAATCGCCACGGCGCGCTGTGCTAACTGATCAATTCCTTCACCTTTTAATGCGGAAATCTCAACTACTTTACACCCAGTATCTTTTCCAAGCTTTTCTACATTAAGCTCCTCACCGTTTTTCCTTACAAGATCCATCATATTAACAGCAATGATGACCGGAATCCCGAGCTCAGTAAGCTGCGTGGTCAGATACAGGTTTCTCTCAAGGTTTGTGCCATCGATAATATTAATGATCGCATCAGGTTTTTCACCAATAAGGAAATTTCTGGAAACCACTTCTTCAAGCGTATACGGTGACAGGGAATAAATACCCGGAAGGTCCACAAGAACCGCTTCCTCTCCTTTTGCCGTATATCCTTTAATTCTTCCTTCCTTCTTTTCCACTGTTACTCCCGGCCAGTTCCCTACAAACTGATTAGAACCGGTCAAAGCATTGAATAAGGTCGTTTTTCCACTATTCGGATTACCCGCAAGCGCAATTTTAACTTTCATATCGTCCCTCTCTTCCTGATAATAAAAATTCAAAATTATATATCTATAACTACTTTTAGTTTTAGCTAACTAACATGTATAAAAAAGCAGCTACTGCACTTCTACCATTTCTGCATCTGCTTTTCTCAGTGATAATTCATATCCTCTTACTGTAATCTCTACCGGATCACCAAGAGGCGCTACTTTCCTTATGTATACTTCTGTATTCTTTGTAATTCCCATATCCATGATTCTGCGTTTCACCGCTCCCTCTCCATGGATTTTCACAACTTTTACAGTCTGCCCGCATTTTGCCTCTTTTAACGTAGCCATTTTTTCCCTCCTCAATATCTCAATTATCTAGACCATGATTTTATTCGCCATCTCTTTACTGATTGCCACGCGAGAATCTTTCACTTTTACAATCAGATTTCCGTTGATCTCTGATACAACGGTGACGAATCCGCCCATTACAAAACCCAGGCTTTCCAAAAAACGTCTGGTTTCATCCTTACCACCAATTTTTCTGATTCTTGTTTCCCGACCTGTTTCCGCCATTGTCAAAGGCATCATAATCCACCTGCTTTCGTTTTTGATATTCATTATCATTTTACGTTAGTTAGTATATACTTACTTTAATTTTATGTCAATAACTATTATTGATAATTTTTTTCAATAAAATCCAATCCCTTATTCATAAACCTAAAAAAATGATCATACAGAATGTTTGATTACATATCTCTGCATGATCATTATTTTCAAAAAATCCATTTTAATTATTATTCAGGTCTTTCTTTGTCAAAATTATTTTCTTCCACTCATCCTGTGAAGTATATTTTTTTGTCATTCCATCATCATGATACCAAATGTACTCAGCCTTTTCCTCTGTAAATCCTATCCACTCAACACGAGATTCATCAACATCTCCTGTTGTCTTCACATGATCACCCAGAACAGCCAATGGAACCATATGATTTTTCTTAATAAATATTACAACCTCATTCAGATCTATATTAACGTAATGATGCCCCTTACTAAGAATCTCAGTCTTTCTTTCTTCCAGAGACTTCATACGCACCATCATCATATCCTCCGGAAGATATACATATCTTCCTTTTGCATTCTGCGTATATACCGGTGCAATCATAATACTATCTCCAACCATCAGCTGGTCCTCCACTCTGAAAGCTTGTTGGTCTTCAGGATAGTCGAAAGAAATCGGTCGAAAATACATTTCATTATTTAAAACAGCTTTCATATACTCACTGTATAGATACGGCAAGAGTCCATAGCGAATACGGATAATATTTCGGAATGATTCAATCTGTTCAAACTGATATACTTCCTGATATCTCGTACCTGCTGCTGCATGGTTTCTCATAAGTGGTGTAAAGATAGCAAATTCAAGCCACCGCATCAAAAGATCCTCTGTAGTGTCACTGCCGAATCCGCCAATATCAGCCCCTGTATAAAGAATACCACACATATTGAGTGCCGGCATCTGCTGAATACTCAAAAGAAGCTGTCCCCACCATGCATTATTATCACCGGTCCATATTCCTGCGTAACGATGCATTCCAATATAAGAAGAACGCGAAAATAACAGTGTCCTTTTGTCAGGCGCAATTTTGTCAAATGCTTCTGCAGCTGCCCTTGTCATATTAAACCCATAAAGATTATGAACCAGATCATGACGTACTTTCACACCATCCATGTTATGGTAAAAACTCTTATAGTCTATCGGATTATTAGACAACCCCACAACAAGATCTCTCATATAGAAAAAAGAATGTACATCTAAATTCTTATCCTTCATCTCCATGAGCTCTTCGAGTACTTTATTTAGATTCTTTTCTGAATAGAAAATTGCCGGCTCATTCATATCATTCCAGAAACCGTCAATTCCCTGATCCATCAGCAGCTTATATTTGCTTCCAAACCATTCTCTTGCTTCGGAATTCAGCACATCAGGAAAATGCACCTTTCCAGGCCATACTGCGGCCACAAAATCTTCTCCATTTTCATCCTTACAAAAATAATTTCCCTGAACACCTTCTTCATAAACCGGATAGTCCTTTTCAATTTTCACTCCGGCATCAATGATCGGAACCAGATGGATCCCTTCCTCTTTCATCTCAGAAGTAAATTTCTCAAACTCAGGAAAACGATCTTCACTTACAGTAAAATCTTTATACCTCTCCATATAGTCTATATCAAGATACACCGCATCCAATGGAATATCCCTGCCGTGATGACCGTCTACTACCGCACGTACCTCCTCTTCAGTTTCATAACTCCACCGGGATTGTTGGTATCCAAATGCCCACTTTGGTGCCACATAACTTTGTCCGATCAATTCCCGGAATTGCCTTACAATATCTTTTAAGCCATCTCCCTCTATCACATACACCACGCAGTCAACTCCGGCAGTGATCACAAGTTCATCCAGTTTCGTCTGACCTACATCAAAAACAACCTTTCCCGGATCGTCTACAAAAATTCCAAAAGATTTTTTATTATCAGAAATATGTGCTCTGTACAGAATCATAAAATTATGCGCTCCGTATAGAGAATGCTTATTTTCTGTATGATGTGGCTCATCTGTAGCATTGCTGATGTAAGCAAATCCTCTTTTATTCATTCCCCGGACCTGTTCGCCAAGCCCATATACAATGTCATCATCCTCCATCTTACAGGACATTTTTACTGCACTCTCAAGAATTTCAAGCTTCAGTAATGTAAGCTCCTTCTCACTCTCCACTACATCTTTTACAACCGCATCTGTTTTTACCGGCTGTCCAAAGCAATATTTACTTATCATTTTTTTATCCTCCGATACATTCTCATTGAGATATTTTCCTATCTGCATTATACTGCTATTATAAGAGTTACCATTCTATTATTCTTGCAAAATAGTTGCTTATTATAACACAATTCTGCTTTTTTGGAGGTACCATGAAAAAACTGCATTCTCTTGCCATAGAACAGAAAGAAAACGCAAAACACGGGGAGTCTTTTTTTCCTGTGCAAAAATATATCACCAAAATTTCTTCCGATTGGCCTACTGTAATAACTCACTGGCACGAAGAGGCAGAATTTACTCTGATTACATCCGGTAATTGCCTGTATCAGATTAATCTGATTGATTATCAGGTAAAAGAAGGAGATCTGGTTTTTATCCCCCCAATGCTTCTTCACTCTATTTCACGTGATAGCTGTGAGGAAGTTATTTCTGAAACCTATGTATTTCACATGAATTTTCTTGGCGGGAATTCCACAGATATATGTTCCACACGTTATCTGCGTCCGATCATGAACCAGGAAATCTCGGTTCCCTGTCTGATTACAACGAAGCATCCAGCTTATCCCTCTCTAAGAAAAATTTTTGACCAAATCGCCAGTCTCTATGATAAAACTCCTGTAGGATATGAACTGGCTATAAAATCATTATTTTTACAGGCAATTTTTTTGCTGCTTCCATATAGCAAAAAAAATGCCAGCTCCGACACAAGACGTTCCTCAGAGAAGCTCAAAAATGTGCTTGATTACATTGAACTTCACTATGCAGAACCCCTTTGCATCTCTGAACTGGCAAAATTATGTTATTTCAGTGATTATCACTTTATGCGGTTTTTCAAAAAACATATGAACATGACCTGTGTAGAATACATCAATAACCTCCGGCTTGAAAAAGCGGTAGAACTGTTTGAACAAGGCTCTTCTTCTATACTTGATGTATCTCTGTCCGTAGGTTTTCATAATCTTTCCTATTTCCACAGGGCATTCAAGAAAAAATATCACATGACTCCAAGAGAATTTCTGAAAGGCCTGGATTCCTATTAAACTGCTAAGATTGCAGCCCCAATTGCCCCTGCATATCTTGCAAGCGGTGTACTTTCTACCGGTGCACCTAATGCTTTTGATAGTCTTTCAATAATATATTCATCTTCACACAGCCCGCCTGTAAGAAAATACTTATCACCTGGCACCTGTGCAAGCAACGCTACTACTTTATTTACCACAGATTCAATAACGCCAAATGCAATATCTTCTCTTGATGTTCCTTTTCCGATCAGGCTGATTACTTCTGATTCGGCAAATACCGTACACATAGAACTTATCGTGATTTCCTGTCCATTCCGCGCAAGCGCTGATAACTCTTCAGGCGTAAGTCCAAGACGGTTTGTCATGACTTCCAGAAATTTACCGGTTCCGGCCGAACATTTATCATTCATGATAAATTTCATGACACGACCATTTTTCAGTGATATTCCTTTTGTGTCCTGCCCACCGATATCAATTACTGTTCCATTCTCCCCAAACAGAAAATATGCTCCTTTTCCATGGCAGGTAATCTCTGTCACCACATCATCTGCATAAGGTACAGAAATTCGTCCATACCCGGTAGCAACATACTTCGCGTTTTCTTTTGTAATTCCTTCTGATTCCAACATAGCATAGATTTCATCTGCCACTTTCCTGCTGCTAAATCCGGTATCCAGCAATATTGTCTTTATTATCTCATTATCTTTGATTACCGCTACTTTTGCAGCACTGGAACCAATATCAATCCCAACTTGATACATGATATCCTCCTAAAGAAAAGAGCAAGAAACAACTCCTTGCTCTTTTTAATTCTGTAAAGATTTTATAACATTTCAAGAAACGCTGCAAGCCTTGTTTCTATCTGTCCACTGTCTGTTGTAGAATAATCTGTTTCCAGCTTCATGTATGGAATACCTTCTTCTTCACACATATCTTTCATAAGTGTTGATTCCACATTAAATGTATGGCAAGCCTGAAGTACCATCTCAACAACACCATCAACATTGTATTTTTTACACATTTCTTTCGTGTTTTCAATACGCCCTTCATTTGTTGTCATAACTGAACAGTGAATTTCCAGGTAACGATCCGATATTGCTCTCAGAATATCGTCAGCATTTTCATCTACCAGCATCTTTGTTGTACGCTCTCCGCCACAGTCATCAAGACATACAATAACGCCGCCATTTTTTTCGATTGTCATACCGACCTTCTGGATTACACCAGTTGACGGACAACCTGTAAGAAGAATTCTCTTTGCCTTCTCAGAAACCGGTCTTTCACCTGCTTCATATGCAGCTTTCGCAGCTTCTACTTTTGCTTTATAGCTTGCATGCTGAGCATCAACGCCAAAATTAAACATTCCCTGAGCAAGAGTTGACATAACTTCTGTTGCCTTAAGTGCTGGTGGGGTCAGGCCCTGAAGAGAATATAATTCAAGCTGTGTTTTTCTGAGTTCATTTCTCTTTCTAGCTGCTTCTCTCAGTTTTTCATCGGTAATCTCAATATTATATCTCTTTTCCATGTACTCTTTTAAAAGCTTTACTTCCTCGTACCAGATATCTTTCGCGTAAGCTCTCTTTTGACTCTGCGGAAGATGAAGTACATAAGTCTCTTTAATATCGTTGAGAAGCTCAAACATCTTTTTCTTTCCGTCACATGTTGTCTCGCCTACGATAAAGTCACAAAAATATGTATATGGACATTTTTCTGTGTAAGCAAATCCATAACTGGATTTAATCAGTGGACATAAGTTCTTTGGCAATACTTTTTCTGCTTCTGCGATTGGTTCATTGCTCGTTCCGCAAAGTCCAACTACTGAAACGCCTGCAGCATCGAAAAGCTCTAATGGAGTGTATGAACAGAACATTCCTACCAGATGTCCGCCATTTTCAACATACTCTTTAACATGCATAAAGCCTGCTTTTCTTGCATCCACAAATTCGTCAAATGATTTTGGTAATTCTAACGTTGCCATTTTTGATTCATCCTTTCCGTACAATTTACTATTTTTAGTCTAATTGTAAAAGAAACCCAAGTCAAATTCCAAAAATCTATATATGTATATATTTATAGTTTATATCTATAAATATAGGACCAAATAGATTTCTCCGAAACAAAAAAACCTTGCAAACAATGTAAACACACTATTTATAAGGGATTAGTTCATAAGATCCCCATACATATGTTCACTTAATTCTAACTTTCTCCCGGTTCAGATACCAAAGCAATACAGCAGCAAAAGTTAATACAGCGGTGATAACAATACTTGCCAGGCACAGTTCCTTTTGTCGCTATTTCACTGATTATTTTTTTATCACTAAATCCACTTTTTTCGATACATAGGCAGGGCGCACAATAGGATTATACATATATCCCCTGCGATAGCCGCTCATAATTTCCTCGAAGAATCCCGGGCACTCCAGAACCATAGCAATTACGTTATCTCCCTCTTTGTTCAGATAACTATCGGGAATATAGAATTCCTCCTGTGGTCCAATGATATCATACTGAGCAACCGGTTTCCCATTTACATAGATCAGAAGCCTTTCATCGGCCTTGATTGGAACAATCTGAAGCGGAGCTTCGTATCCCTCTCCCGGCTGATAAGTAAAATGACGCCGGAACCATACCACATGTCCCATCTCTTTTCCAACAACTAATTTTTCCACATCAGGAGCAGTCTGCCATGCATCATCTTTATATTTCAGTGTATGATACCCTGCATTGTATCCGCCAAGCTGGAACATTACCTTGAAAGACTCTATCGTAAGATCCATCTTCTCCCCATTTTTATAAATACCATCAATTCTCATCGGTTTCAGAATGCCACTGTATTTTACAAGTGCGCCTTCATGCGGATGCGACTTGTTATGGAATTCATTAGCATACAGAACTGCTATCGTATTCGTGCCCTTTTTCAACGCTGTTGTAATGTTATGACGGTCAATAGATTTATTGCGTGAACGAAATACAAGCGTTCCGTTTATATACAAAAGATATCGGTCTGTGTTGTTATGCTCAAAATACAGATATCCTGCTTCTACATCATCTTTCAGTTCAAACTGCGTTCTATACCAGTAATAACCATGCCGGAACATATCTGCTTCTTCTAAGGATATCGGTTTTTCGAGGTATTTCCAGTCACTGTCATCGTATGTTTCGCAGATCTCAGAGCTATCTGCACAATACTTCCATCCGGAAGTCCAACATACCTCAGGGCGGTCTGAAAACAGTGCGGTTTCAAGGGATATTTCCTTAGGCGAACTCTCTGTATTCATCGGATAAAACATAAAACGTGTATCTTCCTTTTCCTTTACCTGAACAGTAAGTGTAATACTTTCTTCTGTTTCCCTGGTGTTCTCCAGATAATATGCATTGTGAAACAACAGACCATCTTTCATCGCATCTACACGTCCGATCATCTTTTCATCAAGAATAAAGAATACTGTATCTTTCGCCTCTAAAATGATCATATCTCCGTGAACATATGTTACGATGCTGTTTTCCTCTCCGATATCATATTTCTTAATATTTCCCTTTTTTACAACAATCTGATCTGCCGAAACATTCAGACATAACTCTCCGTCTGTTTCAGCCGTTCCGTACATCACAACTGCTGTTTTCTTTTCATATTTCTGAGTCATCCAGATTTCAGAAATCGAGTAATTTAATTTCACATCTGTATCCTGAATCTTAAATGCAACCGGGAACATACGAGTCTGGTTCGCTTTCACTATCGTACTGAAAATATATTCCCTCCCATTTACTTCTTCTGGAATCCGTACAGTAATCGACTTATCCTCTTCTTCTACATTCCGTACAAAGAAAAATCTTCCGTCATCATTTCCTTCCTGATAAGTGGTGAAATTCTCATATGCCTGATCAATCGAAACATCCAGGAATGCATTGTCATTATTCAGTACAGCAATATTTTCACCGCCACTTACAATTTTCATGAATTTCTTCCCGTCACTTTCAACAATCATATGATTGAATTCTTTTGCAAAACGGATGAATCCCTTGATCCAATAAAATTTCTCTTTATTCAACTCTCCAGTCTCACCTACCGGTGCACCTCCGAAATCGTAACTGGTAATATTTCCATATCCTCCCAGTGCCACGTCCCCTCGTCCACCGATAAATGGAAATGTAGTCCCACCTACCATCATGTAGTAGTTTACAATAGATGCCCCTGTGATAAATACACTCTTAGATACTCCTTCTACAACATCTACTCCCGGTACATAAGTAGGTTCACCAATCTGAGAAAACCATCCTGCCTGAAGCTCCAGAATCATGATCGGCGCATCGCTTTGTGTTTCTTTCGAACTTAACAGTTTTTCCTCAAAACGTTCGTATTCTGACATCCAAAGTCCCGGAATATTCGGATAATAAGTACGTGTATCAATAATCCCCTTCCCTCTTAAAAACTCTGCTTCATTGGCAAACTTCGGAATATTGATTCCATACTCTTCCATTGTATCTTTCAGGAACATAAAATATTTGACCGCATCCTCCACAGATATTGGTTCTTCCCCATATTCCATCAGATGATCGTACTCATTCTCTACCTGCGCTGCAATAATCGTTCCGCCGTTTGTGATAAGATGCGAATTGATCTGCTCTGCACAGGATTTATACCAATATTTACATAACTCTAGATACTTTTCATCCAGCATTCGGATACGGAATTCTCCATTTGCAACCTTCTTGATCAGCCAGTCCGGATGTCCTCCAAAATCCAATTCAGCACAGATATACGGGCCCGGTTTTATCAGAACATAGAAACCATATTTCTCACAAAGCGTCAGAAAACGGTCCAGATCATAATCCCCGTCCCATCTCTGTTTCCCTTCCTCCGGCTCATGCATATTCCATGCGATATACACTGAAATCAAATTTGCTCCGGTCGCTTTCATCTTCTGAAGACGATCTTCCCAGAGATCAGCAGGGACTCTGAAATAATGGAATTCTCCACCAATCAGAAATTCCCTCTTTCCATGTATGATAAATCCATTCTTGTCATAATCAATAATCTGTTTGATGTCCTGATTCATCGCTAAACTTCCTCCTCAAAACATTGCTTTGTAATCACAACTTCTATTCTGTCAATCTCACCATCCCGAACCTGACAGGCAAACGGTGCAGGAATTACATTCTCCGAAAACTCTGCAAGCAGCTTTCCTTCTTTATATAGCTCAATTTTCGTGATCTTTGCTTCTTCTGCATAAGTATCCAGTCTGTCTTCATTATGATAAACGGTAAGAATTTCTCCCAGCAGGTTACATGCAAATGTATTCTTCGGTTGGAAAAATGTCTTTTCTCCATCTTCCGTGTACACGGAAACCTCTTTCTCTTTCTCAGTGAACAGCCATCCCGGAATCTTTGGCTCCAGTTTCAAACAAAGATCTTCCTTGTCATTTAAATAGAACGGTTCGATACCAACGGTCATCATTCTCCACATATGCAACATCTCAGCTGATGCTCCCGTCAGTCTTGACACATATCCACCGCCATGAATCCTGTTATCCGGATGTGCGGAACTTGCAATAAAAGAAGAATTCTCCAAAATGCTTCTTCCATATACGGACGCATCCAGAAATGGAATAAAGGATGTCTTCAAATAATGAGAAAACTCGTCATACAGACCAGACCGCAGAAGTTCCAGAAAATATTTATATTCCATATGAAGAAATACCGCTTCATTCTCAAGCCATCCTCTGGGGAACACATTCTGACGTCCTATTTCTTTTGTTTCCTCCATAATGTCTGCATTTACTTTAAACATATCCAGTTTTTCATCATAAATTCCACTATGTTTTACCGCCTCATGCAACTCTTCAGACACCTTCGGATTGGCACGCATCATATGAACCTGTCCTTCCAAAAACGGAGGAATCGGTCTTGTTCTAAATTCTTTCACTTCTACCAACGGATATCCGTTTACATTTCGAAGTATCTCTCCGTTCTCATCTTTTTGCACTTCATAGTCCACAGCCTCGTTAATAAAATAGGTATCATAAACTCCTGTTTCTTTGTTGCATGCTTTTGCAAGGCCTTCATCCATTCGAATAACAATTGTTTCCATGAACCTGGCAGCATCTCCCGCCAGGATAAAGGACTCTTCTCCGTCAATTCCAAAGATCACAGATTCCCGGTACGCTTCTTTTGCATCATTGCTTGCTTTCCAGTAATCCATTCCGGACACATTCTCTTTTAACAAACGATAAACCGTATCAATAAATCCCTTTGCCTCTTTCGGAAGTGCAATTTTTGTGGTTGGCGCAGCCTCTTCAAAGATTTCTTTCATCATCACTGCCATACGGCGTATCTCGGCACTCTCATTCATGGAAGAGCCAAGGATTCCCGGAAGCCCGTTCAGTGCATCACACCATCCCGGTTTGTTTCCTTCCATTTCGATTCCCATTCCTTCCGGATCTAATGATGCAACCTTATTTACCAGTAGCACAAGTACTTTGGATGCAAGTGAACAGTGATAAATTTCACCATTCCCATTTTCCGTCCTCACCTGATTCGGGCGGAATGTTCTTTCTGCAATCATCTTCTCCTTTTCCGGAACTTTCTGAACTGCTCCGTACTGACGTACTCCTGCGTCCGTTAATACATATCGTTTTACACGTGGTACAACAACTTCATCATTATCATAATATGTATAATCCGCATCCTCGAACATCAGCTTTTCCATGCGGTCCGGATAGACTTCTTTAAATTGTTCCAGAAGATCAATATTATAGGTCCAATGATCCACCCAGTATCCTTCCTTAAATGTAGCATAATCTTCCTTAATGCTATGCTCCAGAAGATCATTCAGAAATGCATCCACCGTTCCTTTTTTCGGAACTGCCTGAAGCTGTTCCAAAGAAAGCAAAAGAGATCCCGGTGTATACGCTTTCTTCAGCATTTCTTCTACTGCTTCTGCATGCGTTCCCTCAAAATACTCTTCTACGATTGCTTTTCCCTGTGCTGCATCTTTCACCTCAAAGCGTGATCCGTTCAGCACCAGAGGGTTATATCCATCTAACTGCAAAAGGTTAAAGAACGTCTTGATACCGGAATCACCGGTAAATGGGAAGAAATACACATCATTTCTTCGATTCTGGTTTACATCCCGGAAATTTGAATTTCCCTGGGAGTAATTGGTCGAATCCACCTGGAAAAAGTTATACTCTCTTTCCAGATCGCCATGCTTTCTGGAATATACATACAATACATGCTTTCCATTACCCACTTTTACAGGATATCCACCCCGCAGATAGTTGTCCATAAAAGTCTGTCCCATATATAAATCAAACGCACGAGAGTTACTGGATGTAAACACATGCCTCTTGGTGCGCTCAATCAGATCCTTATTCTCCTGCATCTTGGAATCAATATATCCCGGGTGCAGTTTTTCACTCAAAAACTCCTGATACCGTGCAAAACTTGGTGCACTTCCTACCAGAGTATCTGTCGTATCACACTCTCCCTTATTTAATGAAATGGTTTTGCATCCAAAACCACACGGTGTGTACCCTACACTCACCTGCTCATTCGGAACAGAAAAATCATCTTTCACAAATTCCGCCGGATAAGTAAAATCAGTCACATTTCCAAATATTAGCGAAGGATCCACAATTGTCTTTGACTGATTCAATTTCCCATTTTGATAATTAAAGTTGAAATAGAAATTTCCACCCTCAAGCAATACTGTTTCTGCTGTGTCGTAAGGCAATGCCTTAATACGATAAAACGGAAGATCGTAATCCATATCCGCACTCATCCATGCCTGACGAAGGTTACTCTCATTCTTCATATCTGCATTGATTAAATAATATGGAATAATGGCAGGAAGACCATCTGCAACCTCAATTGTTACACTTTCTTCCTTAAAATTCTCAATAACGACCCGTCGAACCAGTGCAGGAATATTCTCACCCGGAAGCGTAAAAAAAGTTACTTGCGTCCTGATTCCCAATGTTTCATTGACATCTTCCAGTTTAAAATCGTAAGAAGTAATTTTCATGTTCTGCCGGACACTCTGCCCCTTATTCCCTTGCATGTCGCGGAATGGTTCATAAAAATCCACCTTTCCATCTGTTCTCTTTATTTTTAAAAATGTCCGGAAGCCTTGAAGCGCTGTCTGTCTGTACGCTTTATTTGCCGGCTGAAATTCCATAATGGAATAGTCTTTATTATTTACCCCAAATGTGGCCATACACTGTCCACGATTCACATAGTACGCCCACATCGGTTTCCCATACAGCCCGGAAACGGCTGGTAAAAAACTTGAAAACGGCTTTTTCTGATTATAATCTTCTATAACAAATTCGTCGTTTTCATTTATGTAATAATCTGTCTTTCCCATTCTTGTCCTCCACTAACTGTTCTTTGAACGATATTCTTTGGGAGACATTCCTCTTAATTTCTTAAAAACCCTGGAAAAATATTTTTCATCGTGAAAGCCTACTTTATAGGCAATCTCATAAGTCTTCAAATAGTTCTGCTCCAGATAACTGCAGGAACGCATAATGCGAAACTCCTGGAGATAATCGACAAATCCGCATCCCAGAATCTGCATAAAAAGTGTAGACAGATACCCACTGGAAATTCCAATGTGTTCAGCCACTTCTCCAAGCGTCAGATCTTCAGCATAGTGCTCTTCAATGTATTCCTTCGCTTCATTGATAAAATGATTACTCTGTCCTTCCTTTTCTTCTTCGTGCTGGTGAGGCTCTTTTTCAATATATTCATCTGCCATCCGGTTCACACATGCCAGAATATCAGCCGCACGTGTCGGCTTCAGCAAGTATTCCTTTGCTCCATATTTGATTGCCTGCTGCGCATATTTGAATTCATCATAACCACTTAAGATAATCGTAATTGGGTGGAGTCCGGCCTTGTCTGCCTCACGCATGACATCAATCCCGCTTTTCAACGGCATTTGCACATCCAAAAGTAAAATATCCGGCTGATATTTCAATATACAGTCAATCGCTTCCTGTCCATTCTCTGCCTCATATATTTTGTCAAACCGATCCGTATGCAGTCGGATATATTTTGCTGTACCACGTCGAATCATATCTTCATCATCTGCAATTAATAATTTAATTGACATTCTTTTCTCCCTCTCCAAATGGAATCATCAATATAACGGTTGTTCCATGTCCCACATTGCTTGTAATCTGCATCTCAAAATTATCTTTGTATTTTAACCGCAAGCGCTCTCTGATATTTTTAATAGCATATCGACCGATTCTCTGTTTTGCATATTGTTCTTTTTCTTCTTCCCAAATGGCATCAATCTGATACTGATTCATCCCAATACCGGTATCCTTTACTTCAAACTTTACAAACTCTCCGTCTTGCTTTCCTGTCACTGTAAGTTGGCATGGAACTGTAACATTTTCAAACCCATGCACAATCGCATTTTCAACAAACGGCTGCAAAATCAATTTCGGAATTTTCACTTTTCTGATACTATCTTCCATCCTTATTTCATAGTTCATCCGTTTACCGAAACGTATTTTCTGAATCTGCAGATATCTTGAGATCAGTTCCATTTCCTGTTCTACGGTCACTTCGCTCTTTCCCTGATTTAATAAAAGCCGGAAAAGCTGTGACAAAGCCAGAATATTTTCT
This sequence comes from Lachnospiraceae bacterium, assembly GCA_051888795.1. Taxonomy (GTDB): domain Bacteria; phylum Bacillota; class Clostridia; order Lachnospirales; family Lachnospiraceae; genus MD308. Next base: position 9,314 of record JBJFCD010000174.1, on the reverse strand, counting down.
GCAATTTCCTCATTCCCTGCATCCGTCGCCTGCCAGTACAGCGTATCCAGTGTATTATACAAAAAGTGAGGATTAATCTGTGCCTGCAATGCTGCCAGTTCGCTTTCCTTCTCCTGAAGTGTGATTACATAATTTTCATCAATCAACGTGCGAATATCATCTACCATACGGTTAAAACATCTTGCTACTTCTCCCACTTCATCTTCTGTTGTCACCTCAACCTGCTGTTCAAAGTCTCCGGCAGAGAATTTTTCAATTGCAACGCTCAACTTCTGAAGAGGCTTTGTAACAATATTCGATATTAAAAGTAATAATGGACAGAGCCCAACTAACAAACCAAGCAAAAGAATCAATGGCATATATACAATATCCAGAATGCGCATTTGTCTCCCATATTCCGGAACGATTTTACATATGATACTGGCATTGTTGTCCATTTGATTACACACAATTTCATAATCGTCATATGTAAAATGAACCGGTCTGTTTTTATAATTCTCTTTCATAAATTCCTGGGTTTTCAAATATTTCTCTATGTTTTTATCAAGAATGCCTGCTCTTGCTAATTCCCCTCCGTTTTTATCCAAAATTAATACACTCTCTTTGTCTCCCTGGATAATACGTTGGCACATCTCATTAACCCGCTGTTGATCCACACCGATTGCAATGTATCCCAATGTCTTTTTTTGAGTCAGATCGAAAATTTCTCTATACAGTACAATTTTATTTGTGCGATTTGTTTCATAGGTTTCCCCTGCTCCCTTCTGTACTAACTTCCAGATCATCCCATTATCGCTCTGAATGGTTTCCTGATAGATTTCAGAGCGGTGTACTGCCTCTACGTCAGATACATAAGCACTTGCATCCATTCCGCGCAGATATGGTCTGACCCCGTTTTCCGGATAAATCGCAATTGTTTTTATATCGCCTTTTAACGATATCATATCCTGTACAATCTGCATCGGAGCCTCTTCAAGCCAAAGCTTGGCATTCTCATTTAACTCCTCTGAATTCTCTGATAAAAGAAGTTTGTGTATTTCTTCATTGATACAGATATAAGTTGTTATATCCTTAACCTCGGTCTGAAACATATTGATACTCTCTGCAAGAGATTCCACTCCCGATATATCGTTCACCAGTTTTTCTTCTACAACTTTGTGATAATTGCTCAAAAAAAGAACGAAACATATCAGAAACAGTACCGGAGAAATCGTTACATATCCGTAAAATATCAACTTTTTCTTCACACTTAGTCTGCTTATCCACTGAAATATATTTCTTTTATGTCCGTTCTTCTTCATATTTTTAACCCTTTACCGCTCCCATAGCGACACCTTTCGTGATATGCTTATTCAGGATAATATATACAATAACCGCAGGTGCAGCAGTCAATGCCATTACCGCAAACTGTACCGCGTAATTCGATGAATACTGACCCGTGAACTCCAATACAGAGAACGGCAGCGTCTTCCATTTCTGGGAACTCAAATAAGTACTTGCCATCATGAATTCATTCCAGTTGTTCAGGAATGTCATAATCGCTACTGTTGCGATGGAAGATTTAAGCATCGGGGTAATAATCTGGAAAATGATCCTGTATATTCCACATCCATCCATAACTGCCGCTTCTTCCAACTCTATCGGAATAGATTCCATGAAACTTGTCATCAAAAACAAAGCCTGCGGAAGTGAAAATGCTACATATGGAATCAAAAGTGCCCAGATTGTATCCGTCAGCCCCAGCATACTGTAAATCTTATAATTCGGTAACAAAGTGGCATGAATCGGAATCATCAGTCCCATGAGCATCAGCATCTTTACCGTACCACTCAGTTTCCATCTCATTCTGTGACATGCAAATGCCGCCATAATCGAAATCACAATGACCAAAAATACTGCAAGACCATTGATTAATATACTATTTCTTAAGTATAGCAGAAAGTTACCATCCACAAAAGCCTTTACATAGTTACCCCACTGTATCTTTTTCGGAATAATGAGTAGTCCGCTTGTGAACATCTCATTACTGCTTGCCAGCGAAAAGTCAACTAACCAGATTAAAGGAAAAATCTGTATAACAGCTACTAAAATGAGGACAATCCATAAAATTGGCTTTGTAATTTTACTTTTTTTCTTTCCTACTCGCTCCATTATGCCATTGCCCCCTTCGCCCTTGCTTTTTCAAGTTTTTTGATTTTTTTCTCATCCCGGTCTTCAAATAATTTATTCAAAAGAACTGTTGATACGAGACAGATAATGATAAAGATTACACCGATTGCATTACCATATCCGTATTTAAATGCTTTGAATGCCTGCTGATATAAATAGTTTGCCGTGAACTGTGTGCTGTTTCCGGGACCACCGTTTGTCAGCAAATAAACGGTTTCCATTTGTTTTAAAGCCGAAATGACCGCCATAGTAACATTAACCTGAATGACTGGTTTCATAAGTGGCAGCGTGATTCTTAAGAATATAGTCTTCTGATCTGCGCCGTCAATTGCCGCCGCCTCATAAAGTACCGGATCAATATTTTTGATACCGGTATAATAGATCAGCATCCCCCATCCAAAACCATGCCAGATCAGTACAATCAGTACTGCCCAGATTGCAGTGTTCGTATCAAACCAGTTAATATCACCCTTACCGCCAAACACTTTGATAATATTGTTCAAAAGGCCGAAATCCGGATTGTAAATAAACTTCCATAGATATGCGATAACGGCTACAGATATTACATTTGGGATAAAATATACACAACGGAAAAAGTTTTCTGCTCTTCCACCTAATTTATCCAGAACCGCTGCTGTGATCAGTGCCAACGGATGCTGAATGAATATAAAACCAATTGCCAGTAAAAGTGAATTTCGAAGTGCTATCCGAAATGTAGCATCTTGCAGCAACACCTTATAATTTTCGAGTCCGATCATATTATAAGAACCCATTCCTGAATAATCCGTAAATCCATAATAAACACTCAGGCAAATTGGGGCCAGGATTGCAAAAACAAATAATAATAGTCCCGGCAACACCAGACTCAAAATTACGAACTTATTACTGTATAATTTCTTCATGAGAATACTCCTTTCATGCGCAAGTCATAATCCTGATTATAGATATGACCGTCAGAAGATGATTTCTGGCGGTCATATTTTATGTCATATCGTTTTATTTTTTTATTTACATGATGCGCCAATAGTTGAAAGGAAATCATCAATAGAAGTTGTTCCGTTAGAAACATTCTGAATTTCACTCTCAATACTTGTCTTGAATGCAGATGGTCCACAGTCATTGATCGGTGTTCCTGAAAGGCTTGTAGATGCATTTAAGATATCTACGATCTGTTTCTGAAGTTCTGTCTCATTACCTGTCATGTAATCACTCTGATCCTGCGCAGAGATACCTACACCATTTTCCCATCCATATTTGGAAAGTTTATCTGGTTGATACATATAGTTCAGGAATCTGATTGCTTCTTCTTTTACTTCAGAATTTGCAGATACTGCATATCCTCCACCATTCCACGCTGCAATATCAGTAGCTGCCGCCTTGCCATCTGTTACTGTTGGCATTGTAAACACACGGATGTTAGTACGGATATCTTCTGGTATGTCTTCATTTGTTGCCATAGATGTCTCCCAGCTTCCCATGTAGAACATAGCTGCCTGTCCGTTTGTAAAGAGGTTCATTGCTGTTCCATAATCCTGTGAATCATATCCGTTCTGGAAAAGTTTTGCATCTGCAGCATCTTTTAGAAGCTGTGTTGCTTTCTGAAGTTCCGGTGCAGAAAAATCTCCACTTGAAATCGCATCACTTACAATCGTAGAATAATCACTTCCTGTTAATTTGTATAACAGGTCAGAAAGATATACAGCCATCGGCCATCCATCTCCACCATCCATAGCTACAGGAGTGATTCCTGCTGCATTGATCTTGTCTGCCAGTGCAAGAAGTTCGTCATATGTCTGAGGAACCTCCCATCCGTTATCTTCGAACATCTTCTGATTATAATAGAATACTGCAATATCTGTGTTTCTCGGAAGTCCATAAAGTTTTCCGTCATATGTATAACCATCAAGTGAGCCTTCAATAAATCCATAATCTGCGTAATCATCCTGGTTCAATTCAGCAAGTACTCCTGCATCTACAACCTCATCCAGGAATGCCGGCTGTCCCCAGATGCTCACTACATCCGGCATACCTTCCATAGAATATGCCTTAAATTTAGTTTTGTAAGCTTCCTCATCAAGTGCCTCAACTTCGATGGTAACATTTGGATTCTCCTCCATGTACTCATCAATGATCATCTGCTCTACAAGTCCCTGTCCATTTTTTCTGTCCGGCAGATTTGAAAATACCTTCAAAGTTACTTTTCCGTCATCGGATCCAGAGCCTGTCTCTGTCTGTTTACTTCCGCATCCAACTACCATCGTTGCTACCATAGCCACTGCTAAAATAGCTGATATAATTTTTCTTTTCATGCATTTAGCCTCCCTTTCCTATTCTTCTGTTCAAATGCATTTATTTGATGATTAAATGTTATCATCAGCTTCTGCCTGACAACAGATACCAAATTTTATAAAAAGTGGAATATTTTCGAAATCAGAATTAAATTACATAAAAAAAGAATCCCCGAAAAAAATCATATTATGGATGGGTTATTGGTTTATTGTGCACTCTCTTTATTATATAAAACTACAATTACACCCTGCAAGGAGTAAAAAACTTGCAGGGTGTTTTATACCTGATATAAAGACACTTCAATATATAATTATTGTTGGTAAATAACGTAAATACACCATTTATAAGGGTCTATCTTCATCATAATTCTAACGCAAAGTTTACACTATGCGTTCAGTTCCAGTAAAATTAAGATCACCCTGGTTACCACCGGAAATAAAACCGGCAGCTCAAGTGAATTCCATGACAATACTATTCTCAGTTATCCTCATGAGAATCTGACTGACATCCGTTTTCTACATATATATTATCATATAGCAATAAGTACATCAACGTGTGACATAAGATGTGACAATTTAATATGTAAATAAGCACACATTTCATTTTAGACGCAAAAAACCCCTGGAAATTCCCATTTTCCGAAATCTCCAGGGATTTTGTAATCATTTTGTTTTAGGAATTTACATTCCCATCTGAGCTGCTACTTCTGCTGCGAAGTCTTCATTCTTCTTCTCAAGACCTTCACCTGTCTCGAAACGGATGAATCTCTTAACGCTTAAGTTAGCACCGTTCTCTTTTGCAACCTTTTCTACATATTTTCCAACTGTAAGGTCGCCATCCTGTACATATACCTGATCTAACAGACATACTTCTTTCAATTCTTTGTTAAGACGTCCGATGATCATCTTCTCAATGATGTTGTCAGGTTTGTTTGGATTCTCCTGTTTAGCCTGTGCAAGAAGGATCTCTTTCTCTTTGTCAAGATATTCCTGAGATACTTCATCACGGGATACATACTTCGGAGACATAGCTGCAATCTGCATAGCTACGTTCTTCAGGCATGTTTTGATCTCATCATTTACAACATCTGTATCAGCATCTACAAGAACACCAATACGTCCGCCACCATGAATATAAGATACGATACATCCGTCAGACTCAAGTTTCTCATATCTTCTGATATTTAAGTTCTCTCCGATTCTTGCGATCTTAGCAACAAGTGCATCTTTTACAGTCTGTGACTCATCTGCAACCCATTTCTCAGCCATGAATGCTTCCATATCTGTAGTAGTTGTTGCAAGTGCCTGATCAACAACATTCTTTACAAAGCTCTTGAACTCATCGTTCTTTGCAACGAAGTCTGTCTCAGAGTTAACTTCAACGATTGCTGCTTTCTTATTATCAACAACGTCAGCCATAACAATACCTTCTGCTGCGATTCTTCCGGCTTTTTTAACTGCCTTAGCTTCGCCGTTCTTTCTTAAGTACTCTACGGCCTCATCCATGTTACCATTTGTCTCATTAAGAGCTTTTTTGCAGTCCATCATACCTGCGCCTGTCATCTCTCTTAACTCTTTTACCATGCTAGCTGTAATTGCCATCTTATTTTCCTCCTAAAATATCTGATTGTGCTCTTACTCTTCAACAGCTTCCTCTTCTGTCTCAACTGCTGCTTCTTCATATGCTTCATCAGCACCTGTCATTCCCTGATTAGCTTCGATTACTGCATCTGCCATCTTGGAAACGATTAATTTAACTGCACGGATTGCATCATCGTTACCTGGGATTACATAATCAAGTTCTTCCGGATCACAGTTTGTATCAGCGATACCAATCAATGTAATTCCAAGAGAATGAGCTTCCTGAACACAGATTCTTTCTTTCTTAGGATCTACTACGAAGATAGCATCCGGAATCTTCTTCATATCTTTGATTCCGCCAAGGTTCTTCTCAAGTTTCTCCCACTCTTTCTTAAGCTGGATAACTTCTTTCTTAGGAAGAACATCGAATGTTCCATCTTCAGACATTCTTTCGATATCTTTCAGACGTGCGATTCTGCTCTTGATTGTCTTGAAGTTTGTGAGCATACCGCCTAACCATCTCTCATTTACATAGTACATTCCACAACGCTCAGCTTCTGTCTTGATAGCATCCTGTGCCTGTTTCTTTGTTCCAACGAACAGGATTGTGCCACCCTCTGCTGCAACATCAGATACTGCCTGATATGCTTCATCAACTTTTCCTACAGACTTCTGTAAGTCGATGATGTAGATACCATTTCTCTCTGTGTAAATGTATGGAGCCATCTTAGGATTCCATCTTCTTGTCTGATGTCCAAAGTGAACACCTGCTTCTAAAAGTTGTTTCATTGAAATAACGCTCATGTTTCTTTCCTCCATTTGGTTTTTTACTTCCGCATATGTATAAGCCCTTGAAACCAGTGCATTATTGCATCCGGCACCACCGCAGGCAAACGTATGCGTGTTTTTTTGTGACCTTACAATGATAGCACAGCAGACTAATAAATGCAAGGATTTTATGCAAAAACCCTTGCATTTTTCAACTTTTCTGATATTACCAATATCTTCTTACTGCCAGCACAGTACGATAATTAGCCGGTGAAGAAATCTTGATTCCTCCCTTTGGATACGGTGCGCTGTTTGAGGCATGTACGATCTGATTATTTCCGATATAGATTGCAACATGTCCGCTGTAACAGATAACATCTCCCGGCATCTTATCTGCATAGCTTACAGATTTACCATGAGTTCTGATATCAGTTGATGTTCTCGGCGTGGATATTCCAAATATTTTATGTATCTGCTGAACAAATCCTGAACAGTCAATTCCATTTGTCAAACTGTTTCCGCCATATACATATTTATTACCTATATATTTACATCCTTCATTTGCAATCTGCTGTCCTAAAGAAGCATTGCTTGTGCCTGAAGAGCCACTACTTTCACCGCTTCCCGAACTGCTGCTTCCGGAATTACTTCCTGAACTACTGCTTCCCGAACTGCTGCTTCCGGAATTACTTCCTGAACTACTGCTTCCGGAACTACTGCTTCCGGAATCACTTCCTGAACTACTGTTTCCTGAACTGCTGCTTCCGGATGATGAAGATGGCTTTGATTCATTCTTATTGGAATTACTTGTCTGCTGGCTATTCTGGGTTCCACTGTCCTGAGCATCTGCTTTATTATCTGATGTCTGATTTGCAGAAGCCAATGCCATTTCCGCTGCTTCTGCTGCTTTCTGCTCTGCCTCAATACGTTTTAACTCTTCTTCTGCCGCCGCTTTTGCCTGTGTGAGCTGACTGTCAAAATCATCAATCTTACTTCTCATATCTGTAAGCGTAGTCTCAAGATTAGCTTTCTGAACTTTCATCTCATCTGACATGCTTTCCATCTCTGCCTGGCCTTCTTCCAGACTGGCTTTCAGATCTTTTACTTCATTCTTTGTCTTTACATACTCGTCCAGCATATGGCGGTCATAATCATGAACCTTTTGAACATATTCTGCTTTATTTACAAGATCCGAAAAAGACTTTGCTGTGATCAGAGTTTCAAAAAAAGAAGTATCTCCTTCTTCGTACATATACTTAATACGAAGCTTCATGTCTTCATACTGCTTCTTTTCTTTCGCCTCTGCATCTTTAAGATCGCTTTCAGCTTCTTCGATTCTTTTACCCTGATTTTTAATATCTGTCTGCAGGGCATCATAATCCACAAGAAGACTTACCAATTCTTCGTTAACACTTTCCGCCTCTGCTTCTGCCTGACTTTTCTTTTGTTCAAGAGATTTTACATCATCCTGAGGAGTTGCCAGAACAGGCGTTACAACTAAAGAACTCATCACAGTAACTGTGATGAGTGTCTGTAATAACCTTTTTTTCATATTCTCACCCATCCTTATTAATCGTTCTGTAATTATACGCCCCCGCATACTCTAAGGTCAGAATACTACATTTTCAATTTTTTTTCAATATATTTTCTTTTTTTCCAGATATTGTCTATAAAAAACACTATTATTTACGTACATACCACATTCCCGAATGAACATTTGAAATCTTTACAACATCACCGGTGTGTGGTGCATGAATCATCTTTCCGTTTCCGATATAGATACCGACATGACCCGGTTTTACACAAATGTCACCAGGCTTCGGATCGCTTACCCTTGGCCATCCTGCAAAAGTACCGGATGTACCGATACGGGTATATTTTCCTGTCAGGCAATAACTTACCAAACCGGAACAATCAAATGTATTTGGTCCGCAAGCGCCGTAAACGTATCTGCACCCTAATTTTCCGTATGCACGATCCACTACTGAACCGGCTACAGGCTCATCATACCCCGGCTCTCCCTTATCACTATCATCTTCTTCTGTTTTTGAAGAGTCTGTATCCTCTTTTTTAGCAGAATCAGCCTCGTTCTTGGCATTCTTTTCAGCTTCTTTTCTCGCTGCTTCCTCACGAGCTTTTTCTTCAGCTTCTGCCTTACGCGCTGCCTCTTCAACGGCCGCCTGATATTTTTCATCCAGATCTGCAACTTCACCTTGTTTTTTCTGGATCATCTCATTGAGCTCATCTTCTTTGCCTTCAAACTCAGTTGCCATGGTGGCAAGTTCATTCCGCTCTTTTTCAAGCTGTGTTTTCAGCTTAATTACTTTTTCTTTTGTTTTAATGTACTCGTTAAGCTTTTTCCGATCATAGGAATGAATCGTCTGAACATACTCTGCTTTATTAACAAGATCAGAGAAATCTTTTGCACTTATTAGTGTCTCAAAAGCAGTAGCATCTCCTTCTTCATACATATATTTGATTCGGAGCTTCATATCTTCATATTGCTGC
>JBJFCD010000173.1:38266-41583 GCA_051888795.1 Lachnospiraceae bacterium | reverse complement strand
ATTCTGCACCTTCTTTTGCTGCCACTTCAAATTTTTCATAGGATTTCTGTGCCTTACCAAAAGCCTTAATCACCTCAATACCATTGATATACTCTACCGCTGTATCATTCAATATCTTTGTTTTATTTACAGTGTTCTGATAACTTTCTTCATAACCAATCATCATTCCCATGTAAGCTAACAAACCAAGAATAAGAGTAACCAGCGAAACCAGTCCCATTCTCCAGTCGATAATCAGGAGATAGATAAACACCGCCAAAGGTGCCATGAGATTCGCCGTAAACTCTGGTAATACATGTGCCAACGTTGTTTCAATGCTGTCAACCCGCTCTACCATAATATTTTTCAAAGAGCCGGATGGTGTGTCTTTTACCAATCCCAACGGAACTTTTACCAGCTTATCACATAACCTCTTTCGAATTGTGGCTAATACATGGAAGGTGGCTTTATGAGAACAAGACGTGGATGTTCCATGAAAGGTAACCCTTCCTATCCAAAATACCGCCATGATTATTCCATCCCTTAAATAAAACTGCCAGTCACGGTTTCCTCCAACCAGTTTTGCCACTATATCCCCCATAATGACATAGGGAATGATACTGCAGGCAACTCCGATGATGGCAAATATGACACTTGCAATGTACAGACTCTTTTTCTCACCTGCAAATTCGGCAAGCCAGCTCATCGTGCTTCTTTCCTTTTGTTTCATTGCTATTCCTCCTTACTTTAGTTAGTTTATTCTAACCCACAATTTATTTTTAAGAGAAACCCGGATGAGTTTCTCTTATTTGCTGTCTATTCTCCAAATTTTACACCTAAAAGCTTTTCCCAACCCGCTGTGTAAAATTGTTGTAGCTGTCGGACATACTCTCTTGCTTCTTCTTTTGGCATATCATGAACAATTGTTTCAAATGCACCCGTAAAAAGTCCACTGGAAACCATGTGAATTAAACTATTATTGATTGGTTTTATATTAATTCCCATCTGCTTTAAAATTTCTATATAAGCATACGTAGAAGCTGTTTCTTTCAATACTAATTGATGAATAAAATCAACATATTGCGTTCCTTCCGAACAAAGAATAAGTAATTTAAATTCATCATAATAATCATAGATATAGTCAAGCATCTGAAGCATTGCATCCCCAGAAATATCTGTCATCCTCTTCGTTTGCTCTTCCCCTGATAACTTATTAAAATTTCCAAGGGTTGTATCAAATAATCTCAAAACATATTCTGCCTGCTCCCCTACCAATGCATCAAACAACTCTTCCTTACTCTTGTAATAGCCATAGAAAGCACCTGTCGTCACCCCTGCTGTCTTTACAATATTGCGTAAAGAAGCCGCTTGAAAACCTTTTTCCAGAAATTCCCGTTTTGCTGCCATATGAATTTTTACTAACGTAGATGTATCTTTTACCTCTACCATCTTTCTCTCCTACATAAAAGCCATCCTTATAACAGTGTTATATAACACCGTTATAATCATAGCTTTGAATTTAATTTCTGTCAAGATGTGTAACTGATGAAGATTTATCAACTATCCTTTTTGAATCTCTTTGAATGATGCTCAATCTTGACTTTAGAGAAACCTGCGTTTTGGGGTTAGGTTTTTAAGGTAAATTCAACACTAATTATCACCATCTAACATCTAGCACCATCACAAAGATTATTCTCTATTCTTCAACACTTCTGCTAAATTTACTTTGTTAAGTTTTCTGGTCAGCAACCAATTAATAGCAAAATACAGCAACAACACTCCAACATACACTATGGCATACATCTGCCATGGATAACGAAGATTCATTCCACAGGATACATTGGATACCATAAACGGATACATCAAGTCCATACATTTTTTAGCAAGTGGAATACAAATAGCTGCCCCTACCGCAATCACATAGAAATTCCCATCCAGATAAAGCTTTTTAATTTCTTTTGTCCGATAGCCAAACACTTTGGCCATGGAAATGTGAAAAGCACAGCGGTCGATCATGACCTTCATCATAAGATACATCACCACAACAAAAATCAAAGAAGAAACTACAGTCATCATTGCTACCATCGGCATCATCTGCTGTATAAATACATCTGCTGACTTTTCAATATCTTTTTTCGTCGTCACCCCATATAATCGTCCCGTTTCGATATCCAATTCTGTATCCGAAAATACCTGGTTATAATAATCCTCATCCTCGCCAAACATTTCCCGCATACAGTCAATATCCATAAAGATATAGAAACTGGTGGAATACTGTGCTATATCATAAACTGTAAATGCATAATGCATTTTTTCCTCTTCATCCTCTACGACAAAAACATCATCTTTTTTCAGATTATACTTTTCAGCCATAGCAGAGGAAATTACCACATCTCTTTTACTGTCTGTTAATGTAACATCAAAGAACGGATTGTCTTTTGTAATACCTAAAAGAGCAACCTCCAGGTTATAGCGCATGGTCTCTTTTTTTACTATCTTTGAAAACGCCTCAAATCCACCTTCCGGAACAGTTTCTTCCGGATATTTATAGGTATACAGATATTCAAACTGTGTATCAGCTTTGTTATCTTCGCTGATATGTTGACACATACAAAAACAATTTAAGCCCAGCATCAGGATTAACAAAGAAATAAACATTCCTCCCACAACCGTTAAGGATGTCCGTGCTTCCCGAATAATCTGACGAATGCGAAATGCTTTGACAAAATTCATTTTCCCTAATTTAATCTGCTTCAAAGGTTGACTTTTTTGCTCGTTCTTTAGCATTTGTAGTGCCGGGCGGTTCAGTTTTCCACGAATTACAATCCAGTTAACCAATGCGGAGATAACAGGAGGCAGCACTAATCCATATACAATCAGATAAGGTGGATAAACACTCTCCATATTCGGAATGGAGAAATATTCGTAACAGCTTCCCATAATGGTACTGCCTCCAATCGACGCAAATCCAATCATACAACCGATTGCACCGGCAAGGAATGAGATTACAACCGGAAGACATAAATAATGCAAAATCAACTGATTCCGTTTTACTCCCAATGCATATAATGCTCCAATTGTAGTATTTTCCTTTTCAATTCCATACACCACAAACACGGAGATCACATAGGCAAATAATACAAGAACAATACCACCGGCAATCAATCCACCATATTTGTTTAAGACCTGATCATTCGCTGCCGCCATGATTCTCGGATTGTCCCCCGCCTTTAAAAAGCTTCTCCGATTTGATATCTCAAAATCAAAATACTCATCCATTAATTCATCTGTTTTATCCGCAGTCAGTTCTTCCCAGTATTCCCGGAAAAACTCATCCG
>JBJFCD010000173.1:0-38166 GCA_051888795.1 Lachnospiraceae bacterium | reverse complement strand
TCATCCGTCATTTCTCCGTTTAGAAGATAGGCATAAACATATTCCTCCGCTTTCAAACTGCCACCATCACTGATTAATTGCTTATAAGCTTCTTCCGTTACAAAGACAGTTCCAAATTGAAAGCTGTCTACACTACCGTCTGTAAAATCCTTAAGAGGAGAATCATAATCCGGACAGCAGCCAATTCCTGCAACCGTAAATATCTCATCTCCGATTACAAGACTATTCCCTATCTCAATATCATGCTCTTCGGCATAGCGACGCTCTACCACAAGCTCTGAATTGGTCTCCGCCCCTTTTCCTTCTACAATTTCAATGAGATTTATATTCTTTCTGTTTTGAAATACTCTTAAAGTACTGCCATCTTCTATGGCATAATCCAGATAAAACTGTTCTTCCAGTGAAATCCCTTGATCTGTTAATTCTTCCTTTTCTTTATCAGACAACGGAACAAACAGGCTGAACTCACCGTCCTCCAAATGGTTGCTTTCAGCCAGCTTCTCTGTACCAAGAATGATGGTATCTGCTGTTCCAATCAAAGAAATAATGACATACATACACAAGATAATGAGCGCACTTAACGCCAGATACCGCATACAGTTCTCTTTTAAATCTCTTAAAACTCTCTTACTTAATATCTTCTGCATATTACAAATCCTCCAGTTCCATAGCAGGTACTCTTGTCTCATTGTAATATTCCTTGCTGATCTGACCGTCTTTGATTCGAATCACTTTATGCACCATATTTCGAATGGAATTATTGTGGGTAACAATCAGCATAGTAGTACCATATTTCTCATTAATCTTTTCCAAAAGATCAAGAATATCTCTCGAAGTCTTAGAATCAAGTGCTCCTGTTGGTTCATCACATAACAGAAGCTTCGGATTTTTAACAAGTGCTCTTGCAATAGCGCATCTTTGCTGTTGTCCCCCGGAAATCTGCGATGGAAACTTGTTCTGATGTTCTGTAAGCCCAAGCACATCCAGAAGTTCATCCATGTCAAGAGGATTATCACTCAAGCATTCACAAATCTGAATATTTTCTCTGACGGTGAGATTTGGAATCAGATTATAAAACTGGAAAACAAAACCAAGATTGTCTCTTCTGTAATCAGAAAGTTTGTCTGCTTTCATTCCCACAATTTCGATTCCATCCACCATTATGCTGCCGGAATCCAGAACATCAAGACCACCAATACAGTTTAGAAAGGTGGATTTTCCAGATCCACTTGTTCCTTCTATGACACACATTTCTCCCTTCTCAAGTCCGGTTGAAATTCCTTTTAATACCTGTATGTAGCTTTCACCTTCGCCATAGCTTTTCTTCATATTTTTTACTTGTAAATACATCTTTTTCTTCCTTTCCATTATTGAATTTTACATAACAGTGTTATGTATGTGTTATGTTTTAAGGACTGATTCCTCAGTCCTTTACTTCCTTGACAAAAACATACCATACCATCCCGACATCATATAGGTAACAGCCTGGTTAATAAATGGTAAGGCTTCCTGTTCCGTTTCTATATGAGATATCATAAAGATAAACGTATCGATCTGTTCATGGGCAAGCCAATGAATAAACTTATCATCTATTTTTGCCTTTGGATGATATTTTACCATCGCATCCGCCATTAGACGATAATGTTTCTCCGCCGAATCAATGAATCGATCCGCAATATTTTCATATTTCGTGCCCTGACTCTTGGTTAGCACAAGCAGAATATCTTCTCTATGAAGATACATCTGATGAATCATCTGTGAAGCAGTCTCTTCATGATTCTCACTTTCTTCTGCATTTGGCAACATATCTTCACCTTTCATAGCCATGTTTTTTTCATCTTCGAAATGTGTCTGCATCATATTGTAGAGCTCATTTATCGTGTCTCCGGCAACTGCGTCAAACAAGTCCTCTTTGTCCTTAAAAAAGAAATACAACGCTCCAGTAGTTACTCCTGCATTTTTGCATATGGTTCTGAGAGATGCTTTCATATAGCCTTTCTCTGTAAATTCTTTTCTGGCACTTTGAAGCAAATTATTTCTTGTTTCTTTATCTTCTTTCAAATTTTCTCCTCCATAACAGCATCTTAACATAACAACGTTATGCTACTCTATATGTCATGATATGTCAAGAAATAATTTTATACAAACAACTTTTCCATTATCTTATTTCTATAACCTCATATCCCGCATTCTCTATAGCCTTCTTGATCACTTCAACCTTTACATCCTTTTCCATGGAAACCACTGCGGTTTTCTTTTTCAGATTTACCTTGGCTGATATGCCATCCAATGCATTCAATCTGCTTTCTACACGTGCTTTGCAATGTTCACAGGTCATCCCCTCAATAACAACTGTTTTTTGTTTTACAACCTGTTTCAGTTTCTTTCTTTTTACTTTAACGGAAGAACCGCCACCACCGCAGCAACCACCTTCACCTTTGAAGTGCTTAACACTGGAACGTATGCCAATAATAATCAATATAATCAATATCCCTACAATAACGAAATCCGTCATTTTATTCAGCTCCTTTCAAAATTTCCACCATATCCAGATTCCGTATGCGCCCGCTAAACAGAAAGCTGACTGCCATAGATACCACCAGTACAAGTATTCCGGAATTCAGATAGCATCCCGGTATAACTGTAAGTGCATAATCAAAATTTTCTCCGTTGGAATTCATCATAGCATTCAGGCTCATTTTTCCAAAGGGTGCTCCGATGAGGATACCTATAACCGAAAGCCAGAGATTCTGGACTGTAAGGATATTCCGTATCTTGGATGTCTGTAACCCTAATACCTTTAGTGTTGCAAATTCGCCCATCCGCTCATGGAAAGAAAGATTCCCGGAATTATACAGTACAACCACTATCAGGATCACAGAAAAGATCACCATCATCCACACCATGATACTGATTACTTCGTAACTTGTTTCAAAAGCCTGTATCATATCTTCTTTATTATGTACAGCAGTCACATAGTGTTCCTTTTCGTACTCTGCAAAATCCTCGTTGCTATAGGCTGTCGTCGGTGTATACTCTTCCCCGGTTTTTTCAAAGTCTTCCCGTAGGAAGGCAATCCCCTGAGTTTCCATACTTCGGAAGATATATCCCACTTCAGCTTCATGCCACTTGTTTTCAGAATATACATGCCAGTAAAAAGTATCTCCTGCAGAAAGTCCCATATCTTCACATAGTTTTCGACTTACACCCACTTGTCCTTCTTTCTGTTTCAAATCGATCACATTCAGATTGCTATCCAGCAAATTGTATAATCCTTTTCCCTCCAACACGGTCAGTGTTCCCTTTTTCTTATCTTCCGTAATCGCATTGGGAACAGCAGCAATTTCAATTTGTCCTGTCATCATAAACTCACTGTCAGTCTCTTTTGCCAGCGCATCCACATCCCCAGAGGTTGCATCAGAAGAAATACTCATGGAATATTCTGCATTCTGGATTTTATGAAAGCACAATTCCTCCATCTGATCTACAAGGGAATTGCAGGCAATCCCATATATCATCAAAAGCATTCCCACTGCAGTACCTATGATTCCCATTGCCGCACGGAGTTTGGCACGGGAAATATCCCGAAGATTATACTGGCTGACAAATCCCAGTCTTCCCCAAAACGGTAATTTTTCAAAAACACAGTTTTTCCCTTGCTTCGGAGGTGCCGGGCGAAGTGCTTCCGCAGGTCTGACCTTTAATATTTTTTTGCAGCTAAGATAAGCTGCCAGACTACAGACAGCCACGATCAGCACGGCAACCAAAAGATATTCCGGTCGAAATCCACCATTTAGCCCCGGAACAATATACCATGTAGCAAACATATCTACCATGACTGGTGCAAGGACTGCTGAACCGAACCACAGTCCGGCTAATACACCTGCCAGTGAAACAAACAAACTGAAACTCACATAGTGGAGCACCACTTTATACGGCTTCATGCCCAGTGCATTCATTGTTCCGATCTGTGTCCTCTGCTTCTCTACCATACGGCTCATGGCTGTTGCAATGACAAGAATCGCAATTCCTACAAAAATAATAACAAACAGCCACGAAAATGATTCATGCTGTGAAAGTTCACTGTTTAATCTTTCAATACCCGGGATAGAATGTTCATCCACCATGGCTGCATATTCTCCATTCAGTGCCATGGAAATTTCATCCTCATGTTCTAATGCTTTCCCATCTGTGGTGGTCACAATCATTTGAGTATAAGGCATCAGCTCTGCAAGCTTCTCATCATCAACTTTTTTCGCATTAATTTTTCCCTGTGCAATCAAATATTCTACATAATCCCGAATCGGGAACGCATCATACGACATATATACGAAAGCAATATTTTCTATGTAAATATCTGCATCACCTTCCGCCTGCCGATATTCATATTCCGGGCTTTCTATAAGTCCCTTTACTTTTCTTGTAAAAGTGATTCCGTTATATGCAATGGTAAAATCATCCCCTACCTTTATATTTCTCGCCTCAGCAAAGGCCGCTGTCAGCCATAATCCCGCTTTATCCGAAGGGTCAAACGTTTCTCCTTCCATATAGTATGGCTGGTTTACTATATCCTCTCTTTCCAGATAAAGATCGACCTGTGCGCCATCACACTCCGGTGCAGACCCGGTAACCGCCATGCGAAGCCCGGCATCCTTCACAAAATCAAGATTCCTGACCGCTTCTACATTTTCCTCTGAAAATCCTTCTCCATAAATCCAAAGGTCTGCCAGATTACATTCTTTATGAAATTCCGCTCTTGCAGAATGTTGTGCAAGTACATGCCCTTCCATGCAGCAGTAGAGTGCCATCGCTAAAAACGCCAGCAGGAAGATAGAAAGAAATTGTCCCCAGTTGTGTCTCATTTCTCTTAAAAGCTTTTTTCGTAACATTACCACTCAACCTCCCTTACAGAAGCTGGGTGTTCATTCGTTCGAATTTCTATTATCTTTCCATTCTTCATATTAATGACTTTGTCTGCGCATTTTGCAATATCCGCATTATGAGTTACCAGAACAACTGTCTTTCCATGCTCACGGCACAGCTTCTGTAAAAGTTCCAGCACTATCACTCCGGTTTCTGAGTCAAGCGCACCGGTGGGTTCATCTCCCAATAAAATCTGTGGATTCTTCGCCAATGCTCTTGCAATGGACACTCTCTGTTGTTCTCCCCCGGACATTTGTGACGGGAATTTATCCCTGCAATGCTCTAACCCCACTAACTTCAAAAGTTCATCCGCATTGCCCGCATTTTTCACAATACTCTTTACCAGCGCTATATTTTCATAAGCAGTAAGACTTGGGAGCAGATTGTAAAACTGAAAGATAAAACCAATCACATCTGCACGATATGTTCCAAGCTGCTTATCATTCATGGATGAGATTTCTCTTCCGGCTACTGTCACTGTTCCTTCCGAAGGCTGATCCATGCCGCCCATCATATTAAGTACGGTAGATTTTCCAGCGCCGGACTGTCCTAAAATCACCACAAACTCGCCTTCATTAATGGTAAAGCTGATATGATCAACCGCAGTCTGCATTCCTTCTCCTGTTCCATATGTTTTTACAACATCTTGAAATTTAACCATCATTTTCTTTTTCCAATCGTCTTTTCTCTCACAGCATGCTGCATCTCATAGTTAGTTTCTGCTAACTTATTTTATTATTTTATCATTTCATTGTTTTCATGTATAGATATATGTTTGAGAATATTTCTCATTATCGCGCCATAGCATAAACACCTCCACCAAAATCGTTCTTCAAGTATTAAAAAAGGGACTTATTCACAGTCCCTGTCTCTTCTTCCTCTCTCATTTCGAATGGTACAACACGCCACAATACCCGGAATAGGACATCCCATACCGATTACTATTGGAATAACCGATTTTCCGGAAAGACCTGCTACCCATCCCTGGAATGTTTCTATCCAGCAACATTATATCTGCTATTTATCACTGCCCGGGTTTTTGATTCATCTTTTTATACCAACGCAGCACCCAGGGCTTTGCATGCTAAAAGTGCCTCATCATCCGGTGCCTCATTACAGATCACACTGTCGCAGGCAAGCACTGCCCCAGCGTTACTGCAGGCTTCCTCCCAGTTCCGCATCCATTCTCCATCTCCCCATCCATAGGAACCAAACAATGCTATCTTTTTTCCTCCCAGAGCACTTTCACAAGCATCCCACATTGGCTGAAATTCATCTTCTTCCAATACTTCAGCTCCCATAGCCGGGCATCCGAAAGCAACCGCATCATATGTGCCTAACATAGAAGCACCAAATTCTGCAGAGGTTAATAAATCAGCATCTGCTCCCTTCTCCTTCGCACCTTCCAGAGCCGCAGAAGCCATATGCCCTGTATTCCCAGTTCCACTCCAATAAACAACTGCAATTTTACTCATATTATATACCAGCCTTTCTTATCTTTTTCTATATTAAACAGCTACTGTAAGCCGTTCAATACTCTTTCCCTTTGCCCATTGAGAACAATATACATCTGTGCATTTTTTATAACAGTTAAATTTCTTTTTTGCACTATGTTCATCCCCATACACTTTCCAACATCCAACGCACTTAAAACCTTCTGCATGATTGTCGATGAATCCTCGTACATCTTCCGGTGGATATCCCAGAAACAGCCCGATTTCATGAGGAAATTCTTTTGATTCATACAAACGCCTGCTTAGACGTACCACACATTTTGCTGAGTCTTTTACTGAATAGCCATATTCTTTTAGGATTTTGGCTGCATCTTCTGCAGCCAAATCGCTTTCCAGTTTATTCGGACGATAAATATATAACAAAACTCGATTAGCAGACAATTTCAGAGGAATCACCCGCACTCCTTTTGGAACAAGTCTTCGATTTAAAGACCGAACCGCTGAAAACACCTCCTTTTTATCCACATAAGGACAACTAAAAATATTTCCGGTCTTTACTCCTGCAAGCGTGGGAGAACAATGGCGGATAATCATCTCATCGGACATACCATTTCCTCCTGTTTTACGTTTTCTTCCAGAATACTTTTCAATGCTGACATAGAACTTGTATGTGATCGTACAACCTTTACATCCTGTCCTTTCGTTTCAGATAATGCATTCCGCACCATTTTGTGAGATACTGTTCCAGTAAAGAGAACGAGCAGATCTGGATTTCCAATTCCCTTCAGGCTACTTTTTTGTTTGGGATATACTTTTGCATCACACCGATATTCCCGACACAAATTTTTGTATTGTCGCACCATACATTCATTGCCTCCAATAATTACCACACTCATAGTACATTTCTCCTTTCTTAGTTAGTTGTGTCTAACGCATAGATTAAAAGAAAACGCTTTTTCAGCGTTTCATGTTTTCTCGATTTTAAAAAATCCATAGTAATATTGTATTATCATATAAGTTAGTTTAATCTAACTATTTGTATGTTATAACTGTTTTTATGAATTGTCAATATGATTCTACATATTTGAGATTTTTTATCCTTATCTGACTATAATAGCATGTCGATAACATTAGTTGCTAATTTACTGCTAATTTTTATCATTATAAAACAGTTCGCTTTTCATTCTTCTAGTCATTCTTCTAGTCATTCTTCTAGTCTTGAATTTCCTAAAAATGGCTGTTACAATAAAAACAACAAGAAGTAGTTTTAACTAACCGGAATTGAAAGGAGATAACATGCGACATAACAAATCTTCCGAAGATTATTTGGAAACTATATTGATATTAAGCAAGAAATTACCTGTTGTACGTTCCATTGACATTGCTGTCGAATTAAATTTTTCCAAACCAAGTGTCAGTGTTGCCATGAAACACCTTCGCGAAAATGGCTGATTTCTCTTGGTGTTGATCCGAAGACCGCCACGGAAGATACCTGTGAAATGGAACACCAGATCAGTGATGAAAGTTTTCAGGCTATGAAAAAGTTTATCGAGGAACATAGGATAAATCCCGCATACTCTGCAGACTGATTGCCAGTGTTGAAACATTGTGAAACATCGCTGATGTAGTCGGCTGTATTACGCTTCCAACTCCCAGGAGAATCAGGACTGTATTAACTCCTACAATCTTTCGATAGTTACTCTGAATCCGTTTCATTAATGCATTACTTAAATATTTTAGTCTGACAATCTCGCATAGATTATCTGCTGCAATCGTGATATCCGCAATCTCTCTGGCAAGTTCTGCACCATCACTGATTGCAATTCCCACATCAGATGCTGAGAGTGCCGGTGAATCATTGATTCCGTCACCTACCATCAAAACTTTTCTGCCGATTGCTTTTTCCTGCTCAATAAATTTCGCCTTATCCTCCGGTAATACTTCCGAATAATATTCATCCACACCGACTTTCGCTGCCACAGCAGCTGCAGTACGTTCACTGTCTCCGGTCATCATAACAATCTTCGTAAATCCAGCATCTTTCAATTCCCGTATGACCTTTGTACTTTCCTCACGCAGCGGATCTTCGATGCAGATAACCGCTTCCAGGATACCATCTACAGCCAGATATAAATGCGAATATTCTTCCGGTAGATTTTCAAATTTTTTCTGATATTCATCACGAATCTTACATTTTTCATCATCAAATACAAAATGTGCACTTCCAATGATTACGCGTTTCTCTCCCACATAGGAAGAAATTCCGTGGGCAACAATATATTCCACCTTTGAATGCATTTCTTCATGGTCAAGTCCTGCTTGTTTCGCCGCATGTACAACAGCTTTTGCCATTGAATGTGGAAAATGTTCTTCGAGACAAGCTGCCAGCCGAAGCAATTCATTCTCATCCTTAGTGCAGAACGTAACTATCATCTTCACCGTAGGTTTTGCCTTTGTCAGCGTGCCAGTTTTGTCAAATACAATCGTACTGGCTTCCGCAACGGCTTCCAGATATTTTCCACCTTTTACGGTAATATCATAAGTTCCAGCCTGACGGATTGCAGATAATACCGTAATGGGCATAGCAAGCTTCAGTGCACAGGAGAAATCTACCATCAATACAGATAATGCCTTTGTTATATTTCCTGTAAAAAGCCAGGTTATCGCTGTTCCGGCAAGTGTCACAGGCACTAGCTTGTCTGCCAGCTTTTCTGCTTTTCCTTCAACAGAAGATTTCAGCTTTTCAGATTCTTCAATCATTGTAACAATCTTTTCATACCGGGAAGTTCCTGAAGCTTTCTTCACGGAAAATACAAGTTCTCCTTCTTCCAAGACACTGCCGGCATACACATAGCCGCCTTTTTCTTTATGAACCGGAAGTGGTTCACCGATAAGAGATGCCTGGTTTACCATTCCATCTCCTTCTAAAACAACTCCGTCAAATGGAATGACATTTCCCATATGGATCACAATATTGTCTCCCTCTTTGATCTGTCGGGAATCCACAAGAATTTCCTGTTCATCACTTTTCATCCATACCTTCGAAACATTCAAAGACATACTGCGAGCCAGATCTCCAACCGATTTCTTATGGGTCCATTCTTCCAGTATCTCTCCAATCCCCAGAAGAAACATGACAGAACTTGCAGTATCTATATCTCCTCGTATAACAGATACTCCAATTGCTGTTGCATCCAGTACAGATACTTCCATCTTTCTCCTTGCCAGACTTTTTAACCCTTCTTTCAAATATCGAACCGATTTTGCTATTGTCCACACTGTTCTGACAGGATACGGAAGAAACAACTTTCCCGCATAATGAAGAGCCACCTTACTGATCAGCTTCTCCTGATATGTATTATTAAGTTTTCTTCCCGAATCAGCAAGTACTGTATCCGGAACCTCCACGGACTCGTATCGGAATCTCCGCAACGCCTGAATCAAAGGCTCTCGTCCTCCGTTAAAGCAAACGCAGGCATCGGCCGTCCGTTCATAAACCTTTGCCTGCGTGACATATCCCAGCGTATTCAGATAATACAACAATATATCAGCTTCCTCACATGACATACATTTCTGCATCTTTATATCATGTCTTGCTTATTTATGTTTCTTTCCGGTATAGAATAGCATTCCCATGCAAAATACCATAGCCCACGCCCAAAACCTGTGTTGCTTCATTGTATCACCTCGTTTATCTGAAGTTTTCTCTATCATACCCTTACACTCTGTTGCTAGTCAAAGCTAACTGTTCTTAATGAACATTTTTATCAACTATCGCATTTCGTCAAACAAACATTTTCATAGTTTCTACATACTAATCCAATCCTTGATACAACTGAATACATTTTAGCACTTCAATTATCAGCTCCTGGTACAAATCCTCATCAAATCTTCCATTTATCAAAGAGTTTTTTATCAGCAATGGTCGGAACATCTCTAATATCTGTTCAGTAGTTACATGGTATTCCTTCTTCGCCCGGGACAACATTTCTCCAAAAATTCATCGCCTTGTACTGGAAAAATCAATCAAAAACCAAAAGAATTAGACCAATTGTCTGTTCGTTCAGTCAGAGATTATCGCAATATTCTCTATTCAGTTTTCGCACAGGCAACAATTGATGGATTAATAAAAGTAAATCCTGTTAGTGAAGTTCATTTATGGGTTTATATTACGGACTACGCCGTTCTGAGAATTTGAGATTAAAGCAGAAACATATTTGTGTCAAATTTCAAATCTCTCTGGCGGCGTCAGACTTATTTATATAGCATTCAGATGCCCAAATACATTCTTATAAAATTTTTAGTACCATTTTTAGTATAATGTACGAGATAACTATTGGCAACGCGAGTTAACCTATTTCCAACATAAATAAAAATTATAAGTAGGGAGATACCTATGAACTATCAATTAGAATTAAAACAAATCGTGGATTTCCCACGCTGCAGAATTTACAGAGATTTTATAGGATCACTTATCGCTGACAAGAGCATCCGCACAAACGGAGGCTCTTGTCTTTTTTACTATATCGTGCTTTGCTCCTATGCTAATTACCGCTCGTCGTATCGGCGAATGGAGCATATTACCTACATGGTAGATCCTGGCGAATGGATCTGTACTCTTTCCGATCTTCAGACATGGTTTCGCTGCCGGTTCCAACATCAGGCAGTCTCTATCCTGGATTTATTGGAGAAGCAAAATTGTATTACATACTCTCTTCTTAGAAATAAGAAAATCGTAAAATTTAAGATCACTGACTGGGCAAAAGACAATACCGTTCTGGAATACAACTGTCCCTGCAAAAAGGGTGATGGATTTTTCTTTTTCCCTATTGCAAAAGTCCATGAATTTATCAGCCTGGGGAAATGCTCAGAGATGGATATGTTACTGGATATGTAGATTCATGCTATATACAATGCTCCAACCGTGCAAGGCTCATTCTCTGCACCTGTAGTATATTACCGAAATAACACAGGTAATCCCCTAACCAGCTTCCATTCACTTGGAGAACGTTGGGGACATTCAAAAACCACTATATCACGTATCTTGAAAAAATTTGAAGAGTTAAACTTCATCACTATTGTCAGCTTCAAAGGCAAACATGGCAGCTATCTCCTTTTGCCGCCGTGTTTGCCAACATTAGCACGTCACCTCTTTTTTAAGAAAAGAAACAGTGGCTTTGAGTTGGAAATCAAAACCACCGTAAAATGTGATGATTTCTAAAAGGACGCACGAAAGCACCTGCCTCAACTAATGGTTTTTTCTTTCCCGTCAGGGGCAGTGATTATTTATAAAAGCACAAACGACGTGCGCTAATCGTTTATGCTCTTAATTGTTATTTACATTCGTAACTGTTCTTTACTCTCAACCGACTGACCGCCCTTGCCAGATTCGCCTGTACTGACCGATATTCCTGAATGCTTTTCTTCTGCAATATCGCTTCTTTCGCTTCATCCACCGCCTGTTTTTCCGGTTCCTCTGGTAGCTTATAAATCAGCGTACCGGGAATGACCGCACCGATCATGTTGCTATGGTTCGGCAGGATACCGTATTGCCCCTGCAAGGTGGGAACAATCAAAGACTCACAGGGGCCTTCGTAGAAAGCGAAATCAGCAGCCAGAATGTATACCTGAAAGGTATTCATAGGTTTAGATACCCTCCATTTGTTTTGCTTTTTCCACTACATCGTCAATGGTTCCCACATTGTAAAATGCAGCTTCCGGGTACTGATCCATATTCCCGTACCTTCTGCCTGTACCTCCATTCCACGGGCAAGGTTCTCACTTT
This sequence comes from Lachnospiraceae bacterium, assembly GCA_051888795.1. Taxonomy (GTDB): domain Bacteria; phylum Bacillota; class Clostridia; order Lachnospirales; family Lachnospiraceae; genus MD308. The sequence continues at coordinate 26,004 of JBJFCD010000173.1, read as the reverse complement.
CCGCCAGCATAATACAGCGTACCGTATCCTTCCCAACGTGCTGTGCCACTTCCATGACACATTTTTTCCCATCCACAGAAACGGTCAGCGCCTCCTTGATTTTGGGAAGCTGTCCATGCTCAAAGCTGACATCCACAACCGCCCCTGATATTTCTGTAATCTTTCCTATCCTCATAAACCAGACAACTCCTTCATCCGCTTTTTCTTCTGTACCTTCGCACCGGATGATACCTCTGTAATTTCCTGTGTAATCGCCGCCTGCCGTACCCGGTTGTACTGGACAGACAGGTCATCCAATATTTTTTCTGCATTTTGATTTGCGGAGTTCATCGCCGTCATTCTTGCGTTCTGCTCACTGCAAAAGCTGTCTACCAGTGCACTATAAATAAAACCGAATACATAGCTGTATATCACATTGTCAAGAACCGCACCAATGGAGGGAAAAAACTCAAAGGGAGCTGTAACGACCTTTTCCTTTGGTAAGGTTGCAAATTGTGTGCGGTGAAAAGGAAGCAGCCTGGTTGAAACGGCTTCAGCAACCAGACCGTTTTTCAGGTCGGTATAAACGACAAAAATTTTATCCAGTGCGCCCCTGTCAAATAAGTCCAACAGAAGCGTGCTGATTTCTCTGGCACGCTGCATGGTAGGATTTTGTGCGGTATAGAGAAAGCTTCGTTCAATAGGGATATGGTGCTGCAAAAAGAATTGCCTCCCATATTCTCCCACAACGAATAGCTTTGTATCTGGATGATCGGAAAGGATCTTCTCAACGTAGCGAATCAGTCCTTGCTTAAACTCGCCTATTTTACCAAGCGTAACATCCTGCATAATATGATTCAGTGCTGCCACCAATACAATTTCATGCTTTCCGCCAGTAGGATTTGTCAATACAATTCCGGCTAATAAGGCAACCACAATACATAGAAACAGAATCATGCAGACCGTCTTTTTCTTTTTACTCATGAGCAGTCAACTCCTTTACTCTTTTTTCTCACCCCGCTCAAAGATAGAACGGAATATCCATCTTGCGATAGGTCCGGCAATAAAAAGCTGCACAGGCAGAGCCATAATAAAGTTTTTACAGTAGGTCACAAGATAATTGGGGATAAACTGACTTGTAAATCCGTATCCGTGATATACGCCGAGGATGCTGGCCAGCGCTACCTGTGATACCACCGTAAATACCTGAATCGCAAAAATAATGGCGATTGGTCTGTCTCCAGGCTTTACCACACGAAACGCAAAGTATTTCGCAACGTGGCTTGAAATAAAGAACGCACACAGAAAGATGATGATATACTCGATCCACATTCCCTTCAGCGCAATCAGAAAGGTCGCGTTCGTAAAGCTCCCCATTGCCAGTACCGTATTGTACAGCGTCATGATGTACACCATAATCCAGGCGGTAACTGCTGTAAAAATGACTGATTGAAATTTTGTCTTAGGCATTTTTCATTCCTCCATTTCTCTTTTTTGCCTTTACTAATTCAGCAAACTTCCGTATCTGTTGCGCAAGCTGCTGACAAAGTTCTTCGGGCAATTCCCCGGCGTTTTCTGCTTTCTGATAAAGCTCCGGCGTTTCTTTACTCAGATAGAGCAGAACACCACGGCGAAACTCGTCCGTCTTATGCTCTGGCACATCGTCCAAAACATCCTTCGGGATCTCATTCAAGATTTTCTGATTCCATGCGATATTTCTGTCCTGTTTCATAACAGGTTCCTCCTTTCTAAGAATAAAAAAATAAATGTCCCTTCGCCGTCCGACAGTAGCAAAGTGACATTTATTGTCCAAAGTTAATATAAAATTAAACATAAAAATGCCCGGCAAGCATTCAAGGCCTGCCAGGCTCATATCGTATATTTTATTAATTTCTGCTTTCAAAGTCAACTGTTTTTTTACAAGCCAAATCAACCTTGTTAAATGATATGTATAATAAAAAGCGTTGTTTTTATGCATTTTTCCAGTTCACAATATATTTGAAAAACTTCTGCGCTAAACATCCTCCTTATGATTAATCCAAGTATGTTCCAATAGACAAGCTAAACCTCTTTAATACAAGTTGTAATATCCATATTTTCCACCCTTTGGTCCATCAATGTTGTATTTTGCGATCAGCTAAAAGGTTCTTAATGACAGCCTAAGTCCATGGAAGAAAATGAGCTTATCACAAAATCCGTTTATCCAGAACTTCCACCATGAATTGAATTCTATTCAGCTCCAGTCAATCATTTGACCTAGACTTCAATCCATCAAACAATACATCCATTGTTCGTATGGAATCTTCTCCGTAGACACTTCCCTTATTTTCAGCTTTTTCATTGATTAAACGAACAATCTCTCGAATGATTCCAGAATCTGTCCATCCATTAACTCGATATATCTCTTCTTCATGATAGCATTTTGTTGTACCATCTTTCATAGCAACCTCCACTTCTCCACAATAAGGATGCTTTATCTTTATATTTCCATTGGTTCCAAGAATAATTGTCGAATTTATCTCATCTCCATAGCAAGTCCAGCTAACAGTGATTGTACCTAACGCTCCATTTTTCATCTTTACAAGATAAATAGCATTGTCATCTATCTCACACCCATCTAGCGAATCTATTCTTGCTGTCACTTCCTCAATTTCATCACCCAGAAGATAGCGGATCGTATCAATTTTATGAACACCAAGATCTGCTGACACACCAAAACCAGCCATTTTCTTGTCAAAAAACCAAAGGTTATCTGCTACTCTTTTTTTATCCGGTCCGCCATGAGCCAGTATTGTCTGAAAAGCCAAAACCTTACCAATTGTTCCTTCCTCAATAAGCCTTTTAGCCAATTTATGAGTCTGTGTATATCGTTCATGATATGCAATTAGTAGGATTCGATCAGACTTTTGGGCAACATCTACCATTTGTTCGCACTCTTTTTTTGTAATTGCCATCGGCTTTTCACAAATTACATGTTTCCCGGCACATAGCGCAAGAATCGAATATGGTGCATGGGTTGCATTTGGAGTACTGATAATCACCACTTCAACCTCTGGATTTAAGATACAATCCTCTGCACGTTCGAATACCTTCCCGCCATACATATCTGCCATTTGAATTGCCTTTTCTCTTGTACGATTATAATAACCCACAATCTCCACATCTGGATGTTCATTACATTCCGGAATATGCCTTACCTGTGCGATTCTTCCACAACCAACAAATCCTACTTTAATCATTGTTTTCTCCTTATTTTTTGAACTTATTTCTAAGCTTTGGTCCCGCAATCTGAATTAATATTACAAGAATTAATATTGCTCCTTTAATAGCATCATTAATCAATGAATCCATCTTTAACGCAACAATAATCTTATCAATGACGGTATACGACATTGCGCCAAACAGGATACCGAGGCATCGTCCTTTTCCCCCGGACATGCTGATTCCGCCCAACACAACTGCTGCGATCGCATACATTTCATAACTGTTTCCTGTTGTTGCCGGATCGCAGGATGCATTCATTGCAATCCAGAGAAATGCTCCAACTCCCACTAACGTGCCGGCGATTACAAATACGCTGATTTTGACCAGGCTTACGTTGATTCCTGTAAGTACAGCCCCCTTCTGGTTACTGCCGATCGCATAGATTTTTTTTCCATACTTAGTACTGGTAGAAAGATACACAAAGAACAGTGTTAAAAGAAGAAGAAAAATTCCCACATACGGAATTGTAGCCAACCTCCCATTCCCAAGTTGGTAAAAAGCCTGATAGGAAGCAATATCGGAAGACATACGATATACGGAACTACCTCCTCCACATAATTCCTTCGGAATATGCTGGCAGACATATTGTGCAATGGATCTATATATCAGCATAGTAGCCAGTGTAACAATGAACGCCGGCATCTCAACAGTACCGACAAATATTCCATTAATCAATCCACAAAAAGCACCAAAGAGAAGTGCAAATATAAATGTAACAATAATACTTCCTGTTCTGTTGTAGACAACAACAGAAAATCCAGCTACCATAGCAAGCATAGATCCAACTGAAAGATCAATTTCTCCTGTCAGACATACTAAACCCATTCCAAGAGCTATGATACCAATCACAGCCGAGTGACGCAGGACATTCATTACTCCTCCCCATGTCAAACCCTTGCTCGTAATCATATATACAACAAAAATTGCAAAAAACACAAATATAAAACTATATTTAGACCATATTTTATAAAGCCCCTCTTTTTTTAACTTCATTCTCTTTTCCTCCGGTTTAAACTGGATTATTCTGTGTAGAAACAGCATTTGTCGAATACATCATGACTGCTTGTTCCTCTATTTCTTCATGTTTCAAAATTTTAACAATCCTTCCCTCGTAAAAGACAACACAATAATCTACAACTTTTTGCATTTCTGGTATCTCCAACGTATTTATGAGAATTGTTTTCCCTTGCTCTGCAAGTTCCAAAATCAACTTGTAAATCTCTGCCTTTGCTCCTACATCAATTCCCTGTGTCGGATTGTCGAGTAAAAGGATATCTGCATCTGTATTTAGCCATCTGGCCAAAAATACCTTCTGCTGATTACCACCACTTAAAGATGTAATACCATCACTACTGTTCTGCGCCTTTATACTAAGCATTTGTCTATATTTATTAAATTTATTATTTTCTTTCTTATGATGAATGTGAAATCTTCCTGCTGAAAGTGTATGTTCTGCAAGATACATATTTTCCAGCAGACTCATATCTGCAATGACGGAGTTCTCTTTTCTATTTGCTGCAAGCATTGCAATTCCTGCTTTCATAGAATGATGGATCGAATTAGGACGAACCCTTTTCCCATGTATATTTATACTTCCACCACTTACTTTGGAGACCCCAAAAATACCTTGCAACAGTTCACTACTTCCTGCCCCCTGTAAGCCTGTCAGTCCTACGATCTGTCCTTTCCTCACTTCCAGATTCACATCAAAAAAACCAGCACCAGTAAGATTTTCTAACTGTAACACCGTTTCACCAGTCATGCGCTTCTCATACAAGTTCCCTGATTGGTACGTGGTTCCAACCATCATCGAAGTAATCTCTTCTGCAGTCACATCACTGATATCTCCCGTACCAATAAACTCTCCATTTCGAAATACTGTATACCGATCTGAATATCTGAAGATTTCTGGCATCTTATGTGAAATAAACACAAAAGACTTTCCTTCATTTTTCAATCTATTAATAATCTCAAATAAATGCTCAATCTCGTCACTATTTAGAGATGTAGTTGGCTCATCTAATATCAAAAGTTTTGCTTCAAAAAATAAAGCTTTAGCAATTTCCACAAGCTGCTTTTCACTAGTTTTTAAATGCTCCACTAATGCTTCAGCGTCAATGGATACATCCATTTTCTCAAACAGGAGTTTTGTCTCACTGATCATTCTTTTTTTATCCAATCGTCCAAATTTTGTTGTATATTCATCGGTAAGGAATATATTTTCATATACTTTCAGGTCATTAAACAAATTTAATTCCTGATGCACAAATGCGATCCCGATTTCTTCTGATTTCCGGATCGTCATATGTTCATATTCTATTTCGTCAAACACTACGGTTCCGCCATCTTTTGGATATACACCCGTAAGCACATTCATCAAAGTCGACTTACCGGCTCCATTTTCCCCCAGTAAAGCATGTATCTCTCCTGGCTCTATTGTTAGCCGAACATCCTTTAATACTTGTATATTACCAAATGATTTATTAATATTTTTCATTTCTAACAAACTCATTTTTGTGTCCTTTCAGAGAGGTTTCCCAGGGAGGAAACCTCGTGTTTTCCTCCCTGAGAATTTTCATGATATGCGTCTCATTTGTGTACAACTAGAATGAAGGATACTTATCAACATTTTCTGGCACTACATTTTCACAATTAATCACATGATCTTGCTCTACAGTTTCGCCATTTAAATAATCTACCATATCCTGAATTGCAGTCTGGATCATAGCTGGACTATAAGTCACTGACATAACTCCATCAAAGTTTGCTACGATATCCTGATATGAATTTCCTCTTAATACTTCATAATACTCGTCAAGTCCGCCACATCCTGTAAGTACTGGCTTTGTAGCAAATATTGCTTCTTTTGTTGACTCGCTGATTCCGCCACCATTGAGTGCCTCTAAGATACCCATTGCAAGCTCATCATCTTCTGCATAGAACCATTTGATTTCTGCATTCGAAGCATCACCCATCAAAGACTCATAAGACTCTTTTGTATCAGAACGACTCCAATTCATTGCTCCTGAATATGTAATTGCTTTGATATCTTCCTCTGTCCATTTTGCATCGTCTGCAATTTTTACTCCATCAAACTCAACATTTCCAAGAAGATAATCTGTAAATCCTTCATCACGGAGTGTTGTCACGGAAGAAGTATCTCCCTCGTATACATACACTGCATCACCTGGTTTCAAACCAAGATTCACAAAATATGCTGCTGCTCCAGCTCCGATTCCTGCATTGTCACCTTTAACATTCGAAACTGCTGATGGTGCAACTGCTTCAATAATACGATCAAATGCCACGTATGGAATTTCCGCATCAACAAGCTGCTGAATGGCTGACTGAACCGTATCATCCATTGGCTGAATAACAACTGCAATATTTTCTTTGCCGCCTGCTACAATATCTTCTATCTTAGTGATCTGTTCGTTTGCATCTGCAGAAGTAATTACTTCTGCTTCATAAGTACCTTCTGAATTAATCTCTTCTACCTTCTCCTTCGCAAATGTTGCGACGGATCCGGTCCAGCCATGATCTTCTGCTGCCGTTAAGACGTAAATATGTGTCTTTTCTCCATCAATCTCTCCGTCAGAATTATCCTGACTGTTTCCACATGCTGCAAGACCTAATACCATGGTCATTGCAAGCATGACTGCTAAAATTTTCTTTTTCATCACTGTTTCTCCTCCATTACTTGCGTTTTACTCTAGCACCAGTCTTACTGCTCCGTAGATACCTGCACTGTTACTAAGCTCAGCTAATTTAAATATGGTATCTCTGGACGCATGGAATGCATATTCTGTATAATGCTTTCGAATGGCATCAATCAGCATATCTCCTGCTTTCGACATTCCGCCTCCGATGACAAAGGCTTCCGGATTTACGACACATGCAATAGATGCAAGCGCTTTTCCAAGCAGAATTCCTACTTCGTCAACCATGCGGATTGCAGCCTTATCACCTTTTGCCGCTTCTGCAAAGATCTCTTTGGAAGTATATTTATCAATACTCCTTAAAGAGCTCTCCACTTCCGGATGTTCAGATAAATATCTTCTGGTAAGACGGACGATTCCATTCGCCGATGCGTATTGCTCAAGACATCCTTTCTTTCCACAGCCACAGCACTCTTCTTCATTGTCTTTCATCGGAATATGTCCAATCTCACCAGCTGCACCGTTGATTCCCGGTAAAATATGTCCACCGATGATAATTCCACCACCGACACCGGTTCCGAGTGTAACCATGACAATGTCCTGATAACCGCGGCCGCCTCCCTGCCACATTTCTCCAAGCGCTGCAACATTTGCATCATTTCCCGCTTTCGCCTTAAATCCAGTCAGATGGGTCATCTCTTGCTCTACATTGAAGACACCCCATCCCAGATTGACACATTTTAATACTGTCCCATTAGGACTGATCGGTCCCGGAACACCCATTCCGACCCCTTCCACATCCAGTCTGGAAATGCCTCTTTCTTCCATCTTTTTCTCAACAGCCTCGGCAATATCTGATAGGATATATTTCCCATTCTCTTCGGTCCTGGTAGGAATCTCCCATACTTCTATCAGCTCACCAAGGGTCTCGAAAAGCCCTATTTTGACAGTAGTTCCACCAATATCTGCACCAAACGCATATTTTTTCATCCGTTTTACACTCCTAACTGACTAGATTACAAAATTCCTTAAATATTTCGCACTGAGTCTTACAGACTTCTTCACATCTTCCACGCTTCCTTCGAATGCCTTATCCTCGATCTCAATACAGGTACATCCATCATAGCGGATATCCGTAAGTGCGGAAACGTATTTTCCCCAGTCTACATCGCCAAGTCCAGGAAGCTTAGGTGACATAAAGTCCAGAGGATATCCCATCACTCCGACTTCCTGAAGACGTTCCGGATAAAGCTTGATATCTTTATAATGAACATGAAAGATCTTATCTTTAAATTCATAGATTGGCTTAATATAATCAATCATCTGCCATACGAAATGAGATGGATCATAGTTAAGGCCCAGATTTTCTGATGGAAGAATCTCAAATACTTTTCTCCAGATTGCGGGTGTTGTCATCAGATTCTGTCCACCCGGCCACTGATTAGCTCCAAATAACATCGGGCAGTTCTCAATTGCAATCTTTACACCTTTCTCTTCTGCAAGCGCAATGATCGGAGGCCAGATTTCTTTTACCAGCTCCAGGTTTTCTTCTACTGTTTTAGACTGATCTCGTCCGATAAAGGTGGTCACCATATTCACCCCAAGCTTTGCAGAGGCGCAAATCAGTTTTTTAATATGCTCTACTGCAGCTTCACGTTTCTGAAGATCCGCATCCATGGTATTTGGATAATATGCAAGGGAAGAAATCGTCACATTTTTCTCTGCCGCATAATCAAGGATGTGTGCGGCATATACATCGTCCTCGAGAACTGAATCTACATTTATGTGTGAGACACCTGCGTAACGACGCTCTGCTTTTCCAGCTGGCCAGCAGGCAACTTCCACACATTCCAGACCAGACTCTGCAACGAAATCAATCATTTCTTCATAATTCATAGTGTCAGCAATCGCGCTGACAAGTCCAAGTAACATAATCTTGTTCCCCTTTCCTTTTACTTACTCGATTACTACCGTACGAGTCATCGTTCCTTCCAATGGAACCGGAATATAAGCTGTACGAGTGCAGACTGTCAGCTTAACCAGATGTTCTCCTTTACTTAGCCCGCCTTCTTTCAGAACACGAACGGTTCCCGGAACGCCGTATTCCCATTTAATCTCGCTGACTGTTTCCATCTCTTTCTGTGTGAACCAGTCAATACGATCCGGTGTAAATCGGATATTTTCTTCCGACACTTCCACGCCGTCTACCTCAACTTTCAGGAAGTTAATCATAGACAACGGAATTCCACGATAGTAGGTGATGTGTGTCTGCATCTCATAACCAATCACCTTGCCATCTTCTATAACATTTTTGCAGGTACCCGGAATAAATACATTATTATCAAACATGTCAGAACCTCCTTTAGCCTTCAATTTCCCTGATCAAACGTTTGATCATCTTCTGATGTGCCGCAACCTGTTCTACCTCTGGAATCGGATGATCCGGCAATACCCAGCGGTTTCCTTCATATTCCGTAGAAACATATCCGTTATAACCATGATCATGAAGATACTGTAAGATTTCTTTATAATCAATACTGTACTCTGTTCCGTCTTCTGTCATTTCAAACAATTTGAAGTGGAAATGTTTGATATATTTTACATACGGGTCCATGACAGACAGTGGATTATTCTCGTAACCATCCAGATTGGTCGCAAAAAACATATCCTTCGCCGGATCTTTTACCAGTGCAGCGACTCTCGGATCCATCTTCCCACCGTTTTTCATCGTTAATGTGTATGTATCTGTACCACTTGCAAAGATTTCATCGCCCAGCGCGATTAGTTCTGGATTCGTTCCATACACTTCTCTGCAATAATTTGTCATCACACGCGGAGGGCGCTTACAGAAAAGTCCTGAATCTGGAACAATTCCGATATACGGAGAATCCAGACGGATCATCTCTGCTAAAAATTCCTCTGTCTTCTGAACGCCGAATCCCAGTCCTGCATGAATTTCAATACACATGCATACATCATATTTTTCGGCCGTCGGAAGACAAGGTTCCAGAATCCATGCAGGAACCATGGAAACCAGACGAAGCACCTTAAATCCAAGACGATGTGCAAGCTTAATTTCTTTATTGATCAGTGCAATACACTCACGCTTTGTCAGCTCACGGTTCTTGAACATATTGGTGTTCAGAAAACAGTCATCACAGGCAAGGCCGATTGGATATTTTTCCATCAAGACATCCCATTTTGCAAGTGTCTCTTCACTTGGTTCCGGAGCTCCCGGAATCATCTGATCCGGCAAAAGCTCGATACCGTCTACATCCAGTTCCTTCATATATTTAAGAATTCCTTCTAAGTCCATTTTGCCAGTAAGGTACTGGTACTGAAGACTGTAAAGGCTTACTGATGATTTAATAGCCATAATCATTCATCCTTTCTTTTCTCGAAATTTCACTAACTTTACTTTTCAAACCGAATCGATTCCCCTGTGCGGGCAGATTCTCTAACCGCCTCCATAAGTGCCAGTACACGGCGTGTCTCTGGGATCTGAACAAGGAAATCTTCTTCTCCACGATAAGCACGAATGTAATTTTCAAAATAATTTTCGTGACAGGTATGAATCTCCGGCAACTCCTCTGTGAGGATCTTGCCTTCCGGCGGTGGTCCAAAAGAACGTGTCGGTCCGGCAGCTGTCATGGTCCTCTTGCCGCCTACATTCTGAAGCAGTCCTGCCGTACGGACGATTTTGCCTTCCGGATGGAAGCCATCCACATAGGCGCTTCCTTGATTTCCCCCGACAAACCAGTGACGTTCAAACCATTTATCATCCATTTTGTCCGTCAGGAAATAGGTCCCAAGCTCAATTTCTGCCATCACACCATTATCAAATCTCATCAAAATCTTAAAGTAATCGTCTACTTCTACATTGATGACATTTCTTAAATCCGCATACACACTTGTCACTTTCGCTCCCGGCATCATCCACAAGATCTGATCGATCAGATGAACACCCCAGTCAAACAGCATTCCGCCGCCTTCTTCCACATAGACATGCCAGTCATGCATATTTCCGTTAAATCCGTAAAGCATACTCTGTATCGTATAAACATTCCCCAGAGTCCTGCTGTCGTAAATTTCTTTTGCCGTCCGAAAATCTGGGTCAAATCGCCTTTGATGATGAACGGTAAATTTAACGCCACATTCATCTACGACTTTCATCATATCATCCAGTTCTTCTACATTCATTGCGACTGGTTTCTCACAGATAATATCTTTTCCAGCTCTTGCTGCCTGAATCACCAGATCATGATGATACTTATTATTCGCTGCGATCAGCACAACATCGACCTCCGGATCATTCATAAGTTCTTCATTCGAGCTGTAACGTTTCAATCCTTCCTGAACATCTTCTAACTGTGTCGGATCGATGTCAGAAAATCCAACTAATTGAATTCCATCCATATGACTCAACATTTTTTCATGTTCATGGCCCATAAAGCCGTGTCCGATAATCGCGATTCTTATTGCGTCCATAACATACCTCCCAAAGTCAATGTCTTATTATCTTGTGTTTTCCAAGTCCGGAAAAACACATCTTTCTCCGGACCTGGAACCCTATCCTTCATTAAAATTTAATCTCATGTCCTTCACGAGCTGATTTATAAATATTATCCAGAATCTTTGTAACAACAAATGCCTGCTCTGGTTTTACAAGCGGCTCTGTATCATTGATGATGGCTTCTAACCACTGCTTACACTCCAGATCTTTCGGTTCACCAGATCCATTTCCTTCGAAAAACGCAATAGTTCCACCTGGAGAAAGCGTTTTCTCTGTCAGCTGTCCACATGTAGTATCATTGATCACAAGCTGATACTCCTGCCCATGACTCATACCACCAACCAGCTCAGCACCTGCTTTTGTGCCACAAAGAGTTGTTGCTGCCTCACGGCTTTCCTTCATATTGATTGCCCATGCACTCTCAAGGAAGATCGTTGCTCCGTTCTTCATCTTAATATATCCGAATGCAGAATCTTCTACTTCATATGTTTCTGGATCCCATGCTCCGAACATATTTCCCTGTGTTGCCAGTTCAGAATGTCCAAGCTTTTCAAATACAGATCCTGTTACACTCTCTACTTCATAGTTATCCATCATCCAGAGAGTAATATCCAGAGCATGTGTACCGATATCAATCAGTGGTCCGCCTCCCTGAAGAGCTTTGTTCGGGAATACTCCCCAGGTAGGAACCGCACGGCGGCGGATTGCATGTGCTTTTGCAAAGTATACATCTCCAAGTCCATCTTCTTCACAGAATTTCTTAAGTGTCAGACAATCTCTGCGGAATCTGTTCTGATAACCAATCGTAAATTTCTTGCCTGATTTCTTCCATGCATCCATCATCTTCTGTGCATCCTCTGTATTAGCAGCCATTGGTTTCTCGCAGAGGACATGCTTACCAGCCTCAAATGCAGCAACTGTGATCGGGCAGTGTGCCACATTAGGAGTACATACATGTACAACATCGATTTCTTCATCTTTAAATACTTCATTATAATCTGTATAAACCTTTGCATTCGGAGCAAAGTCTTTCTGTGCTTTTAACGCACGTTCTTCAATAATATCGCAAAGAGCTACGATCTCACATTTATCTGCCTGTGCTGTAAGTGCCGGAAGATGCTTCTGATTTGCAATTCCACCACATCCAATCACTGCAACCTGTAACTTTCCATTTTTCATATTGAATAACCTCCTAAATGAATCTTGTGAATTGTTGATTTTGTTTTGTTTACAATCCTTATTTGTTCGCTGCATTACGTTCTTTTACTTTTGCCCGGATATCATCGAAATCTTTATCGGATTTATCCCAGAGGAACCACAATGCTACTGCAGCGACTACCAGAAGAATTGCAGGGATAAGGTTTACTGTTAAGTTGATACCAGCCAACGCTCTTTCTGACTGTTCCATACTGCCTGCAACATAACCAAAACCAGAAATAATCAGTACGCCAACTGCAGAACCAATCGCATTTCCTAATTTTGTAGAAAGACCATATGTCGCATAGTAACTGCCGTCCTGACGGATTCCCGTCTTTTCCTCCCAGAAGTCTACACAGTCAGCAACCATCGCCAGGCAAATTGGGAAACCACAGTTGAAAATACCATATACCCAGTGACCAATCATGATCTGTGTCATGTTATCAAACGGAGCAAAGTAAACAATAAAAAGTCCTACACCCTGCCCTAAAAGTGTCAGTGCCAACACCCGCTTCTTGCCAAACTTATTTGCAAGCGGTGCAACTACCAGTGACCCAATGATTCCTCCAATAGACGGAATAGTCATGATAAGCGCAATCAACGTAAATGCTCCCAGACAGTAAATTACATAATATGTAGTAATAGAAATACGTCCCATGAATGCAACCATCTGAATTGTAGATACAATGAAAATCGTCATCAGATATTTGTTTTTCACCATACCTTTCAGTGTCTCAGAAGGTTTCAGCTTACGGGTCTCATACTCCGGCACAATTACCTCCTTAGAAGTAAAGAACACAATCAGGAATAATGGGATAGCAATACAAGAGTAAATAATAGCTGTCATCATATATCCATGTCCGGTCGCAACCTCAGCGCCACTTCCTGAGAAGTGAAGTGCCAAACCCGCTGAACAAGAGTTTACGATGATCATACCAACGTTCATACCAACACTTCGGGATGTACCGATCAAGTTACGTTGCTTCGGATCTTCTGTCATAACAGCAGCCAGTGAAGAATACGGAATATTCACCAGTGTATAAAGCATTCCAGCGATAATGTACACTACAGCAGAAAAGATGACTCCTCCTACGCCATTTCCCATATTTACAAACGTCAATACTGCAAATACTGCAAGGAATGGACAGCCAAATGCGATGTACGGGCGGAAACGACCAAACTTTGACCGTGTATTCTCAGCAATAGCTCCCATCATCGGGTCATTCACTGCATCCCAAACACGCGCAACCAGCATAATTCCTGATACAACAACAGGTGCAAACCCGACAATGTCGGTATAAAAAATCGTCAGATAAGATCCGACAAATGTCCAGATGAACTGAGATGCAAGATCACCGAGACCATAACATATAACGCCCAACGCAGACGCTTTTTTTACTTGAACATTAGATTCCATGTCTTCCTCCTTTAAATTACCATAGCTTTTTGTTTCCACATTGACCGGTTTTCTGGAAACTTAGAAGAGCTTTTCTTTACTGTCTTTATTCTATCTAAATCAGGCCTTTTATGCCTCTCCCCAGTTTCACATTTCTTGATTTTTATTGCACCTTCCCCAATCTGTTTTTACTTTTGTGGGATAAATGTTTATCATTTGTTGCATGCTCGCTAAAGCAGATGTTAAAATGTACCCATAAACTGGACACTTTAGTGGATTATACTTACATAAGTGCCCCGAACAGATTTATTAATCCGCCCGGGGCACTTCTATCCTCGTAAAACATTATTTTTCCTATCTGACCAGCAAAAGCTTCCGTGTACTGTGCAGCTGGCCAAACATCATTTCAAGAAATCCATCTACTTCCTCCCCATCAATTCCCTGCTGAAGCTGCGGTGGGATGTAGGAAGAAGAATATTTATATCCCGTGCTGATTTCATGATACCCCTGCGACAGTCCTCCCGATTTATAAATCTTCAAAGTTGCCACCTCAGTCGGACACCAGTGCATTTCTGCGTTACTCTTCATTTCTTCAGTAGTGAAATCCTCTCCTTTGATACTCCACACCACCTGTTCTTTTGGAAAAACTTCCCCGTCTACTACAACCTTCTGAGGCCGGAGCTGAGAAAGGAAAATCCCCCTGTAATAAGTCAGGCGTACACAAAACTGAAAACCAACGTTTTCTCCATTTTCAACAATATTATGAAAACCTCTGGTCTGAATCATATCTGCTTCTAACATCTTTTTCTCCTTTCCCCGCTAATCATTCAAAAGTCGCTGCATCATAATGTGCTGTCGTCTCAGCTGATCACCAACAAATCCAATCTTTTCTTTATCCGGTCCCTCATATTCACTGAGCATATATCCATCCCAATCATGCTCCTGTAATATGCGGATGATCTTTTCATAAGGAATCGTTGTCTCTTTAAAATCTTCACTCATATTGTTGAACTTGGCATGGCAGCAATATACATAAGGGAGAATCGGAATGATATCCTCAGGTCTGGAACACGGGCCTCCATCCTCCGGCATGCCAGGCAAACGGTAATCGCTCTCAAATACATCCTGAAATGTACCAAAGTCCACATTGAAACCAAAATATTTCGTGTTTTCCTTTAAAATAAATTCCATGTAATCATCTACATAGCGACTCTTCAAAGCGGTAGGCATATGCAGTTCCGGACACATGCGGACATTATTTTTCTCTGCGCACTCTAACGCTCCCCGAATAATTTCACGCCAATTCTTCACTGGAGAATTCACCGGATCTATCACACCCATTTTTGTACGCATAACAGTAAATCCAAGTTTGTGAGCAATTTTAATATCTCTTTTTAACATTTCTACAGACTCTTTTGTCGTCAGCTCGCGTCCTGCAAACAGCCTGCTGTCAATCCAGTGTCCATATTCTACCGGAACGATCTCATACTGATCTAATAGGCGAAACCACTCTTCCAGCCATGCCTCGTCAACCTGCGGATAAGTTGGAATGTGGCTGTTTGCTAAAATCTCCAGCCCATGAGCACCCATATCATACATATCCTGGAAGCAATTTTCCAGATCCATAGATACGCCATACTCGCCAGAATAACTGTAGAGAGCCACACCTCGCTTCGGTCCCTTACGATTGTACTGATACATATAATACCTCCTGTCATTCGTGATACAAAATCAAAACACCTTTTTTAATTTTGGTAAAATTTTATCCGAAATCCTCCCAATCCGCTTTTCTACGATTTCATTTTTCTTGACTTTTGTTGATTTTTTCATGTATCTTTTTCTGACAGGTGGGATAAATGTTAATCTTTTATTGCATCTGGTTCCAAAATGCATCCGCTTCTTATGGTCTGGATCTCCGTTTATCCTCATGAATATGAAGCAAGACGAATTCATGTGCCTGAAGATTCACTGACACATGAAGACTCCCCTGCTCTGTCTTTTTCTTCTCCATGCTCATACGCGGAAAGCTCGCATCCCTGATGTACCGTATATTATCAGCAGAAAGACGTTCATCATACTGGAACTTTTTCCACTCTCCCAACAAACTCCCATAATTTGCCGCAACACAACGTCTAGTAACAATGTATCGTTTATTATTCGGGAGGTAATTCAGTTGAATTGACACCTCCACTGGATCTGTATTTTCAAAAATACTCTCAATATCTTGCGGATCATCCAGAAGTTCTCGTTTCTTAAAATAGTTGCAATTATACCACTTGAAATTGTAGCAAAGAATGTAATAGCTTGTCTCGTGCTTTTTCGTAATGATATAATTTTCTCCTTTAGAAACAAGCCTGTCACCTAACTGATTCATAAAACGTAGCGCAAAGAATGCGGGCTTCGCTATGCCATCCTGCGTCAGCAGACCCCCTCCTCCGTTGGCAATACGGTTAGAATCCACATAATTACTGATGATATCCGACGCCATCCAAAGACTTACCATATCTACGGATTCCGAAATATTCGCCAGTTTATGAACAATATATGCTCCGCGAAAGCTACTGTCATTCAGATAATTACGGTTAGATACCGAATTATTCCATTCCGTAATATATAATTTGCAGTTCGTACATCCTGTTTCCAAAAGTATTTTCTGCATCTGGCAGATATACTCCATCTCAATGTTATCCGTTGTTGCGGGTTCGCTCACCACACGCCCGTTCACTTTTTGTGTCCTGTATGGAAATAATGCGAAAGAGACAAAGTCCGGAATGCATTTTCGTTCCTGACAGATCCTCAGAAAATTAATGGCAAACTGCTCATCATAATCCATCATCGCCATAGGGCCACCTACCATTGCATCCGGCACCAACTTTTTAATCGTGTTCCATGCATATTGAAAAACGTCATGATAGCTATAGTTACTGTCTGCATAATAATTACTGACAGGTGCATTACTCTGATCACTGGAAAATTCAAATCCCCAACGACTGATTTCTTCTTCCCCAAACCGATCCACCAGATGCTCCATCAAATTCAACAAACAGTCTTCCCACGCCGCACGGCTTTCAAATAAAATATAGTCATGCGATTCAAAAATACAGACACCAAGTTCTCCGATTGCAACATCCGGTCGGTTTCCAAAATCCAGAAACGGAATCATATCATTATCTATCAAAAAATCAAAAATGTAATCCAGACGGCTAAAATTATAATCGCTTCCCTCTTTTCCGGTACAAATCATGTTCTTCTGTGAAAAAATACTCCAGATGCGGGCATATTTAAACCCTAGTTCTTTCCGCAAAAACAGTACTTGCTGTTGTGTCACTGCATGACACAACATATCTACAGACCCAAGGTTCATCATTTCATTCCAACGATTCAAAAATGCCCTGTCCTGATTCACATCTACGGATACTTTCACCCTTCCCGCAATATTGATATTCTGTTCTCCCAATTGTTCAGATAACTCTTTACGAAGCTGTTCCTGCTCAAACAGTTTCTTCTTCTCCTGCTCCATTCTCAGCTCCTTCTTCTGCGCACGATAATCAGAAGGAGTCACTCCATATATTTCCTTGAAACTTCTATTAAAAACAGATGGATTCGAAAAACCGCAGTCCACCGCGATTTTCGTAATACTGTCCTCTGTACGCAAAAGCTCGTCAACTGCACGGCTCATACGGACATGCGAAACATAATCCGCAAAATAGATTCCGGTCTGCTTTTTAAAAACTCGAGACAATGTAGATGTAGACAAAAACAGCTGGTCTGCCAGTTCAGACATATTAATCCCATACTGAAAATTTTGATTTACATACTGACAAATCTGCTGCACTCTTGTACTGTCATCCATCATCTGTCCTGACTGCCTTTCTGGAGATTCTTCTCGGTAATTTTCAATCAGACAGTCCAGCAGTTTGTATAACGCTCCAATTTTAAGACATTTCGTTTTTCCCGGCTCCCGACTGACATATTGGTAAACTACTTCTCTCATAACTGTACGGATCGTGCTGTATGGACGAGTCCGATCTGTTCTGCTGTTACATTCGAATACACACATATCCTCACCCAGAAGCTCCAATACTCTCCGGCATGAAAAACGCACATCACAGATAATCGAATTCTCCGAAGAATCTATACTATGTGCTTCACTTGAATTAACTACAATCACATCCTCCTGCCCCAGTTCACAGGTCTGATCCCTTACAGTCACTTGTGCTGTCCCATCTACGACAAAAAAAAGTTCAATTTCCGGGTGATAATGTGTCTCTTCACTAAGTCCCCTTGTCAGGACCATCTCCATTTCTTCTGTATTCATCGCACTTCCTTCCTCCTAAAATTTGTTCGTATAAATTATATTACACTATTGATTTTTAAAGGGCAACAAATGAATATTAATCAGCAAAAAGCATATCTATTTGTTACATCCTAAGCATTGTCACACCATAGGAAACGATTGACACAAAAATTAAAACGGAGTAAAACAAAATGCGCTTAACCATGTACCGTCTTCGTACTTTTCCTGTCCATACAATCGTGATATAACAGAACTTCCTCCCAAGCCAAAATATCTCCCAGTGCAATCATCAATGTGAAAACTGAGGCACTCACTGAAACTCCTACTACTAATTCTGTTTTGTTTCCTCCTCTTATGCAATAATATAGCATAAAATCTTGATTTTCATTGTGTCATATGGCACAATGGAAAGAAAAAATTTGAGGTGCAAGATGAAGCAAATCAAAAACGAACAATTACTTAATAATTATCTGAAACAATACAACTTTGAAACTCTCTTCGATACCAAAAATCTTTCTTTTCGATTATATCAATATGATCGGAATGAGATTTTAAATAACATCCACAATTCTGCTTGCTTTCTTCAGTTTCTTGTAGAAGGCAGTGTCCTGATTTATTCTGTTCGTGAAGATAATAGTCGCTATCCGGTCTGTCTGTTACAGGAATTTACTTTATTAGGTGATATTGAATTTTGTGGAGAACCTGCTCTTCCTTTTTTTGTCGAAGCAACTCAAAAAGTAACCTGTATTGAGCTTCCATTATATGAATGCAGAAACGATTTACTATATGATACTGCTTTTCTACGGTTCCTTTCACATTCCATTGCACATAAAATGTTTCTGTTTTCACAATCAGAGGCCTTTTTTACAACTCTTGAAAAAAAACTCTTACACTATCTGAAATTTGAATGTCCCAGTCAGTGCTTGCAGGGAGTAGAAGCAACTGCTATACATTTGCACTGTAGCAGACGCCAATTACAAAGGTTGTTGAAATCATTGACCGAAAGAAAAATTATAGAAAAAATTGGGAAAGGTATTTATCGATTAAAAAAAGATGAAAAACATCACAATCAATAGATTATTATCAATTCTTCACTGAAGCTGATATTGAAAACCATAATGCTATTAACATAAAACACACTGTTGTTCGTGTAAAACCCGTCACTGCTGCTGATGAGACAAAAACTGCAGCCGGAAAACGTGTTTTACTTTTATTTGACACAGCAAAAACATATTTGTGTCAAATTTCAAATCTCTCTGGCGGCGTCAGACTTATTTATATAGCATTCAGATGCCCAAATACATTCTTATAAAATTTTTAGTACTTTTTTTAGTACCAAGAGACAAGAAACGGATTTTTTGATTTTTCCAAGAAATAATTTGGAATAAAAAAACACCACAAAGCCTGTATTTTCAAGCTTTGTGGTATTCATTAGTTCCAGTCGGAGTGACAGGATTTGAACCTGCGACCTCTACGTCCCGAACGTAGCGCTCTACCAAACTGAGCCACACTCCGAAAAAAAGAACCGGATGTATCAACTACATCCGGCGCCCCTGCCAAGGAACTACGGATAGAGGACTCGAACCTCTACTAACAGAGTCAGAGTCTGCTGTGCTGCCATTACACCAATCCGCAATGGTTTTGTTCAGCGAACAAATATTATTATAACAGCAATTCGATAAAAATCAAGTAGTTTTTTTAGATTTTTAAATTTCTTTATTCTTTTGCATTTTTTTATATTTATCTGACAATACCATTATATCATACGAAATCATCTCAATTACAATATTATTTTGAGTAATTCTACAGAAACCCGGCGCAAAATATAGAACGTATCTATAAATATATTCTGAAAAACAATTGGAATTTATAATTTCAGAATACTATACTGAAATCAAACATATACTAAGAGGAGGTAATGAGTATGTCCATTACAGCGGAAACCGCAAAAGCGCATGCAAAAGATCCTGCTGTTCTGTGCTGTAGAGCAGAAGCCGGTATTATAATTGAACCATCAAATCTTGAAGATCCGGCTATCTTTGATGAATTAGTTGATTCAGGATTATTAAATCTGGATGGTTGCCTGACAATCGGTCAGGTATTAGGAGCGAAATTAACCAAAACAAGTGATTCCCTTGCTCCACTTACAGCAGATAATGTAGATGGAATCAAAGAAGTTGTTGAAGAGGCACCTGCCAAGGAGGCACCTGCCAAAGAAACATCTGGTGAAGACATTCCGTCAATTAACGGAAGTGTAGAAGGTGTTGTAGCAACTGTAAAAAATGGTAAAGTTGTTATTTCTATTAAAGAAGGTAAGGATATTTATTTGGAACTCCCAATCTAGTGATTAGATGAGTTTCATTCACCCCGATATATCTGATAAATCTGGAATACAATAACAATTAGACAAACACGGCTGTATCAAACATAAGAATGATACAGCCGTGTTATAATTTTACATCTTTTTAATTCTTTCAATAGCCTCTACAGTATTTTCATAACTACCAAACGCAGTTAGTCTGAAATATCCTTCTCCGCTCGGTCCAAATCCTGATCCCGGTGTTCCAACTACATTTGCTTTCTCAAGAAGATAATCGAAAAATTCCCATGATGTCATATTATCCGGTGTCTGAAGCCAGATATATGGCGAATTCACACCGCCGGATACGTTATATCCTGCAGATTTTAATCCTTCATAGATAACTTTTGCATTATTCATATAATATGCAACCTGTTCTTTTAACTGTGCTTTTCCTGCTTCAGAATAAACTGCCTCTCCGGCCTTCTGAACAATATACGGTGCTCCATTATATTTCGTGCCATGACGTCTTGCCCACAGAGAATGAACCATAACATCCCCAGCTTTCAAATCTTTCGGAATAACCGTTGCTCCCAGTCTCACTCCGGTAAAGCCTGCATTTTTCGAAAAACTTCTAAGTTCGATTGCGCAGGTTCTTGCACCTTCACATTCATAAATTGTATGTGGTACATTTTCTTCGGAAATGTATGCTTCATAGGCAGCATCATAGATAATAACCGCACCTACTTTATTAGCATAATCAACCCATTCCTGGAGCTGGTCTTTTGTAATCGTAGAACCTGTCGGATTATTCGGGAAACAAAGATAAATAATATCCGGTGTCTCTTTCGGAAGTTCCGGTGCAAAATTTGTCTCTTTTGTACAAGGCATATAGATGACATTACTCCATGTCTCTGTCTTCGGATCGTAAATTCCGGTACGGCCTGCCATAACATTTGTGTCTACATATACAGGATATACAGGATCGCATACTGCGATTTTATTATCCTTTGCAAATATCTCCTGGATATTACCAGAATCACATTTTGCGCCATCAGAAATAAAGATTTCATCAGCTCTGATATCACACCCTCTATCCTGATAGTCATTTTTCGCCATTGCACTTCTCAAAAATTCATATCCAAGATCCGGTGCATAACCATGGAAAGTTTCCGCATGTGCCATCTCATCTACCGCACTGTGGAGGCTGTCAATAATGGCTGGTGCCAATGGCTGTGTCACATCACCAATTCCAAGGCGAATAATCTTTTTGTCCGGATTTGCCTCCGTAAATGCCACTACTTTTTTTCCGATTGTGGAAAAAAGATAGCTTCCTGGTAATTTCAAATAATCCTCGTTTACTTTAAACATTTTTCTACACTCCTTTTTATTTCATATCTGTAATATCTATTTCACCGTCAAATACAACGGTTGCCGGTCCTGTCATATATACCAGATTTTCTTCTCTGTTCCATTCGATGTTAAGGTCTCCACCAAGAAGCTTCACAGTTAATGTTTCATCTGTAAATCCATTTAATATACTGGAGACTGCCACTGCACAGGCCCCTGTTCCGCAGGCAAGAGTTTCTCCCGATCCTCTCTCCCATACCCGCATCTCTACAGTCTGACGATTGATCACCTTCGCAAATTCTGTGTTGATACGTTTCGGAAATCTCACATGGTTTTCAAACAATGGTCCTACTTTTTCAATATCAAGTCCTTTCACATCTTCAATATAAACAACCGTATGTGGATTTCCCATGGAAACCCCAGTCATATGATATTCTTTCCCATCAACAATAATCGGCTCGTTAATCACACTCTCTGCTTTCGCATCTTCCATCACAATAGGAATGCATTCCGGAGCAAGCCCCGGTGTTCCCATATTCACCTTTACATATTTTACTTTGTTATCTTCAACAATCAGGTCCAGATATTTGATGCCACCAAGAGTTTCTACAGATATACGTGTTTTATCTGTCAATCCATAATCATACACATATTTTCCTACGCAACGTATCCCATTGCCACACATCTCACCCCGGGAACCATCCGCATTATACATCTCCATCTCAAAATCTGCTTTTTCAGACGGGTTAATCATAATCAGTCCGTCCGACCCTATTCCGAAATGTCTGTCTCTCACAAATCTTGCCACAGCCGGCGGATTCTCAATCTTTTCCTGAAAACAGTTTACATAGACATAGTCATTTCCCAGACCATGCATTTTTGTAAATTTCATATACATTTCCTCCAAATCACCTATTCCACAAACATACTATATATTTTTCCCATTATGACATTACACTGAGTACCATCTCTGCTGTCTCTACCATGTTAGTACCGCTATCCATGCTGCTTTTCTGGAGATATCTGTGTGCCTCCTCTTCAGTCATATTATTACGCGCCATAAGAAGCTCTTTTGCCTGTTTGATCAACGCCTGTTGTTCAGGGTTACGAGTTTTAAGCTCTTTCTTCCGCTTCTTTCTTCTACGATCTAACGTCTGAAGCATCATCTCCATAGTATTGATAAGATCATATGCTTTTAAGGGCATAGAAAGCCCCATAACCCCTTCCACTTCACCATTACTCCATTTATCCGGCGACGCAATCAGAAGCATCTCAAATTGTCTGGGCAAATATTCTCGAAGATCTGTATACATCATATCTTTTAATTTATAGCCGCATACAACAATCCCTTCATCCACAGAATCCGCATAATGCATTGCCTGCGCACCACTCGTACAGACCCCAGTGACATTTATGCCGCTTCTGACCAGTAAATTTCGGATATTGGCTGCGTTGTCCTTGTTGGGAAATACAACGATTATTCCAACCAATTTTCCACCTCCTGCTCTGCTTTTTTCTAATGTTGCAACAGAAAGTGTTTAAAATCTCTGCAAATACTTTGTAAGCTCCCACTCCGTAACCTGTAAGCCGTAATCCTCATACTCTTCTTTCTTCGCATTCAGATACTTTCTGGAAAGATCTTCCCCAAGAACACTCTGAATAAACTCATCCTTTTCAAACTCATGTGCTGCTTCACTGAGACTTCTCGGAAGTCTCTCGATGCCCGCAGCTTCTCTTTCTTCTGCTGTCATCTCATACAGATTACACTCCACACTATCCGGAGGCAAAATCTTATTTTTTATTCCATCAATTCCTGCGGCAAGGCAAACAGCAAGTGCAAGATAAGGATTTGTTGCCGGGTCAGGGCTACGAAGTTCCACTCTTGCAGATCCCCCCTTTGAACTAGGTATACGGATCAATGGCGTTCTGTTTTTTGCTGACCATGCGATATATACCGGTGCTTCATATCCTGGAATCAGACGTTTATAAGAATTAACGATCGGATTTGTGATAAAACTGATTGCCTTCATATGCTGCATAATTCCACCAATAAAGTAGTATGCTTCTTTGCTGAGCCCATTTATATCATTCTCATCATAGAAAATATTGACTCCTTCTTTGTGCAAAGACATATTAATATGCATTCCGGAACCATTGATTCCGTACTTCGGCTTTGGCATGAATGTTGCATGAAGCCCATGTCTTTTCGCAATCGTCTTGGCGACCAACTTAAAAGTCATAATATTATCAGCAGTAGACAGTGCCTCATCATACTCTATATCAATCTCATGCTGCGCAGGAGCTACCTCATGGTGAGAAGCTTCAATTCCACATCCCATATCTTCCATTGTAAGAACAATGTCCCGTCTCGCATTCTCTCCAAGATCCAAAGGTCCGAGGTCAAAATATCCTGCTTTTTCATGAGAAATTGTTGTCGGAAGTCCGTCGTCATCTGTATGGAACAGGAAAAATTCACATTCCGGTCCTACCTGAAATTCATATCCCATCTCTGCCGCGTCTGCCAGAACAGTCTTTAAAACATATCTTGGATCACTCTTAAAGACGGTTCCATCTGCCTGATGCACGTCACAGATCATACGTGCTACTTTTCCCTGCTGAGGTCTCCATGGGAATATTTCAAAAGTATTCAGATCGGGGAACAAATACATATCTGACTCTTCAACTCTGGCAAATCCGTCAATAGAAGAACCGTCAAACATGATCTGATTATCAAGCGCTCTCTCAAGCTGACTTGTAGTGATAGCAATATTTTTCAAAGTCCCAAAAATATCTGTAAACTGAAGTCGGATAAATCCTACATCTTCCTCTTCTACCATTCTTAGAATATCTTCTCTCGTGTAATTATTCATTACGGTTCCTCCTAATTATCCCAAAATCTCTATTTCTCACAGATAAAAAAGGGCGCTCTCATACAAGGATGAGAACGCCTTTGTTCGCATGTACTGATTATAAATACAAAAAGGCACTTTGTCAACGGTGACAAAGTGCCAAAACTTCTTTATAATCTGCCCTAATCTTCGTCATCAATCCAGTCATCTTCTTCTAATTCATTATATACATTTCCATTATTATTGCCGCAGCTGATACCCTTCTTAATCGGCGCAAGCATAAAACCTTTAATCACACCAAACATCACACAACATAAAATAACAAGAATCTTTTCCTCCACTGTCCATTCTCTGCGAAAGAAATCTTTTACTGACTCACATACATTTTTCAGGCAATCCAACATATCTTTTCCTCCTACTTATTTATAAAGTTACGCTTCATAATTCTCTTCTTACAGTATATCCGATTTTTCTATGAATGAAAAGGGATATTTCATATTGAAAAACCGAACGCACTCTGTTAAAATGGAAAGCACGAGACAAGACTAATAAATGTGAAATACAAACAAATAGGAAAGGTGAATTCAGTCATGGGAGTTGCAATACCTATAGAGACAAGTGCACGTCATATTCATGTGTGCCGTGAAGATTTTGAAGTGTTATTCGGAGAGGGCAAAGAATTAACCTTTAAGGCAGATTTAAGCCAGCCTGGTCAATATGTGTGCGAAGAGCGTTTAACAGTAAAAGGGCCAAAGGGAACTTTTGAAAACGTTGCTGTTCTTGGTCCATTTCGTAAAGAAACTCAAGTAGAGATTTCTGTAACAGACTGCCGTAAACTTGGCATTGAAGGCGTCATTCGCCAGTCAGGTGACACAAAAGACACTCCTGGCTGTACATTGGTCGGACCAGCAGGTGAACTCGAGCTTGACCACGGAGTCATCGTTGCAAAAAGACATATACATATGACCCCCGTACAGGCAATCCAAATGGGTGTAAAAGATAATGATAACGTATTTGTCATCACAAACAGTTTTGAACGCTCTCTTATTTTTGCCGATGTAATCGTACGTGTACATCCGAATTTTGCTTTGGCTATGCATGTTGATACTGATGAAGCTAATGCTTTTGCCGGAATGGAAAATCCAACTGGCGTTATTCTAAAACTGTTCAACGGACAAACTTACAGCCTCCAAAAATGGGC
>JBJFCD010000172.1:0-2377 GCA_051888795.1 Lachnospiraceae bacterium | reverse complement strand
GTATAAATCCCTTTGATTGCCGCAAACAATACTCCTGCTACCGGCCATATAATCCAACTCCTGTCCCAACTATTGTTAGAAAAACTGATTCCCAGATAGATTGCTGTAACTATCAGCCAGTAAATACTTGCAATGGGTGCAAAACGCGCTTCATTTTTCTTGTTTTCTGCCGTATATTCACCTTCCTGCAGAAGTTTCTTCATACTTGCCCACTGAATTCCACCTTCAATAAAGAACCAGACTCCGATGGATACCAGCACGAGAAGCACTGCAATTGCCAGAACAAATATAAAATCATCTTCTCTCTCCCCCAGAAATGCCATAGCCGCAAATAATGGGATTGCCGCCATGATACAACAGCATGTTCCGATGATATTATGGCGGGTATAAGTTCCCTGATATTCATTTTTACGGTCTTTTACCATACCGTCCACGCCATATTCTGTTTCAATTACTTCCTTTTCCAGGAACTCAAAACGACCTGTTTTCATTCCACATGAAATAAACATAGCTACTGCTGCCGCCACCATAATAAGAATCACCGTTAATCCAATCCCTGCAGCTGCATTTTCCGATATTCCAAATCGCCCTGTGTCACTGGCTGCCCCCAGGACCAGAAGACAGATTGGAGAAAGGATGCAAATAGACGTTGCTGTTGCAATTTTTCCCGCAGTCATCTTTTTTACGTGAAGGAATTCGTTTGCCTCCTCCATCGACACTTTCCTGACATTAGCTTCCTGTTCATAGGACGAATCTGATATTTTTTCATCTTCCAATTCTATCTCATCTTTTAATAGATAATCAGTACTGACTCCAAAGATCTGACTTATGATTAATATCTTATTAAGATCCGGTACTGACTGCGCCCCTTCCCATTTGGATACAGACTGCCTTGAAACATTCAGTTTCTCTGCCAGTTCTTCCTGTGACCATCCATTCTTTTTACGAAGCATCATTATCTTATCTGCTAAAATCATATTTTTTCCTCCTGCATTCCTGATTTTCTCACCTCTGCTTATTTTGCAGATCTTTTTTCTGAAATCAGAATACACAAATCTTTGGTTGCGTTCCAGAAATCAGGACCGTCAATTTGTCAACTGACAGTTGCAATTGCCTGTTTACGCCGGTTTCACTCCTATTTTTCTTTCATTTCTTTTGCAAGAAGTCTGCCAATCTTTTCTGCCTCTTCTACCGGACCGCTCTTTTCTCCGATAAAATAAGTTCCATCTTTTTCTCTGTAATATAAGCCTCTTAGAAAAAGCATATCCTCTTTTACTTCTCCGTAAGCTGCAACCGGCGAGGAACACCCTCCGTCAAGCTCACGGACAAACGCTCTCTCCGCTTTTGCTGCCAGGGTACTTTCTCTGTCTCCAAAATTTTCCAGAAAATGGTAATCCTCCCCCTGTCGTCCCTGTACTGCCAGAATCCCCTGCCCTGCAGCAGGGAGAATCTCTTCTGTTGAAAAATATTTAAAAATCCTGTTTTCAAGTCCTAGCCTTCGAAGGCCCGCTGCCGCTAAAATCAATGCATCATACTCTCCTCTGTCAAGTTTATCCAGTCTGGTTGGTACATTTCCACGAATTGTTTTAAATGTTGCTTCCGGATAAAGCTTCTGAGTCTGAATTTTCCGGCGTAAAGACGAACAGCC
Organism: Lachnospiraceae bacterium; assembly: GCA_051888795.1. Classification (GTDB taxonomy): domain Bacteria; phylum Bacillota; class Clostridia; order Lachnospirales; family Lachnospiraceae; genus MD308. Next base: position 729 of record JBJFCD010000172.1, on the reverse strand, counting down.
TATTACGCCTGTTCCATTCCAAGCGTTAACACCTTTCGGAAGTACCAGAACATCTCTGGCATCTTCACGTTTTGAGAATCCGACAATCGGAATCAGATCCGATTCCTCCATAGGCATATCCTTCAGACTGTGAACAGAGAGATCGATTTCTTTGTTCAGAAGCGCTTTGTCAAGTTCCTTCACAAACAACCCTTTCCCACCAATCTTATCTAGCGTAACATCCAGTCTTTTGTCTCCTGTTGTTTCCATAGTAATGATTTCTGGCTCAAGATCAGGATAATTTTCACTTAAATACGAAATCAGTTTTTCTGTCTGTATCACAGCAAGCTTACTGGCTCTGCTTCCGATTCTAATCCTTCTTTTCATTTATACCCTCTCTGTCAAATACGCCTCGCATTAAAGTTGCGGGGCGTATTTGATTTATGTTTTTTATTCTGAGAGTGCTGCTTCCACTCTTTCTCTTACTTTTTTTGCCTGACTGTGATCCAGTCCACTGGCAGTAATTCCTGCCACCACATTTTCCTTCACCACAACCGCCGGAAAGTAAAAATCACATAATTCTTTTTTGTGGGAAACATTGACAGGAATCTCTTTCTTTTTGCAGACCACAGCAATCTCTTCATTACATTCTGGATCATTCGTTGCAGCAAGAACCATATCTGCATGAGAAAGCACTTCTTCCTCAACTTCACAGAATGAGGCTTTTATCCAGACAAGATTTCCCTCTTT
>JBJFCD010000171.1:0-10627 GCA_051888795.1 Lachnospiraceae bacterium | reverse complement strand
GAAAGACTTCTCCAGATTAATCCTGCCTTAGCGGCGGAGGCGCGCAAGGTCCTGGATGTCAATAAATCAGAACGCCATATCCGCGGCGGACTAGCTACGAGAGAAAAATATTTACATATGGAACATCGGTAACGAGAGGGTTGGGAAGAGATTACATTCCCAACCTTTTTCTGTTTTCTTTCGGTAGATTCACTTGTCGTAAAATGTTAAAATATACAGTAGTAGATTTCTGGAGGAAAATGCAGTGGCAGGTAGATCAAAAATGCAGGAGAGAAGAGCGCAGGGAACAAAATCATTGATTCAGTGGCTGATTGAACAGATAGATGGGGAGGCTTACCGGGCAGGAAGATTGTCTGGTAAAAAGCATTTTCAAGTGGACGCAAAATTGCTTGAAAGTATAGGTGGACTTGAAGAATTGCTATCACAGGCTAGAAAGATTGAAAAAGATCCTGTGCTTGGGAGTTCTGGAAAGATTGAATTTCAGTGGCGTGATATGAATGCAGACATTGCAAAAATCCATGTCTCTGTAGATGTTATGCCAGAGCTTTGCGCAAAGGAAGGGATAGAAGATCCGAAGTGCAGACAGATTCGGTATATTGATATTTTAAACGGATGGAAAGAAGAGGCTGAAGGGATGAAAGAAAGTTGGCTGACAGATTATTATAATGCTGAAATCGCCAGACTTGAAAAGGGGAAATGTTCTCTGACGCAGATGGAAAACATTGAGGATGGGTATCTGTATCGGTGTTTAAATGAGATCCTTTGCCTGGATTATCCTGTGGAAAAGCCTATTTTCAGTGCCAGAGTGTTTAAAAATGCAAACTTCCAAGAAGAGAACCTGACTCCTTCAAAAGTGTTTCGGAAGAAATATGAGGGGAAAGTCATCAGCGTTTTAAAAGAGTATTCTCCGGAATATGCGGAAGGAATGAGTGACGATGAGCTCCTTGCCGCCCATGGAATCTTATCCTATGCACAGACATTGGAGTGGAAAGGATCCCTTGCATATGTTTTGGATGGCGATCTACACGTGGATACCTCGAATCAACGGTATGGAACCATTCTCGGGACGCAGACGTTGGAACATGCAGTGCCGGAATCGCTCTCAGGTGTGAAGAGGGTTTTTATCATAGAGAATAAGGCAAATTTTGAGAAAATGAAGTTTCGGGAAGAGGAACTCTATATTTTCTGCCATGGTTTTTTCTCCCCGAAAGAAGTGAGATTTCTTAAGAAAATCAGAGATGTTGCCGATGAGGGAACAGAATATTTTCATTGGGGAGATTTAGACTACGGTGGCATTCGCATTTTCCAGTTTAATAAGGCAAATGTATTTCCTGAATTAATGCCTTATAAGATGGGACGGAAAGATTATGAAAAGGCAATGCGCTCCGGAGCAGGAGTCCCAATAGCAGATTCCAAAAAAGAGAAGCTTGAAAAAATGAATGCCGGAGAGCTTTCAGAACTAAAAGAGTGTATTCTGGAGTATGGATTCGAAATAGAGCAGGAATTGTTAGTGTAATAGAAAGATGAAATTTCGAAATAGAACGGTATATTTATCTGTCGTAAAATGTTAGAATGATGTTGGAGACTTTTGACCCCAACATCATTCTATTGCAGCAAGTGTGTGAAAAGACACTTTTAAAGGAGCATAAAGATGAATTTGATGAGCAAGATCCCGAAAGGATTTTACAGACTTTTTGCAAGTAAATATATGGATTATTATATAAGGTTCCTGGTAGCTATCTACGAGGAATCCGCAAAGTCTTACTCGCTTCTTGGGCTTACAGAGAGGGAGTGTCGGGCAATCATGAATGAGTGGATTGCGGTAGAGACTCTGGACTGGAGTGAGGAGCAGTTTGATGAAGAGGGAGAGCTTTTGACCAGATCCAACATGGCATTTATCTGCCTGAAACATTTGGAAGAATGGGGATGGCTCCGACGGGATTTTGATGAAACACTGAATAGTTATGTTGTATCTTTCCCGGAGTACAGCCAGATGTTTGTGGAACTGTTCGGGCGACTCATGAGTGAGGACAGTACAAAAGAGCGAGAAAGCGTGCTTGCAGTATACAGTTACTTGTATACGTACAGTTCTGATAAGGAAAAGAATAATGAGATCTTGAAAAGCGCCTTGCAGACATCCCGATCCCTCCTTCAGATGCTTGCAAATATGCAGGAGAGCATGCGAGGATATTTTGATGAATTGTCCAGGCAGAGAAGTTTTCTTGGCATTCAGGAAGTACTTGTGAAAGAGATTAACAACAGCGACAGCAAAAAATATGCTATTCTTACCACAACAGACAGTTTTTATCGCTACAAAGAGGCTGTAAAAGAGCTGATTGATCAGAATCTTACGGAAAATGAGCTTCGAAGGCAGGAACTTCTGGACAGGCAGGTGCAGATGAAACTTGCGATGGAAGCTGAGATAGAAAAAATGCAGGAAACAGAATCAATGGACGAAACGGTTGTGGTTGAATATACGCCACAATATCGCAGGTTAGAACGCGCCATTACCTTGTGTGAAGAAGCCATGGATATCATTTATCACATTGAGCGTGAGTTCGATGCGATTGAGCGAAGATATAATAAATTGATTGAACAAAAGACTGTGTTTGCCAGCCGTGCGGCAGCAAGAATCCGATATATTTTAATGGAAGGAGCTGCTGAGGAAGACCGGACATTAGCACTTGTTAACATTTTGAATCGGAGTGAGAAGCAGGAAGAAATCTTAGAAAAACTGGCAGAGCGGATGCATCTTACCGAGAGGTATCACGTCGTCACGAAGAGAAGCCTGTTCCGAAGAAGAGAATCCGAAAAAGGAGAGTTTACTCCGCAGGCAGTTGTGACCGGAGAAGAGGCAGAAGAAGCATTAGACAGCTTTGTATTAAAGCCTCTTTATACAGGAAAAGAGATTGCCGAGTTTAGAAGGAAAAATGAGAAAGACGGAGCATTTATCGTGACAAAAGATACGGTACAGTCCATGGAAGATTTGGAAAAGTTATTTTTTGTATGGCAGGAAGCAACAGAGATTGCGGATAGTGATGAAGAGATTTCTGTAGGGGAAGATTTGGAAAACGAAGAAGGATACCGCTTCTCAAAGTTAACCATTAGATAAAGATGAGCAAGGAGAAAAGTATGGTTTCATATATGGAAGAATTGTCCGTCACGGAGGCGGAGAATCTGAAAAAGACAATATCGAAGTTATTTCGTCAGACTTGCATTTTACAGATGCATTATGACCCGGTGACACTGGCTCCGAGGGATAATCCGGATTATGAGATGTGCGTGAGACACAGAAATTTTATCGAGGATTATCTGGCGGTGCTTGGGTGCGAGCTTGTACATGACCCACAGGAGCATATTTTCCGGCTGGTGGGAGATGGTGTTGAGACGGAGAAAATGAGTCTCACCACGACGATTATCATTTTACTTGTGAAGATGATCTATCGGGATAAGATCCTGGGTGAGGGACTGAATGCGACTGTGACAACGCTGGAAGAAATCAGGGAATATGGAAAGAATACCAATCTTTTGAACCGTAAGCTTACGGTGGCGGAATGGAGGGAGGCGCTGTATCTGATGAGTAAGCACCAGATGATCGAACTCCCGGGGGCTGTCCGTGATGTGGAGGATGGTACACCAATTTATCTTTACAGCACAATCAATCTTTATGTCAGCGCAGCGGATATCAATGCGTTAGTGGAAGAGTACAGAGAGGAGGCCGCAGTGAATGAAACAATCGAAGAAGATATTTTCCCGGATGCTGATTAACAACTGGGGCGGTATCAGTCACAAACTGATGGAGTTTCACGAATATGTGAATCTCTTCAGCGGGAAAAGCGGCTCTGGAAAATCTACAGTGATGGATGCTATTCAGGTTGTGCTTTATGGAAGCGTGGCATCTACGTTTCTCAATAAGGCAGCGGACGATGCGAAGAATAAAAGAAGTGTGTTAAGTTACTTAAGAGGGGCCCAGAAGGACGGAACATCCAACCGTGAAAACGTGGATTTCTGCTCTCAGATTGTGTTGGAGATTACAGACACCGGAAGCAAAATGAGTACCTGCATCGGAGTCATTTTTGAAGTTGGGAAAAATGATCTGGATCTGAAAAAATATTATTTTTTCAGTCATTCGGGGAAAATACCGAAGGATGAATATCTGACAGATCAGGGGACACCTTATACCGTGGCTCAGCTTAAGAAATTGTTGGAGAAGAGAAGGAATTCTGAGGATAACAGGGGACATATGGATATCAACCGCATTTATCCGTCCAAGGAAGCATATTTAAATACAGTGTATGAGGTGATTTTCGCACATATTGATCCGGGACGTCTGATGACCATGGAAAAAAGTGCCATTGCCCTTCGGATGACTAACGGTACAGGACAGTTTATCAAGGACTATATGTTCCCGAAGAGCAAAGAGGATACGGTGTCCACTATCAGTGAACAGCTGGGAGCTTACCGGGAGATCAAAGAGCGTGTGGATGATCTGGAACACCGCATCGAGGTGTTGGATGAAATTCATGGGCACAACCAAAAGCTGATTTCGGTGAAAGCGGATAAAGTAAGGACAGAAGCACTTCTTCGGATCATAGAGATTGAAAACTGTAAGACCAGACTGGAGGCGAAAGAGGAAGATTTAAGAGGAATTCTCGATAAAATTTCGCAGTTGGAACAGACTAGGACAAAGTTAGAGTCAGAGAAGAGAGAAAAAGAAGAAGAGCTCATTGAAGTGAAAGCTAAGCTTCATGCCAGTGATTATGGAAGGAAGAAAAAAGAGCTTGAGGACATGGAGACAACTATGTCACTGCTTGCAGGAAATTCCAGACAGTGGAGAGAGATTCTAGGCGGACTTAAAGCGTGGGATGAAGATGAGGATATCAGTGGTTATGTGAGCAATCCTACCCTGCAATGTCTGGATGAGATACTGGACGGCGAGATTTCCATTGCTGCATTTGAAAAGCTGAAGCGGGGCATCCAGAATGCATTGGAACTCATTGAGGATGAGCTGACAGAATTAAATGATTCAATCCGTAAGACGGCAAAAGAACTGAGTGAGAAAAAAGATATGGTGGAGGACCTGAAAAATGACCGGAAGCCATATCGCAAGGAACTGAAAAGTGCGAGGGCACAGCTTCAGAGTGAACTGAGCAGTCAGTATGGACGAACCATTCATGTAGAAATCTTTGCAGATTTATTTGATATTACAGATGAAAAATGGAAAAATGCTATCGAAGGAAGACTGGGAAGAATCAAGCACAGTCTCGTAACTGCGCCGCAGTATGCACTGGATGCTGCGAAGATTTTCCGGAAAATGAAACGTAAAGAGTATGAGGAAGTAGATCTTATCAATACGGCTGCCATCAAGAGGGACGAGCCTCAGGCGGAAAAAGGGACTCTGTATGAAGCTGTTTCTACACAGGAGCCGTATGTGGATCTGTGCCTCAAGCGTTTCCTCGGACGGATTTACAAATGTGAGACGGTGGAGGAGCTTCACGAAGTGAGAGATGGAGTGACACCAGATTGTTATTCCTACAGCAATTATATTTTCCGTCATCTGCGGGAGGCAGATTATAACCGCTATGCATGTATTGGTACAAAGGTGTCAAAGGCGAAGTTAAAAGAACTGGAAGATGAAGTGTATGAACTGCAGGAAAGCCAGCTTTCCGATATGCAGATGCGGGATACTCTGAAACGAGCGCAGAATTTTGAACAGTTAAATTATCACCCGGAACAGCTTCTTAAGCTTTCCATGGCAGCAGATGAGCTGGAAAAATATCTGGTTAAAGAGGAGCAGCTTAAGAGAGAGTTAAAAGAGCTGGAAGATGGAACTTTGACAGCAGAATTGACCACGAGGAGAGATGAACTGGAACAGGAAATAGAGAAACAGAATCAGGTCATCGAGTCGGTGAGCAAAGAACGGATCAAGTGGGGAGAAAGTAAAGGAGCTGCAGAGAAGGAGCGAAACGGTCTTCAGGAAAAGCTTTCTATTTTGAGAGAAGGCTTTGTGGAAAATGAAACACTGATGGCAGAAGTGAAAGAAAACTTAAAAACTCAGTCAGAGACCGTTTACAGAAGAAAGCAGAACGATGTCCTTTCAGAGCTTAGCAGTCAGGAAGAGACTGAGACTGAGCAGCGAGCAATCGCCCGTAATAAGTTCAATCGGGAGTATCCGGTTTATGGATTTACCGGGGTGGAGCATGACAATGATGTATATGATAGAGTGCTTGAACAGCTCCGAAAAGATTTTGAGCCGAAGTATAAAGAAGAGTTTGAAAAGCAGTACCGCCTTGTTTACCATACATTGCGTGAAAATGTCATCGCCACTATTCACGGGGAAATCAAAGCGGCTTACAGACACAAGCGGGAGATCAACCGAATGCTTGCGAAGATTCGTTTCTCTGACAGTACGTATCAGATCGATATACTTCCGGCAGAGAATGAAAACGGGCAGTTTTATGAGATGCTTATGGCATCGGAGCTTGACAGTAAGGTGCTTGATAATGATGGATTTGACGGCCAGTTAAGCTTTGGCGAGGATGGATTTTACCAGAAATACGAAAAACAGATCCAGAGACTTACTGAGAAGTTTATGCCGCCAAGAGACGAAGACGGGCAGAAACGGTCCCTCCACAAACAGGAGATGGAAAAGTACGCAGATTATCGCAATTATCTCACCTTCAGCATGTATGAGCGTGTGGAAGATGAGCAGGGAAATGTTAAGAAAAATGCCGTAGATGAGATGGCGGGACGAGACTCCGGAGGCGAGGGACAGAACCCGAAATATGTGGCTCTCCTAGCAGGATTCGCCATGCTTTATATGCAGCAGAGCAACCGTGAGCCAAAGATTCGTCTGGTGCTTTTGGACGAAGCATTTTCCAAGATGGACAAAGAGCGAAGCGAAGTGTGTCTTCGCTATGCGAGAGAACTGGAGTTGCAGCTCATCGTTTGTGTTCCGGATGAACGTTTGCAGTCACTGATCCGCAATGTGGACAGTGTGTATGGATTTCGAAGACATCAGAATCAGATTTCCATGATGCATATTGATAAAGGAAATTATCTGGAGATGGTGGAAGGAGAGAAAGAGTCGGAAGAAATAGAGGAAAAAACAGAAGTTTGAGATGGAAAGAAAAAATTTAAAAAAAATAATTAGGCACCTTGACAAATGGAACAAAATGATATATTATTTAGGTACCGAATTAAAAAAGGAGGAATTAATATGTCATTAGATAATAAAGAAGTTTGTAACCAGTGCCCAAATCATTGCCCAATCACAGATTTAAAATGTCCAAGAGGAAGAAGTGCTATGTTAGGTGAAAACCCGGAATATGATGAGGAGATGCATCACGGCAGACATGGAGGTCACCCAGGCCATGGAGGCCATCCGGGCCATGGAGGTCACCCAGGCCATGGAGGTCACCCGGGTCATGGAGGTCACCCGGGTCATGGAATGCATCCGGGTCATCATGGAAGAGTCTTTGATGAAGACAGCCTGGATGGACTGATGCATGCGTGTGGACATCATCTTCACCACAGAGGACGCCGCGGCGGCGGACAGGGAGGGATTCTTTCGATTCTTGCGGAAAAAGAAAATATCAGCCAGAAAGAATTGCAGGATATTCTTAAGATTCAGCCAGGATCTCTGAGTGAAATATTGATGAAATTAGAACATAAAGGACTGATAACAAGAGAAAAGGATGAGAATGACAAGCGAAAGAGCGTTGTAAATCTTACAGAAGATGGAAAAGCAGCATTGAGAGAACAGTCTCCGCGAATGGATGAGAGTGATATGTTTTCTGTATTGACAGATGAGGAGCAGACAGAATTAAAACGGCTTTTGAAAAAGCTTCTGGATTCCTGGAAATAATACTGTCAGAGAAAACTTGACCTTGAGGAATGAAACTCCTCGGCGTATAATAATCGCTGAGGAGTTTTTATTATGGACAATATAAGAAAATCAGAAAGAAAAAATTATTTATTTGATAACAAAGCACTGGTGGCTCTGATCATTCCACTTATCATTGAACAGCTTCTGGCAGTTCTTGTAGGTATGGCAGATTCTATTATGATCGCAAGTGTCGGGGAATCGGCTGTATCCGGAGTGTCTCTGGTGGACCAGATCATGGTGCTTCTTATTAACATTTTTGCAGCGCTTGCTACGGGAGGAGCAGTTGTTGCGGGACAGTATCTGGGACAGAAAAAGAAGGAAGCTGCCTGTAGGTCGGCAACTCAGCTTGTATGGTTCATTACCCTTTGTGCGATTGTGATCACAGTTATTGTGTATGCCGGCAAATATGTGATCTTACATAAGATTTTCGGACAGATTGAGGCTGATGTCATGGGACATGCCAATACATATCTGATGATTGTGACTGCATCTATTCCGTTTATTGCAATGTACAATGGCGGAGCGGCAATTTTCCGTACGATGGGAAATTCCAGGATTTCCATGCAGGTATCTATCATTATGAATGTGATCAATGTAGGAGGTAATGCGCTTTTGATCTATGGTTTCCATTGCGGAACTGAAGGAGTGGCGATTCCGACTCTTGTTTCCCGTATGGTAGCGGCCATTATCATCATTTATCTTTTACTTGATACGAAACAGACAATTCATATACAGAAATCATTCCGGTATCATCCGGACTGGAAGGAAGTGAAAAGAATCCTTAGTGTCGGTGTCCCAAATGGTCTGGAAAACAGTATGTTTCAACTTGGAAAAATTCTGGTACTCAGTCTGATTTCCACATTTGGTACTTACGCAATTGCGGCAAACGCAGTAAGTAATGCTGTGGCTTTGTTCCAGATTCTTCCGGGAATGGCCATGTCCTTTGCGGTGACAACTGTGATTTCCCGATGTGTCGGTGCGGGAGACTATGAGCAGGCAAAATATTATAACAGAAAGCTGCTCGTGATCACACATATCGGTATTGCGGTAATGGTAGGGCTTGTGTATCTCTGTCTGCCAACCATACTGAATGCATACCATCTGACGGACCTTACGGCCAGAACGGCTCGCGATATTATCAACTTCCATGGGTTCAGTGCAATCTTTATCTGGCCAATTGCATTCACACTCCCGACTACGTTTCGGGCATCAGGAGATGCGAAAACCTGTATGTGTATTTCCATTATCTCCATGTGGATCTTTCGGATTTTCTTCTCGTATATCTTAGGAAAATATATGGGAATGGGAGTTTTTGGCGTGTGGGTTGCGATGGTTATCGACTGGGTATTTCGGGCAATCTGCTTTACCATTCGGTATTTCAGCGGGAAATGGAAGAAGAGTGCAATTGTTTAAACATAGTTATAGAATAGTGTGTATAGCGACAGGCGTTCCATCTAGTGGAACGCCTGTTCCGTTTGGCGGGATAGCTATATTGTTTGTAAAAATGAATAAATTATAATTAGAATCAGTAAATTAATTGTTCGTTTTACACAAAAAAGGAGGCTGTAACTATGATGAAAGGAAATACTGGTTCCAGTATAAACAGTAACCCGAAAACAGCGGGAGCAGAGGCAGCTGCAAAAGCAAAGGCAGGGCTTGACAGTGTAAATATGGCATATGTTTATGCAAGCTGTGACTATGATTTGGATGCGATGCTGGCAGGAATCGCAGAGGAACTTCCGGGAGTTCCGGTGATTGGAAATACTTCCTTTACCGGCGTGATCACTCCGGAAGGTTACATAAGTTCAGAAGATGGCTTTGTCGGAATTATGGCAGTTTCTGATCCGGATATGGCAGTTGGGATTGCTGCAGTAGAAAGGACAGACTGCCCGGTAGATGCAGGTGAACAGGTAGCGAAGCTTGCAATGGAAAGAGCCGGTAAAATAACACCTCCGGATTATTATTACATGGTGGCACCTCCGGGACTGGAAGAATTCTATGTAAAAGGAATTACAAAAGTAATTGGAAGAGTACCATTCTACGGAGGAAGTGCTGCAGATAACAGCATTGAAGGAAAATGGAAATTGTACACAGATAAAGGAGCATTTGCAGATGGTGTTGCAGTTGCATTTTTTTATACAGATAAGAAGATGGCAAATAAATTTACCGGTGCATATCGTGAGACAAAAGATGTGGGCGTTATCACAAAAGTAATTGATCACCGTGTACTTGCAGAGATTGACGGTGTTCCGGCACTTCAGAAATATGCAGAGTGGAGAGGTATGGATGTTGAGGCAGTAAAAGGCGGAGCATTGCTTGCTGAGACAATTACATCACCGCTTGGCGTAAAGGATCGTCTGGGTGATCTGATTGCGATTCGTCATCCAATGAACGGAAACGATGATCTTACAATGAATATCGGAAATAATCTTGCGGAAGGAACAGCTGTTATCCGAATGGAAGGTACCGTAGATGAACTGATTGAATCTACCGGAAAGACACTGGCAGATGTGAAAGGGAAATTATCTGCGCCGGCAGGAGCATATCATCTTGTACACTGTGGCGGAAGAAGAGCCGGAATCGATGCAAGAATTGATGAAGTGGCAGAACAGCTTAAGAAAGAAGCAGGAGATGTTCCATTTATTGCAGAGTTTACATTTGGTGAGTATGGATTTGAAGATGATGGACTGAATACATGTGGTGGACTGATGTTGTCGTTCACAGCATTTGAAGCATAAA
>JBJFCD010000170.1:1164-2402 GCA_051888795.1 Lachnospiraceae bacterium | reverse complement strand
GAATCTTTATTTCCTGAGAACGGGAAATATGCTGTCGGTACCGGAATTCCCACATTAACTCCTACCATACCTCCATCGGTTTCCATTACAAACTTTCGGCTGTAATATCCACTTTGCGTAAAGATACAGGAACCGTTCGCAAATGGATTCGCATTCATGATTGCAATTCCCTCTTCATAATCTTTTACACGTTTAATACAGGTTACAGGTCCAAAGATTTCACGATCTCCTACTGTCATTCCTGGTTTTACATGATCTAAAATAGTTGGTCCAACAAAGAATCCATTTTCATATCCCGGAACGACTACATTTCTTCCATCAAGTACAAGCTCTGCTCCCTCATCAATTCCCTTCTGGATCCAGTTACAGATTTTTTCTTTATGCTGTGCATTTACAACCGGTCCTAAATCTGTTTCTTCTTTATATGCACAACCAACATTCATTGCTTCTGCTTTCTTTTTCAAAAGTGCCACAAAGTCATCTGCGATACTTTCCTGTACACATACGACAGGAAGCGCCATACATCTCATACCTGCACAGCCATATGTAGAATTCATAATTGCATTTACTGTTGCTTCCAGGTTACAGTCCTCTAATACTAATGCATGATTTTTCGCTTCTGTCTGTGCCTGTACACGTTTTCCATGAGCAGCAGCCTTAGAATAAACCTGCTTTCCTACTCCAGTTGTTCCGACAAAAGTCACTGCTTTTACTCTTTCATCTGTAAGAAGTATATCTGCCTCAACCCTGCTGCAAGTTACCAGATTCACAACTCCTTTCGGGAATCCAGCTTCTTCATAAAAGAGCTCCATAATTCTCATCGCTGTTAACGGTGTCTGTGAGCTAGCTTTCAAAACCACTGTATTACCACAAGCAATAGACAACGGAACCATCCATCCCCACGGAATCATTGCTGGGAAATTCATTGGTACAATTCCTGCAGTTACTCCCAACGGAAAACGATAACTTGCAGTATCATAATTTGTCGTTACCTGCATAGCTGCATCTCCCTGAATCATAGCCGGCAATGCACATGCCTCTTCCGTCGGCTCAATTGCCTTTTGTACATCTCCTCTTGCTTCTTTAATATTCTTTCCTAACTCTTTTGCACAAAGCACTGCCAATTCTTCTTTATGTGCATACAGCACTTCTCTCCACTTAAACAGATACTGTTGTCTCTTGGACAATGATAACTTTGACCATGCCGGAAATGCCGCCTGTGCTGATGCGATTGCTTC
>JBJFCD010000170.1:0-1064 GCA_051888795.1 Lachnospiraceae bacterium | reverse complement strand
TGAAAGTAACACGCATTGATCTCATGGAAGAATATATTCTGAAAAAACGCTCCGTTTCATTAGAAGAGCTCTGCAGCCATTTCAACATTTCTAAAAGCACTGCAAGACGCGATTTGGAAGAATTAGTAAAGCGAGGAAAGACAAAAAAAGTTTATGGAGGAATCTGTGCATTGGATTCTCCTGATTCTGTTATGCCTCTTTTATCTTTCAAAGAGCGAGATATTGTGAACCAGGAAGAAAAAAAACACATTTGCAAGACAGCTGCTTCACTTGTTGAACCTTTTGACATTATTTATGTAGATACAGGTACCACCTGCATTAATATGCTTGATTATATAAAAGATATCCCGTGTACGATCATTACCAACAGTTTGAATGTATCTTTGAAAGCAATTCCTTATCCAGATATTGACATTATTATTACACCCGGTCATCTAAATCGAAAAACAGGATCCTTTACAGGTCATGATATAGAAAGTTTTCTTCGAACAGTTAATATTAAAAAAGCTTTTATGGCAACTACCGGTGTTTCTATACAGGGAGGTCTTACCAATGCTTCTGTTGATGAATATATGGTAAAAAAGAATATCTGCAATAACAGTAAAACTATTTATCTCCTGGCCGATCATGACAAATTTGATCGTACAGCATTATATACATATTGTGATTTAGATAAAATTAATACTATAATCACAGACACATGTCCAGACGAAAACTATGTGAATTTCTGCCAAAACCATAACATTCACCTTATGTATTAAAAAATCTGCAAACCGAGTATCACTTCCTCAGTTTGCAGATTTTTTAAAGACATTCTTTCAATATGATTTTAATCTCCGAATACAGATGTTTTCTGGCTGGTCTTTTACTGTAGATCAAATAATCCAAAAGCGTCTCTACTGCTCTCTTTCCTTGCTCTTCTATTTCACTGTCTATTGTTGCAGTTACAGTATCATTCATAATCAATTCCTGAATCTCAGGATATTTTTCAAAACATATGAGTTTAACCTTCTTCATGTTACACTCTTCGATTACATCACCAACAGCTTTCACCCCACCGCAAG
>JBJFCD010000169.1:0-10771 GCA_051888795.1 Lachnospiraceae bacterium | reverse complement strand
AGGTAAATTGCGATTTATTCAATAGAATAATAGAGAGATAGAAGGCTCTGAACATGCGTAAAATAGCATGTTTGGGGCTTTTTTGTGTGCTTGGAACTGGGTGATAAATCGGAATTTACGCGCAGGTAATGTGCAGTGCGGGAGTCGCACTGTAAAGAAAAGTAAAAGTTATTTAATCGCATTATTATTTACTATATTAAGGAATAAAATTAAGGAGGCAAGTGATGAAGAAAAGAATGAGAATTCTGGCGCTTTCTATGGCATTAGCATTGAGTGTTACCTATATGCCGGTAAATGCAGCGCCAAAAAGTAGTAGTTCTTATTCCAGTACATCCTCACTGAAAAGCTGGTGGGAAAGTTTGTGGGGTAAGATTACAGGCAATGAAGAGAATTCATCAGAAACATCTGGTGAAACAACAGAAAACACAGCGGATGAAAACGTCGAGGTAGCATTGGTTGAAGATGAAACTACTGTAACGGATGATACAGAGCTTCGTGCGTCAACGTATGAGTTGACAAAAGCAGCAGATGCACAGACTGCTACAACACTTAAGTATTTCCCTGTAACGATGTACAACTATGATAAGACAACAATTAACAATGCGACTCATCAGGTGGAAGTAGATGGAGATCTTGGAGAGACTTGGAATGGTATCTATTTTAGTGCGGGGTCTCCGGACGCTGAATCTTATTCTGAAGAAATCGCATTAGAAGATGGTACTTATATTATTCGGAATGCTCGTGCAGCAGCAAATAATGTTGGATCATGGCTGGTAGGTAACACAAGTGGTATTACCAGTACTGACAACCAGAATGATGCTACACAGTGGACGGTAAAATCTAATGGTGATGGGACCTATACGCTGAACAGCACCAATGGATATATGACAATCGGCAGTGGAGAGAATGGTGAAAAGACAGCTACTACTGCCAGCAATATTGAAATAGTAGGTTATACCGGAGGTACATACACTGGCTGTGTTCAGCTGAAAAGTGATAGTTATTATCTGTGTCAGTGGGGAAGTACTACGGCAACAGGTTATGGCGGTTACAATGTAAATAATGATGGTGGTAATGCATTCTATTTCTATAAGGTGACAGATTCCGGTACAGAACAAGTAACCTTTACGACTACCGCTAGCCTACCATTTGCTGTATGGAACTGGTGGAATAAGGGTGAGACTAATGCTTATGGTCAATACACTTACAGTGGTCTTGTAGAGAGCACATTAACAGCAAATAAGGATATTACTTTTACAAAACCTGATGGTGGAATTTTTAATTCAGATGCTACGGTAAAGGATATCTATACGGGTGTAGAGCTTCCGTTTGTATATGAAAATGGTACTTATACTTTTGATGCTAGCCAGAATGGTGTTTATTTCTATGCGGACAGCACACAGGGGTCAACGGCAGCACAGTCGAATGGGCGTCTGTACTTCAATGAAGGAAATCCGCAGAGTAACGGCGGAAACTATGGTGATGGAAGTACGACGGTATGGATGCCGTTTAACAGCACACAGAGTATCAATGGCGAGGCTAATTGTGATTACCACTTTGGTATGAGAACGACTATTCCATTTACTATGACGGCCAATGGAAAGATGAATCCAAATGATAATACTTCTGATGATATTACATTCAGCTTTTCTGGTGATGATGATGTATGGATCTTCATTGATGGACAGCTGGTGATCGATCTGGGTGGTATTCATAACCGTCTGGACGCAACAATTAACTTTGCGGAGAATACATGGTCTATTTCTGAAAGTAATACGAGTGATGTAGCGGTTGCGGATTATAATGGTGCGGCCATAAGCGGAACAATTTTCAATGATGGAGACACAACAGGTACATTAAATCAGACTCGTGAGACATTTGCTGCAACAGACAGTCATGAATTGACTATTTTCTATCTGGAGCGTGGAGCTGGTTCTTCGAACTGCAAGATTCAGTTTAATCTTCCAATGAAGGATGTTGTTTCTGTTACAAAGCGTGCAACACAGTCCATCTCATCCGATGGAACTCTTTCACCGTTGACAGCAAAAGAGCAGGAAACTGTTGATAAGATTGATTTTAGTTTTACATTAACAAAGAATGGTAAACCAGTTGCAAATACAAATTATAGTCTGTTGAATGCGAATGGACAGGTAATTAGTACACCGTCTACAGATGCGAACGGACATTTTACACTGAAAAATGGACAGACTGCGAAGTTTATTGGTGAGATTGTAGCTGACGGAGCAGAATATCAGGTAGTGGAAGATGTTGTAGATGGTATCGGATTTAAACTTCCGACTTATACATATAGTGGAACGGCAGCAGGTGGCTTTACGGTAAGCAGTACTTCCTATAGCGAAGGTTCTGCTATTCCAGCTACAAAAGAAAATCTTACCAGTGCGGCAGTTACTGCAAAGGGAAGCACGGAAGCAGAAGATTCTCTGCAGTTTATCTGCGAAAACTATTTTGATGCAAACCTGCCGAACCCGAGTTCTCGTCCGGTAGATGATCAGATTGTCATTGATTACGGTCTTCCAGTTGTCATTGATGCATTGGCAAACGATGTTTACCGTGGAGATACAATTGAACTGACGGATGTAAAAGGTGCTGAGTATGGTACAGCTACAATCGAAAATGGAAAGATTACATATCAGTTGACTAAGCAGCTGACAGGAGTAGAAGTCCTGACATATACTGCAAAGGTTACAGGCTCCGGTAACTCTGGAAATGAGACGACGACAGCATCTGAGTCTAAGACTGCGAATATTTATATTATTCCTGCAACCAGTATGTACTATGAAGAGAATTTCACTGGTTTGGTGACATTTAGTGATGGTTGGAGTGATGTAGGAACAGCTCAGACAGATCCGCAGGAACCGGGAGTTGTAGGTACTGTAGGTGACAGCCCTTATGGATCTGATGCAGCATACTTAAATGATAGTGGAGATAGTAATGGATCAAGTAAGTATGTGGATACTACAGGAGGTGCGGCAAAATTTAGTTATTCCTTTACTGGAACAGGAACCTCTTTCTTCGCAAGAACTAGTGGAACGGCTGCATATATGAAAGTAGTAATCCAAAATTCTAAAGGAGAAGAAATTCACAGCCTTCTTCGAAACAATATTTATAAGTCTGTAGAAGGAACAGATGTTGGTACATTATATAATGTTCCGGTATTTACGGAAGACGGGCTTGAGTATGATACTTATACCGTAACCGTATCCATTGCTAAGGCAAATGGGAATTTGAATTACGGTAAAGATTTTTATTTGGATGGAGTTCGAGTAATTAACCCTCTGGATAGGGGAGATACAAACGTTTCTGTTGGGGACGCTGCATATGCGACTGATGGTGAGGCAAATATGACAGTTGCCACTCTTCGCCAAAAATTACTTGGAGAGGCTTCAATTAATGAAGATGATACTCTGAGTTGGGATGGAGAGAACTTTGTTGTATTTACAGACAGCAATGGTAATATTACTGCTGCTGAAGAATACAGAAGTAACGGACCAAAGGAAGAAGTATATTTGAATAATGGTCAGAGTGTGGCATTCTCTTTATATGATTGGGATGCTAATAGTAATAAGATTTATCTTGGACTGAAAGCACCTTTGGGAAGTGGTAGCGTTTCTATCAACGGAAATACTTTAAACTTAAGTAATGCGGCAGATTGTTATTATGATATCTCTGGTTATGCACAGATCACAACAGATGAAGACGGAGTAAAGATAGCAACATTTAAGATAGAATCTACCAGTAGTCTGGTATCCGTAACAAATATTAAAGTTACCGGAAATGTAGAGTTCACAATTGTGGATCAAGCAGATGAGAATCTAGATATTTAGTAAGAGGGGGGCGAATGATAGAATGAAAAAGCCATATGAAGCTCCGAAAGTGGAAATAGAAAGATATTCTTTAGATGCATCTATTGCCAGTAATTGTGCTGTAGTTGTTCACAATGGTCCAGAGATTGGAGATCATCAACAATGTGAGGATTACGAGGATCCGTTTGCAATGTCATATAGTGCACGGTCTGCTACATATAATGTATGGTTTTATGAAGATACGTGTGATTGTTACTATTCAGCTGCGGATGGTGGTTATTGGATGTCATAAGAAGCATTATATTAATAAAGGCAATAAGGCCGGCAGGCAACTGCCGGCCTTTGTTGCAATCTTAGGTGATAGTTAGGAATTTTTATGGAAAAAAGATTACAATTAGGTGGTGTGGATTTCCTGTTTTGTTCAGAACGAGAGTTGGAAGTAAATCCGGAATTAGAACTATTTTCGGTGAGTAATATATTTGCGGTGGATGTTACCGTTTTTATTACATGGAATTGGGATGAGTGTAGGTTGCCTCACACAGAGATGATTGGGCAAGATGCGCTCTTGAGTTATTATAAGCAAGATGGTAAAAATTATTGTATTACTCGAGGCGGTTTTAAGGGACCAGTGGCATGTGCTTTCTATACAGACGATTTTAAAGAAATCCACTGTGTGTTGAATGAAAAACCTTTTTTACAACCAACTAAAAAGTTAGGTAGCATTTTGCGGATGCTTCCGATGAGAGAAGTTTTCTTACATTTTCAGGTGTTGTTTCTTCATGCGGCACAGATTTCTTGGAAAGGAAAGGGGATTTTATTTTCGGCTCCGGCGGGTATTGGTAAGAGTACACAGGCAAAGCTGTGGCGACAATATCGGGGAGCAGAAATCGTCTGCAATGATCGGACATTAATTCGGAAAATCCAGAAAGAGTGGAAGACCTATGGTTATCCTTTAGATGGTTCGGAACCGGTACGAAGCAGTAAAGTGAATAGCCTAGGATGTGTAGTATTGTTAGAACGTGGAACTGAATGTAGTGTGAAACGGTTGCATCCGGGTAAGGCAATCAGTCGTTTGATGTCACAAGTAGTGATGGATTCTTGGAGTGGCGTTGCGAGGATTCAAAATATGGAGCTGATTGGTAAGTTGATTGAAGATGTACCAGTTTATGTTTTGTGTTGTACGCCAGAGAAAGAGGCAGTAGATGTACTAGAAATAATGTTAATAGAAGAGAAGGTGATTATGAGTGGATAAAATATCAGACCGTTTATGGAAGAAAGCAGGAAAACTGCATATTCCTCTGAGTGGAGCCTTTGAACTTTTGCCAATGTGTAATTTTCAGTGCAAGATGTGTTATGTCCGAAAAAGTAAGATGGAGGTCAATGCGATGGGGGGACTTAAGTCTGCGGACTGGTGGCTGGAATTGGCTAAACAGGCAAAAGCAGAAGGACTTCTATATCCGCTGTTGACTGGAGGTGAACCATTTTTACGAGAAGACTTTCAGGAAATTTTAGGAAAGATGCTTGAAATGGGAATGCAAGTCAGTGTAAATTCCAATGCATCTTTAGTTGATGAAAAAATGGCAAAATGGCTTAGTCATCATGTTCCCACTCGGATTAATATTACGTTGTATGGAGCTAGTGAGGACAGCTATCAAAAGCTTTGTGGTAATGGCGAAGCATTCAGAAATGTGTGTAACGGAGTTTTTTGGTTGAAACATTATGGAATACCGATTAAATTCAATACCAGTATTACACCGCAAAATGTACATGATTTAGATGAAATTATGGAATATGCTAGGAAAATGGAGGTGCCGATTCAGACGGCAACTTATATGTTTCCTCCAGTTCGAAGAGATAATTATATGATTGGAAAGAATAATCGATTGTCACCAGAAAAGGCAGGCCTCATGAGGGTAAAGGCAGACTTTCTTCAGAATGAACCAGAATGGTTCGTTGGACAATCCCAAAGATATCGACGGTTTGTTCCATTAGAAGAAATAAAAATGCATGAAATACCAGAGAATATTATGAGAATGAATTGTCGAGCAGGTAATAGCTCTTTCTGGTTGGATTGGCAAGGAAATATGATGAATTGTGGAATGCATGCTTCGGTATATATTCCGATGAAAGAAAAAAAATTTGCCGATGCATGGAAAGAACTAGTAGAAAAGACATCAAAAATTCGGTATTCACCAGCGTGTGCCGGATGTCCAAATGTCAGACTTTGTCATCCATGCATTGCAATGGTTTACAATGAATGCGGTGATTACAATGGTCGCCCGGATTATCTGTGCCGGATGAATCAGGCTGCCGCAAAATACTATAATGAATATTTAGAAAAAATTCCAGACGAAATTAGAATTCAGTCAATTCCGTCAGTAAATGAGGATCTGCCCCAAGACTGTGGATTGGAAGAATTTTAATAATAAAGATGCAACCCGAAAGAATTACACACGAAAGGAAAAACTTATGAAAAAAAGATTTGTAAACAGATTGCTCTCTTTCGCCGCGATCGGTGCGCTGGCTTTGACCAGTATTTCTCTTCCGGTACAAGCGGAAGAAGGAGAGACTATTGCGGGTGATCCTGAGACGGTTCAGCTTACCGGAAGTATCCAGGATACCAGAGAAGCGGATTTTAACGAGGGATGGAAGTTTTATCTGGGAACTTCATCGAGTGCTCAGGATTCAGGATTCAACGACTCATCCTGGGAGTCTGTAACGCTTCCGCATGATTTCAGCATTTCTCAGGATTTTACAACCAGTGGGGAAGCAGAATCGGGATTCCTTCCGGGCGGAACAGGATGGTACCGGAAGAAATTTACTCTGCCGGAAAGCTATGCTGGGAAAAGACTGGTGATTAATTTTGACGGTGTTTATTCCGATGCATACGTCTATGTGAATGGAACACAGGTGGGAGAGAATCATTACGGATATACATCTTTTGCAATTGATATCACGGATAAAGTAACCTGTGATGGCAGTACCGAGAATGTGGTTGCGGTGAAAGCTGTTAATAATATTCCGTCCAGCCGTTGGTATTCCGGAAGCGGCATTTACCGTGATGTAACCTTGATTACAACGAATCAGGTATATGTGGATTATAGAGGAACAAAAGTGACGACGCCGGATATTGAGAATGGCACAGGCACTGTTAAGATGGAAGCAGATATTGTAAATAACACAGAGGCAGAATCAGATACAAGTGTGTCTGAGATTAAAGTAAAAAACACAGTGTATACAAAATCCGGAGATAAGGCTTCAGAAACAGTTGAGAAATCTGTAACAATTACTCCAGGAACGAGTCAGACAGTGGAAAGTGAAATGACTGTTAACAAGCCATCTCTATGGTCTACGGACTCTCCGAATTTGTATTATGTCCGTACTGAGATTTGGGCAAATGATACGTTGATGGACAGTTATGATACAACATTTGGTTTCCGTTATTTTAGCTTTGGAGAGAGTTATGGATTTGAACTGAATGGGAAGAATCTGAAACTGAATGGAGTCTGTCTGCATCATGATCAGGGAGCGCTTGGAAGTGCGGCTTCTTATGACGCTATGTATCGACAGCTTTCCATCATGAAAGATATGGGTGTCAATGCTGTCCGTACCAGTCACAATCCGGCAGATGAAGATTTTATCGATATTTGTAATGAGCTGGGACTTTTGGTGATTGAAGAAGCGTTTGACGGATGGAGTGTATCAAAAAACGGTAACAGTAATGATTTCGGTAAATATTTTAATACCAGTTTGGGAAGTGCCGATTTGCTTGGAAGCGAAAGTGATATGACTTGGGCAGAGTATGCGGTGAAATCCATGGTTCTTCGTGACCGGAATGATCCGTCGGTTATCCTCTGGTCTCTGGGAAATGAGATTCAGGAAGGCGCCAGTGCAGATAGTTCATTCCCGACGATTGCCCAGAATCTGATTGACTGGATTAAGGAAAAGGATACGACACGTAAGACGACTATCGGCAGCAATCAGAGAACAACCAGTGGTACGCTGGGTTCTGTGCATAATGTGATTTCTAATAATGGAGGAATCGTCGGATTCAATTATGCTTCTTCAAGCGAATTAACTTCAATGTCAGGTACATATGGAACAATTATTGCTTCTGAGACTTCTTCTGCAGTCAACAGTCGTGGAATATACACCAGTCAGGCAAGTACATCTAATGCAGATGGCAAATATCATCTGACCTCTTATGATACATCAGCAGTAAGCTGGGGAATGACAGCCCATGATTCATTGTATAATACGATGACCAAAGATTATGTTGCCGGTGAGTTTGTGTGGACAGGATTTGATTACCTTGGTGAACCAACTCCGTGGAATGGAACAGGAAGTGGTTCTGTGAGTGGAAGCGGAGCGATTCCGAACAGCAGTTATTTTGGAATCGTAGAGACAACAGGATTCCCGAAGGATACTTATTATTTCTATCGCAGCCAGTGGAATCAGAGTGAGAACACATTGCATTTGGTTACGGCATGGGATAGCGATAACATGCTTACTAGCAGTGAAAAGACACCAGTAGTTATTTACAGCAATGCTCCAAAGGTAGAATTGTACCGGAATGGCACCCTGATTGGAACTGCAACAAGAACAGTTAATAAAACAGATGCGGGATACGAGTATTATACGTATTCTACAACCAGTAACGACAGCAGTGTATGTACGGCTGAAAGTGGATCGGGATCAACAGCATTGTATGCAACATTCAATGTAACTTATGAAGAGGGGACAATTTCTGCAAAAGCGTATGATGAGAATGATAATGAAATTACTGATACAGTGGGAAATGCAGAAGTAAGCACTCCGGAAACAGTAAGTAAGCTGGATGTGCAAGTGGATAAAACAGCAATTGACGCAGATGGCAGCAGTCTGGCGTATGTTTCTGTAGAAGTTACAGATGCAAATGGAAATCTCGACACAACTGCAACAAACTCGATTAATTTCAATTTAAGTGGAAATGGTGAGATCGTTGGTGTGGATAATGGGGATCAGGCAACAACTGACAAATACCAGCAGGATTCTGTTCTCACAGGTACTACGAGCGCAAAGATTACAGCATATGCAGGTAAAGCACTGGCGATTGTGAGATCAACAAAGGATGTAGGCTCATTCGAAGTCAAGGTCTCTTCTGACGGATTAACAGGTGGAAGTGTTACAGTAACAACAAATAAAGTAGAGGGTGAGGAAACAAAAGAAGGCCTTATCAGCTACTCAATGGTTCGTGATTATACAATTAAAGCAGGAACAAAGCCGACATTTAAGACAGACGCAACCGGAACAAAGGCAGATGGAACGGAAGTACAAGGTACGGTTGAATGGGATGAGGTGCCGGAAGAAACTTATAATACGCCAGGTGATTATATCGTAAAGGGAACTCTGGCATTTGAAGGAGAGGAAGTTCTGTATGTGACGTGTCGTCTTCACGTAATCGGAAATATAGTTACACTTCGCAATATCTCAACTGCAGCTATGGTGAATACCGTTCCCACATTGCCGGATAAAGTTGCCGGTGTACTGGCAGATGGAACCTTGTGCGGGGAATTTGCCGTGGAATGGGAATCAGTGGAAGAAAAAGATTTTTCAAATGTAGATAGCGTTGTTGTGGTAGATGGAACAGCAAAGATATTCGGGGATGAGACTCTTCCAGTCACTGCCAGTGTACGTGTTACAGAGGCTGTGAATACAGAAAGTACGAATGTTGCATCGGCAGCATCAAGTCTGACACAGGATATTGAAGGATCTAATCAATCGGACAACCTCTCTTCTATTAATAATGGAACGACAAAACCGGGAGATAATACATCTGAACGTTGGAGTAACTGGAACAATCGCTTTACTTCTGATTCTGCAACGATTACGTTTGGGTGGGATACTGCACAGTTGTTAAACAGCGTAAATCTATATTATTATTTTGATAATTGTGCAGCATTGCCAGAGACAGTTTCTTTTGAATACTCCTTAGATGGTCAGACATTTACAGAGATAGAGTATACAAGTGAATGTGTGGAAGAGTATAGTTTGGGAGCGGAATATACTTATGAATTTTCTGAAGTTGTGAATCCGATTGCCCTTAAGATCATTTTAAAACAACAGAATGGCACCAATGGAAGTAACTGCGTAGCATTGACAGAAGCTGAAATTATGACCTATGCAGGAAGGATTGAATACCAAAGTTCTGCTGCACTCTCGGGAATAGCTGTTGATGAGACTCCACTTTCTGATTTCACATCAGAAGTTTATAAGTATACGGCTGATGGTGTTGAAGTTACCGCTACATCAGAATGTAATGCAGGTATTACAGTTCTTCCAAATTGTGAAAATATTGTAAGAATTCTAACGATATCAGAAGATGGAAGTGAAGAACTTACATATGAAGTAGAAGTAAGCGGAGTGGCAGCCTGCAATCATGAAAATACAAAATTGCAGAATAAGAAAGAAGCAACGTGTACAGAAAGGGGTTATACAGGGGATACAATCTGTAGTAACTGTGGAGAGATTATCGAAGTAGGTACAGAGATTCCGGCAAAAGGCCATTCGTATGATGCAGGGGTAGTGACCAAAGAGCCAACGGAAACAGAAGAAGGAGTAAAAACATATACATGTACGGTATGTGGTGATACAAAGACGGAGGCGATTCCGGTCATTAGTGTAGCAAAGACTGCACCAAAGGTGACATTATCTGTGGCGGCAGTAAATAGTGGTAAGATAGCACTTACGGGTAAATTTGAAGATTATTCAAATGTTAATAAGTATTATAATGTGACAGCACATGGACTTATCTACTATTCTACATCCAAGCTGGGAACAAGAACGCTGACGGTAAACACTCCGGGACGAACCAGAGTTAACTTCTCAAAATACGGAGATGACGGTTCTTTTACCTATAATATGACTCCGGCAAGTGCAAGTACAAAATATACAGTACGAGCTTTCCT
>JBJFCD010000168.1:0-2443 GCA_051888795.1 Lachnospiraceae bacterium | reverse complement strand
TTGCACGGAATAAATATTAATACATTCAGATATAGGCGTTCTAAATTAAAAGCTATAGCCAGTGAACAAGATCCAGTTTCGGAAAAGACTGTTGCCTTCGAAGCAATCCCGGAGGCAGTCATGCGTACTGCTGCTACAGAAAAGAACGCTGGCACAGCTGAGTGCATTGTTCTGGAGTCAGGTGAAAAGAAAATAACCATTCCAGCAAGTACTGATTATGCAACGATAGAACTGATAATGGGGGCTTTTCTTCATGTTTAATGATGCACAGGGCTTCAACAAGATTTACATAGCGACTGGCCGCACAGACTTACGATACGGAATTGATGGTTTAGCTGCCCACGTAAGCCAGGCATTTAAGCTGGATCCATTTGAACCCAATACACTGTTTTTGTTCTGCGGCAGAAAAAAAGACCGTATCAAAGCATTGCTATGGGAAGGAGATGGATTTTTGCTGGCGTATAAAAGACTGGAATCAGGAAAATTTGACTGGCCCAGGAATGAGGCAGAAGTGCGGGAGATGACTCCGCAGCAGTTTCGCTGGTTAATGGAAGGGCTGTCAATAGATCAAAAAAAGTCTGTAAAAAAACTGAATCCCGAGCGTGTTTTATGACGAATTCGTATGGCCAAGGAAGTGGTGAAAGCCTTAATTTTCAATGGTTTTAGCCACTTCTTCTATTGTTTTTGAATCAAAAAAATGGTATAATGTTCATATGGAAAATGGACATTTAACTTATGAAAAACTTAATAGTCTAGACAAGGAAATTCTGATTCAGATGCTGCTGTCAACTAAGGAGCAGCTTGACAATTCATTGCTAAAGCTGGATGAAATGTCCAAACAGATAAACGAAACAAATGCTACTATCAGAATTTTGACTGAACAACTGGCAATCGCCAATCAGAGACAGTTTGGAAGAAAAACGGAAAAGAACCTGGTGCTTGATGAGGAAGAAGGACAGCAGCTTTTCTTCAATGAAGTTGAATTTGAGTTCGATAAAGGCATCGTTGAAGAACCTGATATGGAAACTGTTGTAAAGTCTTATCGCAGAAAGAAAAAAGGTAAGCGTGACAATGATTTGTCAGGATTTCCGGTAAAGATAGAGGAGCATACTCTTTCCGATGAAGAATTGGCGAAATTGTTCCCAGATGGATATAGATGCCTTCCTGACGAAGTTTACAGGAAACTGGAAATGCATCCTGCAACCTATGAGGTTATTGAGCATCATATAAAGGTATATAAAGGCACAAAGAACGGAACTGTCGTAAAGGCTAAGCATCCAAAGGAAATGCTTAACAACAGCATTGCAACACCATCTCTTGTTGCTGCAATCATTAATGGCAAGTATACTAACGCAATGCCTCTGTATAGACAGGAGCAGGAATTTGCAAGACAGGATGTCGTGATTTCAAGGCAGGTAATGGCAAACTGGGTAATCAGGCTGACAGAAAAATATCTGTCACTTGTTTATGACCGAATGAAAAAAGAACTGTTCAAGTGCCCGGTTTTACATGCTGATGAGACCCCGGTATGCGTTAACAAGGATGGTCGTGAGGGTGTACATAAAAGCTGGATGTGGGTATATCGCACAGGAATACTATGTGATGAGAGCCCTGTGGTAATCTATGATTATCAGAAACAGCGAAAGCAGGAGCATCCGATTAAGTTCCTTGAAGACTTTAACGGAGTCATTGTATCTGATGGATATCAGGCCTACCACAATCTCGCCAAGATGAGCGAAAACGGTCTGCGGAATTCATCATGCTGGGTTCATGCTCGGCGAGGCTTTGCCGACGTGGTTAAAGCACTTGGCGAGAAAAAAGCTAAAGGCACTGTTGCCTCTAAAGCGATTGTGCTGATACGAAACATATATCGGGAAGAAAACAAACTTGCTGATCTTAGCCCGGAAGAACGTTTGAAACAACGTGAAAAGAAGGTTAAGCCATTGGTCGAGGCGTTTTTTGCGTGGGTAAAATCCGAATACGGCAAAGGCTTGCCAAAAGAAAAGACTCAGGAAGCTCTTAAATATTGTATAAATCAGGAACAGTATCTAAGAGAATTCTTAACAGATGGAAGAATTCCGATTGATAACAGCGCTGCCGAACGCGCAATTCGAGGTTTTGCGATAGGCAAGCATAACTGGAAGCTGATAGATACACTTCATGGAGCCGAAGCAAGTGCAATCCTCTATAGCCTTGTGGAAACTGCGAAAGCAAACAACCTGAAAATCTATGAATACCTGAAACACCTGCTTACTGAGATTCCAGAGCATGATGATGAGACCAGCTTAGAATTCCTTGAAGATCTTATGCCTTGGTCAGACTCATTGCCGGAAGTATGTAGAAAGAAACGTATAGATTAAAACGAACCGCCATATTCTCTGATTATACTATGCAGAGAACATGGCGGTTTAATTTTTCAAGGCACGGATGGTTTACCGTTTAC
>JBJFCD010000167.1:0-127277 GCA_051888795.1 Lachnospiraceae bacterium | reverse complement strand
ATGCTGCTGAAACCTTTACTCCGGCTTCATAGGCACCTCTGGCAATCGCTTCATTGCCAAGCATAATTACTTTTTTATTTTCCGCCATCTTGTTCTTTTCCATCCTTTCGTATGTATACCTCACCATATCAGTTTAGTATCCTTTTAGTAGTATATCATAACACTTCGCCTATTTAAAGCATTACTTTAGCATTTAGTTACAGTAAAATCATATAACACAGCATAGTTTTCATTTCGCTTCCTGCATTTATCATAAATTTTTCTTACACGCATATTCTTCTGCATCCACCCGAATAATGCACACTGCAGAGAGGAGATTTGGATTTTCATCAAATTCCGTAAAATCTTTTCCCGTCTGATGTTTCATAATCTTTGTAAGCGCTGCTGCTTTTTCTTTTTCATCCTCCACAAAACTTGCTGTACCTGAGCCGATAATACTCACATATCTGTAACTGTACTGACATGGAGTATTTCCTTCTGTAAGTCCTATTTCCTGATCCATCTCAAATCCCACAGTTGCATTTTTACGAATCAGATCAATCTTTTTCCCTTCTTTTGCACAGTGAAAATAAATAATAAGCCTGTCTTCTATAAACTCATAAGCCATGTTCACAGGAATGATATACGGCTTTCCGGCATCAACAAGCCCAATCCTGCACACCTTAAACCTATCCAGAATCTGTCGGATTTCCTCAGTACCTGTCACTTCCCTGTCTTTTCTCCTCATCACATAACCTCCTTATCTTTTAAACACAAACACTGGTATTGGCGGATTGTTACCGCGGTTCCAGTATTCATTCACAATCACTGTATATTCTCTAGATGGCAGCGTTTTAAGGAATGCAAGCAACATCTCTTTTTCTTCGAAACCTGTATCGCCACCGCTGTAAATACACAGGCTCATCATGCCACCTTTTTTTAATAAAGAGAGCCCACTTTTAACTGCTTTAAGACTCGTCACAGCAGATGTCGCAATATGGTGATCCCCTCCCGGCAAATATCCGAAATTAAAACAAATAACATCTGCAGACTCTTCTTCTGCATATTGTCCCATATGTTCATGGCTGTCTAACACAAGTTCTGCTTTCTCATATACTCCATGTTTTTTCAAAAGTGCTTCTGTCTGGGCAAGCGCCTCTGTCTGTATATCAAAAGCTATGACTTTCCCCTCTCTGTTTGCCAGTTCACACAAAAACAAGGTATCATTACCTTTTCCCATAGTTGCATCAATATAGAAACCATCTTCCGGAGCCTGAGAACGAATTATTTCATGACACCAGTAAGTAATCTGTGATTGTTTCATGCCTTCTCCCTTCTTTTGTTATACAAAAACATCAATACAGCCATTGTACATATGATTCCATAACCAATCCAGCTGAGAATATCGGGGAGCTGGCCGAATACAAAAAATCCCAATATTGCCGAAAAGATAATCTGCGAATAATCATACACAGAGATTTCTCTTGCCGGAGCATAACAATACGCTGCCGTAATGGAAAACTGCCCTCCTGCAGCCGCAAAACCTGCCAGAAGAAGAATTACAATCTGTATTCCAGTCATAGGATGATAATCAAATACAAGCCACGGCAGAGTCACAAGGCAAGAGAAACAAGAAAAGAAAAATACAATAAAAGGTCCTTTTTCTCCATTTTCCCCTAATTTTCTTACCATTGTATATGCAGCTCCCGCGCAGATTCCTCCGGTCAATCCGATAACAGACGGCACAATATCCATATTCGCAAATGTTGGCTTCACAACAAACATACTTCCCAAAAACGCTCCTGCAACCAGAAAAGCCTGTACAGGTGTCACTTTCTCTTTTAAAATAAGATAACTGAAAAGTACTGCAAAAAACGGAGACATTTTATTTAGCATTGAAGCATCTGAAAGTACCAGATGATCCACAGCATAAAAATTACAGAGGATTCCGATGGTTCCAAACCCGGCACGCAAAATCATATACAATAAATTTTTTCTCTGACATCGGAATGGAATTCGATCCTTCATCAGAATAATACAGGCAAAAGCTGCCGCTACGAGATTACGAAAAAAACTTTTCTGTATTGATGGCAAATCCCCTGCCATACGAACGAACATATTCATAAGCGCAAAGCAAAAAGCTGATAAGATAATATAAAAAATCCCTTTATACTGTTTTTTTATGTTCATAATTTCTATCTTCTTTCTTATAGTTTCAAAATTCCTCTCTATTTGAGATATTACAGATCAAACAATGACAGCTGATTGGATTCCGGCAAGTCACCAAGAAGCCCCAGCTCAGCCATATAATCAATCACTGTCTTACTCGCTTTCGTCCTTTGCCTGAAATCGTCTTTCGAAAGATATGGTCCGTCTTTAGCCGCCTCTGCTACTGCTTCCGCTGCTTTTTCTCCCATTCCGTCAATGCTTGAAAACGGAGGCATCAGTTTACCGTCCACAATCAAAAATTTTGTTGCCTGTGCTCTGTAAATATCCAACGGCTCAAATTCAAGACCCCTCGCATACATTTCCTGTACGATATGCATATCTTTAAGGGTTGCCTGTTCTTTTTGTGTAAGTGTCGCAGAACGCCGATTGTAATCATCGATATAATACTGCAGCTTTTCTTTTCCCTGGCACATAATTTCATAAGAAAATGCATCTGCACGAATTCCAAAATATGCCCCGTAATATGCAAGTGGATAATTGATCTTACAATATGCAATTCTATATGCCATCATAACATATGCCGCCGCATGTGCCTTCGGAAACATATATTTAATCTTCTCACATGACCAGATATACCAGTCCGGAACTCCATGATTATTCATATCTTCTTTAAATTTAGGCCATTCTTTACATTTTCCTTTTGCTACTGCACCTTTACGGACACGCTCCATGATTGTGAAGGATTCCTCACTGTCCATACCTTTGTTGATCAGATATGTCATAATATCATCTCGGGTACAAATAGCTGTAGAAATTGTTGCCTTTCCACTTTTAATCAATTCCTGAGCATTATTCAGCCACACATCTGTGCCGTGCGACAAACCGGAAATACGGATCAGATCAGAAAGAGACTGAGGCTTTGTATCCACTACCATCTGAATAACAAAATCTGTTCCGAACTCCGGAATTCCAAGACATCCGACAGGGCAGCCTCCTATATCATCGGGTGTGATTCCCAATGCCGAAGTATCATGAAAAAGAGACATCACTTTTTTATCATCCAGCGGAATCTTTGTCGCGTCAAATTTATGATCTGTCTCATTATATTCATTTTCCATCGCCGGGGAACTGATATATTCTTCCAGAGTCTTTATCATTGTCGGATCATCATGCCCCAGAATATCCAGTTTTAAAAGGTTATGATCTATGGAATGATAATCAAAATGTGTCGTAACAATATCCGTATTCATGTCATTTGCCGGATGCTGAACCGGGGTAAATGAATTGATATCTTCCCCAAGTGGAAGTACAATGATACCCCCCGGATGCTGACCGGTACTTCTTCTTATTCCGGTACATCCCTGAACAATGCGGTCAATTTCACAATTTCTCTTTCCCTGCCCGCGTTCTTCATAATAGTTTTTCACATAGCCAAATGCAGTTTTATCAGCCAGTGTTCCAATGGTTCCGGCACGATATGTCTGACCTGCGCCAAAGATAACTTCTGTATATTTGTGAGCATTACTCTGATAATCACCCGAAAAGTTAAGATCGATATCCGGTTCTTTATTCCCTTTAAACCCAAGAAATGTTTCAAACGGAATATCAAATCCATCCTTCACAAGCATCTCACCGC
The DNA here is from genome assembly GCA_051888795.1 of Lachnospiraceae bacterium. Lineage (GTDB taxonomy): Bacteria > Bacillota > Clostridia > Lachnospirales > Lachnospiraceae > MD308. Next base: position 123,493 of record JBJFCD010000167.1, on the reverse strand, counting down.
AGACCGGACAACGCTTATCCGGCATATCCCATCCACATCCGCCTGCATATGCCTTCACTTCCTCGGATTCAAAATCACTGTAATGACATTTTTTACAATAATAATGAGGGCTTAATGGGTTTACTTCGGTAATTCCCGCCATAGTTGCAACAAACGAAGATCCTACTGAACCACGCGAGCCAACCAGATACCCATCTTCCACAGATTTCCAGACTAATTTCTGAGCAATAATATACATAACCGCAAATCCGTTGGAAATGATTGAATTCAACTCTCGCTCCAGACGTTCTGTAACAATTTCCGGAAGATCCTCTCCATACATACTATGCGCTTTCCGGTAACAAATTTCACGGAGCTGCTTGTCAGAATCCGGAATAACCGGAGGGCACTTGTCTGGGCGCACCGGTGAAATTTTTTCAATCATGTCTGCAATCCGGTTCGGATTTTCTATGACAATCTCTCTTGCCTTTTCTGATCCAAGATATTCAAACTCTTCCAACATTTCCTCTGTCGTATGAAGAAATAATGGTGCCTGATCGTCTGCATCAGTAAAGCCCTTCCCGGCCATAATGATCCTCCTGTAAACTTCATCTTCCGGATCAAGGAAATGGACATCACAAGTTGCCACTACAGGTTTATTAAAACGTTCCCCCAGCCGGATAATCTGACGATTGATTTCTCTTAAATCTTCTTCGCTGTTTACTTTAGTTATTTTGCTGCTTTCCAGCATAAAACGGTTATTCCCCAATGGCTGTACTTCCAGGTAATCGTAAAAGTTTACAATCCTTGATATCCGTTCTTCAGATTTATCATTCAGAATCGCCTGATAAAGCTCTCCTGCCTCACAGGCGCTTCCCACGATTAATCCTTCCCGGTGTTTTGACAGTTCACTCTTGGGAATTCTGGGCTGACGAGCATAATAATCAAGATGGGATTTCGAAATCAATGTATATAAATTTGTCCGTCCGACTTGATTTTTCGCCAAAATGATCACATGATACGAAGGAAGTTTTCTTACCATGTCCTTATTTTGCGCCCCAAACTGATTCAGCTTTGTAAGATCATAGATGCCCCTTTCTTTCAACATCTCAATAAATTTCACAAAAATTTCTGCCGTCGCTCCTGCGTCATCTACTGCACGATGATGATTTTCCAGAGAAATATGAAGTGCATTTGCCACCACATTCAACTTAAATTTTGCCAATGTAGGAAGCAAAATACGAGCCATTGCCACCGTGTCAACAGAGGTAAAATCCGGCATGATATTCTGATATCTGCAATTCTGCTCAATAAATCCTACGTCGAAACTTGCATTATGGGCAACTAAAGCTGCATCCCCGACAAAAGACAAAAAATTCGGAAGTACTGTTTCAATATCAGGTGCCTCCATTACCATTTCGTCTGTGATACTGGTAAGCTTTGTAATTTCAAAAGGAATCGGTATTCTGGGATTAACAAAGGTACTGAACTTATCTGTGATACATCCGTTTTCCACTTTCACAGCACCTATTTCTATAATCTTATCTTTAATAGCACTAAACCCGGTAGTCTCAAGATCAAACACAACATATGTACCGGAAAGAAGCTGTCCTTTTGAATTAACAGCCACATCCTGAAGGTCATCAACCAGATAACCCTCTACACCATAAATCACTTTGAATGGATCGGACTTATCCAATCCCTGTATATAATGATTTGCTTCTGTAAATCCCTGAACAACTCCATGGTCTGTAATTGCAATTGCTTTATGTCCCCAATCATGCGCCCGCTTTAAAATCGACTCAACATTAGATACTCCATCCATATCACTCATTTTTGTATGACAATGGAGTTCCACCCGTTTTTCCGGTGCAGTATCTTTTCTTGACTCAGTAAAATCCGGTATTTTCCGTATGCCAAACACAGAGCCGATCGTCAGCTCCCGGTCAAATTTATCGATAGTTGTAACTCCTTTAATCTTAAGGAATGCACCTTTTTTCACTTCTCCGAGAATATCTGCAAGCTGATCATTTCTTACAAACATTTTTACCATAATAGTATCAGTAAAATCTGTAACGGCAAACATAATGATCGTCTTCTCATTGCGGATTTCCCGCGTATCAAAGCTAATAACTTTTCCACGGAAGGTAATCTCTCCCATCTCAGTTACCACCTGTCTGAGTTCAATAGGCTCATCATCAAAATCACGCCCATACACAAGATTCGGATCGTCTGAACGTTTCACCGGACTATATGAATCCCGCTTTTTATATGTCTGAAAAGATTTCTTTGCCTCTTCTTTTTTTACTTTCGATGTTTCCTTTTTCTTATCATTCTCAGTATCTATAGATACCGTTTTTTCTTTATCATTTTCCTTTTCTTCCACATTATCATTTAATGTTGCATTATTTTTCAGGATTTCATTTACTTCCTGCTGCAGCTTCAAGTCATTGTATTTTAATTTGCTGTCTTTTGGTTCTTCATAGATTACCCGCACATCTATATCCATCCCAAAACGTTCCTGGTACACCGTTTTCAGATAATCCACAAGAGAATCTTTTTTTCCTCGCGCCACAATGCTATCCGTTAATTTAAGGCAAAGAATATTTTCTTCTTCAAAAGATAATTTTGCCTCGTTTAGCATACTTCTTTCTATTACACTGCGTTCATCCAGTTCGAAAAGAAAGCTGTCCAAATATTCATTCATAAGATTTTCAGGTGTATATTGTCTCGACAACTCGTATCTTTCCACTATTTTCACTGACACTCTGGTTCTCGCAAAAAGCTGCTCTTTTAATCTGTTCTGCACTTCATACACCATTTTTTTTGGCAAAAGGTGTTCACTTAAAATATGCACACGAATAAAGTCACGATTTGTGTTCGTTGCAACCTTCGTGACTTCAACGTTCTGAAACATCATTTCAATATTCTGATCTGTCTTTAATGTCGGAAATACTTCAAAAAATGTTTTATTCATTCCAGTTAAGCAGCTCCTGTCTCAAGGTATCCAAAAGTTCATCTTCTTTTACTTTTTTTACAATCTCACCTTTTTTTATCAGCAATCCTTCACCGACTCCTCCGGCAATACCAATATCAGCCTCTTTCGCCTCTCCCGGTCCGTTTACAACACACCCCATGACCGCAACTTTAATATCAAGCGGAATATCTGCCACCATTTCTTCTACTTTATTTGCAAGGCCGATCAAATCTATCTTTGTTCTCCCACATGTCGGGCAGGATACAACTTCAATACCGCCTTTTCTAAGTCCCAATGTCCTCAAAATCATTTTGGCAGATTTAATCTCCTCCACAGGCGCACCGGTCAGAGAAACGCGGATCGTATCTCCGATTCCCTGATGAAGGATCAGACCAAGCCCAATAGAAGACTTAATATTCCCCGCCCAAATCGTTCCTGATTCAGTAATTCCTACATGAAGCGGATATGGACATACTTTAGCCATCTTTTCATGAGCCTCCACACACATCAGCACATCCGAAGATTTAATACTTACAACCAGCTTGTCATATCCCATATTTTCAATCATCTTCACTTTATCAAGCGCACTTTCCACTAATCCTTCTGCAGTAACACCGCCATATTTTTCCACCAGATTTTTTTCCAGAGATCCACTGTTAACCCCCACCCGGATTGGCACCTGATACTCTTTTGCCTTATCAACTACTGCCCTCACTCGATTTTCATCTCCGATATTCCCCGGATTAATTCGAATCTTGTCTGCCCCATTCTCAATAGCTGCAATTGCAAGCCTGTAATCAAAATGAATATCAGCAACCAGAGGAATATGAATCTGTTTTTTAATTTCTGACAATGCCTCAGCTGCCTCCATTGTCGGAACTGCGCAGCGGATAATTTCACACCCTGCTTTTTCCAGCTCAAGAATCTGCGCAACCGTTGCATTGACATCCTCTGTTTTCGTATTTGTCATGGACTGTATAGCAATCGGATTGCCGCCTCCAATCGTAACATTTCCAATTCTAATCTCTTTTGTTTTTTCTCTGAACATATTTAGCACCTCTCCTATCATAATTACTAACTTATAATTTATAAATGGAAAATCCCTCTATAACCACCGTAATATTCGATGGAAAATAGAGGGGATCTGCTAGCCTTACTTTTTCAAAAAAATCATTTGTTCTCCATATTCCCGTTCTGTCAATATTAATTCATCATTTTCAACACTATAATCAAATGTTGTCACAACCGGGCTTACAGCACTCTTTAAAATCTCCTGTGTGTAGCTCCCTCCTGATTCTTCTGATATTCTCTCCAATTCTTTATCATCTACATGGATAGAAATTGTCTTTGCATCTTTATCAAGCGTATAATCCATTGCCACATTTACTTTCCCTGTCTCAGCAACTTCTGACACATTCACAACCATTGTCCCATTAGATTCTATTGTTATTCCAAAATTTCCATCCTCATCTTCCCATTTTCCTTCTAACGGATTAGATGTAAAAAGTTTTGTTAACAGATAGATTGCTATTACCACAATCAGAACCGATGACACGATTGTCGTCACTCTCCATATTCTGCTTCTCTTTTCTTCATCGTTCCTTGCAATTATCATAAACCAACTATCCTCTCATCATATTCTGCTTATAGTATAGAAACTTTTTTTTCCTGTGTCAACGGGCGCACATAACTAGTTTTCCATCTCCACAATCAGATAAAATCCCTTTTCTGTCTTTTCAATCTTTCGTATTATTCCTTTTCTTGCCTTAATCCTGTCTCCTGTTCTGTAAATTCCTGACATGGCAATAGAAGGTTCCACAAGATAAGTATACTGACCGGTCACGGCACTCCTCTCACTAATCTCGACTTCCTGACCTTCTTCTACCAGGCCTTCTCTTTCCATTTTAAATCTTTCTTGTCTCATTTTGACTCACTCCTTAAAAAAATCGGGCGAATTGTTTCATTCGGGAACATATTATCTTTATCCTGTTGAAAATCAGCACAAGTAATGTTCTTTATCTCAACACTTGCTAAAATAGAACATATCCTAATTCTGGAAAGGGGGACAAAAGATTATGTCTTTTTCAAAAAAGCTCAAAGCTCTTCGTCAAGAAAATAAAATGACACAACAATATGTTGCGGATTATCTGAATGTTGCCCGTTCCACCATTGCCGGTTATGAGACAAAGAGTCGTCAGCCTTCTCACGAAAAGCTGACGTCACTTGCAAATCTATTTCATGTTACAGTTGATTACCTTCTGGATGACGAGTCAATTACTCTTGACGGCTCTCGCTGTGCCATCCATTCTGAAGATGAAAAGAAGCTGATTGCAAAATACAGAAAGCTTTCCAACGATTCTAAGAAAAGTCTTTTTGAATACATTCAACTTCTTGAACTTCGCGATACAAAAGATTAACATTTTCGGGAGATTAACATTCTTCAGCAATTTTTTTGATCAGTTCTTCCGTATCCTCCCATCCCAGACAGGGATCTGTAATGGATTTTCCATACTCCATGTCTTCACAAATATTCTGTCTTCCCTCTTTCAGGTAGCTTTCTATCATTACACCTTTTATCAGAGTCTGAAGTCCACTGTGATGCCTTCTGCTATGCAGCACTTCACTGACAATTCGTATCTGCTCCTTATATGCCTTATTCGAATTAGAATGGTTCGCATCAATGATTGCCGCAGGATTCTTAAGATCTTTTTTTTCATATAACTCAAGAAGTCTCACACAATCTTCATAATGATAGTTTGGAATACAGGTGCCATACTTGTCTACGCCACCTCTTAAAATCACATGTGCCAGTTCATTTCCATCTGTAGTTACATCCATTCCACGATAAATAAACCGATGTCCCATCTGTGCAGCAACAACTGAATTAAGCATTACTGACAAATCTCCACTGGTAGGATTCTTCATACCTACCGGGATATCCATTCCACTTGCAGTCAGTCTGTGCTGCTGATCTTCCACTGATCTCGCACCAATTGCCTCATAAGACAATATATCATCCAGATAACTTCTGTTTTCCGGATAAAGCATTTCATCAGCGGCTGTCAAACCACTTTCTTCCATCGCACGCAAATGCATCTTACGTATAGCAAGTATCCCTGCATACAAATCCGGTGCCTTATCAGGATCCGGCTGATGAAGCATTCCTTTGTATCCTTCCCCTGTCGTTCTGGGCTTATTTGTGTAAATTCTTGGAATCAAAATCAATTTATCCGAAACCTGTTCATTGATTCTTGAAAGGCGGTTTACATACTCGCACACCGCCTCTTCATTATCCGCCGAACAAGGACCTACAATTACAAGAAATTTATCTGAATTGCCACAAAAAACATCCCTAATCTCTTTATCTCTTTTTGCTTTCATGGCTACAAGCTTATCAGATAGAGGATACTCCTTTTTTAGCTCCATCGGTGATGGAAGTTCCTTATTTATTCTCATTCCCATTTTTTATACTTCCTGCTCTTTAATTAACTCTTCAATCTGCTCTGGTGTCGGCATAGAACGAAGCGCACCTTTTTTCAAAGTAATGAGCGCAGCACCAGCATTTGCATAAGTCAAAATCTCTTCGAGATTTTCCTCAGTCAGATTGTCAATACCATATTTCAAAATACCATTGATCGCATTTGCACAAAATGTGTCGCCGGCACCTGTTGTTTCGATAGCTTTTACTTTAAAACCTTTTTTCTCCACTCTCATATCTTTAAAGTAAGCGCGACTGCCATCTTTTCCCATTGTAAGGAAAATAACCGGAATATTATATGTTTCCTGAAGATATCTGATTCCCTCATCATAATCTTCTTTTCCGGAGATAAACTGAATCTCATTGTCGGAAATCTTCAACATATCACAATACTGGAACACATAGCGCATAGCTTCTTTTGCATTCTCAAGATCATCCCATAAGGGTTCTCTCAGATTCGGGTCAAAAGTGATGATACATCCTGCCTCTTTTGCCACTTCAAGGGCTTTCTTTGTTGCACTTTTAGCCGGTTCGTCTGTCATTGATAATGTGCCCAGATGGAACACCTTGCTCTGGCGGATCAGATCGTAATCCACTTCATCTTCCCGCAGCATCATATCAGCTCCCGGTTTACGATAAAATGAAAATTCACGGTCTCCGTCAGGAAAAGTATGTACAAAAGCCAGTGTCGTATTTACCTGTTCATCCACTGCCAGCCCCTTAGCATCTATTCCTGCTTCCTCTAATACTGCTTTCAAAAGACGTCCAAACTGATCTTTTCCTACTTTTCCGATAAACGCTGTCTTTCTTCCAAGTTTACTGAGCATCGCCAGTGCATTATCGACCGCACCACCAGGACATGCCTCAAATATATTATTTCCCTGCTCACTCTGTCCATTCAAGGTAAAATCGATCAATATCTCGCCCAACGCTGTAACATCATATGTTTTCTCCATAGCAATTTCTCCTTTTTATCGTAATTCATCGCTTTGCATACATTTTAACACAAACATAAATCATTTTAAAGTAATCTTTCATTTCTTCGGAAAGCTATCCCAGTATATGAATCCCGCCCAAAAGTCCGTAAGATATAAACGTCATAATCACTGTCGCCATACAGATTCCTAAAATCACTGCCGGAAAGGCCTTTTTGAACTTAATGCCAAGGAGAGCCGCAATGAGTGAACCGGTCCATGCCCCCGTTCCCGGAAGCGGAATTCCGACAAACAACACGAGCCCCCAGAATTCATATCTTTCTATTTTGTCACTTTTACTCATAGCTTTCGCTTCCAGTTTGTCAACAATTGGCTTCAATTTTTTTGTACCCTTCATCCAATTGAATATTGGTGTGATTAGCAGCAATATAAACGGGACAGGAATAATATTCCCAATAACGCTTAATGGAATCGCTGTAGACCCCGGCACTCCAAGAAGTGGTCCGGCAACAAGCAAAGCCCCTCTGAGTTCCAGAATCGGAATCATGGAAATAATGAATACGATTGCTTCTTTCCCTACACTGCCTCCCAGCAAGTCAATGATACTCTGTACTAATGTTTCTGTCATAGAATTCTCCCTTAACATAATTATTTTTGTTTACGCCATGTAACTGTCTAAAAAATCAAACAAAGACTTCATTTCCTCCTGTGTACCTACAGTGATACGAAGATATTGTTCGATTCGTTCACTCCCCCAGAATCGTACATAAATCCCATTCTCTTTCAACGATTCAAACAACTCTTTTGCATCGTATTGCGGATGTGTAACAAAAATAAAATTCGATTTAGAATCCAGGCAGGAAAAACCTCTCTTTTTAAGTTCTTCCTTTGCCCATTCTCTTGTCTTTACTATTTTCCGAATGCCTTCTTCAAAGTATTCCTTATCTTTCACAGCCTCGACCCCACAGATCAGTGAAGTCTGATTCATAGTATAAGAATTAAATGAATATTTCGCATCATTCAGATATTTAATCAGCAACGGATTACTGATCGCATATCCAATCCTCATACCAGCCATGGAACGGGCCTTTGAAAATGTTTGAACAATGATCAGATTCTCATACTTATCAATTAATTCTATCGCAGATTTTCCCGCAAAATCAATATAGGCTTCATCCACAATCACAATTACATCCTGATTGTGTGCAATGATTTCCTCCACATCCGAAAGTTCTTCATAAAGCCCTGTTGGAGCATTCGGATTCGGGAAAATAACGCCCCCATTTTCTCTGTAATAATCCTCCTTAACAATTCGGAAATGTTCATCCAGTTTGCAGGTCTCGTATGGAATTCTGTACAGATCCGCCCAGACTTTATAAAATGAATATGTAATATCTGGGAAAAGGATTGGTTTGTCTGAATTAAAAAATGTGAGAAAACACATGGATAAAACATCATCTGAGCCAACTCCCACAAACACCTGATCTTCTCCCACATGATAATAATCTGCCAGTTCTTTTACAAGTACCCCGGCGGTCGGATCCGGATACAGACGGAGTCTGTCTGTATCCATATTTTCTAACACCCTTCTCACACCCGGTGCAGGCGGATACGGATTTTCGTTTGTATTAAGTTTTATTACTTTCTTTTGTGGCTGTTCTCCCGGAACATAAGGCTCTACTTTACGGATGTTTCTTTCGAATTCTCTCATTTTACTGATACTCCTTGGCAAGTTCTCTAAACTTCGGAAGTGAATTTACAATTGTTTCATAAGAGACGCAATAAGCAAGTCTCACATACCCAGGGCATGCAAAAGAACTGCCCGGCACAATTAATATATTATATTTCTTAGCAGCTGCGCAAAATGCTTTTTCATCAGCTATCGGCGATTTCACAAAAAGATAAAAAGCTCCTTCCGGTTTTATGCACTCGAATCCGCATTCCTTTAATCCATTATATAATGTTTCTCTATTTCGATCATAATATGAAATATCTGTCTTTTCATTCAAACATTTTGCTACAACTTTCTGCTGAAGTGTCGGTGCATTTACAAATCCGAGTATACGCGTTGCGACATTTGCCGCTGCCAGTACTTCCTCACTGTCTGTCACCTCATCCGGTATAACAAGATATCCGATTCTCTCACCTGGCAGAGACAATGACTTGCTGTAAGAATATCCCACAATAGTATTATCATAATATTTTGTTAAATATGGCACTTCTACATCGCCATAAACAAGCTCACGATATGGCTCGTCCGAAATCAGGAAAATATCTGTACCGTATTCTTTCTGCTTTGCTTCCATAATTGCAGCCAGCTTCTTTATCGTATCTTCCGAATATACAACACCTGTAGGATTATTTGGTGTATTTACGATAACAGCTTTTGTCTTCGGTGTGATCTTCTGTTCAAACTCATCAAGCTTCGGCTGGAAATCTACAGTATTCGGTGAAATCTCCACAAGAACGCCGTCATAGTTATTTGTGTAAGAACGATATTCTCCAAAATATGGCGCAAATGCGATTACTTCATCTCCCGGATTAATAAGAGATTTCAATATAACATTTAATCCTCCTGCAGCTCCGACTGTCATAACAATGTTCTTACCCTCAAAGTGTGTGCCAAAACGTTCATTTAAAGAAACTGCAACGGCTTCTCTGACATCTGCATATCCACAATTGCTGTTCGTATATCCGTGAAGTACAATCGGATCTTCCTCTTCGAGAAGCTCTGTAATAGCTCTCTTTACTGCTTCCGGCGCCGGAACATTTGGATTTCCTAAGCTGAAATCAAACACATTTTCGGCTCCGTAAATTTTTGCCAGTCTGTTTCCTTCTTCAAACATTGCCCGGATGGCAGAACTGTTTGCAACCATGTTTTTCATTTTCTCTGCAATCATTTTTTATTCCTCCTAATATTGTATTTTTTCTTTTACATCGCCTTTTTCTACCAGAAAAACAGGGCGATAAGAAAGTTTTGCTTTTCTTAATCCTTCCGCACCGGTATCTTCTTCGCGGTTAATATACTTATAATCCATACACTCATGCTCTACAAATTGCTGGTTTATCATAGGATATGCACCCTGAACATCGGCATATGCCTTTTCAATATGAACAACAAATGTATCTGAACAGATTGGTTCACCTAACGTAAATGCGGCAACCTCTCCGTCTATCTTCAGCACGCCGCCTTTTAATTCAAGTTCTTCGAACAATCTGAGTGAATTGAGAGTTACACACATTTCAGCATTTTTTTCTTCATCCTCATCACAGCCATTTTCATTTCTCCAGGCAAGTGCCATCTGAAAGCATTCTTCCAGATGATCTTTAGTCATCGTCTCGTAACTCCATCTTCCTTCATATAATGACTTAAACTTATTAATATGATTTCTCTTTCCATGGAGCTTTTTTCCGGATAATGTAGCAAGCTTTTCTGATTCGTATACATAATCTGCGGAATCTCTGTCATATTCAATCTCAAATCTTCCCGGATACCACTCTTCGAGCTTTTTAAAATTATCCGGAGTCACGTTATACATTGTAAAAGGGTATCCTCTTTCCTCACTATACTTCTTCATGACTTCCATTGCTTTTTTTACATTTTCATCTTCTCCTGCCGGAAATGCGAATGATAAATGTTTTTCATCTTCGCTTTTAAATACCAATGCATTCTCAATCACAGCCCATTTCACAGGATATTTTCTGGACCACAAAAACACATTTACAAATGTCCTCTCACAGCTTCTGCTGGTATGATGTCTGAAATATTGAGAAATAAGTTCCTTATCCTCCAGTTCAGCCCGTTTAAATTCGATTTCTTCCATATCTTACCTTTTCTATTTTTATCTAAATTGCGTTTTCCGTTAAAGTATAACACCTTAAGTCAAATCTTACAAGAAGCGGTATCCATTAACATAAAACGCCAAAGTGCCTCGTAAAATTATTTTTAAAAATACATATGATAAAGTGACTCATAAATTCCCTTTTTCTCCAAAAGTTCTTCATGTGTTCCCTGCTCTGCAATCCCATCTTCTGTAAGTACAAGGATTTTCTCAGCATTTCGAATAGTTGTAAGCCTGTGGGCAATCACAAAAGTAGTGCGGTTCTTTGCAAGATTTTCCAGAGAATTCTGTACTACTTTCTCGCTTTCATTGTCAAGAGCTGATGTTGCCTCATCAAAGATAAGGAGAGGAGGATTCTTTAAGAAAACTCTTGCAATGGACAGTCTTTGCTTCTGTCCGCCAGAAAGTTTTACTCCTCTTTGCCCAATATCAGTATCATATCCATTAGGAAGGTTCATAATAAAATCATGCGCATTGGCATTCTTTGCAGCCTTTATCACTTCCTCGTCCGTAGCCTCAGGCTTCCCGTAACGGATATTATCCATAACAGTTCCGGCAAACAGATAAACATCCTGCTGTACAATACCTATATGATTCCTAAGACTCTCGAGCTTAATATCTCTAATATCTGTACCATCTAAAAGGACAGCTCCTTCTGTAGCTTCGTAAAACCTTGGGAGTAAACTTAACAGTGTTGTTTTTCCAACACCGGAAGGACCTACCAATGCCACATACTCTCCTGCAGAGACTTTCAGATTAATATGATTTAACACCCGTTCTTCTGTATCTTCATAATGAAAAGACACATTTCTAAACTCAACATCACCTCGGACATTTTCAATTTCTACCGCATCAGGTCTGTCATCAATATCCGGTGCAATCGAAAGGATTTCAAGAAATCTCTCAAACCCCGAATACCCATTCTGAAATTGTTCTGTAAAAGAAACCAGTTTTTTCACCGGATCTGTAAAATTATTAATATAAAGAAGAAATGTAATGAGATCCGTGAGTGCTACACTACCTGCGAGCATCATCATCACGCCAGAAACAATCACTGCAACAGTAACAAGAGTTGTCATCGCACCAAGACCCGAATTATAGATTCCCATATATTTATAACTTATTTTTTTAGCATCTACAAAACTATCATTTCCAACTTTGAACTTTTTCATCTCCTCTTTCTCATTGGCAAATGATTTCACCACACGGATTCCTGCAAGACTGTCCTCAATTTGACTGTTAATATCTGCAATTTTTTCTCGGTTCTTTACAAAAGCTTTTTTCATTTTTCCATTAAAATAGAAAGCAAAAAGGATCATAATCGGAACAAATGCAAACATAACAAGTGCCAACTTTACATTTACAGTCAGCAGAATAACAAACGAACCAAGCATTTTGATCACAGAAATCACCAGATCTTCCGGGCCATGATGAAGAAGTTCACTGATATCAAACAAATCACTGGTAATTCGTGACAAAAGATGTCCAACCTTCTGGTTATCAAAAAAAGCAAACGTAAGTTTCTGATAATGTCCGAATATATCCCGTCTCATATCAGCTTCCATCTTAGCACCCATGATATGTCCATAATATGCTATGTAAAAATTGCAGAAAACTTCAATTATTATAAGACTTACAAGTGCAACGCCCAATACAATAATTGAATGTTTTGCTCTTTCCGCTTCAAAGTATACTACCTCATTTGTGATATATCTTACAATAAGAGGAATCACCAATGTTACTGCAGCTCCAAGAATTGCGAAGAACATATCACTGTAAAATAATAGTTTATACGGACTATAGTACGCAAAAAGCTTCTTTAATTTTTCTCTCATAAAACTTTACCCTCTTTTTATTATTTTCTAATTATAAGTAAAAAATCAAAAAGATACAAGATAGCAAAACACTTCGAATAGCATGAACGCTCTTTACTCGCTATGAGTGCTTTGCAAACGTTCACCTCCAATAGCATGAACGCTCACCTCGAATAGCACGAACGCTCTTTACTCGCTATGAGTGCTTTGCAAACGTTCACCTCGATTCTGCTTTGCTTCATCTCGGTGTTCGTTTGCACTCTTATACCATCTAGCAAAAAAAGACAATTGCAAGTAAACTTGCATTGTCTTTTTTTACTATCTGGCGCACTCATAGCTTATTCGTTCATATTTGCGAGTTTTGCGGCTTGATCGGCTGCGATGCATGCGTCAATGATCTCCTGTATATCTCCGTTCATTATTTTATCAAGTTTATACAGAGTCAATCCAATCCTGTGGTCTGTCACTCGTCCCTGTGGGAAGTTATAAGTACGGATCTTTTCTGAACGGTCTCCGGTTCCAATCTGACTCTTTCTTGCTTCTGCCTCCGCATCATGTCTTTTCTGGCATTCCATATCATAAAGCTTTGCACGAAGTAATGCAAACGCCTTATCTTTGTTCTGCAGCTGGGATTTTTCTGTCTGGCTGTAGATGACAATTCCTGTCGGATAGTGAGTCAGTCGCACAGCCGAATCTGTTGTATTGACACACTGTCCTCCGTTTCCGGACGCACGCATGACATCGATACGAATATCTTTTTCATCAATCTGAATGTCCACATCCTCTGCTTCCGGCATTACAGCTACCGTAATTGTTGATGTATGAATACGTCCACCGGACTCTGTCTCCGGAACGCGTTGTACACGATGAACTCCGGACTCATATTTCATCACAGAATATGCACCGTTTCCGTTAATCATAAATGTAACATTCTTCATACCACCAATACCGATTTCTTCACACTCTACAAGCTCAACCTTCCAGCGTTTGCTTTCTGCATAGTGGATATACATACGGTAAATTTCTGCTGCAAAAAGAGCCGCCTCATCACCACCGGCTCCTGCACGGATTTCCACAATTACATTTTTATCATCATTTGGGTCTTTCGGAAGCAAAAGAATCTTTAACTCATGCTCTAATTCTTCTACCCTCGCTTTAGCTTCATTGAGTTCTTCCTTCGCAAGCTCTCTCATCTCTTCATCGGTTTCTTCATCTAACATCTGAAGGCTGTCCTCAATAGCCTGCTTACATGATTTATATTCTTTATATGCTTCTACAATCGGGGTCAGTTCATTCTGTTCTTTCATAAGCTTTCTGAACCTTTTCTGGTCATTTGCCACATCAGGCTCCTGCAGCTCACTCAATATTTCTTCTAAACGAATGAGCAAATCCTCTAATTTGTCAAACATCTCTCTTCCTCCTAATCATCTTTCTCTGCAGCTATTTTCCATTGTACATGCCAATAACGACTCGGTCAAGAGCTGCTAAATCCTTTTTAATACTAATATCGGTGTATCCTGCCTCTTTCATCAGTTTTTCAACATCTTTTCCCTGTTCACAACCTATCTCGAACATCAGCCGGCCACCTCGGTTCATATACAAGACGCTATCCTTTATAATCTTTCTGTAAAAATAAAGGCCATCTTCTTTTCCATCCAGTGCAATATATGGATCATGAAGTCTTACTTCTTCTTCCAGTTTTTCAATCTCTGATGTACATATATAAGGTGGATTTGACACTATCAGATCAAATTTTCTGTCCGGCGGGATATTTTCAAATAAATCCCCCTGCACAAACTCTGTTTTAATACAAAGATTCTCTGCATTTTCTTTTGCAACCTTTAAAGCTTCTTCTGATATATCTGTACCTGTACCTTTAATATTGTCTGCTTTTGCATGCATCAGAATACTCAGCAAAATGCACCCTGAGCCGGTACACATATCAAGAATCCTGTCCCCATCTTCTACCACTTTGAGCGCCTCTTCAACAAGCGTTTCCGTATCCTGCCTCGGAATCAGTACATGCTCATTAACAAAAAAATTAATCCCCATAAACTCTTGTTCTTTCGTGAGATGCTGAAGTGGAATTCTCTGGCTGCGCTTTTCCAAAAGATAATTGTACTTTTCTTTTTTCTCCTCATCAATCTCTCTGTCTGGGTCAGCATAATATAAGGCTTTACTGATTCCTGTCACGTATTCCAGTAAATACCATGCGTCAAGATCCGCTTCTGCTATCTTTGCCCGCTTTAATTTTTCCGCACCTTGCCTATATATTTCCTGAATTGTTAAAATTTTCTGCTTCATAAGCTCTCCAGTCAAAAACAGCCTCTACAGCCTGAATTGCCACTTCTATCATACTTTCATCTGGTTCTTTTGTTGTCAGCTTCTGAATTGCCAGCCCCGGTCTACTGAGAAGATTCACAACAGGGTTCTCACTTCTTCCCGCCAGTTTGAGCACTTCATAAGATATTCCGGCAATCACAGGCAAAAGAGCAATTCTCACAACGACGCGCATAAAGGGGGATTCTACACGGATCAGAAGCAAAAGAATAATACTGATTGCCAAAACAAAAAACAGAAAGCTCGTTCCGCATCTTTTATGCTGTCTGGAACTTTTCTTAACGTTTTCAACTGTAAGAGGAAGACCATGTTCAATACAGTTAATACACTTGTGTTCTGCTCCATGATACATGAAAGTACGTTGAATGTCCTCCATTCTGGATATCAGAAGTACATAGATTATAAAAATTCCGATCCGCACAAAACCTTCTATTACTGTACGCCAGGTATAAGATGTGATAAGTGGTTTCAGCAATGTTGACAGAAAATACGGCAACACCATAAAAATAGCAACTGCTGCCACAACAGAAAAAGCAGCTGTACCTGCCATAAGAAGTTTCTCCTGTTTTTCTTTTTTATCCGGATCCGTCTTCGTACTTTCTTCTTCCTCTTCCTCATCCTCATAAAATTCAGCCGAGTAAGTTAATGTCTTTATACCAAGGACCATGGAATCAATAAAACTAAAAACACCTCTGACAAACGGGATCTTTGACAAAGGACTATCGCCGGCAACACCATGATACTCATCCTTTTTCACAAATATATCTCCGTCAGGTTTTCTCACAGCAACCGCATATTCATCCTTATGTTTCATCATGATTCCTTCCAGAACCGCCTGTCCTCCTATATTAGATGATTTCATATTTTGCTCCTTTTTTCAGTCAAGTTTCCTATAAGTCAAAAAGGGTTGAGATTTAATAACCTCAACCCGATACTTGCGAACTTATTTGTCCATTCCGTATTTTTTATTGAACTTATCAACACGACCACGAGCCTGAGTTGCTTTCTGCTGGCCTGTATAGAATGGATGACATTTGGAACAGATTTCTACGTGGATATCTTCGCTTGTAGATCCTGTTACAAATGTATTGCCACAGTTACAAGTTACAGTTGCCTGATGATATGCTGGATGGATTCCTTCTTTCATGATTTTCACCTCTTCTTTATTAGATTTACGCATTTTGCGATAATATTTCGTTTTCTAAACAGCTTTGTTATTGTATCACAAAACATCTCTCTTGTCTAGATTAATTTTGTCTTTTTTACTAATTGCATCAATTCTGCATTATTCTTTGTCCTGCTGAACATATTAAGGATATTGTCAACCGCCTCTTCTGCACGAAGTCCGTTCAACGCCCGGCGCATTGTGTCAACTGCTTCTTTTTCCTCTGCTGTGAGCAGAAGATCTTCTCGTCTTGTGCCGGATTTCGGAATATCAATTGCCGGAAACATACGCTTTTCAGAAAGCTTACGATCAAGAACAAGTTCCATATTTCCGGTACCTTTGAATTCTTCATATACTACATCATCCATTTTGCTTCCTGTATCAACAAGCGCTGTAGCAAGTATAGTGAGACTTCCGCCCTCACGCATATTTCTCGCCGCGCCAAAGAACCTCTTCGGCATATGAAGTGCGGCCGGATCAAGACCTCCCGAAAGAGTCCTTCCTGACGGCGGAACTGTAAGGTTATAGGCTCTTGCAAGTCTTGTAATACTGTCAAGGAGAATCATTACATCCTTTTTATGTTCCACAAGACGTTTTGCACGTTCAATCACCATTTCTGAAACTCTTTTATGATGATCCGGGAGCTCGTCAAACGTAGAATAAATGACTTCAACATTATCTCCCTCAATAGACTCCCTGATATCAGTTACTTCCTCCGGTCGCTCATCAATAAGGAGAATGAGAAGATGGATCTCCGGATTATTCTTCTGCACTGACAGCGCAACCTGTTTAAGCAAAGTTGTCTTACCGGCTTTCGGAGGAGAAACAATCATACCACGCTGACCTTTACCGATCGGCGAAAGCAGATCCATAATGCGCATAGCGGTACTTGTCCTTCCGCACTCCAGATATAGACGTTCATTTGGAAAAATCGGAGTCATATCTTCAAAATTTGCACGACGCAACGCTTTCATAGGATCAATTCCGTTAATCTTTGTCAGATACAAAAGCGCGCTGAACTTTTCCTGCTGCGTCTTAATTCTTGTATTCCCTTCCAGAATATCTCCTGTCTTAAGATTAAATTTTCTGATCTGAGACGGAGACACATATACATCATTCTCTCCAGGAAGATAATTTGCACTTCTGATAAAACCATATCCATCCGGCATAACTTCCAGAATCCCCTGAGCAGTCTGACCACTGTCCAGTCTGTCAATATCATGGATTTCTTTATCTCCGGTATTGGCAGACATCTCTTTTACTGTCTCCTGTTTTTCTTTCTTCTCTTTTTCATCCTCCTGAAGCATAAGCTCTATAAGCTCTGCTTTTTTGATTGCAGAAATTCCTTTTAATCCCCGCGCTTTTGCCAGTTCTTTTAAAGTAGCAAGCGGAAGAGATTCGTATTTCTCTCTCATCATATATATAATCCTTTCTTATTCATCCTGTTTTTGTGGGATAACTAGTCTGAATTGACCATTTGAAACATTTGTACCATTATACTACAAGTATTTCATTATGGAAAGTACTTTTTTCAGTAATCTTTCTGTCAATCCATTCAGGAGAATAATACTTTAAATTAATCAGCAATACGGGCAACACCGGTTTTCACTGCTGCATCTGCAACAGCTGCCGCCACTGCTTTTCCTACTCCCTCAGCAAACGCCGGCGGAATAATATGATCTGCGGAAAGCTCTTCCTCCGGAATAAAATCAGCCAAAGCTTTTGCAGCTGCAAGCTTCATCTCGTCATTAATGTCTCTTGCCCGAACATCAAAAGCTCCTCTGAAAATTCCAGGAAATGCAAGCACATTGTTAATCTGATTCGGGAAATCACTGCGCCCTGTTGCAACAACTTTTGCGCCTCCCTCTTTTGCTTCATCCGGAAATATCTCCGGTGTAGGATTTGCACATGCGAATACAATCGCATCCTCTGCCATGGTTTTTACCATATCTTTTGTCACTACTCCAGGGGCAGATACTCCGATAAATACATCTGCACCCACAAGCATATCCGCAAGTGTACCTGCTTTTTTCTCAAGATTTGTTATCTTTGCCATTTCTTCCTTCACAGGATTCATACCCTCTTTACGACCCTCGTATATTGCGCCTTTACGGTCACACAGAGTAACATTTTTAACACCGGCTGTAAGTAAAAGTTTTGAAATTGAAATTGCAGCTGCCCCCGCCCCGTTTATAACAACTTTGATTTCGTCTTTTTTCTTTCCGACCACTTTCAGCGCATTGGTAAGACCTGCGAGTGTAATGATTGCAGTTCCGTGCTGATCGTCATGAAAGATTGGAATATCACATTTTTCTTTTAGTTTCCTTTCTATCTCAAAACATCTTGGCGCAGAAATATCTTCCAGATTTACACCTGCAAAAGAGCCTGAAATCATATATATTGTATTTACGATCTCATCCACATCTTTACTTTTAATACAAAGAGGAAATGCATCTACATCTCCAAATGCCTTGAACAATACGCATTTTCCCTCCATTACAGGCATTCCTGCTTCCGGACCGATATCACCAAGACCAAGGACTGCTGAACCATCAGTAACAACAAGGCACATATTATGTCTTCTCGTAAGATCATAGCTGCGCTCCACATTCTTCTGTATCTCCAGACAAGGCTGTGCAACTCCCGGTGTATATGCCAGTGACAAATCATCCTTTGTTTCAACAGGCACTGTTGCAATTACTTCGATTTTACCTTTCCATTCCTCATGAAGCTTTAATGACTCTTTTGCGTAATCCATGTTTTTTTCCTCCTAAAAATCCAATTCTTTTTTATTCTATCACTAATCCCTGTGATATTCAAAGATTAATTAAACTTCTTATATTGATTTGCTTTCGTCAGAATGATATTATGGTAAAAGATTCTTCAGGAAACAGGATAAAGCCATGAATACATCTACTGTATATTGGGGAGAGAAACGTTACCACTCTCTCGATTATCATTTAAAAAATAAATTCGGTGAAAAAATATATAAACTATCTCTGAATGCAGGTATGACGTGTCCAAACAGAGACGGTACCCTGGGAAATCGTGGCTGCATTTTCTGCAGCAAAGGCGGTTCCGGAGATTTTGCCGCCAGTTCCTGCCTTTCTATTACAGACCAGATTGAACAGGCAAAAAAACTTGTAGCTAAAAAACACTCCGGTTGTTCCTACATTGCCTATTTTCAGGCATATACCAATACCTATGCTCCTCTGGAATATTTAAGATCTGTATTCACAGAAGCAATCTCCCACCCGGATATCAGAATACTGTCGATTGCAACTCGCCCTGATTGTCTGGATGATGATGTATTATCTCTTTTGAAGGAATTAAACCAGATAAAACCCATCTGGATAGAACTCGGGCTTCAGACTGTCCATGAAGACACAGCCAGATTTATCCGGAGAGGTTATGAACTTCCGGTATTTGAAAAGGCTGTCTCATCTTTGAGAAAATATCAGATTGATACAATCGTACATGTTATTCTTGGCCTTCCCGGTGAGGATCTTTCTCGGATGCTGGATACAGTACATTATCTCAATGATACAGATATACAAGGTATAAAACTTCAACTGCTTCATATACTAAAAGATACTGATCTCGCAGATTATTATTATAAACATCCATTTCATATACTTTCTATGGAAGAGTATTTCGAAATTTTAGGTCAGTGCATCTCGCATATGAGGCAGGATATCGTAATTCACCGTCTCACAGGAGACGGGCCAAAATCATTGCTTCTCGCACCTCAGTGGAGCAAAAACAAACGTCAGGTATTAAATCAGATGCATGCATATTTAAAATCTAACAATATCTGGCAAGGAAAGGAGTTACCGCATGGAAAAAGCATTTAAACTTTACAAACTTATTATCCTGTATATGTTGGATCGAGTAGATTTCCCACTGACCAATTCTCAGCTTTCTGAATTTATTCTTGACGAAGGCTATACGAATTACTTCAAGCTTCAGCAGACCATCGCCGAGCTGGCAGAGGAAGGATTTATCCGGGAAGAATCAACACACAATCGTACTTTTTATCACCTGACAGAAGAAGGCGCGGAAACCATTCATTTTTTTAAAAATGACATTTCTCCTGCTATCAGGGAAGACATCAACCGTTTTTTAAAGAAAAAGCAATATGAATTAAAAAACGAAGTATCTGTCAAAGCAGATTACTATCCCAATTCCAAAAATGAATACTCTGTTCACTGTCAGGTCATTGAATGCGGCATGCCTCTGATTGACCTGACGATTACTGTTCCTACCGAAGCCGAAGCCCAGTCTGCTGCAAATAACTGGTCAGGAAAAAGTCAGGAAATATACGCTCTTATCATGGCAAATTTATTATAATTCAAAGGAGAATCAATAATTATGTTCAAAAAGCTTGCAGAATTATATATCAGCTTTTTTAAAATCGGCGCATTAACCTTCGGAGGCGGACTAGCTATGCTTCCAATGCTGCAGCGTGAGCTTGTTGCAGACAGGAAATGGTGTACGGAAGAAGAAATTCTGGATATGTATGCGATTGGTCAGTGCACTCCGGGAATAATTGCTGTCAATACCGCTACATTTGTCGGCTATAAACGAGCCGGAGTGATTGGCGGAATTGCAGGCACTCTGGGAATGATTTCCCCATCACTGATTATTATCTGCCTTGTAGCTTCCATTCTGCAGAATTTCATTCATCTTCCTGTTGTAGTGCATGCACTTGCAGGCATCCGGGTAGTCGTATGCGCACTGATGATCAATACAGTCATTACCATGGCAAAAAAAGGGATTGTGGACAAACTCGGAGGTATCCTCTTTATTTCAGGATTTGTTCTTGCATGTTTCACTCCGATTCCAACAGCTCTGATCATTATTCTTGCCGGAATTATCGGTGTGATTGCAACTAAATTCGGAAGGAGGAAAGATTCATGATCTATCTCACTCTTGCATATGAATTTTTCAAAATAGGTCTTTTCTCTATCGGTGGTGGAATGGCTACTCTTCCATTTTTGATGGATCTTACTGCAAAATATGACTGGTTTACCGCAAGTGAACTTACAAATATGGTTGCCATAAGTGAAAGCACTCCCGGACCTGTCGGCGTAAATATGGCCACTTATGCAGGTTATAATGCTGCAGGAATACCTGGTGCAATCGTTGCAACACTCTCGCTTACCGCACCCGCTATTATTATAATTTCTATCATCGCAAAGTTCCTGGAAAATTTCAGCGAAAACACAACTGTTAAATCTGTGTTTTACGGAATTCGCCCGACTGTAGCTGCTCTGATTGGATATGCCGTTTTTGAGCTTCTCAAAATTGCCATCATGACTACGGTAAACGGTCACATCCAGCTGGATTATTTAAGCATAGCTGTCTGTATCATTGTTGTAGTTCTGCTTCAGGTTAAACAGCTGAAAAAGCTTCATCCACTCATCTGGATTCTTGCAGGTGCAGTACTTGGTATTATTTTCAAAATGTAATCTGAAATCAGGAATGCGTCATATAAAAAGGGGAGCGTAGTAAAAAACATACTACATTCCCCTTATACTTTGATTACTAAAACAAAAACTCACTCATCACATAATTACTCACGTCAATCCCTTTGTCTGTAAGTCTGATATAATCTCCTCTTTCTTCAAGAAGTCTCTGTTTTTTCATCTTTTCAATTACTTTTCCATATACATTTTCCAATGTTTCCGAAAATTCCATCTCAAATTTTCTCTTCGAAACACCCTCTATTTTTCTCAGTCCCAGGAACATATACTCTTCCATCTCATCCTGTTTACAAAGAGTTTCCGGTATCTCTCCCTGTACCCACCTTTGATGATTCATGAACGATGCCGCACCATCTCCGATACCAAGGTACTCTGTTCTGTTCCAGTAACCAAGATTGTGTCTGCACTCATATCCTTTTTGCGCATAATTTGAAATTTCATACCTGTGAAATCCATATTCGGCAAGGATTATCTTTGTATCCTGATACATCTGCCTTTCCTCCTCTTCATCAGGAAGCTTTTCGGTACCGGACTGGTTTTCCCCTTCTCCATACAGATCATAAAATGGAGTTCCTTCTTCGATGATCAGACTGTAAGCTGAAATATGCTCGGGTTTCAAATCCGCTACAGTTCTAAGCGTATGTCTCCAGCTTTCCTTTGTCTGCCCCGGAATTGCAGAGATAAGATCGATATTAATATTACAGAACCCTGTTTCCCTTGCCATTGTATAAGTTTCCAGGAAATCCTCATAAGAATGAATTCTTCCCAGAATTTTAAGCTCATCATTTCTTACAGATTGAAGACCAATACTTAAACGATTAATTCCAATTTTTTTATAAATTTGAAGTTTTTTATTTGTTACTGTCCCTGGATTCATTTCTATCGTTATTTCTGCTTCGTCATCAATAGCGAACGTACTCTTAAGCGCCTCCATTATTCTCTCCATCTGTTCTCCAGTGAGTACAGATGGAGTACCTCCGCCTATAAAAACAGTGATAACGCGATAAGCCTTTGCAATTTCTCCGTACGAACGGATCTTTTCACAAAGGCTTTTGACATATCTCTGCCGCTCCGCCTCAGTGGACGGAGCAGACAAAAAATCACAATATTTACATTTTTTAACACAAAACGGAATATGAATATATATTTCAAGCGGTCTCATTTTTACTTCCTGTCATCCAGTTTCAAAACACTCATAAATGCTTTCTGCGGGATTTCCACATTTCCTACCTGGCGCATACGTTTCTTACCTTCCTTCTGCTTTTCAAGGAGTTTTCTCTTACGGGTAATATCTCCTCCATAGCACTTGGCAAGTACATCTTTTCTCATAGCGCGAACAGTCTCTCTGGCAATGATCTTACTTCCGATGGCAGCCTGAATCGGTATTTCAAACAAATGTCTCGGGATCTCTTCTTTCAGCTTTTCACACATCTTTCTTCCTCGTTCATACGCCGTATCCGCATGCACAATGAAAGAAAGGGCATCCACTTCTTCTTTATTAATAAGAATATCCAGTTTCACAAGCTCTGACTGCATATATCCATCCATCTCATAATCGAAAGATGCATAACCTCTGGAACGGGATTTGAGAGCATCAAAGAAATCATAAATGATTTCATTCAACGGCAGGCGATAATGAAGCACCGCACGTGTCTCTTCAATATATTCCATCCCCCCATAGATTCCTCTTCTTTCCTGACACAGATCCATAATAGCGCCAATATACTCTGAAGTCACCATAATTTCCGCTTTCACAATAGGTTCTTCCATATATTCAATCTCTGAGGCATCCGGAAGATTCGATGGATTCGTAAGTTCTATTACTTCTCCGTTTGTTTTATATACTTTATAGACTACTCCCGGTGCAGTTGTCACAAGATCCAGATTATATTCTCTTTCCAGACGTTCCTGAATAATTTCCAAATGCAATAGTCCCAGGAATCCGCAACGGAATCCAAATCCCAGTGCAACTGATGTCTCCGGTTCAAACTGAAGCGATGCATCATTCAGCTGTAATTTCTCCAAGGCATCTCTGAGATCCGGATATTTTGCTCCATCTGCAGGATACATTCCACAATATACCATCGGATTGACTTTCTTGTATCCGGGAAGCGGTGCTTCACATGGTTTCTCCGCATTAGTAATCGTATCACCTACACGGGTATCCTTTACATTCTTAATACTTGCCGTAATATAACCAACCATTCCTGCACTCAGCTCATCGCACGGAATGAACTGACCAGCTCCAAAATAGCCAACCTCAACAACTTCCGCTCTGGCACCTGTAGCCATCATAAGAATCGGTGTCCCTTTCCGGACTGCCCCCTCTTTAATGCGGCAGAACACAATCACTCCTTTGTAGGAGTCATAAACAGAGTCAAATATCAGTGCTTGAAGCGGTGCCTTAGGATCTCCTTTTGGCGCCGGAATCTTCTCAATGATCTGCTCCAGTACTTCTTCAACATTTAAGCCTGTCTTAGCTGAAATACGAGGCGCATCCTGTGCTTCAATTCCAATAATATCTTCAATCTCTTCTACAACACGATCAGGATCCGCACTTGGAAGATCCACTTTATTGATTACCGGCATAACATCCAGATCATGATCCAAAGCAAGGTACACATTCGCAAGAGTCTGTGCCTCTACACCCTGCGCTGCATCAACAACAAGGATTGCTCCGTCACAGGCAGCCAGACTTCGGGAAACTTCATAATTAAAATCCACATGTCCTGGTGTATCAATCAGATTAAAAATATATTCTTCCCCGTCCTTTGCTTTATACACAATTCGGACAGTCTGTGCCTTAATAGTAATTCCTCTTTCTCTTTCCAACTCCATATTATCCAGTACCTGAGACTGCATCTCTCTGCTCGTAAGAAGTCCTGTCATCTCAATGATCCTGTCTGCAAGTGTAGATTTCCCATGATCAATATGTGCTATAATACAAAAATTACGAATTTTACTTTGATTAATCTCTGCCACTTCTATCGTCCTTCCATTTCATCTGAATCTCATTTCCAATGAAGTATATCATGCAAAACTGTTCTTTACAATGAAAAGTTCAACACTCATCACATCATTCAACCGACCGGTTTTTACCATGGTCTCATACTCACACGCTTCCTCCATGACAGCCCTCAGCTGTACGGATGAGAAGCTCTGACATTGCTTCATATATTTTCCGGCAATAAAAGGATGTAATCCTTCCGTCTTTGCAATCTGCGATTTATCATACCCTCTTTTCATCAGCTCCTTCACTTCAAAAAGAATCTTATACTGTCTGGAAAGAAGATAGAGAATTCTCATAGGTGGCTCTTTCAACGCAAGAAGATCATAATAATAATCCAATGCCTTTTTCTGTTGCTTCGCCGCCACAGCTTCTATCATTTCAAAAATTTTATTCGAAATTTGTGTTGTACATATCTCATCTATATCTTCTGTTGTAATTTCTGTTCTTCCCATCGTATACGAAAACAGCTTTTCTAATTCTTTTTCCAGGTTTTCCATATCTGTACCTGTCTTTTCAAGAAGATATTTCGCCGAAGACTCCTTAATCTGCTTTCCTTCCCGCTTAATCTGAGTACCAACCCAGTAAAGAAGTGTCTTTTCGTCCTGCCGCCCCATCTCAGTAACACGACCTCTATCCTTTACCGCTTTGTACATCTTCCCCCTTTTATCCACTTCGCTTTCTACAAACAGAAAGCAGGCAGTGTCTGGCATCGTCTTTATATAATCGGCAAGTTCCGGCGAAGCATTCTTAAAAAATCCCGAATCTTCTACAACAATTAATCTGCGTTCAGCAAAAAAAGGCATTGTTTCCGCCAGATCAATGAGTTCTCCTGCCGCAATTCCTTTTCCTTCAAAATGGGCATAATTCACCGTGTCATCTTCAGGAATCAATGCTTTTTTCAACTTGTCTCTATACTGTTTTTTTAAATAATCCTCTTCCCCGTACAGAAGATAGACAGATTTAAAATTCCCTGTTTTGATATCTTCATTTATACTTTTCATGACTAAAAGTATACTGAATTTTTTTGCTAAATTCAAGAGAGTTGATACTGTTTTCTATTTGAATCCACTCTTTAGTCACAATATGTATCCAACATAAAATTATTTCTTCCTACTTCAATTGTTATAGCTCCGCATTTTTGAGTTGAATAGACTGAACTTTTAATAGCTTTCAGTCTGTCAAGAGTCTCCTGATGCGGATGTCCATAGCGATTTCCTCTTCCTGCCGAAATTATCGTAACCACAGGTTTTGAAATTTTTAGAAATTCTTCCGTCGAAGAGTTTTTTGAGCCATGATGAGCGGCTTTCAGCACCTCAAATGTTTCTCCTCTTTCCTTCAATACTTTCATGAGATTCTCTTCTCCTTTTCCCTCTACATCTCCTGTAAAAAGCATGTCAAACGAATAATAAGATAATGTTAGAATCATGGAAGAGGCATTTCCTGACTCACCTTCAAATTCCTTCTCCGGTCCAAGGCACGTCAGAAACATATCACCTTCTTTCAGGGATTCTCCCGGCTCGGCCACAGTAATCTCAACACAATAATCTCTTGCTTTTTTGGCCAATTCAGTAAGCTTTTCGTCCCATACATTCTGTGGTGGAAACACTAGCGTTTCAATCTCTATTCCTACTTTTTCTCTTTCCAGCATTTCTTCAATTCCATTAATATGATCATCATCTCCATGAGACACAAAAACATAATCAAGCTTTCTTACTCCCTTAGATTTCAAAAATGGCTCTATCCTATATTTACCGACATTTTTCACATCACTGCTGCCTCCATCAATCAGATAATTTCCCCCTTCCGGCCCTCTGATAAAAATTCCATCTCCCTGACCGACGTCTATCACCGTTACCATCAGTTTTCCGTTTTTCCCGAATGGGAATGCAAGGAGTCCCAGACCAATGCCAAACAACACAATTAATATACATTTTCTTTTCTTTCTTAACTGGCTATATAGAAAAAGTGCTGCAAACAAACATATATAATATGCTGCTACTTGCCATTTTTCAGGCTTTCCAGTCACAATTCTTGCTCCTGGTATATTCAGTGTCCAATTACAAAGCCACTCATATATCTTTAAAAACATACCGGCGATTTTAAAGAAGACAGTTTCCATATGTAAAGGAACCAATCCTATAAGACTTCCTGTCAGTATACAGGCAAGAATCAGAGACATCACAGGTACAACAATAATATTCAGGAAAACACTATATGTAGGGAATTCATAATAGGAGTATAAAATGACAGGCAGCGTTATAAGCTGAATGCTCACACTCGCCCACATCCCCTGAAAAGGAAGGTTCCTAAACACCGGATGTACAAGATAGATTGCTGACACAGCACCGAAAGACAGCCAGAATCCACTGTCATATGGTGAAAGCGGTCTCCATAAAAGTACTGCTAAAGCCGCAAAAGAAAGAGCTGTAATCCCGTCATAATTTCTTCCTGTTATATCCGCCCCTACACGAAATAAAAACATAAGAAATGCACGGAATACAGATACTGTAACTCCTACCATCAAAACATACAGACTTAAGAAAGCAATTCCCAGGACTCCTCCCATCGTATATGATCCACTGATTCTTCGAAATATCCTGTAAATTCCTAATCCGACAAATGATAAATGAAGTCCGGATATAGCCAGAATATGTCCGATTCCGTTTACCTGATATAATTCTTTCAGTTCCTGATCCATTTCTGCCTTCTCCCCTAATAGCATGGCTGACACAGTTTTCGCATCTTTTTCCCTCATTACAGAAAAAATTTTTTCTTTCCATGCATTCTGAAATTCAGATAACATCTCTTTTCCGCATTCACACCATGTTCTTAAATTATTTTTTTCAAAACTGACAGACTGAGCCCATATACTGGCATGGATATTTTGTCTCTGATAATAGCGTTTCTGATCAAAATTTCCGGGATTTCTTGCATTTTCAAAAAATGATATCTCACCTTTTATTGCCAAAACATCTCCGATATCTACTTTTAATTTATTTTCATCATAAACAATGATTTTGGATTCTTTCAGCGATTGCTGATGACATGTAATAGAATTATCTTTTAGATATAAAATCTGATATTTGTCTTTCTCCTCTTTCTGGTACACTCTTCCCGTCAGCCATAGCTCGTCCTTTTGCTGTAAGTACATCTCTGCCTGGGAAGGCTTAAGTTCTTTTAGAAAATATTGTCCTCCCAGACAGATGCTGATACAAAGAAAGACACTTACAATCAGACAAATACTGCACAATGGTCTGTTTTTCAATCTTTCTCCTTTTTTTCTATAATCTCCAGATTTCTCTCAAATGGCTTTTCCAGACTGATACTTCCGTGATACTTCGCATTTACCTCACCATTTACAAGAATCTGAACCTGACTCGCAAGTCCTCCTTCAACAATTGAGTTTACTACTGAATAAATCGTCACCTGAGGAGTGACATTATAAGCTGTGTTCAAAAATCCCTCATCAAAATTTACATAACAAATCCCATCTCTGACTGCCACACCAAGAATCTTTGTTCCCGGAGGGATCGTAGGATATGCCCCATCAACTGAAGGACCCTTCAGTAACTGCTCCACAATCAGTTTTTCCACTGACATATTGCTGTTATAGCGGACACTAACTTCTTCTTCAACCAGCTTATCACCTTTTTTATTCGCAAAAAACAGCCTGAGATTTCCGTCCTGATATGAATGAAGAGAATTTCCGGTATTATCGACAAATTTTTCTCTGCTCATATATCCGATCTCATTATTGTCAGCATCCTTAAGAGGTTTTCCTTCAATAGTAAATCTGACATAATCAACGCCGGAAATCTGCACTAAAGACTGTACTGTAGCTGCCCTTAACAACAGTTCTTCTGTGGTGTTCATTTTTTTATATGTTGCCCCAAAATCTATTTCCAGATCAGAATCATTTAACTCCCATCCTTTAACTGAAACATTTTGGGGATAGGCACTTTTATAATCAATCGAATCGGTCTCTTTCTGAAGATCGCTGAGCACATTCTCAATTTTCTCTTTCAGGCTCTCACCCTCTATGGTATATTCTTCTTTTACAAGCCCAGTCCCTTCCGTATTAACATAATAAATATAATCTGTACTTCCTTCAGGTACTTTTCCTCTCGCACATCCTGTCAGGAGAAGCACGCACAAAAGCATACAAAATACTCTGTTTTCTTTCACTCCCGTCTCTCCTTTCTTTATACCACGTATGTCAGAGGTATTCGAACCGTAAATGTCGTTCCCTCTCCGGGCTGGCTGTATACCTTAATTGCACCCCGGTGCATGACAATCGCACTTCTTGCAATTGCCAGTCCCAGTCCCGTTCCTCCGGTATCTCTGGAATGGGACTTGTCTACACGATAAAAACGCTCAAATATATGACCCAGATCTTCTTTAGAAATTCCCACACCGGAATCGGCCACCTCCATGTAAAACGATTTGTGGTCTGCATTGAGTGAAACATGGATCCATCCGTTCTCTTTGTTATACTTAATTGCGTTTTCCACCAGATTCGATATTGCAAGCGAAAGCTTCACTTCATCAACCTCTGCATTCACAGGACGAAAACTTTCAAAAATAACTTCAATATTTCTTGTTGCCGCAATCGGACGAAGACGTTTTAGAATACGTTCAACAAGCATATTAATATTCTCGTTAGTAATATTCATGGTTTTGGCATTCTTTTCAAGTCTGGTAAGTGCAAGAAGATCATTGATGATCTTATTCTCCCTATCGATTTCTTCTGACAGATCACTCATAAATTCCTTATATAGCTCATTTGGCACATCCTCTTGAGCCAAAAGAGAATCCGAGAGGACTTTCATTGATGTAAGTGGGGTTTTCAGTTCATGAGACACGTTAGATACAAACTGATTTTTCGATTCATCTAACGTTTTCATTCTTCCCAGCATCTTATTGAAAGCTTCCGATAAGAGCCTTGTCTCTGTATACGAATATTCTTTTAGATAATCATCCTCATATCCTTCTGTAACAGCGCCTATTGCTCTTGTTATCCTCTGAAATGGGCGGACCATGATCATCCCGCTTATGATTGCCAAAAGAACGATAAGAAGACCTGATACTGCCAGGACAAGATCCGCTTTACCTGAAATCACAATCAGATTATCCGATATATTATCTGTGGATACACTGACGAGGACGACCCCATTCACCTCTTTCTTATCATTATCTAAAATAGGTGATGTCACTTCGATATACCTGTTTTCAGCATCGTAATGGCTTGTCCCTTCGCCTCGGAAACACAAAATAACATCTTCTGATATGATAGTCTTCCCTTCGTCCATATCATATGTATCTTCCACGATATGATAATCTTTATCGATAACCATTACACGCCCATTATAAATATTTGACAGTTGAGTAAGCTCTGATTTGATAATATCAGATGTAACCCCTTGTTGGTAATTGACCGCACTAAGCTGGTTACAAAGAATTGTGCACTGATTCTGAATATCGGCAGTACGAGTATCTACCGTCTGCTTTTCATAGCTTTTCAGAATCACCGTTTTCATGATCATCGCCGGTACTATCCCGGCAATGATTACTAAAACAGCAATTCGAAAACGGAGACTCTGAAAAATCTTAACTTTAAAATACTTTTTAACCCCTAAAATAATAACCAACTCCCCACTTCGTATACACGTATTTCGGATCGCTTGGATTTACTTCAATCTTCTCTCTGAGGCGTCTGATATGTACATCAACAGTTCTTGCATCACCCGGATATTCGTATCCCCATACGATATTCAGAAGATTCTCCCGACTGTAAACTTTATTGGGATTCATCGCCAGAAGCTCCAGAAGATCAAATTCCTTAGCTGTCAGATTCACTTCTTTTTCTCCGATCGTAACCCTTCGGCTTTCACAATTAATCTCCATATCACCTTTTCTGATAATATTCCCCTCTGACTGTTCGCTGTTCTTTTTACTTACACGCCTCATGATTGCTTTGATTCTTGCTTTTACTTCCAATATGTTAAAAGGTTTTGTGATGTAATCGTCTGCCCCATATTCAAGACCAAGAATCTTATCCATATCATCTCCTCTGGCTGTCAACATAATAATCGGGACATCTGAAAACTCACGGATATGCTGGCACACCTCAAATCCATCTCTCTTTGGCAGCATCACATCCAGTAAAATCATATCATAACTGTTTTCTCTGGCAAGCTTCAGCGCCTCTTCGCCATCATATGCAGCATCTACCTCCATTCCGTCCTGTTCCAGACTGAAACGGATGCCTTTGACTATTAATTTTTCATCATCAACAACCAGTACTCGTTTATTCATAATACACTCCTTGTCAGACCGTAATCTGGTCTTTCACCTTATTAAATACCCCGTCTTTGATTCCTTCGATTTTTTTAATATCTTCAATCGTGTGAAATTTTCCCTGCTCACTCCGATACCTGATGATTGCTTCCGCCTTTGCCTCACCAATACCGTTTAAAGTCATAAGTTCTTCCTTTGTCGCAGTATTGATATTGATCTTGCCTGTCTGCTGCTGTTGTGGCGCACTTCCTCTATCATCAGCCGTATTTTGTACCTCTTCCCTGGAAGGCACATAAATCTGCTGCCCGTCACAAAGCTTTTCCGCCTGATTTAAAGATGATACAGCTGCTTTTTCTGTCATTCCTCCGGCTTTTTCTATAGCCTCAAAGACCCGGCTGTCTTCTGAAAGCTCATACACTCCCGGAGCATTGACCTGTCCACATACATCCACATAGATAACACCTTCCTCGTCTGAAGAAGATATCTCCTCATTTTTTTCTTCTTCCGGAATCATATCAACACTGGTAAACTGCTGTGCTTTTTCTTCCTCACTTTTGCAGCCTCCTGCACTTCCGGCAAAAACAAGCAAAACCACACAGAAAATCACACATTTTATTTTATTTGATCTATGCATAAAATCCTCCTTTACAACTCACAGATTGTAAATACCCCTCTTTATGCCTAGACAAATCTATTTTACTATTTCCACTGAAAAATTGCAACTCCAACAAGAGCAATCCCCATCCCGATTACTTTTCTCCATTCCAGTGGTTCTTTTTCCACTCCGAAAAGTCCCGCAAGCTCAATTAAATATGCCACAATAAGCTGAGAAATAACAATTATCAAAGCTGCCTTTGCCGGTCCGAGCTGCTCCATACTTTTTATGACTGTCCAGGTAATGCCTGCTCCTATTACACCTCCGAGAAGCACATATTTCGGTTCTACCTTTGCAAGCGCACCAATACTGTCGCGTCCTGCAAAGAACCACGCCACAAGGCAAAGTATAAACGCACTGAACTGAACCCATCCATTACTTACCCACATTCCCGTTGTCTTCGTCACCTGTGTATTGAATACTCCCTGCACACTCATGAGCGCTCCCGAAAGCAGCGCGATCAAAAAACCAGTCATTTTCATATACCTCCTGTTTGCTGATAGTATATCCAATAACTGGTTTTTCTATGTCAAAAATGTTTTCTTTCTCAAACGGTTACTATTTTAATATTTTTTTCAGCACGGAAATCATCTTATCCACATGCTCTTTTTCAATAATGAGCGGCGGCACAAAACGGATCACATCTGTTCCTGCCCCGATGATAAGAAGCCCTTCCTTCAGCGCTCTGTTTGTAATTTCCCCGGTATTTTTTGTTATCTGGATCCCCTGCATCAGTCCGGTTCCTTTTCTTTTCAGACAAAATTCATTTTCTTCAACAAGCTCATCAAGCTTTTCAGAAAGATATATGCCTACTTGCTGAACATGCTGGACTATTTTTTCTTTTTCAAAAATTTCTACTATCTTACTTACTGCTGTACAGGCCAGAGGATTTCCGCCATAAGTGGTTCCGTGATCTCCCGGTTCCAGAGAATACTCTGCCACATCCTCTGTCATAGCAAATGCCCCCACAGGAATTCCATTTCCAATTGCTTTTGCCATCGTCAAAATATCCGGCCTTACCCCGTAACTTTGCCAGGCAAACATTTCTCCCGTACGTCCCATACCACACTGTACTTCATCACAGATCATCAGAATGCCCTCTTCGTCACAGATTTTTCTGATTCCTTGCATAAATTCCTTTGTTGCCAGATTGATTCCACCTTCACCCTGCAGCGGTTCCAGAATAATTGCACATGTTTTACCTGTAACAAGCTTCTTCACGCTATCCAGATTATTATATTCCGCAAAAGAAACTCCAGAAAGCAATGGCTCAAACGGTTTTCTGTATGCGTCATGCCCTGTCACAGACACAGCACCAAAACCTCTTCCGTGAAACGATTCCTGCATAGCAATAAACTCATATCGTCCGGTTCCTTTTTTATATGCATACTTCCTCGCCGCCTTAAGAGCCCCTTCTACAGCTTCTCCCCCGCTATTAGTAAAGAAAACTCTGTCCATCCCTGATACTCTTTTTAACGCTGTTGCTGCTTTTCCGCATTCAGTATGATAATAAAGATTAGAAACATGGATCAGCTTATCAATCTGTATTTTCAGTGCATCATTCAGTTCCTGATTTCCATATCCAAGCGAAGATACTGCATAACCTGCTGCGAAATCCAGATATTTTCTTCCTTCTGTATCATAAAGATAAACCCCTTCTCCCCGTTCAAATACGACCGGGAATGGATTGTAAGTATGCACCAGACCTTCTTTCGTTTCCTGCATATATTTATTTTCTGTCATTGCCATCACCCTCTGTCTTTTCGTTTTCTTCATTTTCTACATTTTCTTTATTCTCAGATTTCATTTACTCATTCATATAGTATCTCGGCTCGCTATCGTTTAATATAGCAGTACCTATTCCTCTATTCGTAAATATTTCCAGCAAAAGACAATGTGGAATTCTTCCGTCAAGAATATGCACTCTAGATACACCATGTTCTATTGCATCAATACAATTATGCAGTTTAGGAAGCATCCCTCCGCCAATATACCCTTCATTCATCAGCGCTCTTGCTTCAGACACTTTCAGCTCAGAAATCAAAGTGTCCGGATCCTTTGGATCTTTATAGACTCCTTCAATATCCGTAAGAAATGCCAGCTTTTCTGCCCGCATTGATCTTGCAATTGCACATGCAGCATCATCCGCATTTATATTGTAAGTATTAAAATCATCATCCAGACCTACCGGACATACAACGGGAAGAAAATCTTTTTCCAAAAGATCATAAAGGATACTTGCATTGACATTTTTCACATCCCCGACAAAACCAATATCTTTCCCATCAGTAAGTTTTTTGTTAACAGACAAAAGCTTTCCATCTTTTCCACTTACCCCAATTGCACGAACCCCCAGACTTTCTATCAGCTGGACCAGCCCTTTGTTTACTTTTCCAAGCACCATCTCTGCGAGTTCCATTGTTTCTTCATCTGTTACACGAAGACCATTTACAAAATGCGGTTCCATACCGACCTTTTCTACCCATCGGCTGATTTCCTTTCCTCCTCCGTGTACAATAATCGGCTTAAATCCGACAAGCTTTAAAAGCGTAACATCCTGGATCACCTGTTTTTTCAACTCTTCATCTACCATAGCACTTCCACCGTATTTTACTACGATAATCCTTCGATTAAACCGCTGAATATACGGTAAAGCCTCAATAAGCACTTCCGCCTTCTCCAGATACTTCTGCATATCCTTATTCATCTCAACATCCCTTTCTGGGGACGTAGTATTTTTCAAAAAGTCTACGTCCCAAACTTAAAAATGTGGTGTACCTAATTGACAAAACCCGTGTACCTAAATTAACTTCTATAGTCTGCATTGATGTCTATATATCCGTGGGTCAGATCACATCCCCATGCTGTTGCCTCGTACTCTCCCATTTTGATATCTGCAATTGCTGTCACTTCTGATTCTGACAGAATCTTTGTTGCTTTCTCTTCACTGTAATCGACTGCTGTTCCTTTCTCTATGATTTGAATTTTTCCTGCTGCGCTTTCAAAGAACAAATCTACTTTCTCGGGATCGAATTGTGCGCCTGAATATCCCATTGCACAAAGAATTCGTCCCCAGTTTGCATCGTGCCCTGCAATTGCAGCTTTTGTAAGGTTGGAACATACAATTGCCTTTGCCAATACTTTTGCCTGTTCTTTACTCTCGCAATTTACAACTTTTGCTTCAAATAGTGCAGTGGCTCCTTCTCCATCTCCTGCAATCTTTTTTGCAAGATATTTATTTATAGTGTGTAATGCTTCTGAAAATCTTTTATATTCTTCGCTTCCATATATAATCTCTGGATTTTCTGCAAGTCCGTTTGCCAAAAGGAGAACTGTATCATTTGTAGAGGTGTCACCATCTACGGAAATCATATTATATGTATCTCCTACATCCTCGCTGAGTGCTTTCTGAAGTGTCTCTTTTGCAATCACGGCATCGGTTGTGATAAATGCAAGCATGGTACACATATTTGGATGAATCATACCGGATCCCTTTGCCATACCGCCAATAGTCACTGTCTTTCCACCAATTTCTATCTCAACAGCCAGTTCTTTTTCACAGGTGTCAGTTGTCATAATCGCCTTCGCTGCTTCTGTACCATTTTCAAGAGAATCGTTCTTTTTTTCTGCCAACACTTTAATTCCTGCCGTCAGTTTTTCAATTGGCATCTGCTTTCCGATAACTCCTGTGGAACCAATCAATACGCCTGCTGCTGAAATATGCAGCGCTTTTGCTGCTGCCTCGGCAGTATCTTTGCAATACCCAAAACCTTCTTCTCCGGTACAGGCATTTGCAATACCGGAATTCACAATGACTGCCTGAGACTTTTCCTCACTGTATACAACTTGCTGATCCCATTTTACAGGTGCTGCTTTTACCACATTTGTAGTAAATGTTCCTGCTGTCACACATGGAACCTGACTGTAAATCATAGCCATATCGGTTCTTCCTACATATTTGATTCCGGCCGCTGTGCTTGCTGCCTCATATCCTTTTGCTGCTGTAACTCCACCTTTTACCTGTTTCATATTTGATTCCTGCCTTTCCTGTATTCCTTAATTGATTAACTTTCTTATGGTCGTTATAATTATCCGTCCCTTTATATGACTGATCATTGAATAAATGCTGTAATATTCTCTTCATTTAAAGTAAAATCATAATAATTTAGATCTTCTCTTTTTGTCCATCCGATTTCATTCCAGAATGCATTCCCAATGTCATTTTTTGTAAATGCAATTAAAGAAACCTTATTGATTTTTTCTTCTTTTAATGCTTCCATAGCGAAAACTACCATAGATTTTCCAATTCCTCTCATTCGATAATTTTCATCTACGCATACATGATATAAACATCCTCGCCTTCCATCATGTCCGCAAAGAATTGCGCCTACGATTTTGTTATCTTCAACAGCCACAACACTGGTTGTTGGATTCCGTTTTAAAAAACGGTCAATTCCTCCTCTCGAGTCGTCTACACTTCGAATTCCAAATCCATGAATCTGTTTCCATAACGCATAGACCTGCTCATAATCATCAATTGTCATTACTCTTAACATATTTCATCTCCCTGCCGTTTTCGTCACCAAAAGCAAGTGACTCCAGATCACTCTGATTACGGGAACATCGGAACAAATTCCAGCCCTTCACTTTCGTTTAGCCCGAACATAAGATTCATGTTCTGCACTGCCTGACCCGCTGCGCCTTTAACAAGATTATCAATTGCTCCCATCATGATAATACGATTTGTCCGAGGATCGATTTTAAAGCTAATATCCACATAATTACTTCCCTCAACCCATTTAGTTTCCGGAAAAATATCTCTATCAAGTACACGAATAAATTTTTCTTCTTTATAATACTTATCGTAAATTGCTTTTATTTCTTCATATGTAGCATCTTTTTTCAAAGAAGCATATTCTGTTGCTAAAATTCCTCTGTTCATCGGCACCAGATGCGGTGTAAAATTAATCACAACTTTTTCTCCCGATGCATATCCCAACTGCTCTTCTATCTCTGGCGTATGCCTATGACTTGCAACTCCATACGCTTTTATGTTTTCATTAACTTCACAGTAAAGATTTTGCACTTTGGCACCTCTGCCTGCACCTGATGTACCAGATTTGGCATCCACAATCAAAGTATTCATATCAATAATGCCTTCTTTTGCCAGAGGGTATGCTGTCAAAATAGAGCATGTCGTATAACATCCCGGATTTGCAACAAGCCTGGCTTTTTTTATATCTTCACGATTAATCTCACACAATCCATAGACCGCTTCTTCAATAAACTGTGGACTCTTATGTTCAATGCCGTACCATTTTTCATATACAGAAACATTTTTGATTCTGTAATCTGCACTAAGATCAATAATTTTTGCTTCTGACAAAATCTCCTCATTCATCACAGATGCACAAAATCCCTGCGGAGTCGCCGTAAAAATCACATCCACCTGTTTTGCAAGTTCATGCATATTGTCATCCACACATTTTTCATCAACAATCTGAAACATGTTCCGGTATATGTCTGCATATTTCTTATCTATATAACTTCTGGAACCATACCACACAATTTCTGCATCTTTATGCCCTGATAAAAGTCTCACAAGCTCACCGCCAGCGTACCCTGTAGCACCGATAATCCCAACTTTAATCATATCCACCATCCCTTCCAGTATCATTAATTTTTTTATAAATATACTGATTCTCATAATCCTTTTTCTTATAATTTATGAAATCCAAAGAAAAAAGACTTGCATAATTATACATCTATCATGTATATTATGCAAGTCTTTTTCTAAAAATAATATTTGTTCTTTTTTCTTTTGCTATTATTTATAATGCTTTTCCAAGTTCAAACGCCTTTTCAGGGAAACTTGTCTTTTCAATATCTTCTCTGACTCCACAGCCATAAGCAACAATCACTCCTACATTCTTCCACCCAAGATAATCTGTCATAATCTCAAAACTCTTCACAGCACCCGCCGCCGCTTCTTTTGTATCATCTGCACATGTCATGAGAAGCGCACTTTTCTTCGAAACTTTGAGTACAGAATTATTTGCATAAAAACGATCAATGACCGCCCTTATCTGGGATGACATTCCAAAATAATATGTAGGAGATACAAAAATTACCGCATCCGCCTCAAGTAAGTACGGATTTAACGTCTCCATAGAATCTTTAAATACGCACCCTTTTTTGGTAGTATGACAGGTTTCACAGGCAATACATCCGTGCACATTTGAAAATGCGGCATCAAAGCGGTATATTTCATGTCCTGCCTCTTTTGCCCCTTCTATTAATTTGTCTGCTAACAATGCTGATGTTCCCTGTTTGTGCGGGCTCCCTGTAATCACTACAATTTTCATGATATTACTCCTTTCACAGCATATTTCTTTCATAACTTATTTTCTATTATACCTTTACCATCATCAAACACAACACGTAAAATATAGTCATTTTATATCCTTTTTATTCTTTCTCTGGGAGCAATATGGTTTTTTCTGGTGTCTGCGGTTCTCCCAAATTCAATTTCTCGCCATCCCATTCAACCGGTTGAATCCATGCAGAGCGTCCGCCCCATCCCATCCCCGATAAACGGTTACAGTGATAGATCATCCATAAACTATCATCGTACGCTGTGACAAATGAACAATGCCCTGGTCCATACGCCCCGTCTTTCTTTGTAAAGATTGGCCTATCTGATTTCGTCCAACTGTCTGCCTTCATTGGATCTTTACCAGTCAATGTCAACTGTCCCATACAATAATCATCCGTCCAACTTCCGCTTGCAGAAAAGACAATAATTGCAGTGTCTTGTTCCTTATCCACTAAGGCTGTTGGTCCTTCCTCTATTTCCATCCCATTCATTTCCCACTCCTGATCCGGAACAGAAATGCATATTCTTTCACTGTCAATAGATGTGGGAGAATCCATGTGAGCAATATATAACTGCTGTCCTTTATCTACTTCTCCTTCCCAGCCCGACCAAATCATATATAATTCATCATGATATTCCATGATCGTTCCATCAATGCCCCAATGGTCAGAATCATCCATTACTTTTCCTATATACTCAAAAGGATCCATAGGATTCTGGGTTGTTCCTTTAAGGACATACATTCTATGATGTTCATTGAGTCCATCACAAGCCGCAAAATAAACATACCATTCCCCTTTTATATAATGCAATTCCGGTGCCCAAATTTCCTTAGAGTATAAGGTATCCTTTGGGGGGCTCCAAACTCTACTGGCTCCC
Organism: Lachnospiraceae bacterium; assembly: GCA_051888795.1. Lineage (GTDB taxonomy): Bacteria > Bacillota > Clostridia > Lachnospirales > Lachnospiraceae > MD308. The sequence goes on along the minus strand of JBJFCD010000167.1, from coordinate 84,260 downwards.
TTCAGTTTGAGATCATCCAGATTCTCAATCCTTCGCACATTAATCCCATCATCTGCAGTGCAATAATAAAAATTATCATCCCTGCGTACTACCCACGGATCATTGGCGATGACATGAACTGGATTTTTTACTTCTTTATAATTGTATTCTTTGCTTTCCAAAGCATCCTGATTTCCACAACTGCTAAAAAAAATACATGACAATGCAAACATGAATAACATAAAACACTCTTTTACTTTATTTATCTTCACTTTTTCCTTTCAGCACCTCTTTCAAATTTTTCATAGATTGATCTACTAACATGCCAAACCCTGACCAGGCTAAAGAATAATATAAAAACAGCCATAAAGGCCATACTCGTATAAATGTAACTGTCTTCATCAAGAATATCCATATAGGAAATAGCTGCAGCACTGCCATAATAAGAGACTGAGGGAATCGTTGCAAAGAAAATAGCACTGCATTTTTAAATTGTTGCTTTTGCGTGCAGTAAAAATATGCTGGTTGGACTAAAACCCATGGAAGATAACAAAAATATGCAATAACCGGAATAATAACACAGACATAAACAATCGTAGGAACATTGCTATCTATCTGAAGCAAAAGATTTGTCTCAACAAACAAAAAAATTCCCGGAATGATCAAAATCAACCATCCTTTCGTTGCCTGTTTAAACTGTTCTTTAAATGCTTTACAAAACCCCCCTACAACTTCTGTTTCTCCAGATTTCAATTTGCAAGTCATAGTATATAAAGCAGATGCAGATGCCCCGAAAGTAAATATAGGAATTGAAAAAACCAAAAATAAAAGATTCAAAAGAATCAAGTTTGTAATATAAGTAATAATTCTCACAATTATATTTTCCGTAAGATTTTTTCTTTCCATAAAACAATTCTCCTTATAAAGAACAAAGGGCAAATCTTTTTTAAGATTCACCCAATGTCCCTATTTTACATATTAGAATGCTACACCAAGCTTTACGCTTTCATTCGGATTCTGTTCAATGTGCATATACATTTCTGCCGCCTGATCTATAGAGACAACCGGATCAACAATATTTTCGCACTTTAACTGTCCTTTAGCAAGCATTTCCCATGATGTTCTGCAAATACGTTCAAAATCCCAACGTGGATACTCTCTGTTCGGTTCGCTGCAAGCACGCGAGATCAAAATATTAGGCTGATTAAAGTGTGCTTCTCTTCCAAGATTTAAAATGCCATGACATTCTTTGTACCATCCTACAACTGCAATATTTCCATTGTATGCAACCCCTCGGATTGCCTGCTGAAGTGCCGCATAACTAGCCGATGTCTCAATAATAACATCCGCACCTCTCTTATCTGTCAGTTCCTTAATCTTAAGTCCAATATCTTCATCCCTAGAATCTAATGCAATATCTGCACCATTCTCAAGTGCAACCTGACGCCGCTTTTCAATCGGATCAACAACAATAACCTGTCTTGCACCGGAGAGCTTAACTATCTGCGCTGCAATAAGACCAATTGCGCCAAGCCCAAACACAACCACATTATCCCCCGGACGAACATTTCCATCCCGCACTCCGCCTAACGCAAACTGCGTCGGATCATAGCACATTGCAGCTTTCCATGTCATTGTCTCAGGCATTTTAAGTTCTTCACCTGCACAGAATGTATGTGTAGATTTAAACGGACCATATCCTGCAACTCTCTGCCCAATCTCATATCCTTCTACATCCGAACCGATTTCAATAATCTTTCCCACCCACATATTTCCAGGTCTCATAAAATATGGTTTTTCTGCTGCCTCTTTACTTGGGCGGAACAACTGATATTCTTCGTCAAATATATTTTCAAGAAATGGATCCTGTCCGCGGAAATGTGTAAATTCGGTTCCGTGCTTTGCCGCTGCAAACTCTACTTCTGCACGAATCTGATTCGGTTTTAACGGTGCATCCTCATATGTACGAAGTTCGCATTTTTTCTGTTCAAATGAAACAATTTCTTTTAACATGTCAGTTTCCTCCTCTATGATTAAATCTCAACAACAGCGCCGTTATTTTCCGATGAAGCGACAACACTGCTTACCAATTTCAAATCCGAAAATCCTTCAGGAATCGTTGCAAACGGTTCTCTCTTTCCAAGAACTGCATCAATGAAATATTGATCTTCCATTTTGGTCACATTATTTTTTCCATTAATGATTTCGACAGAACCTTCATGCTCATCTGTATAAATAATCTTTCCATGGTTTTGATCTTCAAAATCAGCAACAAGATTCTCGCATACAACACGAAATCTCGCATTCCATTGTTCTTTTACTGCACAATTACTTCCCGTAATACATCCTAAAGCACCACTTTCAAATGTCATATTCGCAACACTTGTATCTTCTACGGTGTATCCCGGAACATCTCTATGTGCAAGATTTGCAACACGGCCAGAAACATCTGTAGCTACTCCCATTAAATACTGTGCCATATCATACAGATGAATCACTTGCTCAAATACCTGTCCGCCACATTTTTCTTTATCTCTCCACCAAGGTCCATGAAGACTATTACATTCATAGCTTGCCGTAAATAGTGTCAGCTTTCCGGAAGCTCCTGATTCTATCAGTTCCCGAAATCTTTGAACCGCATTTCCAAACCTCATCTGATATCCAACCTGCGATACGATGTTGTTTTGAATAACAGCCTTTGCCATAGCTTCACCTCGCACAACATCTAATGCAATCGGTTTTTCGATAAATACAGCTATTTTCTTTTCTGCAGCTGCTTCCACCTGTCCGTTATGACAGAACGGAGGCAAGCAAATGTATACCGCATCTAGGTCAATTTCTTCAATCATTTTATAAAAATCCGAATAAATCTGAACATCAATGCCCTGCTCCTCTTTATACTTTTCTGCAGATGCCGAATATTCATCACATAAAGCAACAAGATCAACTTCCGGCATGCAAATCATATTCGCAGCATGACCGCGTCCCATGTTTCCCATTCCGACAACTGCTACACGAACTTTCTTTTCCATGAAATTCTTACCTCGCCTTTCTTATATGTATTCCGGTATCCAGCCTTTATGTGCCTCTAACATTTCATCACACATAGACTTAATCTCATCCATAGTAAGCTCTGCTGCCGTATGCGGATCCAACATGGCAGCCATATAAAGATCTTCCTTGCGATGTGAATGTGCTGCCTCAATTGTCATAAGCTGAACATTAATATTAGTACGGTTTATCGCTGCGCACTGTTCCGGTAAATCTCCTACATAGCAAGGATGAATACCTGCACGGTCAACTAAACATGGGACCTCTACACATGCATTATGCGGAAGATTGGTAATTAATCCATTATTTTGGACATTTCCGTGTATACGATATGGGTGATCATTTTCCATTGCTTCTATGATATGAGCTGCAAATTCACGGCTTTTTTCATGCTGTATATTTCCGTTTCCGACTAATTCTTTCCTCATCTGCACCCAGTCATTGATCTGTTTGATACAACGACGCGGATATTCGTCCAACGGTATATTATATCTATCAATCAGTTCCGGATGAGCCGATTTAATAAACCACGGAGTATACTCTGCATTGTGCTCTGAAGATTCTGTAATATAATACCCAAAATTCAACATCATTTCATACCGAACTTTATCCCAAGCCGCATCATAAGATGCATGTCCCTCCAGATAATCTCTGGCACGCTTCTTAATCTCCGGATACAAATCATTTCCTTTTCCATCTTCTACTTTTAGAAGCCAAGCCTGATGATTAATACCAGCAATATCCCATCTCGTTTCAGGTATCAGTTCTTCCATATCCAATGCTTTAAAAAGCTGCGGAATACAGACCTGAACGCTGTGACACAAACCAATTGTGTTAATATTTGTATATTTCTGCATATATCCACTCAGCATAGCCATTGGATTCGCATAATTGATGAATAGGGCGTTCGGACAGACCTCTTCCATATCTCTCGCAAAATCCTCTAAAACAGGAATAGTTCTCAATGCCCTGAAAATACCGCCGATTCCTAATGTGTCTGCAATTGTCTGACGTAAACCATATTTTTTCGGAATTTCAAAATCTGTAATTGTACAGGGATCATATCCTCCTACCTGAATCGCATTCACAACATATTTTGCTCCTCTAAGAGCCTCTTTTCGGTTCAAATAGCTTTGAACGGGTACATCCCTTCCTACATTTTTACAGATATTTTCAAGCATAGACCGTGAATCTTCTAGTCTCACTGAATCAATATCAAATAATGCAATCTCAAGTTCTTTAATCTCTGGTGTCAAAATACAGTCTCCCAATACACTTTTTGCAAAGATTGTACTTCCTGCACCCATAAAAGTAATTTTTGGCATAATTTTCTCCTAACCTACAATCTATCAGCCTTTCATGCCGGTAATTGTAATTCCTTCTATAATATATTTTTGTCCAAAAAGGTAAACAATCAAAGACGGCAACACAGATATTGTAGAGGCGGCCATAATCAGCGACCAGTCAGTTGAATGTTTCCCTTTAAACATTTGCAGTAATAAGGGAACTGTGTATTTTTCCTGTGATGTCAAAAAAATCATTGGTGTAAAATAACTATTCCAGTTCCATAAAAACGCAAATATCGCAAGCGAAGCAATTGCCGGCTTAATAAGCGGAAGAACTACAGTAAAAAAAATCTTTCCATAGCTTGCACCATCAATAAGCGCCGCATCAAATAAATCGTTTGGCAATGCCATAATAAACTGTCTGCACAAGAACACACCCATAGGCATATATGCAAATGTCATCAAAATAATTCCCAAATGTGTATTTACAAGTCCTAATTTATTAAAAATCGAAAACAGCGGAATGACAATAACGGTATATGGTATCATCATAACTCCAATAAAACCGGAAAAAATCAGATTGCTTCCTTTAAAACGCAGTTTGCCAAGTGCATATCCTGCCATAGCAGATGTCAGAACCTGTCCTACAGTATTGATGATGGCAAGCTTCATACTGTTATAAAATCCTCTTCCAAAATTCACTGAAGTCATTGCCTTTACATAATTGCTCCATTTCGGAACATCCGGCAAAAGATGCGGAGGATAGGAAAATATTTCTGCATTTCCTTTTAAGGAAGAAGAAACCATCCATATAAACGGAAACAAAGACATAAATGCAAGAATAATCAGCACAGCCTGCGTCAGAATTGTTGTGACAATCCGTCCCGTTTTCATGCTGGAACTTTTTTTATTTTTCATCTTTCTTCCTCCTCTCTAAGCATCATAATTTACCCACTTATTGGATAACCAGAACTGCAGCGCCGAAACCGTTACAATAATCACAAACATAATCAGTGAAATCGCCGAAGCACGCCCTAATTTAAACTGTTTAAATGCTGTGTCATAAATATAAATCGCCATTGTATAAGTTCGCTTAGCCGGTCCGCCTGATGTCAAAAGGTAGCACTGGTCAAATACCTGAAATGAATTAATCATGGCTGTAATAGTAACGAGCAGTGTGGTCGGAGAAATCATCGGCACTGTAATATGTTTAAACACCTTCCATTTACTCGCCCCATCAATCATGGCTGCCTCCACATATGCTCTCGGCACATTCTGAAGCCCTGCCAAAAACAGAACGGTATTATAACCAAGCCCCCACCAAACACTCATCAGAATCACTGCACCCATTGCCGTATTTGTCTCTCTAAGCCATGAAACTCCTTCCCTTCCGAAAAACCGAAGAACCATATTAAGGATGCCGTACTGCGGCTGATAAATCCATGACCAGATAACCGCAACTGCAACAGATGTAACAATCTGAGGCAAGAAAAAGACTGCCCGGTAGAAAATCTTTCCGACAGCTTTGTTTAACAGGACTGCCAGAAAAAGAGACAGCACAATATTGCATGGCACATAGATGACCGTATAAATCAGCGTGTTTTTAAGAGCAATAAAAGTATCTTCTGCGCTGAATACATATTTAAAATTATCCAGTCCGATAAAAATCGGATCCCGCAAGCCGTTCCAGTCAAACATACTCAACACGAAAGCAATGATAACCGGAAGAACACCCAAACAAATCAAACTGACTGTCTGAGGCAACGCATAGATCATGCCCCATCTTTCCCGCGACTTTGCAAGAGAGTTTCTCTTTTGTCTTCCTTTACTCATTTACACCTCTCCTATTATGGTGCTGCAGCATATTCCCGCAGCACCCGTCAAACTATCATCCTATTCGCTAAGCATCTCCTGCGCCTGGTCCTGCATATTCTGAACAGTCGTGGCCGCATCCTGATCACCGGCTAACATCTTTTCAATTTCGCCTGTCAGAACATCTGTTAATCCCGGATGTAATGCTTCAACCTGTGGATACAGGAATGAAATATCTACAGCATCTAAAAATACCTGTGCATGTTCTGGCGTTCCAGTAAGAACGATATCTTCAAGACCATCTATCGTAGGAACTGCATTTCCCTGACCTTCCATACGAATTCTCTGACCTTTTTCACCGCAATAGAATGCAATGAACTCCCAAACATTATCCGGATTCTCTGCTTTCGTATTCATAACCATCGGTGTAGCTGGCATAGATGAAACTGCATCTTTTGGTTCTTTGTAATACGGGAATAAAGCCACATCATATGTGAAATCGAGATCGGTATATTCTGCTACAGACCATCTTCCTGAGTAAACCATCCCAGTATCACCAGCCATGAATAATGTATCTGCAGATTCACCAGACTCTAATTTGCCCGCATAGATAAAGTTTCCATTCTCCATATTTGACTCAAGGAAAGTCATACCATCAAGAATACGATCGGTATTGATATTTGCCTGTCCATCCTCTGTGTAGAAAGAATCGCCGTTTGAAAGCAGGAAAGAATATGCAGGTCCCCACCAGTTCTCCCATACGAAAGGAATCTTTCCGGCATCTTTTAACTGTTCACACACTGCCTGAAATGTCTCAAAGTTCCATGTTCCTTCTTCCATGTACTCTGTCGGTGTTTTAATATCAAGAGATTTGAACAAGTCTTCATTGTAATAAATAACCTCTGGATTACAGTCAACCGGCACACCTGTTACTGCTCCGTCAAATGTATATGTTTCAAGAATACTTTCCGGAATATCTTCCATTTTCAACGCCGAATCCGTATTGTTTAAATAATCAGAAAGATCTGCAACAATTCCCGAACTGTTTAATTCACCGTAAGATCCTTCCTCTGCGTAGAAGCAATCTGGAGCCTCCTGACTCTGAAGCTGTGTCATAACCTGTGCGCTATAATCGTCACCGGTTACTCCGATTAATTCTACACTTGTTTTTTCTGACTGCTCATTAAATGCATCAATGGCCTTCTGATAAATCTCAAGCTCCGCAGCCGAACCGTTTACCATGAACCTTACAACTGCTTTTCCGTCTTCTGTTGTTGTTTTTGCATCTTTTTTTCCGCATGCAACTAACATACCGGCTGTCATTGATAAAACGAGTGCACATGCTAAGATTCTCTTACTTCTTTTCATACATAGTCCTCCCTTTTTGTTATTTTTTATATTTTTTCCACAAATCTCGCACATCCTTTGTGCAATTTCTATATTGTAATATTAGCGTGCAATGCTCTTCTTTTCCATAACTCTATGTGTTTAAATATTGGACTTATGTTGTTTTCATTTTCTCTTAACTGTTTTTATCTTTTGTTTGTAGTATAATAACGCTGAAACCGAACATTCTATTTTTATGAACGAAAGGATTTTTATGAAACAGGAATCTTACAACATACCTACTGCAAACTCTTCACTGAATCTCAATTACTGTGGCGTAGAAATCTGTGATCCGGATTTCAAAGTCCTGCCCCATATCCGGCAGGAATATCTGCTTCACTATATTATTTCTGGAAAAGGTCATTACCATACATCAGAAGAAGACTATGCTTTAAAAGATGGCGATATTTTTTTAATCAGACCAAATCAACTGGTAAGTTATGAAACCGATCCTTGGGAACCATTCCATTTCACCTGGATTGCTTTTTCCGGCAGTGAAGCCAAGGAAATCATTCCTACACTTGGATTTTCAGATAATAATTTAGTCAGGCATCTTCATTCAAAATATTCCATCCACGAAAAAATCATGGAATGTATTGATCTTCTGGAATCTAAGTCAAATTATAATGAATACATGGTGAAAGCAAATTTATATCACATTTTTGGATGTTTATCGAAGTCCTACCTCATGGATCAACCTTCTCATAATTCGTCTAAAAACCATGTATCTGAACACGTAAATAAAGCCATGTCATTTATCCGCCTGAATTATATGACTTCTATCACAGTGAACGATGTCACTAATTTTGTAGGTCTAGAACGGAGTTATTTTTCAAAAATTTTTCATAAACACACTGGAAAAACGGTACAAGAATATCTGTTGGAGGTCCGGTTACAACAGGCAAAACTATTGCTGGTCCAAACAACCTATTCCGTCAAAGAAATCAGTTCCTTTATCGGATTTTCAGATGAATGTTATTTTTCCAGAGCATTCAAACGATCAACTGGCGTTTCCCCATCTACTTTCCGTAAATGCGAAAGCACTAACTATGATAAAATATAAGGAGGATTTTTATGCATAACACAAGCCGAAACGAATATCCAAGACCTGATTTCAAGAGAGATTCTTGGATAAATTTGAACGGTATCTGGGATTTTACCTTTCATTCTCGGGATATCCCGGACATCTGCTACATTCAGGGAAATCATTATGATAAAAGAATCCTGGTTCCCTTCTGCTATCAGAGCAAGATGAGTGGAATTGGAACTACAAAATATTACGAAACTGTGTGGTATTCTAGGCAGTTCCATATCACACCGGAACAAAAAAACAAAAAAATTCTGCTCCATTTTGCCGGAGTAGATTATTACTGCCGCTTGTACATAAACGGAAAATTTGTTGGAGAGCACGAAGGCGGGTATGACCTCTTCACTTTTGAGATCAGTGAATATGTTTTTGACGGAGATAACCGGATCGTGTTAAAAGTTACCGATGACCGCCGCGTAGACCACCCCCGTGGTAAACAGTATTGGAAAGACATTCCTGACCGATGCTGGTACACAGAAAGTACCGGTATATGGAAACCTGTATGGTTAGAATTTACAGAAGAATATTATCTGGAGACTCTTCGTATTCTTCCGGATATAAATTTATGTCAGATTCACCTCGATACTGACATTTCAAAGAAATTCAAAGGATATCTGAGAGTAAAAATCTTTTGGAAAAATGAACTGTGTCAGGAACTTTCTTATCGAATAATAAGCCACACACATGTTTCAGAAATTATTACAATCCCTCCTCAGGATTTCATAGATGAGATTCATTACTGGTCCCCAGAACATCCAAATCTATATTCTATTACTCTTGAATTGATGGAGGATAATTATATCTATGACAAAGTGGAATCGTATTTTGGCATGCGCCAGATAGAAATTAAAAACGAACAGATTTACTTAAATCACAGACCGCTCTATCAGCGGCTAATTTTAGATCAGGGATATTGGCCCGACACTCTGCTTACCGCACCAGATGAAAAATCCATAATCCGAGATCTTGAACTAATCAAAGAAATGGGCTTTAACGGACTTCGTATGCATCAAAAAATCGAAGAGCCTCTTTTTTATTATCATGCAGACCGGCTAGGACTTTTCGTCTGGCTCGAACTTCCAAGCCCCTACGACTTTGGCACTACGGAAATTCACACCGTATTAAATCAATGGGAAGCCATTCTGAAAAACAATTGGAATCATCCTTCCATTATCACTTATGTACCATTCAATGAATCTTGGGGCTTACGAAACATTGCCAAAGATTTTATGCAACAATCTCTTGCCAACTGTGTTTATTATCTAACCAAAGCATTAGATCCAACACGTATTATCAGCACCAATGACGGCTGGGAATTTCCAAGTTGCACGGACCTTTACGGATTCCATGACTATTTTTCAAGTGTAGACGCTTTTGAGTCTCAGTATGAAAACTGGGAAAAACGCTTTGAAACAGGCATGACCAACCGCCCCTTAAAAGCCGATGGTACAGAAAGAAAAATATCTCCTGTTCTCTTAACTGAATTTGGCGGTATCGCTTTCCAAAATGCTCTTTTCTCTTCAGGAAGCTGGGGATACAATGAAAGTGTTGCCACAGATAATGCCTTTGAAGAAAAATTGACTGCACAGATTTCTTCCATTCTTAAATCTTCACTGTTATGCGGATATTGCTATACACAGTTTACTGATGTCATGCAGGAAGTAAACGGATTACTCCACCCAGACCGGACTCCAAAGATAGCTTTTGAAAAATACCGGCAAATCTTTGGAAGAAATCCCATTTATTATCAATAAACTTATTAAAAAATGTCAGGAATCACCCCTGACATTTTTTTCTCTGAAACATCTTTTTCGGCACCTCGGCCTCTGACACATTTTGATATCTGTAAATACTCAACATAATACCAAACATAATATCCATAAAAATAATCCCGGTTCCTCCGTAAGTGATAAAAGGACAATAAATATATCCTGCATTAACTATCCCAAAATTCACAAGCACATACCAGATAATATGAACTGCAATCACTGCTGTGCATCCAATCCCTATCAAACTTCCCAGCCTGTTTTTCTGCCTGACTGTAAGCTTAGCAAGTCTTGCGATCACCAGAAGAATAATTACAATTACCAATGCCGCCGCAAGCACTCCATAGTATGACGTGATGTAGGTCAGAATCAGAGAAGGATTTTCCGGTATATTTCCGGAAATCTCCATTGCATTTGGACTTCTTCCAATCAATTTGCTTCCTTCCAGAAATTTTCGGATAACATAAAACTGATACCCTTCTTCCATCGTATACTTTTCAGAATCAATCATAACTTTAAGCCGCATCACCTGATAAGGAGCTCCGAATTTCAGAATACACACTCCGCAGATAAGAGGAATAAAGATTGCCGCCCCCCAGATTACTGTCAAAGCTTTTTTTACATTAACTTTAAAATACCTTTTATAAACTGCTGCCGACAAAACAATTGCAAGTACCGGTATAACAATGTAAACTCCCCTGATGCCACAGATCATTATCTGCGGAAGAGCTATAAAAAACATCTTTAAGAGTCCCTGATATCCCTGTCCCTGATAGCTGTATACAACGGCACAATACAATGGAATAAACAGAAAAATTGACATTCTTACATCAAAATGAATTCCCAATATCCATATGCCCGCATAGTTTGTTCCGTTAATCGTCGTTCCTGACATCATTGATAAAATCAATAAAATATAATAAAAAAGCAAAAGTTCCTTAGCACGGTATGCGATACGAGTGTAGTCCACATAACACACACCCATCATAATCAGAAAACCGGCAATCACATAAACCAGATTTTGACCGGGATTTCTTAAGAATGGCAGAGATACATTTGTAATGGAAACTGTCATATAATACTGAAGAGCTAATCCTGCCAGACTGACAATTCCAATCAGGAAAATCATCCGCCAATCCATCTTCGGTCTGTAGATTCTATCCATATCTACGCCGACACTAACCGGATCACCCATCTCACGAACAGCTTCTTCTTCCGCCTCTCGTTCTGTCATTCCCTCTGCGAGAAAAGCTTCCTTTTGATCGTCAATGTGAGCTTCCAATTCCTTTGTAACCAGAGGGAGTGCTTTTTTGCAGCGAATCTGCTCAGATAGTATCTCTATATAATTATGTCTGTCCATAACATGCACCTCCTGAGTTTTCCCCATGAGCTATCCCCATTACATTGGCGACTGCCTGAGAATATTCTTTCCACTCCTCTTTCTTTACTTTCAATTGTTTTTTTCCTTCTTTTGTAAGATGATAGTACTTTCTGATCTTCCCTACCGCTTCTTTTTCATAAGCCTCCAAAAACCCTTTTTCTTCCATTGAATGAAGAAGCGGATAAAGTGTACCTGCTTTCAGTTCAAAAACATTCTGTGATTTATTTCGGAGAGTATCGATCATCTCATACCCATACATATCCTTATCTTCCAGAAGCTTTAAAATCAGCATTGAAGTGCTTCCTGAAATCAAACTCTTATCTACTGCCATAATAAAAACCTCCTTTCTTTTGTATCGAAAATCTATATATATATCGATTACCTATATAATATATCGATAATCTATCTATGTCAACACTTTTTTAATATACTTTTTACACCGTCTTTTATGCAATATTCTTTCGTTTATATGCATAAATATAAATTTTTTCAAATAATTGTTGCATATTTATAAACTTTGGTGTATAGTAGTCCTTGCAATTAAAAAAGATATATTTTCATTGAGATAAAAAACGAGATAGGAGGACTTTATTATGAAAGAAAAAGTTGTATTAGCATATTCTGGCGGTCTTGACACCACAGCTATTATTCCATGGTTAATGGAAAATTTTGATTATGAAGTTATCTGCTGTTGTGTAAACTGTGGACAGGGAGAAGAACTGGACGGGCTTGAGGAACGTGCAAAGCTTTCCGGAGCTTCCAAATTATATATTGAAGACATTATAGATGATTTCTGTGATAATTATATTGTGCCTTGTGTACAGGCTCACGCAATTTATGAAAACAAATATCTTCTCGGAACAGCTATGGCTCGCCCTCCGATTACAAAACGCCTTGTGGAAATTGCAAGAAAAGAAGGTGCCACTGCTATCTGTCACGGTGCAACAGGAAAAGGAAATGATCAGATACGTTTTGAACTTGGAATCAAAGCACTTGCTCCTGACCTTAAGATTATCGCTCCATGGAGAATGACAGACATTTGGACCATGCAATCCCGTGAAGATGAGATAGAATACTGTAAACAGCATGGAATTAATCTTCCGTTTGATGCAAACCACAGTTACAGTCGTGACCGTAACCTGTGGCACGTCAGCCATGAAGGTCTTGATCTTGAAGACCCATCCGGCGAACCTGACTACAGTGATTTATTAATGCTTGGTGTTACACCTGAACAGGCACCTGATGAAGCAGAATATGTGACAATGACCTTTGAAAAAGGTGTTCCAAAAAGCGTAAACGGTAAAGAAATGAAAGTATCCGATATTATCCGCGAGCTGAACGCTCTGGGTGGAAAACATGGTATCGGTATCTGCGACATCGTAGAAAACCGTGTAGTTGGTATGAAATCCCGTGGTGTATATGAGACACCGGGCGGAACAATTCTCTACGAGGCGCATCAGCAATTGGAAGAATTAGTATTAGACCGTGCTACATATGAAGTAAAAGAGGAAATGGGCAACAAACTTTCCCAGATTTTGTATGAAGGAAAATGGTTCACGCCACTTCGTGAGGCTGTTCAGGCATTCATCACAAGCACTCAGGAATATGTGACCGGAGAAGTAAAATTTAAACTTTACAAAGGCAATATCATAAAAGCCGGAACTACTTCTCCTTATTCCCTTTACAGCGAATCCCTGGCGAGCTTTACAACAGGTGATCTCTACGATCATCATGATGCAGACGGATTCATCAATCTGTTTGGTCTGCCACTTAAAGTTCGGGCTATGAAAATGCAGGAAGTTAACGGTAATCTATAATAAAACATCATGAATTAAGGCAGAGGTCATATTCAAACCTCTGCCTTTAATATTTTTTAGTATATCATCTTTTTTTATGTATGGTCTGCGATACAAACACAAGAAACATTCCCATCACAATATATATGTCTGCAAGATTCGCTGTCAGCCTTGACAAACGGGAATTATTACTTTTTACTCCAATATAATCAACTACCTTCCCCCGGATCAGCCTGTCATAAAGATTACTGATTGCCCCGGCACTGACAAGCGTAACTCCAAACTTCAAAAACCTTCTGCCCTTGTTAAAAAATACCGACAGATCATATAATAATAATCCTGCAGCCGCGAAAACAGAACTACGTTTAATAATGTCCGGATATTTGTCCAGCAAATTAAAAGCAAAACCCTGATTGTAAACCTTACGGAGTATCAGTCTGTCAACCACTGTTTTACGCTCTTCTCCCTCTTTAAACGTATCTTCTATATACTGTTTTATGCCCATATCAAGGCATGTCAGGACAAGAAGCATACCTATACATATCGTAAATATCATTATATAGCCTCTTTGAATTTATTAAGCTCTGCTTCTTTCTTCTCAACTTCTTCGTCTCGCTCTTCAATTGCTTCGCAAATCGTAATATAATCGGTTCCCGAAAGTTCTCCATCTCTAAATTTTTCATATACCATACGCCCAATGTCCATATAGTCTTTTTCATTTGCACGATTCAAAGAGCGAATCTGACTTTTTAATTTCTGCACTTCGATGGTATCACCGGCTTTACGCCCGAGATCATCTGCCACCTCCGTAATTCGTTTACTCAGGTCTCCGAAAAAATCTGCCATTTCGCGCCTCCTCCTTCCGTAAATTTTCCCATTATTCTCTATAATTCTCTCAGCCTGTTCAAAGACTGATAGATATCCATAGTTCCATATCCCCATTGTCTGTTGGGATATTCCATATCACTTCTCTGATTCGTTCCAAAAAGAATGATATTACGCACCTGACTGCATGTAATTCCCTGTATCTGAGGCTGTTTTATCAGCCATTCCACAAGCAGTGCTGCACCTCCTGCCGCAATTCCTGCTGCTGTGCTTGAACCACTCCGCTTTACAAATCTGCCATTCGGAAGTACCCCGGTAATTTCCACCCCCGGAGCTGCAAAATCAGGTTTTAAAGTTCTGCCTCTAGTATAACCTCTTCCGGAATTAATATCAATACTATTATCAATACTATTATAATAAGTAACTGTCATAGCACCTTTTGCATTTCCCGGTTCTGTCAATGTCGTGTCAGGGTCTGCCTCAAGGAAATACACCTGGCTTTCCAGAAACTCCTGTACCGGAAGCCATATATGATACTCTCCCTCTGCCACATACAGAGATTCCACACCTATCTTCCATATACCTGCTGCCACTCCCTGGAACCGAAAGAAAATCAATTGAGAATCATTATTTTCCAAAAGCAGACGATACTCCACCTCTACCCTTGTTCCGTCAAACACAAAATCAAAAGTATATTTATTTCCCTGCCTCACAGAAATTTTAGGGCTCCGTTCACCTGACGGTGAAATTATGTATACAGTTACAATATCTGGCAGCGAATTCCAGAGTTCAGCTGTAAATCCTGTCATTTTGCTTTCCACACGTAATTCTGCTTCCTGCGTTTCTCCAACAGATTCAAACCTTCCGGAGAAATGGTGTCTGTTGCTTGCTTCATTTCCGCCTCCGATCACAACACAGTGATTCAGCATACCGGAATAGGAGCTTAATATTCTGGAAAGGTTTGAATCACCATTATGTCCTCCCATGTTTGTGCCCATTGCAACGCAAATCACAAGCGGAAGTCCTTTTTTTGCAGCCAACTCGTTCAGATAACGCAACCCCTGCATAATATCATTTTCCTGATAACATGGCTTATCCGTATGGATTTCGTAAAATTGTTTCAGATATTCTTTTGCTTCTTTTAATTTTACTACTCCTATCACCGCTTCCGGAGCCGCCCCGGTAAACCGGTTCTCATAATTTGAACCGCCTGCTGCTACACTTGCCAGAAATGTTCCGTGGCCGATTTCATCAGTGGTCGGAACTACCATAGAGGGATTATCTGATCGAAGTGCTTCATTGATCATATCTTCCGTATATTCACTTCCGTAAGAAAAACCGGAAGGCAATGTTCCTGTCTGAATTGTCTGATCCCATATACCTGCGATCCGCGTCCCTCCTGCCTGATTTCTAAATACAGGATTCTCAAATTCAATACCCGTATCCAGAAACCCTATCATAACATCCTGCCCCTGAAGCATAAGCGTAGGATAGTGCTGAACTGCACTTATTCCCGCCTTATCAAGTGCATCTGTATCCAAAAGGGTATAGCAATTAGGGATTGTATTATATCCGTATTTTTCTAATGTCACCTCACCTGCAACATCTGAACTTACATGTATCACGCGATACCCCAGTCCAAGATCCTGTATACATGCAATTCTCTCACTTAGTACAATATTATCTGCACTCCGGTAATCCGGAACTACAAAATCATAATAATTCTGAGAAAGTATTTTATCTCTGCATGTCTCTGTTGCCATAAAAATACCTCACATACTTTTCTCTCAAGTATATGAGGTATAAATTCTTCTTATGATATATTTTCCTTCTTCTTAATCCAATCAGACACTATGGATCTATTCTCATTACTTCCTGTCCTCTAAGCATAATAACCGGTCCCCCGGTCCCTTCAATATACTCTTTTGTAATCGTCACCTGACCAATGCTGTCATCTTTTGGAATTTCATACATAATGTCAAGCATAAATTCTTCAATGATGGCTCGAAGCGCTCTGGCTCCGGTATCCTTCTTCATTGCTTTTTGCGCAATAGCACGGAGTGCTCCGTCATCAAATTCAAGCTTTACTTCATCCAGAGCAAGAAGCTTCTGATACTGTTTCAAAATTGCATTTTTAGGTTCTTTAAGGATTTTCACAAGCATATCCTCGCCAAGTCCCTGAAGTGTAAATACAATCGGAAGACGCCCTAAAAACTCCGGGATCATTCCAAATGCTCTCAGATCTTCTGTTGTTACCTTTTCCAGTATCGTTTTGTCATTGTCATATTTATCCTTCAGATCAGCGCCAAACCCAATAGAAGCCTGCTTTGTCAGTCTTTCTTTAATGATGCCTTCCAGATCCGGAAATGCGCCGCCACAGATAAACAGAATATTTCTTGTATTAACAGTAGTAAGAGGAACCATAGCATTTTTACTGTTAGCTCCTACAGGAACCTCTACTTCACTTCCTTCCAGAAGTTTAAGCATTCCCTGTTGTACAGATTCTCCACTGACATCTCTCTGACTGGAATTTTTCTTCTTTGCGATCTTATCAATCTCATCAATAAAAATGATTCCCTGTTCCGCCTTTTCCACATCATTATCTGCTGCCGCAAGAAGCTTTGATACAACACTCTCAATATCATCTCCTATGTATCCGGCTTCTGTAAGAGACGTTGCATCTGTAATGGCAAGAGGTACATCAAGAAGCCTTGCAAGAGTCTTTACAAGATATGTCTTTCCGGATCCTGTTGGTCCGATCATAAGCATATTGGATTTTTCAATTTCAATATCATCCATAGTATCTGTAGCAACACGTTTATAATGATTGTAAACAGCTACAGACATTACCTTTTTTGCATACTCCTGTCCAACTACATATTCATCCAGACGCGCCTTAATTTTATGCGGAGCAGGCAGATTTTTGATATCTACCAGTGGTTTTCTCTCTTCCTTTTCTTTTTTCTTTTTGATTTTCTGTTGTTTTGGCACCGTCTGTTCAACGTCTGCCAGATTTACGAATTGCATACCCGGCATATTCATAAACTGACTGTAATCAATGTTTCCATTACTCATCATGTCAAAACTTTTCTGCATACAGTCACTGCAAACAGAAATATTATTCGGGAGATCAATCATCTTCCCTGCTACACTTTCCGGACGCCGGCAGATGAAGCACACCTTTTCGTATTCATCATCTTCTTTTTTATCAGAATCCTCTACTGTAACATTAGTATCATCAATCTTCTCTACATTATTTTCAAATGTTTTATCCTGATCAGACATAAGTCACCTTCCTCCTACCTGTCATCACCCTTTTGTATCATTTTCAGAAATTCTTCCTCCGAAATGATCGGAACATTCAGTTCATTTGCCTTCTTATTCTTCGATGAAGATGAATGTACATCATTGTTAATGAGATAATCTGTTTTCTTTGTCACAGAACCTGTGACTTTTCCACCGAGACTTTCAATAAGCTCTTTTACCTCATTTCGATTGGCAAAATGTTCCACGCTTCCGGTTATCACAAATTTCTTTCCATCAAGTATACGCTCTGTATTATCCTCTATTTCTTCCGGAATTTCCAGTTCTTTCAATAAATTTAATAATAATTTTATATGATTGTCATCTTCAAAGTAAGAAACGAAAGCGTGAGCCAGAACTTCTCCTATACCGTCTATGGCACTTAAGTCCTCTTCCTTTGCATTCATCATAGCCTCTATATCATTTTTAAACTCTCTGCAGATGACCTTTGCATTGGCAAGTCCGATCCCTGCAATTCCAAGGCTGTATATGAGTTTAGGCAATGTGGTAGTCCTTGCTTTTTCTACACTGGAAACAAGATTATTGTATGATTTTTCTCCAAAGCCTTCCATTTGCTGAATTTCGTCTCTATAACGTTCAAGATGAAAGATATCTGTAAAATCCCGTATAAATCCCCGGGCAATAAATTTCTCTAATGTGGCTTCGGAAAGACCTTCAATATTCAATGCATCCCTGCTGACAAACAATGAAAATGCCTTTACGTGCTTAGCCTGACAATCTGGATTCGTGCAGTAAAGTGCCTTTGCATTACTGATCTTACGGATTTCTGTCCTCCCTGCACAGACCGGACATTTTTCCGGAATATTTTTCACACCGCTTCTTGTCAGATTCTGCGCAATCTGGGGAATAATCATATTTGCCTTATATACTTCAATCTCATCTCCGATACCAAGCTCCAGTTCTTCCATAATGCTGATATTATGAACACTTGCACGGCTTACTGTTGTTCCCTCAAGCTCTACAGGTTCAAAAATTGCAACCGGATTGATAAGGCCTGTTCTGGATGGACTCCATTCAATCTCAAGAAGCTTCGTTTTTCTGATTTCATCCGCCCATTTAAATGCATAAGAATCTCTTGGAAATTTGGATGTCCTTCCGAGAGACTGTCCGTATGAGATATCATCATAAATTAGTACAAGTCCATCTGACGGGAAATCATTTTCCTCAATCTTCTCTGAAAACCATTGTACCTCTTTTTCTATATTATCTTCTGTCACAAGATGATATTCAACGACATCGAATCCCTGATTCTTAAGCCACTCCATCTGAAAAGCCCTGGAATTATGAAAATCTACGTTTTCCGCCTGCACCAGCGAAAATGCATAGAAACGCACATTTCTTCTGGCTGTGATCTCATTGTTCAGCTGCCTCACTGAACCACTGCACAAATTCCTCGGATTTTTGTATCTTGCATCTGCATCCTCAATCTCTTCATTGATCTTTTCAAAATCTTTATAGCTGATAACTGCTTCGCCACGCAAAATCAGCTCTCCTTTATAAGCAATCTGAAGTGGTACATTCTGAAATACCTTTGCATTATTTGTAATGACCTCGCCGATTTCTCCGTTTCCCCTTGTAACTGCTTTAAAAAGTTTCCCATCACGATACGTAAGTACAATGGTAAGACCATCCATCTTCCATGACATAAGCACCTTATGGTCTCCTGCAAACTTCTTTAAATCTTCTACATTCTTTGTCTTGTCAAGGGAAAGCATCGGTTTTTCATGGCGTTCCTTCGGAAGTTCACTGAGTACTTCATATCCTACATTCACTGTCGGGCTTGATGCCAGAGTGACACCCAGCTCATCCTCCAGACTCTTAAGCTCATCATAGAGTCTGTCATATTCATAATTGCTCATGATTTCATCTGCATCCTGATAATATGCTTTTCCTGCTCTATTCAGGAGCTCTACAAGCTCCTTCATCCTATCTTGTTTCTGTCCGCTCATACAATCCCTCTAACTCCTGTTTTGTCAATTTTCTGTAAGCTCCGCTTTTTAACCCCTGAAGCTCTATATTCATAATCCTTACACGTATCAGCTTTGTTACTTTATATCCCAACGCATCACACATTCGACGGATCTGACGATTAAGCCCCTGAGTAAGGATAATTGAAAATGTATATTTCCCAATTTTTACAACCGTACATGGGCGGGTCACAGCATCCAGATTCTTTTCTTTATCCTTAATACGCACACCACTTCTCATTCTCTCTAAAAAATCATCTGTGACAGGTTTATCAACTGTCACTTTATATTCTTTTTCATGCTGATATCTTGCACGCATCATATGATTAATCAGATCACCATCATTTGTCATAATTAATAATCCTTCAGAATCTTTATCAAGTCTTCCTGCATACGTAACCCTGACAGGATAATTAAGAAACCGGATAATGTTCTTCTTCTCCCGCATATCTTCAGTACATACAATTCCTGCCGGTTTATTGACGGCAAGAACTACTTTTTCTTCCCGGCTTTTTATCTGTTTTTTCCCGACTCGTACAATATTCTTCTCTGATACCTGCATCCCGGGTTCTGCCCGTTTTCCGTCTACAGTAACAGCCCCACTCATAATCAGACGGTCTGCTTCTCTTCTGGAACAAATACCTGCTTCACTTAAATATTTATTTAACCTCATACTTTCTTACCTTCTTCAGTCAAGAATATTTCTGATATTCTCATTTGTCACAAAAGAATTTCCACTGTACAAAAACAATACCTCTGTAAATTTTTTATTCTGCATAACATCTTTAAGATTTCCTTTGTAATAGTCTGGGTCAATCACTACGATTTCCCGGAAATGTGACACAAGAAAAGGAACCAGACAATTTGCATAAGAATCCTTTATAATCAGAAGCCTCTTTGTCGAATCCACAGTTGTCTCAATATCCAACAGTCCGGAATTTCCACCCAGAAACAGCTCGTATTTGTTCTTCTTTTCCAGTTTGGAGGAATCATAGAGTGTTGCAGATTTCTCGCTTGTGTCGCCGTTGGTCATGAGCAGTCTGGTATTATCCTTTGTATTTTTTGCAGAATAAATGCTGATAGATTCCTGATAACCTTTTTCATATCCGCTCTTTTCAGATAAGGAACCGTTAAAATCATTATTTACAACATAAGATTTCATCTTCGGAGCCTGTGACAGATCAAGCCCCATAGTCTTTGCCAACGCTTCATACCCATAATATGCCCCCAGTGTTGTCCAGTGCTCATCTGTACAGTAATATATTTTTTCATCCTTATGCTCTTTAAGCGCGCTTTCTGCATCTACCCAGATAAGTTCTTCCCCAACCATCTTTTTGATTTCTTCGAACTGCAAGCTCTGATTTTCTGTTACTGCAGATGAAGGGAGCATATCTGACTGAATATTTGCCGCATCCGGCACTAACATAAAATAAACAGGTATGTTATAATATGTTGTGTCAAATTCTTTAATTGCTTCAATATTCAGTCCCATAGATTCCTGATCAGGTGTCTCAATCTTTTCTGCAAGATGATGTTTTTTCCCTTGAAACACTCCGTTGGATTCCCTCTTCCCCAGCAAAGTTTCCACTGAGTGATTTATTTTCTCAAAGAATCTCTTTCCTGCAAATCTATCATCCATATATTTCTCATATTCTTCTGCATATTGTCCATTCAGAATATGGGAAACCGTTGCCTCAGGTTTTTTCATCTTTTTGCTTCCTGCTATGAGATTCGTCAGACATAATATCAGAAGTATCCCTAGAAAAACAAGGGCTGTAATCTGTTTAATATTCGATTGTTTTCTTTTGTTTTCCTTATTCTTTTTCATTCTATACTTCTACACCTATACCTTCATCGAATAATATTGCTTAACGATACGGGGTTCTTCTAAAATCTATAATAAAAGAATGCTTCGGTACTTCCCCCGGTAATACGGGCAATGCAAAGGAAAAATAAAACTATATAGACAATACAATTCAGTATTATCTTCCACTTTCCTTCTCCGGATACCACCTTCTCATATAATTTTCCTGTCAAAGGAACAGAGAATAAAATTCCCAGTATCCATAAAATTCCATGTGTTGTTATCATAGAAACTGCCCTTGCGTCAATAAATCCGTGACCTCCGATTCCCAGCATAAGCTTCAGCCAGGAAAATACTTTCCCCAATGACGGTGAAAAGAAAAATACCCAGCTTACCATCAAAAATATGACCGTAAAAATCCATCTTATCACAATCGGAATCTTTTCGCGTGCCTGACCAAGCATAAACCCTTCCAGATATATCAAAACCGCAAAATAAATACCCCATATAACAAATGTAATATCCATTCCATGCCACAATCCAATCAACACCCATGCAGAAAGAAGGGCAAAAAATCCTCTTATCCCGCCTGGATTTTCTCCGCAGAGCGGCCAGTAAACATAAGAACAGAACCACTTCCACAGTGTTGACATCCATCTGCTCCAGTAATCCATCATTCCAGTTGCCAGACACGGATAATTTACATTTTCTGGAAATTCAAATCCAAATATTTTCCCAAGACCTCCTGCCATATCACAGTATCCTGCAAATGAAAAGAAAATCCCAAACGCAAATGCCATACATCCCATCCATGCACTGAGCGCAGATATCTGATTTTTCGGAAAAGCATAGAATGTTTTAAACATATCCATAAAAGCATTTCCAAGAATTACTGTTTTTGCCAGTCCCCGGATAAATCGTAAAATCCCTTCTGAAAATTTATTCCACGTCAACTTTCTCTTAACAATCTGCTCTTCAAAATCACCGCAAGAGACCAGCGGACCAGCAATTATTTTTGGAAACATCATAATAAACACCGCGTAATTTAGCATACTTTTTTGTGTTCTTATGTCACCACGGTATACATCAACAATATAGCCAATATTCTGAAGCATAAAAAATGAGATTCCCACAGGGATCATAAAAAAGCGATTTTCAGAAAGCGGATTCCCGGCAATCTGTAAAACAGATCCTGCATATTTAAAAACTGTTAAAAGTAAAATATCCGCTCCGATGATAATCCCGGCTGCTGCTTTTCCTTTTCTTCTTCTCCGTCCTTTCGCAACATACTTTCCACCCACAAAATTCCATATGACAGCAAATATCAAAAGAAGCAGATGAACCGGTTCTCCCCATGCATAAAAAAATGCACTGAGAAAAACCAGCATAAGATTTTTGAATTTTGCTGGTGTTAAATAATACAATATAATTGAAACTGGCAAAAAGACAAATAAAAAAACTGTACTGTCAAATAACATTTATCTTCTCCTTAAAGATCTGCGACCTCTGCCAAACGATTCGCAAAAAGTGTATAAAACTTCTTTTTCATGTGTTTCCCATCTTTTTTGTAGTAGTTTTCTTTTACAAGATCGCTGCTGTCAATGTAAATAACTCCTGCTTCTCTGCACAATGCTTTGAGTCGCTTGTTATACTCCGGGATCTCTGAGAGTCCCTTTTCTTCTTCCACTGCATTTTGCTGCACCGGAAGAATGCTGTTGACAAAAATCTGTGTATCCGGCATTTTCTCCTGCACACGTTCCAGAAATACACTGTAATTATTTTCAAAATCATCTACACTTTCCTCTTCCCTTGCTGCGTCATTTACCCCTAATACCAGAAACAAAATTTTTGGTTTCTGTTTCGAAGCCGCTTCAAGGTTTGTTATCATCTGTGCATTGTCCATATCATACACAGCCGCCTCTGCGCTTGCAAGTACAAATGATTCATCAAGAACCTTCTGTTCATACAGCCCCTGTGCGATAAAATCTCCAATGATCAATGTATTTTTAAACTTTTCACTGTTCGGGCGGCTATCTCTTTCTTCCTGTTCCCTGGTTTCTTTATCATCCAGCGTTTGAAGCTCTTTTTCTATTTCTTTTATATCTGCTTTTTCCATCTCAGCAAGTTTTTTTACACCTTCTGTTGTATCTGGTCTTGGATTCAGAGACTTAATTCCAACAATAAGGGCGCCCACAACAAAAAGAACGATAACTGCCATTACCGCTGTCCTTAACACTTTATCTTCATTACTTTTTCTTTGATTTGCTGATTTTCTACTCTGTGCCATTTTAATCCTGTCTCCGCAAATATCTGGTGATACTGTATTATGGTATCCATTTTACTGTTTCTGATAATAAAAGTCAAATTATGATGCAAACTGCGAAAAAGACTGCTATAATTTTATGCACAGCAATGTTTAAAAGGAGATTCAATTTATGATTATATTAAACTTAAAAGCCAAAAACTGTATGTCTCATCTTTTGCTGAAACCTACATTTGATGATTTTTCATTTATTGAAGGAGAAGTTACTACATACAATACATTTAAAGTTGATGGATTTATTCATAAAAATTTTTTTGAAGAAGCACCTGAAAAAAAATATTCATCCTGGAAAGAAGTAAGAGAATTCTTTTTTCAGATCATACGCGGGAAACGCACTCCTTTAGGTTTTAAATTCATCCTGTCCCTCCCTGAAAACACATTTGAAGATTTTCTTGGGAATGCAGATGTTACAGGTATAACTCCCGACAACATCCAGGGACTTTACTTAAATTTGAAATATGACGGGACAAACCTTCAATGCATAACCGGAACTTCCCTGAATATTTTTACCATGGATAAGACAATTGAAAACGTCTGGGATGAATACGTAAAAAAATATTTTCTAAAACATGAAATAGATTTTGAATTATAAAACATAAAACAGCCAGCATTATTCATCACAAGATATATGAATCTTTTATGACAAATAATCTGGCTGTATTTTATATATCACCGAAATCCTTTATTCATCTACAGAATAAACCCACAATGCTTTGATCTGATCTTTTATATCTTCATAAACCCACAATTTTTCACTGTTCTTCTGACTGAATGGGTCGTTAACTCTGACTTTACCCTTACTATATTTTGTCAACACAATAAAATGCCCATTTTTTGTAAAATCTCCCGGACCGACACTGCAGATAATCGGATGCCCTGCCTTAAGCTCTGCTTTAACAGATTGTTCATCTACACTGCCTTCATAACAGGAAACACCCCAATGCTCTCCACCTTCCTGCATCAGTGTCCAGTAAGTGTTATTCTCCTCATCTATATATCCTTTTTTATCACTGTAAGCCGCCACTACCGCAGGCGTAACAGAAACGTCTTTCGTAAGGCCCGAAACCACCATAGACATACAGGTTGGGCCACAGCCACAGGTTGCTACAAATCCGCTTCCATAAGGAGCATATCCCCATCTTTCATCCCACTGCAGAAGCTGAGGAATTTCCCCATCTTCAATCGTATCACTGACTTTCTCCGCAATAGGAAGATCCTTTTTCTCTTCATAATTTTCCACAAAAGTAACCGTCTCATTATTCTTTTTCAGTAGATTAATAATATCTTCCGGATACCCCTTTTCTGTTGCTTCTTTTCGGATACGTTTTACCTTCTGTTTAAGCGTTTCAGATTCTGATACTGTGTCGATCTCTGATTCTGACATCTTCTCTGCCACGTTATCCGGAACTTTTTCTTTTTCTTTTTTCTGCTCTGTCTTAACTGCTTCCTCCGACTTTTTTCTCTCGGATGCTTTTGTATTATATGTAATGATAAGCGCAATGCATACGATAATAAAAAGACCACACATCAAAAGCTGTCTTTTTACTTTTTGTCTTCTCTTCGCTTTCGTGATCCGCCCACGTCTTTTTTTTACCGGCACTGTCTTCGCTTTTCCGGGGATTTTTTTCTTGATATCCGATACAAACGTCTTTATCCGGCCTGGTTTCACATTTTTTCTCAGAAATTCTATAATACGTTCTTTCACAAACATCTTCCTCTCTTGTTCAAAAAATATAATACCATATACGTACTTTCTAAGACAACTACAGATATCTTTATAATTCCTTAAGTTTTAGTAAAAAGCCCTGTATTCACGCAATAACAATTTTGACCTCATCTGTTTAATGTGGTATTCTAACATTATAACAATTGTCAGAGGAGTGATACTAATGAAAATTGTATTTCTTGATGTAAAAACTATCGGAGAAGATATTGATCTGTCTGGCTTTGACAGACTTGGCGAAGTTGTAAAATACCCTTTTTCCACATCTGCGGAAGTTCCCGGACGGATTGAAGATGCCGATGTAATCATTGTAAATAAAATACAGATAAATGAACAGACCGTAGGTTCTGCAAAAAATCTGAAACTTGTATGCGTCACAGCAACCGGGACAAATAACCTCGATAAACCATATCTGGACAGCCGGAATATCGCATGGAGAAATGTTGCGGGATATTCTACAGAATCAGTTGCACAACACACTTTTGCAATGCTTTTCTTCCTTTTGGAAAAGCTCCGCTATTATGATGAGTATGTAAAAGAAGACCGCTACACAAACGACACTCTCTTTACTCACTTTGAAGAAGTCTTCTATGAAATCAACGGAAAAACCTGGGGAATTATCGGACTTGGAAATATCGGAAGGAGAGTCGCCTCCATTGCAGAAGCTTTCGGGGCCAGTGTCATCTATACTTCCCCGTCACACAGTCCTGCACAGGAAGGATATCATCAGGTAGATATGGATACTCTCCTTTCCTCTTCTGATATTATTTCCGTTCATGCTCCGTTAAATGAATTTACGGAAAATCTCATTGATAAAAATGCTTTTTCGAAAATGAAGAAAAGCTGTATTTTCCTGAACCTTGGAAGAGGGCCTATTGTAGTGGAAAGCGACCTTGCAGACGCACTTGAACACGAAACGATCCGTGCTGCCGGCCTTGATGTTTTATGCACAGAACCAATGAGCCCTCAAAATCCTCTGCGCTGCATTAAAGACAGCCGAAAACTCTTTATTACGCCTCATATAGCATGGGCAAGTGTTGAAGCCCGCACAAGGCTTATGAATATTATTCTTGGACAGGTAAAAGAATTCTTTTCTGTCTCGGACTAAAGACCTCTTTTTTACGTCCGTAAATTTGCTTTATTTCAGACCTTTCAAAATCCGAAGTGCGTTTCCGCTCCATATCTTATCAAGCTGTGATTCGGAAACGCCCTTCTTTTTTAATGCCTCCCATAATCGCTCCATATTTTCTACTTTCGGAATATCAAACCTCTCTATTCCATCAAATCCATCGAAATCTGTTCCAATTGCCGGAAGTGAACTTCCACCGCACTGGATCATATGCAAAACATGAGCTGTCATTTCTTCAACCAGCGAAGCATTTGCTGTTCCTAAGAACGGACCGTAAAAATTTAATCCTGCTACTCCTCCGGTATCAGCAAGTTGTCTAAGCATCCTGTCAGTAAGATTTCTTGGGTGATTGCACAATTCTCTGCAATTTGAATGTGACGCCAAGACAGGACCTTTTGCGTATGTCAGAATATCCTGGAATGTGCCATCGGAAGCATGTGATACGTCTACGATCATTCCTTTCTCACCCATCCATTGAATCGCCTCGATACCAAATGGCTTTAATCCCTGTTGCATAACAGATCTGTCTCTGCTGTTAGGATAACCAAAGCAGTTTTCATAATTCCAGATTGGAGTCATAAGCCTTACACCTTTTCGATAAAGCTCATCTAACCTCTCTAGGCTGCCATTTAATATTCCTCCCTCTTCTACTGTCAGAATCACTGAAATTTTTTCTTCATCAATATTTCTCATTAACTCCTTATAGGATGCTGCAAAAGCCAATTTCTTGCTATAATGATCAACCTGATTTTCCATAAACTGAATCATCTTAAAAACATGACCGTAACACTCATCATAGCCACCTGCATAATCTTTCACATTTGTAAAACATGCAAAAAACTGCGCCACTGTTCCTGCTTCTTCCATACCTGAAATACTTACAGAACACTGATTTTCCATAAGATCACCACATCGATCTAAATCCATCAATTTCCATATCGTATCACAATGCATATCAACAAGTCTCATATTTTAACCTCTCCCACATATGAATAATAAATATAGTATACTCCTATTCAAAATAATCTGGAAGGTGATTTTATGAAACCTGTGATTGGGATTCTGTTTTGCGGATTTGATGAAAAATGCCAGTACGTAAGCAATGCATATATAGAAGCAGTCTCTTTATCCGGAGGCATTCCAATACTGATCCCGTATTCGGACTCTCCGGAAGATACTACTGATTCTGCAAATTCAAAACAATTTTATAAATATTTTGACATCTGCGATGGTTTCCTGTTTTGCGGCGGTCATGATGTGACACCGATTCTTTTCGGAGAAGAATTGATGACCGACATAGGGCATACCGATCTGAAAGCAGACCGATTTCATATTCACTTTATGCAAGAACTGATCTCTTCAAAACTTCCTGTTCTTGCAATATGTCGGGGAATGCAGATTTTAAACCTGGCACTGGGTGGAACCGTCTACCAGGATATCTCCCTTCGCCTCACTTCTTCTCTGAATCATATGCAGAATTCTTCAGAGCGCTCGGATATATGCCACAAAATTTGCATACAAAAAAGTAGTATGCTATACAAAATTTGCGGTTCTTCTCTATATGTAAACAGTTTTCATCACCAGTGTATTAAGACTTTAGGAAACAATCTGGTTACAACTGCAATTGCTTCTGACGGAATAGCAGAAGCAATTGAACTTCCTTCTCATCCATTTGCATTAGGCGTACAGTGGCATCCAGAATGCATGTATCACACAGATTTCTCAATGAAAAATCTTTTTATTACATTTATAAACGTATCAAAAAACTCAAAAAAACTATTTCTGATATAATAATACAACATATTTTCTCCAAAAACGTACATACTAAATCCGAAAACAATAAAGGAGGTACTTTTACATGTCAGAAATTTCAGTATTAGATCTGCAGAATCTTCGTCATTTAATTGGTGGATTCGATACATGCCACTGTAAAATGCAGGATTATGCAGCTCAGGCAAAAGATCCCGAAATTCAAAAGCTTTTTCAGGATTCCGCAGAATCAGCAATGAAACACAAACAGGACTTGATGAAATTTTTATAGGAGGATAAATATGTTAGACGATAAAACTATGGTATCCGATGCCCTCACCGGAGTAAACGCAGAACTTGTAAGATTCGGAGAAATGATTTCCCAGACAGAAAATAAAGAACTGAAACAATGTCTGAAGCAGATGCGTAACGAATGTGAAATGTCTCAGGAAAAACTTTATCAGGTAGCACGCGAAAAGAGCTATTATGTCCCGGCACAGAAAGCTTCCCGTCAGGAAATTGATCACGTAAAATCTGTGCTCTCAGGCCTTGCAATGAAATAATCTTTTATAAAAATCGAGTAGGACTCATGCCCTACTCGATACTTTTCAGTGATTCTACCATATCTATTTTTTTCAATTTAAAATACATAATACCATTAATAATCAGAGAAAATGCTATGGTAAATAAAAGGCTATAGATATAACTTGGCATATTAATATTTCTTCCAAACATGGCAGAATCCACTTCCACAGTCTCAATAATAAATCTGTGAAGAATCTTTCCAAGTCCAACACCTACGAAAGCTCCGATAAAAGTCAGGATAATGTTCTCACGGTATACATATTCTGCCACTTCTGAATTATAGAATCCCAAAACCTTAAGTGTCGCAAGTTCTCTCTTTCTCTCGGCAATATTAACTGTATTCAGATTATAAAGTACTACAAAAGCCAGCATTCCTGCAGAAATGATGAGCACAACAATGACCAGATTCAGACTCTTCAGCATATCTGCCAGTTGTTTTTCAATATCGTGGGTATAGCTGACACTGAGTACACCTTCTTCTTCAAGCATATTCTTTCCGATTTCTTCAATCTGTTGTGAGTCACAGGCATCATCAGCAATAAAACAAATACTGTTATAATCCGGCTCCTCGTTATAAACCTTTTCATAATACGTCGGGGTCATATACATATAATGACCCATATAATTTTCACAGATATGTTCAATCTTTATTTCTTTATTTCCTTTTTCTTCATCTTTTATGCAGACGATATCTCCCTCTTCAACCTCCAAAAGTTTTGCTGTTTTTTCGCTGATGATCACTCCATTATCTGACAGCTCATAACCCTCTTTTGTCTTCCGGTCATGAAAATCTACGAACTTTGGAACGTCTTTCACAGATTTAAACACACACTCATATACTGCACGTTCCTTCTTTCCGTTTACAAGAGTAATACTCTGCATATTCACATCTGTATAGTTTTGAACATTTTTCTCCTTGTCCAGAGCAACTTCCAGATCCTCTCGCTGCTTCTCAGTCACATCTTCCTCAAGATAAATGTTACCATCATAAAGCTGAATTTCTGCATATTGAAGATCCGCTATCTCATAACAGGAATCCTTAAGCCCAAATCCGACTAGCATCAGCGCCATGCAGCCTCCGATTCCGAAAATCGTCATAAAAAATCTTTTTTTATAGCGCATAAGATTCCGGATAGTCGATTTCCATGTAAAACTCAAATGTTTCCACACAAAATGAATATGTTCCATAAAGACTCTGCGTCCATTCTTCGGTGTTGGTGGTCTCATAAGAACAGCCGGCTGCGCCCGGAGTTCGTTATAACATGCCATCCAGGTAGCAAACATTGTACAAAAGATTGCTGCTCCTGACGCCAAAAATGCATAAGTCCAGTTATATGGCACAATGATTTCCGGCAGATGACGATATAGAATCCCATAGGCATATACGATAATGTATGGTAATATTTTTTCACCAATCAATACTCCCAGAACACTTCCTCCGATCGTAGCCAAAAACGCATACCCCAGATATTTGGACGCAATCGCTACTTTCCCGTATCCAAGAGCTTTCATCGTGCCAATAGAAGTTCGCTGCTCTTCAACCATACGTGTCATACTGGTCAGACTGATAAGTGCCGCTACTAAAAAGAATAATACCGGGAATACTCTTCCTATCGCACCCAGACGCTCTGCATTTTCTCCAAATCCACTGTATTCCACAAGTGTGCTCCGATCATATACATACCATTTTGGATTTTCTATATCTTCAATCTCTTTTTCAGCGTCTTTTATCTTTTTTTCGCCATCTTTTATCTCCTGCTCTGCTTCTTTTTTTCCATCTTCATATTCTTTTTTAGCATCAGCAAGCTTCTTTTCATTATCCTCAATTTCTTTGGCACCGTCATTCAGTTTTTTCTCCTGGCTTTCCAGTTCCTCCCAGCCCTCATCAATTTGCTTTTGTCCCGATTTTAACTTTTCCGGAACCCCTTTCAGTTTTTTCTTACCGGCATCCAGTTCCTTTTTCGCCTGCGCAAGCTTTTTTTCGGCCTCTTTAAGCTGTTTCTCAGCCTGATTGATCTGATCTTCAATTGTTTCATATGCCTGCTTTTCTGCTGCAATTTTCTGAGAGATACCGGCCGCCTGTTCTTTCAGTGCCTCAATCTGCTGCTTTATTTCTTCTCCCGGATCATCTCCAAGCGCTTCCAGCTCAGATATTTTCTCTGTCAGGACCTGATATGTATTTTCATCCTCAGAAATCTGTGCCTGAAGCGCTGCCGCCTGTTGTTTTGCATTTTCAATCTCAGGCTGTGCTTTTGACTTTGACGCTTCATATTCCTTAAGGCCTTTTTCATACTCTTTCTGACCCTTTTCCAGCTCTTTCTTTCCGGAATTATATTCAGCCTTTGCCTTATCAAGCTCCTTTTGCTTACTTTCTAACGTTTTCTTTGCATCTTCGATCTTCTTTCTTCCGTCTTCAATTTCCTTTTTCCCGTCCGCAAGCTTTTGTTCAGCATCTGTTATTTCTTTTTCAGCATCTGCAAGCTCTTTCCTTGCCGTTTCTTTCCCTTCCTCAAGTTCATCTTTTGCATCTGCAAGCTCTTTCTCTGCCTCATCAACGATCTCCTGCCTGCGGACGATCCCACGCTCATCTGCAAGCTCTTCCACCTGCTTAAGTACTTCATCTATCCTGTCATCATATTCATCCGTAAATGCCAGAAAATCTTTTGCACCTTTTACCTGAAGATATACTTCTGTATACGTTTCAAGTTCAAAAGTATCCTCCGGAACAACCAGAAACGCACTGATACTTCCGGTTCCAATAGTTGTACTTCCTCTTCCGTAGGAAAGATAGCACGGGCTGTTTCCCTTTCCTACAACCTTCAGTGTATCTGTCTTCAAAGTATCCGATACCGGATCATCCGTACCGGATTCCAGAGTAATGATTTCTCCAATCTCATATTCTGACTCATCATCTACCAGACACTCACCCACTTTTTCAGGGAGCCGTCCTTCTGTCACCGTCACCTGATTCATGTCCTTCTGGATACCCATCACATGGAGGACATGCTGTTCATCTTCTGTCCGATAGATGAAATCTTCACTGTATGCACCTTCTGCCTTCTCGATATCATCAAGCTCTTCCATCGCCTGAACATCATCTTCTGTAACACCATATGTACTTAGTGCTTTTATGTCCATCAGCTCACTTGCGTCAAAATATGTATCTCCGGTAATCCTCATATCCGGTTCAGACGCACGAATTCCCGAAAAAAATGCAACTCCAAGCGCAACAATAAAAAGAATCGACAAAAACCTGCCCGGACTCTTCCGTATTTCCATATAAAAATCTTTACGCGTTACTTTCTTTGCCATCGCATCTCCTGTTACTTACCATTCTATCGTCTCAACCGATACTGGATTATCATTCACTATAATACTGGAAACTTTTCCGTTCTTAATTTTAATTACCCGGTCTGCCATAGGTGCAATTGCCTGATTATGTGTAATTAATATCACTGTCATTTTCTTTTTCCGGCATGTGTCCTGTAATAATTTTAAAATCGATTTTCCTGTATTGTAATCCAGCGCTCCTGTTGGCTCATCACATAGCAAAAGCTTTGGATTTTTTGCCAGTGCCCTCGCAATAGAAACTCTCTGCTGCTCTCCACCTGATAGCTGTGCCGGAAAATTATCGAGCCTCTCACCAAGCCCTACTTCTTCAAGTACTTCTTTTGCATCCATAGGATCCTTACATATCTGAAGTGCCAGTTCCACATTTTCCAGTGTAGTCAGATTTGGGATCAGGTTATAAAACTGAAACACAAATCCGATATCATCTCTTCGATATGCGGTAAGTTGCCTCTGGGAATAGGATGAAATATCCTGATCATCAACAATGACTTCTCCTTCTGTTGCAGTATCCATTCCCCCGAGAATATTGAGAACAGTAGTTTTTCCTGCACCACTTGGTCCTACTACCACGGCAAACTCACCTTTCTCGATTTCAAAATCGATACCTGCCGCTGCCATAATGTCTACTTCACCCATGTGATATATTTTTTTTACATCTTTTAACGCCACAAATGCGCCCATAACATTAAGACCTCCGACTTACTATTTCTTTCGGTTTTAAATTCTTACAAATCCTGCAACTCCAAAATCAACACAACTTATAATTGTCAATTTTTTTATCTTCCTATATAATAACATATGAAAAAAAAGATATCTATTAAACAATTCTAAAGAAATGGGGAATACTCACATGAAGACAGTAAATTTTATCCCCGCCACTACTGACGGAGACATTCAGACAATTGCTGACATTGCGGAAGTGATCTGGCATCAGCATTTTACACCAATCATCGGAGAAGCACAGGTAAATTACATGGTAGAAAAGTTCCAGTCTTATCCAGCGCTTACCTCACAGATCAGAAATGATGGCTATGAATACTTTATCATTGAAAGCTCCCATACTCCTTGTGGCTATATTGGAGTCCACCAGGAAGAAAATGCACTTTTTTTAAGTAAACTATACATAAAAAAAGAATTTCGCGGACAACATCTTGCAACTCAGGGACTTGAGTTTTTAATTAACCAGTGTAAGGAACGAAATCTCGAAAAGATCTGGCTCACCTGCAATAAGCATAATGACAATACTTTAAAAATCTATGATCATCTTGGATTTAAGATCACCGATGAACAGGTTGCAGATATCGGAAACGGATTCGTAATGGATGACTATATACTAACCTATTATATTTAAAAGAAAGGGCGTGCACTATTTGATGCACGCCCCTTTTTCATCTTTTCGGATTATTTAATTTTAATTGTCACAGTCTTTTTCTTTCCACTTCCGTCTGTTGCCATTGCAGTAATCTTAACTTTCTTTCCTTTTCCTGCTTTATATGTTGTCACTTTTCCGGAACTGCTTACCTTGGCATATTTTGTATTGCTGCTTGTCCATTTCAATTTCTTATTTGCACTCTTAGTGGCTGTCACTTTCGCTTTTAATTTCAAAGATTTTCCTGCTTTTACAGACTTGCTTCCGGAAATAGTAATCTTTTTTACAAACCCTTTCATGGATTTAATTTTATAAGTTGCTTTTACACTACTTCCATCTTTTGACATTGCTGTGATCGTAACTGATTTACCGCCAGAACCCTTCTTCATCGTAACAACGCCCGACTGAGTGACTGTTGCAACCTTCGTATTACTGGATTTCCATGTTACAGCTTTATTCGTTGCGTTAGCTGGGAAGACACTTGCTGTCAACTTTATTTTCTTGCCTGCCGCAATCTGTTTAGAAAGTCCGGAAATAGTAATCTTTGATATCTTAATCTCTAATTTCTGTGGTGTGGCAGGCTCCAGTTCCTCTGTTGTTATCATACCGCAATTTTTACATTTATAAGTAATACTTCCACTACTTTCTTCTGTAGCCGGGATTCTACTTTCCTCTTCAAAAACATGATCTTCTGTTATTTCCACGACATTTCTGCATTCTGTTTTCTGACATCCCGCACATTGGTACAAGTCATATCCGTTTCTTGCACAAGTCATGTCCACCGTCTCCACATATTGATAATCATGAGTATGTAGACTGATTCCCTGCTCTTCACAATAATCTTTTACCATTTTTGCATCACTTTGTATCTCAATGCCAGAACCTTCTATACCTGCAAAAGCTGTTTCCGAAATCTCATAGTCTTTCTCCGGCAATTTTACTGTTTTCAGATTTATACAATTTTCAAAAGCACCCTCTCCAATAGAGAACACCTTATCAATTGCAGAAAAGTCAGATATCTCTATGGTTTCCAGACTACTGCATCCTGAAAATGCATATGATCCAATATTAGTAACATCAGCGCCCACATATATCGCCTTAATCTGATCTTTATCTGTTTCCCACGGTGCCAAAGATGAATAATCATAATCATCCATAGCTCCCTGACCTGTAATATTTAACGCACCGTCATCATAAAGCACATACTGCAATTCCTCTCCACAACTTCCCTGACTAATAACAATATCCTCTTCCTCTGCATTAAGTGCCTGTACCGAATTTTCCGCCTGTGTTTTCACTGCTCTACCATTTTTTAAAATATAAAGCCTCATTAATGTTCCTAACGAAGTTCTTGTTATCCGGTCAAGCGGATAAGGGCATCTATCATTCTTATCCATCTGATATTTATAAGCAGCTGACTCAAAACAGGTGTAAAAATTATTCCCAATCCGTTCAACATCCTCACTCATGTTCGGCATATTTACAGATACATTCTCTTTCCCATTGATATTGACAAATGAAAATGCATCCTCATTTGTTCGATTTATTTTATATACATAAAGAATAGATTTGTTTTTACGACCACCCGAACACGAACAGAACAGATATGTTTTTCCATTAAAATCTATAAACTGAACTCCCTGGCTCTTTAGTGGAAGTTTCATTTCCATACATTTCTGTGGGTTACTTTTGTATTCACCACTTACTTTATATGCTTCCATGTAACTTTTTTGCTGCGCTTTTTTCTGGGATTCTGTCGATTTTTTTTGGTGATACTGCCCTACAAACAATTTCCCCCTGTAGTAAGTTAAGAAAGACGGGGTAGCGGTAACCGAAAAAGACTGACTTAATTCTACAAATTCTGCATCATTTTTCGTCTTAACTTTACTCCTGACTTCTGAAAGAGGGAGGCACCACACGTTGCCTTTATTTGAATCGGCAATATAAATCATTCCTTCTTCTTCGTTATATGCAAGAGCCCCTACATGAGCCTTCATATCCTTTAGTACAATTGTCTTTTTATATTTTCCGGTATTCTTATCCATCACATAAATTACAGAATTATTTTCTTTACCTGAATCGTATGCTGAAATCAATAAAAACTCTCCTGCCACACACGTTCCCTGTGGAACCATTTCTGTACACACTTTACCATTTGCCATATTTGTCTGTCGGATTCCCGGAATTATATATGTAAGATCTGAACTGTATGCACAATTTGAAAATTCTTTAAATATATCCCAACCATTACTTTGGGAAAGAAAATTTTGATAATCTTCTTCATAAAGACTTTCTGTTGAGGTATTTCCATCACCGCTCTCAATGATGTAATCATCCCATTCACAAATGTATCCGAAATTCGCTGTTCCAAACCAACTTTCCGACCCATATGTTCCGGCATCAACCAAGTCATTCCATTTATATGTCTCATTTCCGCTGGCATTTGGGTTATCATAAGTATACATCATTAAACAATCTTCATTAGAATGATCCG
This sequence comes from Lachnospiraceae bacterium, assembly GCA_051888795.1. Taxonomy (GTDB): domain Bacteria; phylum Bacillota; class Clostridia; order Lachnospirales; family Lachnospiraceae; genus MD308. The sequence goes on along the minus strand of JBJFCD010000167.1, from coordinate 48,073 downwards.
GCTGAGAATTGGCCCAGTTCGTATAGCTGAATGCTTCTCCTGTCACCCAATACCAACTGCTATTGTTGCTTCCGTTCTGATGTCCTCCAAGCCAATAATTCTTTCGCTGTCCATATTTCTGTATCAGTTCAACTACAAATTGCTGCTCTTCTCCACTTGTAATAGTTACCAAATGTCCTCCTATGGATTCACAATAATTTTTCGCCTGTGTCCATTCAGAATCTCTATCGTAAACATAATAATAATGTTCATTAAAAGAATCTGCATCATCAGGTATACCATATTCAGCACCATCATATAAAGTATCATCCTCACTCACATTTTCTTCAGCATAAATGGTCATTGCTACGCTCATATACATTATCAATGCCATCGTAACTGCCAGTATCTTTTTCATTTGATTTCCTCCTTTATTATATCTCTTTCCTTTCTTTCATAACTACTTATATTAATATTACCACATAACTTCTTTCCACTTTGTTTTATCACATAATTAGTCTCATTTTTGTCAAAACTTGCAACAAAAGGATACTGTAAATTGTATTTGGCTGAATTGCAATCCTAGGTTCTCGTTTTGTAAATAAATTCTCATCTTGAAAGCATATTTCAAAATGAGAATTTATCTTTTTTTCTCTCTTATTTCTGAATCCCCAGTTTTAGTATTAATGCATCCTGAAGCACTTTTGACACGTTAATATGTGCTTTCTCAGCCTCCCGGTTAAGCCAATTTGGAAGCGTTACATTCCGCCGCACGGATTTATTATCCATTCTCCGTCTGTATTCTGTGAAATCAACATCCACCATAGAGACAAAACTTTTCCCTTCTTTTGCAAAAGTTCCTTTTTGTATGTTTACTCTTTCCACATCCATTGGTTCCGGAAGTACCTCTTCATGATCTTCCATAGAAATCCCTGTCACTCCAATAGCATCCCGAGCCATGCAAATTGCATCACTTAAATTTTTTCCTTCTGTCAATATTTCTAAATCCGGAACTTCTACCAAATATCCTTCCTTCACTTCTGTAAAAATAACTGGATAAACTTTTCTCATCTTTATTAACTCCTTATAATCTCCATTTTTTAGGATCGCTTTTCCTAGTTTTTCATTTATTTCTTTATGTCTTGGTATTTTTTCTATATCTGTACCTCTTCTATAGATATCATGGTTTCCTCCATGGCGTTCAAATATAAATCCAATAGCCTCCAATTTTTTTATTAATAATCTCCTCTTCATTTGTATCCTTTCTTAAAATTATACACATTATTTACACACTGTCAATAATCCAAAATACTACTTCAATACTTTTACAAATATGCCTCTTAAGCAATGCTAATAAATTAATACGATCAACGAATTTTAGTCAGAATCGACCTCTAGATTTTTATGAATTTTTTAAAATTGAACATATAAAAAGACAACTAATGTTTCGTTTATCATAACAAATACAAGTTGCCTTTTCAAGAACTATCTAAATTACAAGCCCTGTACCCTCGTTTCCGCTTCGCTTCTACTCGGGCGCGGGCTTCGCCTTGCTTCTTCCTCCTTGCAATGAGCCCTGTACCCTCGTTTCCGCTTCGCTCCTCCTCAGGCGCGGGCTTCGCCTTGCTTCTTTCCCCTTGCAATGAGCCCTGTACCCTCGTTTCCGCTTCGCTTCTCCTCGGGCGCGGGCTTCGCCCTATAGAAAATAACAGGAACGGCTGCTTGTGTGCAAGCACACAGACAGCCGTTCCTGTTATTTTCTGCATGGCTCATTGCCAACGCGACTATTCTCTTCCGTCGAAGCAGTATGTACATACTTTGCATGGATCGATTCCGATTGATTCTAAAAGATCGTCTAATCTATGGTATCTTAATGTTGTGAAATTCTGTTTCTTTCTGATATCTTCGATCATCTGCGCATATCTACAGCTGCATGGGTCTGCATATTCTTTCAGAATTTCCTCTGAGCAGTTTTCTCCTTCTCTTTCCTGGATTACTCTTCTTGTGATCAGCTCCATCTCTGATTTTGAACGGGAGAAGTTCAAATATTTACAGCCATATAAGAGTGGTGGGCATGCTGGACGTACATGCACTTCTTTTGCCCCGCTGTTATAAAGGAATTCTGTTGTCTCGCGAAGCTGTGTACCACGCACGATGGAATCATCTATCAAAAGAAGTTTCTTGTTCTCGATCAATGCCTGTACCGGAATCAGTTTCATACGTGCAATCAGGTTACGCTGCTGCTGATTTGTTGGCATAAAAGATCGTGGCCAGGTTGGTGTATATTTGATAAATGGTCTTGCGTACGGGATTCCTGATTCATTAGCGTATCCGATTGCATGAGCGATACCGGAATCCGGAACACCAGCTACAATATCTGGATGAACGGAATCTCCATCTCGTTTTGCCAGCATACTTCCGCATTTGTAACGCATCTCTTCTACGTTAACACCTTCATAAGAAGATGTCGGATAGCCATAATATACCCAGAGGAACGAACAGATCTTCATCTCTTCACGGGCAGGGCTTAATGTCTCTACGCCTTCCGGTGTAATAAATGCAATCTCAGAAGGTCCCAGTTCTTTATAATCAATATAGCCCAGATTAATGTATGCATGACTTTCAAAAGATACGCAGTAAGCACCGTCTTTACATCCGATCACAAGAGGTGTTCTTCCATAGCGGTCTCTTGCTGCATAGATACCGTCTTTTGTGAGGATCAGAAGTGTCATGGAGCCATCTACAATTTCCTGCACATATTTAATTCCCTCTACGATAGAATCTTTTTCACAGATCAAAGCAGCAATCAATTCTGTCACATTGATCTGCCCATTCGTCATTTCCTGAAAATGAGAATGTGCACTTTCATACAACTGGTTTAACAGCTCTTCATAATTATTTACCTTGCCGACTGTAGTAATGGCAAAACTTCCAAGCTTAGAACGAATCAGAAGCGGCTGTGGTTCAAAATCTGAGATACAGCCAATTCCGAGATTTCCTTTCATCTCACTTACATCACGATCGAATTTTGTACGAAACGGTGAATTTTCAATATTATGAATAGCACGGTTAAAACCTTCTTCCCCGTAAGTTGCCATTCCGCCTCGTCTTGTCCCCAAATGTGAATGATAATCTACTCCGTAAAATAATTCCAGCACGCAATCTTCTTTCGATGCTACTCCAAAAAATCCTCCCATGTTCATCCTCCTTGTACACATACAATGCATTTATAATCTCTATAAAGTCACCAGACAATCTAAAGCTTCTATAATTATCTACGTCTGCTTCAAAAATTGTACCATAGTCATTCCACGCTGTCTAATAAGTGTTATTTCTAATTGCTAATAAGTTTTTCTAAACAAGGTGTGCTTATAAATAAGCACACCTTATCATCTCTACTTTAACATTTCTTTTAACTTCTGATTTACCTGCCCCGGATTTGCCTTTCCTTTCATGGCTTTCATCGTCTGTCCTACCAGCGCTCCCAGAGCTTTTTCTTTTCCGCCTTTATAATCAGCAACCGCCTGTGGATTGTCAGCGATTACTTTATTCAGAACTTCCTCTAACGCTCCCTCGTCATTAACTGTCTTAAGTCCATGCTCTTCCACATATTTTTCAGGATCAATATCTTCTGCAAACACTTTTTCAAATACTTCTTTTGCAACGGAGCTATTGATTGTCCCTGCCTCTGTAAGCTGAATTAGTTTTGCAAGATTCTCTGGAGAAAATCTAATCTCTTCCGGTTCCATACCATTCTCTTTCAAGAGGCGGAGTGTCTCTACCATCAGCCAGTTCGATACTTTCTTCGGCTTGTTGCAAATCGCAGTTGTAGCCTCAAAAATATCTGCCATGTGTTTGGAGGCAGTGATAATCTCTGCATCATACTGCGGGATATCAAATTCCTTTTTGTATCTTGCAAGCTTCTCATCACGAAGTTCCGGCTGTTTTGCCTTTATTCTTTCGATCCATTCATCATCAATTACGATTGGGACAAGATCCGGCTCCGGGAAATATCTGTAATCCTGCGCATCCTCTTTAGAACGCATTGCATAAGATGATTCTTTATTATCATCCCATCTTCTTGTCTCCTGAATGACTTCCTTTCCTTCTTCCAGAAGTTCAATCTGTCTCTGTCTCTCTCCCTCAATCGCTCTGGCAATAGCTTTAAAGGAGTTTAAGTTTTTCATTTCAGTTCTTGTACCAAACTTCTCTGAACCCACTTCTCGCACAGACAGATTCACATCCGCTCTCATAGAACCTTCCTGAAGCTTACAGTCTGAAGCCCCAAGATACTGGATTGTCTGGCGAAGTTTCTCCAAATATGCCATAACCTCATCTGCAGATCTCATATCCGGTTCTGATACAATCTCAACAAGAGGCACACCGCTTCGGTTGAAGTCAACAATCGAAGTGTCATCCCACTCATCATGCACCAGTTTTCCTGCATCCTCTTCCATATGCATCTCATGGATACGGACTTTTTTCTTCATATCGCCTACTTCGATTTCCACATATCCGTTTCGCGCAATTGGCTGATATAATTGGGAAATCTGATAATTCTGCGGATTGTCCGGATAAAAATAGTTTTTACGGTCAAATTTACATACTCTGGTAATCTCACAGTTTGTTGCAAGTCCGATAGCCATTGCATATTCTACAACCTGTTTATTGAGTACCGGAAGGGAACCAGGCATACCTGTACAGACCGGACAGGTGTGAGTATTTGGCGCACCACCGAACTGTGTACTACAGGAGCAGAAAATTTTTGTCTTTGTTGCAAGTTCCACATGAACTTCCAGTCCGATGACTGTCTCATACTGTTTTGCCATAATTATCTGCCCCCTTTCTCTGTATCATCAAGTCCAGCAATTTCCGGTCTCTCATATGCTCTCGTCTGTTCAAATGTATAAGCAGCTCGAATAATCTTCTCTTCCTCGAAACAGTTTCCGATAAGCTGCATTCCTACCGGAAGCCCTTTGGAATCCTTTCCTACCGGAATGCTAATTCCCGGAAGTCCGGCAAGATTGACAGAAATTGTGTAAATGTCACTCAGATACATTTTCATAGGGTCACTTAAGCTCTTTCCGAGTTCAGGTGCTGTAGTCGGAGCTGCCGGAGCTACAATTACATCAAATCTTTCAAAAGCTTTATCAAACTCCTGTTTGATCAATGCCTTTGTGCGAAGTGCTTTCAGATAATATGCATCATAGTATCCTGAGCTTAACACGAAAGAACCGAGCATGATTCTTCTCTTTACTTCTGGGCCGAACCCTTCAGAACGTGTCTTCTTATACATATTGTGAAGACCTTCATATTCTTCTGCTCTGTATCCGTATTTGACACCGTCAAAACGTGATAAGTTAGAGCTTGCCTCCGCAGAAGCAATTACATAATATGCAGGGATCGCATACTGTACAAGATTCAGATCAAATTCTTCTACGACAGCGCCCTTTTCCTCTAACACTTTGACGGCATTTAAAATATTCTCTTTTACTTCTTTATCAAGACCTTCTCCAAAATAACCTTTTGGAATACCGATACGCATTCCCTGTACATCTTCTCTCAATGCACTTGTGAAATCATAACTCTCACGGGCAATAGATGTACTATCCTTCGGATCATGAGATGCAATCACTTCAAGAATTGTTGCACAGTCTGTTACATCTTTTGCAATCGGTCCAATCTGATCCAGAGAGGATCCATAAGCGATCAGTCCATAACGGGAAACCGTTCCGTAAGTTGGCTTGATTCCCACAACTCCACAGAAAGAACTTGGCTGGCGGATAGATCCACCTGTATCGGACCCTAACGCATATGGACATTCCTCTGCTGCTACTGCCGCACAGGAACCTCCGGATGAACCACCCGGTACATGTTCAAGATTCCATGGATTTTTCGTCTCTCCAAAATATGAAGTCTCAGTAGTACTTCCCATGGCAAACTCATCCATATTTGTCTTACCGATAATGATTGCTCCTGCTTTTTTCAGATTTTCAACTGCCTCTGCAGTAAATGCAGGTTTAAAATTTCCAAGTATTTTTGAACTGCATGTGGTCAACATACCTTTCGTACACATATTATCTTTGATTGCAACCGGAACTCCCGCCAAAGGTCCGGTAAGCGTTCCGTCATCAATAAGCTTCTGCACTTTTTCTGCCTGTGCAAATGCTCCTTCCTTATCAATCGTCACAAAACTATTTACATCCGGCTCAAGTCTTTCAATCTGCTCAATGGAGGCTTTCACTGCATCAAGAACAGAAATCTCTTTTGCCTTTATCTTTTTTCCCAGCTCTACTGCTGTCAAATGACAAATGTTCATGATATCTTTTCCTCCTATATGATAGTTTTTGGCACCTTGAATCCCTGATCTTTCTGAAGAGGTGCATTCAAAAGTGTATCTGCACTTCCGTCACCGTTTGTCACAACATCCTCGCGAAATACATTTTTCACCGGAAACACATGGGACATTGGTTCAATCCCATCTGTATCCAGTTCATTCAAAGTATCTATATAATCAAGCATCTTTTCCATATCGGATTTGGCTTTTTCTTTTTCCTCACCGGAAAGTTCAAGCTTTGCCAGAATACCGACATATTCAATTGTCTCATCTGATATTTTATTTGCCATACTGATTCCTCCTAATAATAATAAGCGATATATGTCCGTAAATAATCTGTCGACATGATCCGTTCACTTGGTGTCAATAAAATAGTAAATTTTTCACTGTATCCTGTGCAATAATCTCCACACATGCACCGTTAAAAAATCTCAGATCATTCAGATAATTTGTTTCTCCCTTTCCTGCATACTCATACAAATAGATAGAATGCACATGATCATGAACTTTAACGACGTCAAAGTCATCCTGAACTTCTGCCTCATAATTTCCTTCTGGAATATGCACTCCGACAATATATTTTCCGGATGTCAGTTCAATGGAAGCCTCATTTCCGTCCGCAGGTCTTTCATAAGCTTCTTCTTCAAGTATCTCATAAGGATTTGTTTCTTCATAGCTTTCGGATTCAGAAAATATAGCAGAGCCTATACTTATCAAAATACTCACTATGTATCCGATAATAGATAACAAAATAATAATCCATACAATTTTTCTGGTCCGTTTTCCTTTTTTGGATTTATCATATTTGGAAGCTATAGGCTTTTTCTTAACTTCTTCATACACATGCGTTAACGGCTTATCATTGCAACTGCTATGATTAATCTTATAATTCTTCTCTGACAGATTATTATTTAATCCACACTCTTTACAGATATTATTACTGTCTAGATTTCCCCCACATAATGTACATCTTTTACCAAACATAGGCTTACCTCTCATTTGTTTAGAATGCTTTTGGCATTCCTGCCCTTACGGCTCCAGTCTGCTTAAATCTCTTGGGAACAATGTTGTTTCTCTTACATTATCCTCTCCGATAAGCTTCATTGTCAAGCGCTCGAGACCGATTCCGATTCCTCCGTGAGGCGGCATTCCATGTTTAAATGTTGCAAGATACTGCTCCATACCTTCTTGTGACATTCCCCTTGCCGCTATTTTTTCTGTAAGCATCTTGTAATCATGGATACGCTGCCCTCCGGTCGTAATCTCCATTCCTTTATATAATAAATCAAAACTTAATGTATACCGTTTGTCCTCTGGGTCATCCATTGCATAGAATGGACGTTTTTTCGAAGGATAATGTGTAACAAAAACAAAATCACTTCCCCACTCTTCTTTTGCATACTGACCGATGAGTACCTCTTCCTCCGGCTCCAGATCAAATGGATTTCTCATTTTATGATTGTATTTTTCAGCAACCTTTTCTTTGATCTCGCTGAATTTAACTGTAGGAATCTTTGAAACATCCGGAAGCTCGATTTTTAAAATATCAAGTTCTCTTTTATATTCTTTATTAAGAAGCTCCATAGCATATTGAAGATATCCTGTCTCCATTGCCATAATGTCTTCAAATCCATCAATATAGCCCATCTCAAAATCAAGACTTGTATATTCGTTCAAATGACGCTTTGTGTTATGTTTTTCTGCACGAAATACCGGTGCTGTCTCAAACACTCTGTCAAATACACCTACCATCATCTGTTTATAAAACTGTGGGCTCTGTGCCAGCACTGCCGGTCTATGGAAATATTCCAGTTTAAAAATGTTTGCGCCACCTTCAGCGCCCTTTGCCCCAATCTTCGGTGTATTGATTTCTGTAAATCCCTGTGTATATAAAAAATCTCGAAATGCTCTTGTAAGCCCTTCCTGTATTCTGAATTTTGCTCGTTCTCTCACATTTCGAAGTGAAATGGATCTGTAATTAAGCTTCGCTTCCAATGAAGTATTCAATTTCCATTTAGAAATAGCCAGAGGCATCATCTCATCCTCAGGTTCACTTAAAATGCGAAGGGATTCCATTCTGATTTCAATGCCATTCGGCGCTTTCTCATTTCTCTCAAAGATTCCTTCCACTTCTACTGTAGCAGCTTCTTTGATATCTTTCAGGTCGAATCTGGCTGTACCTTCCTCATAGACAGCCTGCAAAAGTCCTTCTCTTTTTCTGAGAATAACAAATGCAACCGTTCCCATATCTCGGATAGTGTGAACCGCACCGTTTACCTTAACTTTCTGCCCTTCTTCTGCCTTCGCAAGAAGCTCACTGATTTCCATTGTTTCTTTCTGCTTTACGCCTGTTAAAAATTCCATATTTGGTCCTCCTTTTTTTCCAGCGGGACGGATACAATCAAATAAAAAAACCGCCCTGCACTTATATACATAGATATAGTGCAGGACGGATATCATCATCGTTATCCGCGGTACCACCCGCTTTGAACCCTTTACGGATTCCACTTTCTGCGCGTAACGAGCGCTCACGTACTGACCTACTTAAGTTCAGCCAGTCAGCTCCAGAGTGTTCCCTATTGTTCTCATTCCTCAAAAGATGCTCTCAGTCGGTGACATCTCATTCCTGTCAAGTTCCAGAGAACAGAGTCTCCTTCATCGCTTTATCAAAATAAATATGAACTAATGTTAGCATATACGTCAAGAGATTTCAAGGAGAAATTTCGCTCATTTTAAACTTTCACAGGTACTCGAAGCCATGAATCATATATATTCCTTTTAAACGGGATTTCTCCCCCAATTTCCGGGAGATTACATGTATGCTGCCCGCATTCAGATTTTCTCAGGAAACCGGTTTTTAAATCTTCCTGCGAAAATTCAAATGTTCCCTTTTTATCTTCAAACAGTTCCGGGTGCATCAGATACACTGCCGCCGTGACATCCCAGTTATAGAATCCTTCTATTCCATACCCTTCCTCATTAAATCCGAACCAATACTCGATTTTTTCCCGAATAAACTTTGCCATAGGATTATTTGTGCCGTCAAATTCTTTTTTATATTCCTGTCTCGTAAAAAGCACTTTCAAACAATTATTTCCTGTAATTACTGATACATTTTTTCCCTTTGTGAGAACAAGATATGTTGCTTTTGGATCACAGGAAAAATTAAGCTCATCCATCTGCTTTTTTTCAAAAACCAAAGGTTTTGTAATTCCTCCCATAAGTACAATTTCTTTTACGTATTCAAAAAAATTGGGTTCTTCATAGTATGCACTTTTCAGATTCGTAAGGGAACCTGTTGCTAATATCGAGAGTTCCCCCTGGTATTTTCTTGCCATAGAAGCAAGATACTTTCCCGCATCATTATCACAGTCATCTGCATCAGAACCGCCCCTTTTCAGTACAATATCCGAACGGCCCAGTTCCTCTAACATTCTTTTTGTATTTTCATACACCGTTGACACCTGATTATTACCATAAGTTGTAGTAATTCCATGAACATTTGCATCTGCATTTCCGAGCAGATAAATAAGTGCAAGCCCATCATCTACATCACAACCCGGCACGCCAAAAGTATTATCACAGTCAAACACAATCTGCTTTTTCACTACCTGTCTCCTTCTTTCTCTGGTACCATTGGAAAATAATTCCACGTTTCCGGCTCAAATCGAACAGAAACTCTTTTCCCTTCATCTATACCTTTCTTTTTCATCTCTACACTCATGCCTTGACATAAAAATGTCCTGTCATCTGCTTTCAATATAAGTTCTGCAGTTTCACCGAGACATACCATCTCCTCTACTAACATACCCTCATCCTTTGGATCCACTTTCACATCAAAAGGTCTGACAAGAAGTTCATACTCCCCGTCATCATATCCATGTGCATCGGAGGATACATAGGCGCTTTCGAATCTTCCTTCAGAAATTATTCCTTTAATATAATTTGCTCTTCCAAAATATTCTGCAACCTTCCTGTTTTCCGGTTTTTCAAAAATATTTCGAGGACTGTCATACTGAAGGATACTTCCGTGATCCATAAGCGCAATTCTGTCGGACATACGAAGCGCCTCTCTTTTATCATGTGTTACGAGAATTGTCGTTATCTTTCTTTCCTTTTGTATTTTCTTTACAAGTTCCCCCATTTCCAAACGCAGCTTTTCGTCAAGTCCTGAAAATGGTTCGTCAAGCAAAAGTACCGATGGTTCTCCTGCAAGTGCTCTGGCAAGAGCAACTCTCTGCAATTGTCCCCCTGACATTTCACGGATTTTTCTTTTTTCATATCCGGAAAGCTTTACTTCTGCAAGCAGCTTTTTTACAATCTGTTTTTGTTGATTTTTAGGCACCTTTTTTAATTCCAGCGGAAATGAAATGTTCTTTTCAACATTCATATGCGGAAAAAGTCTGAGATCCTGAAACACAATAACTGTACCTCTTTTCTCCGGAGCAAGTTTCTGTATCTCTCTTCCGTCTAAGCAGACAGAGCCTTTATCTATTTCCAGAAGTCCTGCGATGCTTTTCAAAATAGTTGTTTTCCCACATCCCGATGCCCCGAGAAGAGAAACAAATTCTCCACTTTTTACTGTGAAGCTCACATCTTTAATTATTTTATCTTTCTGAAGGCTCACTTCCAAATGATTTATCTGAAGCTCCATACCATTCTCCCTCTATCAATTGTAATAATAATCTGTCCCTCTGTCTTTATTCCACCGTCCGATAAGCCATTCAAAAGTTCCAAAAACAAACAGCGTAAGGATCAAAAATATCAAACTGTAAATACTTGCAATATTTCTCTCTCCGCTCTGGAGATATGGTACCATTACAATGGCAAAGGTTTTCACCTGACCTCCACCAATCAATAATGTCACAAAATACTGACTAAAAGAAATTACATATGCCATGCTCATCGATGCAAGAATAGACGGTGTCAGCACCGGAAGGGTAACTTTATAAAAAGCTTTCCATGCGCCTGCACCCAAAACCCTGGCTTGTTCTTCCAACCGGTTTCCTACTGCCTCTGTCCCTTCATTCATCAACCGAACCGCATAAGGAAGTGAACAGATCACATGCGCAATAATGACTCCTAAACCACTATTATTGAGCCCAAGTTTGATAAATGTAACCTGTATTCCCATTGCAAATACAGTTGCAGGTACCAGAAAAGGCAGTATTGACAGAAAATAAAATAAATTCTTTCCCGGAAATTCATAAAATGTCAGTGCTCTCGCAGTCATTGTCCCTATAATTACTGAAATAAACGCAACTACCACAGATATAAAGACACTTGACGCAAATACCTGGAACAATTGTTCTTTTCTTCCTAACACTTCCTCAAGTGCCCGTCCTGAAAAAATCTGGGGAATCAGATCCGGCCATGCCCAACGCTCTGTGAATACCCAGATGATCATAACAAGCATCGGAAATATTACTGAGAAAATGAACAATCCAATCATAAACTTACAGAAAAACTTTTCTCTCCAATGTTTCATTCTCTTCCTACTCCGTTTCTGCCTTTCTTCTGATCTTTTTTAAATTATTTTTCATCATCAAAAAATAGAGAACTGCACATAAAAGGGAAATAATACTGATAATCCCGTTTAGAGCCATAGCATAAGGCCTGTGACGCAAATCCGGATGTGTATATTGTATATGTGCAAGTATCGGAAGTGCTTTAGGTGTCGTTGCCCCCAGAATAAGAGGCAGTTCATATGCTCCCAGCGCAAATGTAAAAATAATCAGAAAACAACTCAAAATAGAATTCTTACAAAGCGGAAGTGTAATTTTCAGGAATGCTTTTGTCCTGGAAGCTCCGAGATTAACCGCCGCCTCCCCGAGGCTGCTGTTAATATTTGCCATAAGTGTGATTACAAAGTAAATAACAAATGGCACCTCCTTCCACAAATAGGCAATGATGATTCCCACTCCCTTCTGGTCATATAAAAGCTGCACAAACTGCTGCTGTTCTTCAATAAACCCAAGTGCATAAGCAATTCTTGCAATCATACCGTTTTGTGAAAGAATATTGATCACAAACAGGGCAACTACTACATGTGGAACTATAATTGGGAGCTGTACAATTCTCATAATTGCACCTTTCAGATCAATCGTGGACACAAGAACCGCGCACAAGGCCACACCTATCACAACAGCTAAAGCCGCTGAAACCAGTGCGATATATAAGCTGAAAACAACTGACTGCACCATATCTGGTTTTGTCAGTATCTCTTTATAATACTGTAAAGTAGGCTCTGTCAGCTGAAAAGCCGGAATCACCCCTAAGCTTTGGATGATTCCGGTCATAATTCCTGTTATGAAAATAATACTTAATATAAGTTGTGGAATTAATAACGCATATGGCGTCAGTTTTTTTCTCATTTATTTACCAACCACTTCTTCCTGCCAGATTTCCTCAATAATCGGCACTAACTCAGCAGGCATTTCCGGGAGACGTTTAGATAAAAGTTCGTCCTGCGGAATAACACCTTTTCCGAGATCTACAGAATCAAATGCTTCTTTCTGTTCATCAGAAAGCTTATCGTAAGACACTACCGGAAGCACTTTCATCTCATCATAACGGCTTGCCTGAATTTCCGGCGAGATCATCTCATTGATTGCAACCATAGCTCCGGCTTTATTTCCTGAATTCTTAGCAATTGCCATAAAGTTTGTATTTCCAATTGTTCCTTTTTCAAACTGGAAAGACTCAACAGTATCCGGATAGGTTCCGTTTTCAATGCCAACTGCTGCATCATAGGCACCATATGTCATGTATAATACAAGCTCTCCGTCTGCAAACATATTATTTACAGTTGTAGAAGAATCCGGGAATGTCTTTCCTTCGTTCCACAGATAAGGGTTCAGTTCCCTCAAGTATTCCAGTGCTGGCTCAATTGCTTCTTTTACAGTTTCTTTATCTGCTTCCATGTCCATAAACTGCTCATATCCACAGATCTCATAAATTATATTACGCACAAATGCGCTTCCTGTAAAGTCCGGAAGTGCCGGATATGTAACTTTTCCTTTATATTTCTTAACGAATTCAAGCAGTTCTTCAGCACTCTTTGGTGTCTCTTCTGTCACTGCACTGTCTTTCATCATTACGAGCTGTGCCTTTCCGTATGGAGCTTCGTATCCCTCAATCGGATAAGCAAAATCGTAAAGAACGTCTTCAGATTCTGTATCGATATACTGTTCGTAATTTGGAAGTTTCTCCACAAATGATCCGTAAAGCATATCGTTTTCCTTTGCAGACTGGAAATTTTCTCCATTGATCCAGATCATATCAATACTTCCATCTTCTTCGCCAGCCTGAATCTCTCCTGACAGCTGACTAAGTACCTGGTCAATATCCATCGGAACACGTTCCATCGTAATATCATATTTTTCTTTCATCTGAGGTGCAAATACATCATCCAGCCATTTATTGAGAACCTCATCTCCACCCCAGCCATAAAATGTAACGGTTGTACCTTTTGCAGCCTCTGTCATTTCGTCAAAAGACATTTCTTCAACAGATGATGCCTGTTTCTCTTCCACATCTTTTTTCTCTTCTTTACTTCCACAGGCCGCTAAAGACAGAATCATTGCAGCCACAAGAAGAATTGATAAAACTCTTTTTTTCATTTTTCCTCCTGTATAATCATCTACTTAAGTTAATTGATACTAACCCATGATAACATCAAGTTAAATTATTATCAAATTTATATTTTCTATATATCTCTTGACTTATTAATATTCTGTATATATTCTGCCTTTTCCCACTGTTAAAACATTTCCCGGCACAATGCCTCCATCTTCTCATGTACATAAGACATATCTCTCTCATCCGTAAGTGTCACGATCACATCCCCTACCTGAAGTTTCGTTTTGCCCTTAGGAATAATCTCATCCGTTCCTCTTTGAATGGCAACAAGAAGGCAATTATTCGGCCAGTCTACCTCGCTGATCAGCATGTCGTCCAGACTGGAGTTATAATGCACCACAAAATTTGCAAGGATTTTCTGTCCGTGAGTAACATTTGCTTCTCCCTGTTTTTTCTCCTTATTATTTCCATTTGCACGCTGCTTTTCAAGTAATCTCTCAAGAAGGCTTTCATAAATAGGCTTTGACTTGAGGAGAGTTGCCACGATGTACGCCACAATAGACACAATCGAAAGAGAAAGCATTTGGCTGAGTGACCCTGTCATTTCAAAGAGAAGAATGATTCCGGTCAGCGGCGCCCGAACAATGGCAGAAAAATATCCCGCCATGGCAAGCAATACAAAATTATTAATATACAGAGGATCAAGACCAAAAAACTCTACTCCTACTGTTGCAAATGCTCCTCCGATAAACCCTCCGAGTACAAGCAAAGGGAAAAAGATACCTCCCGGTGCCCCCGAACCAAAGCATACTGCAGAAAAGACAAATCTGCTTACTAAAATAAAAATAACCGTGCCAAGCATCATATCAGTATTTGTGAGTGTTTCTATCAATGCATGTCCGCTTCCTAAAAGCTCCGGTGCATTAAATCCTAAGATTCCGGCACATACAAATGGAATCATAAGCTTTGTTGTTGTATTCAAAAACTTTGCATGGTTATATAAGGACTGGACTTTTAATGTAAACCAGTTATAAAATGCTCCAAGTATGCCGAGAACTACACCAAGCATAAGGATCATCCAATAATACTCCTGCGGCAGAGCATGAATAATGTCAAAGGAAAATACCGGCTTCATTCCAAACACTGAAGAGGACAAAAAATCTGCCGTCAATGAAGAAACCATCACTGATAAAAGTACAGAGACCGAAAAATTCTTATGTACTTCCTCCAGAGAAAACATAACACCTGCAAGTGGCGCATGGAATGCAGCAGCAAGTCCTGCACTGGCACCACAGGTAAGTAAAAACTTTTCTTCTGTTTTTCCCCGGTCAAGACCTTTGGAAATTCCTTTTCCGGCCATAGCTCCAAGTTGAATGGACGGGCCCTCTCTTCCGAGAGCAAGGCCTCCTAACAGACATAAAAATCCGCCTAAAAATTTCGCTCCCAGAACCTTCCACCAGACCTGATCCAGTTTTCCAACCATCTCTCCCTCAAGCTGAGGAATACCACTTCCTGATATCATAGGTTCATAGGTAACAAGCTTGCCCACAATCCACGCAAGAAGCAAAAGCACTGCAAACCACCCTGCAATAAGAAATGGCTCCCCCTTCACATAATTCAATATTGCATGAAGCGCTTCCCCCGCATATTCCAATATCAACCGGTAAAGAATGACTACAAGTCCGGCAATTCCCCCGACCATAAGTCCTTCCCCGATCAAAATCACCTGAAATCGTTCCGCACGCTTAATCGTGCTGGATGTATCTTTCTCCACAATCATTCCTCCCAGAGTAATCTTTATTTTTAACTATAACGTACAAATTCAGCGTTTTCTATTATAACATCAATCAATACGATAGACCAGTCCTTTCCCTCAATATGAATGAATTCCTATTCTTTGAAATATCGCAGAAACAAATTTATATAATCTTATAATTTTATATTTTTTTATAATTTTATTATTGACATAATATATTTTTTACATAATAATGATAATAATCCTACGATATACGAGTGTCGGATGGAAAGGAGTAGCTATTTATGATAAGTATTGAAAAACTGAAAGAAAAGAAAAAAGAGCTTGCACTTACCAATCAACAGCTTGCAAATATTTCCGGTGTTTCTCTCGGAACTATCAACAAGATTTTCAGCGGTGCCACAAAATCTCCTCAACTAGATACATTGAAAGCTCTTATACGTGCTCTTGACCTTGATTCCGAATCTGATTATCAACCCGATATTCTTCGCGAGTCTTCTTTTTCCTATCAGGTCCGTAAAAACACAGGAACATATACTTCCAAAGACTATGATAATCTTCCCGATGATGTTCGTGCGGAATTAATTGACGGGCATCTAATCTTTATGGAATCTCCTACGATACAACACCAGGAGATTCTCGGAGAACTATTCTTTTCTATACGTTCTAATATCAAACACCGAAGCGGACTTTGCAAAATACTTCTTTCTCCGATTAATGTATATCTGGATGAAGATGACAAGACTATCCTGCAACCGGATCTTGTGATTCTCTGTGATCCGGGGAAAAATAATGGAAAACAGATCAAAGGCGCTCCTGATTTTGTAGCTGAAGTAGTATCTCCATCAAGCCGAAGACGTGATTACCTTACTAAACTCAATAAATACTGGACTGCGGGAGTTCGGGAATACTGGATCATAGATCCAGAACAGACAAAAGTTTCTGTATACTGTTTTTCAACAACAGATGAGAATTTCAGTGTAAAAACATATTCTTTTCAAGACAAGATTCCGGTAGGAATTTATGATGACTTAATCATTGATTTTTCAGAATTTGAATTTTAAAAGGTCAGACGAACTTCGACTGACCCTTTCTCTCATAATATTATATTTTCCGTTCCTTAATCTCCTGTCGGAATATATGGTCTGATTGCCCCTGCAACATTACTGATAGGCATTGTCTGAAGCCATACTTTTCCCGGTCCGGTGATAACCGTATTAAAAAGTCCTTCACCACCAAACAACATATTTTTCATCCCCGGAACGCTCTGGATATCCATACTGCATGTTGCTGTCATTGCCGCAAGATGTCCGGTATCAACTACAATCTGCTGTCCCGGCTGAAGTTCATACTCAACTACATGGCCATCAAACTCAGCAAACATTGTCCCATATCCACTGACTCTCTGCATGATAAATCCTTCACCACCAAACAGACCGGAACCAATTTTTTTGCGGAAATGAACAGACAGCTCAATTCCCATCTCTCCTGCGAGAAATGCACTCTTCTGGAAAATCATATCTTTCCCCGGTTCAATCTGAAAAGCTCTGATAGATCCCGGAAAACTGGACGCAAATGCAATGAGCCCTGTTCCACCCTGCGCGGTATAAATATTCTGGAAAAGACGTTCTCCGGCAAAAGCTCTTCCCAGTGCCTTTCCAATGCCTCCGCCACTTGTTGTCTCCATCTTCATGTTCGGTGACATCCATGACATAGCGCCACCTTCTGTTATCATCTGTTCTCCACCTTCAAGCTGACAGATCACTACCGGAAGAGTGTCTCCCTGAATCTGATATCTCATAACTTTTTACCTCCCTTTTTCCGACATATCAAATACTATTAACTATTAAGAATTTAAATCTTCTGTAATTGATTTCAGGTTAAGGAAATTTGTGAGATAGTCTTTTGTACCTGTCTTGGCATCTGTTCCTGACATGTTGAATCCTCCAAACGGATGCTGTAGAACTACTGCTGCTGTAGATTTACGGTTAAAATACAGATTTCCTACCTGGAATTCTATCTTAGCTCTCTGGATATTCTCTCTTGTCTCACTGTATACAGAACCTGTCAGACCATATTCTGTCTGATTTGCAATGTCCAGTGCTTCATCAAAAGAGTCTACCTTAATCACTGCCAGAACAGGTCCGAAAATTTCTTCGTTAGCAATTCTTGCATCTCTCTTGATATCACGGATTACAGTCGGATCAATATAAAAGCCTTCTGCATCACTGTAAGTTCCACCGTATGCGACGGTTCCTTCACTTCGTCCTATTTCAATATAGCTTGTAATTCTGTCATAAGCAGCCTGATTGATTACCGGACCCATCGGAGCATTACTTCTTCCTGAACCCTGGTTTTCTTTCAACTCTTTTGCACATGCAACAACTTCTGTCATAAACTCTTCATATACATCACTCATGACAATAGCTCTGGAACATGCAGAACACTTCTGCCCCTGGAATGTAAACGCAGAACTTGCAACTCCTGCTGCCGCTTTCTTGATATTAGCAGTAGAATCTACGATAATAGCATTCTTTCCACCCATCTCGGCAACGACTCTCTTAATCCACTTCTGACCATCTGCAATCTTTGCTGCACGCTCATTGATCCGGCATCCGATTTCTTTCGAACCTGTAAAGTTTATAAATCTTGTCAGTGGATGCTCGACAATAGAGTCGCCAATTTCTGAACCGGAACCCGGAATATAGTTAAAGGTTCCTGCCGGGAATCCTGCTTTTTCAAGAAGTTCCATATATTTATATGCAACGATTGGCGTATCTGATGATGGTTTGCAAATTACAGTATTACCTGTAACCAGTGCTGAAGCTACCATTCCTCCGCAAATTGAGAGCGGAAAATTCCACGGCGGAATGATTGCACCTACACCAATTGGAATATATACACATTTTGTATCCTCATCTGTAGGTACCAGTTCCATACCTTTATCTAATTCTCTCATATGTACAGCATAAGAATTAAAGAAATCCAGTCCTTCACAGAGTTCCCCATCAGCTTCTCCCCAGTTTTTGCCACTCTCTTCAACATTCCATGCATCTAATATAAACCGATTTTCTATTATAAGTGCAGTTAATCTTCTGATACAGCGAATCCTTTCCTCAACAGGAGTCACACTCCATTTTTTGAATGCTTCATTCGCAGTCTCAATAGCCTTATCCGCAAGCTCTTTACTGCAGGAACTTACATATCCCAGCACTTCTTTATTGGCTGGCGAAATCGAAGTAATCTTTTTCTCTGTCTCAATTCTTTCTCCCCCGATGATCAATGGATAGTTTTTCCCTTTTTCTGCATCCACCTGTCGAAATGCTTCCTCAATCTTTTTCCTGTTCTCTTCCAGAGAGAAATCCAATTCTACGGCGTTTTTAAATCCTTTCAGCATCCTTCTACCTCCTGATTATTATTTTTTAACATTTCGAATTTATTGTATCAACAATTGAACTGTTCGTCAAATTATTTTCCAAATTTTCTTTATTTTCAAACATTTGACCTTTTTACACATAAAAGAAGCAGTCCTCCGGAGTATTTTCTCCGAAAAACTGCTCTTTATTATTACCGCTAATATAATCCATTCATATATTCCGTTATCTGGAACATCTGAACAGTAGTTCTTCCCATCTTCTGTCTACTTCTTTCTGGAACTCTTCAATAAGATACTCGTTCTCTGGTTTAAACAGATGTTTAAATCGTCCCTGTGGTTTTAAGAAATCTTCAATCGGAAGCTTCTTTTTAGGCTCATAATTGAGAATCCATTTTCCCTCTACCACTTCAAATAATGGCCAGTAACATGTCTCAACACCCAGTTTACAGATCTCCATAATATCAGGCGTATTGTATCTCCATCCACGTGGACAAGGTGCCATGATGTTTAAGAATGCTGCACCCGGTGTATAGATTGCCTTTTCAGACTTAATATGTAAATCTTTGAAATTCTGTACAAAAGTAGTCTGGGCTACATACGGTACATCATGTGCCGCAATAATTGATGCAAGATCTTTTCTGTTCTGCGGTTTACCATTGCTCTTTGTTCCAACCGGAGTTGTAGTTGTATCTGCATACATCGGAGTTGCAGAAGAACGCTGGATACCAGTATTCATATAAGCTCCGTTATCATAGCAGACATATACCATATCGTGATTACGCTCCATAGCACCTGAAAGTGACTGGAATCCGATATCATAAGTACCACCGTCACCGCCAAAAGTGATAAATTTATATGTCTCGTCTAATTTACCTTTTCTTTTTAATGCTTTATATGCTCCCTCAACACCGCTGAGTGTTGCTCCTGCATTTTCAAATGCATTGTGAATATAGCTGTCTTCCCATGATGTATAAGGATAAGTAAAGGTAGATACCTCAAGACATCCTGTAGCATTACCGATGACTGCCTTATCCCCTTCGTGAAGTCCGCGGAGTACATTTCTTACAGCTATTGTTCCACCGCAGCCTGCACACATTCTATGTCCCGGAGCAAGACGTTCCGGTTTGTTCATTGTTTCTTTAAAATTATAACTCACGTCTCGTTCCTCCTTATTCTCTGATTCCCATATAACGATATGTCTCACCGGCATCATCATCTGCGATAATCTGTTTTAAGTCTTCAAATACCTGTTCCATGTCTTCCACACGGACATCACGACCGCCAAGCCCATACACTATATTAATTGCAAGTGCTCTTGATCTTGCACGGAACAATGCCGCCATCACATCTGCCCCTAAAGGTCCTCCATGGTTCGTATAACCCTCTGCACGATCCATGATTGCAACTGCTTTCACATCTTTTAACGCTTCAGCAATAGCTTCTGCCGGGAACGGGCGGAACAGACGAATCTTCACGAGACCGACTTTTTCACCTTTTTCTCTTAATCTGTCAATAGCATCCTTTGTTGTACCTGCTGCAGAACCAATGATAACAACTGCTCTCTCAGCATCCTCCATACGATAGCTTTCAAACAGACCATACTCTCTTCCGGATAATTCTTCAAACTCTTTTGCCACATCCAGAACAACCTGCTCTACATGCTTCATACCTTCTGCCTGATTACGCTTTGCTTCCATATAAAAGTCTGTAACAGAATATGGGCCAACCGCCATCGGGCACTCTGGATTCAAGAGATAATTTTCAGGATTATATTCTCCCACAAAATTTTTAACCTCTTTGTCTTCCAGAAGTTCAATATTTTCTACTGCATGACTGGTGATAAAACCATCCTGGCAGATCATGATCGGAAGTCTTACATCCTTATGCTCAGAAATTCTGTATGCCTGTACCATATTGTCATATGCTTCCTGATTGTTTTCAGCATAGATCTGGATCCATCCGGCATCTCTTGCACCCATACTGTCTGAATGGTCACAGTTGATATTGATCGGACCTGACAGTGCACGGTTTACAAGCGCAAGTGCCAGCGGAAGTCTGTTAGATGCTGCAATATATAACTCTTCCCACATATAGGCAAGTCCACAGGAAGAAGTTGCCGTAAGGCTTCTTGCTCCGGCTGCTGATGCTCCAATCGCCGCACTCATAGAACTGTGCTCACTTTCTACCGGGATGAACTCTGTATCTACCAGACCATTTGCCACAAATGATGCAAAATACTGCGGAATCTCTGTGGATGGTGTGATAGGAAACGCCGGAAATACGTCCGGATTGATCTGTCGAAGCGCGATTGCAACCGCTTCATTACCTGATAAACGATCTCTCTTTGCCATCTTACTTCACCCCTTCCATTGTAATTGCTCCAAACGGGCATGCTTTTACGCAAATACCGCATCCTTTGCAGTGTTTATAATCGAATTCGCCTCTCTTCATATCCTTTACCGGAATAGAACTGTCCGGACATACCGGAACACAGAGAAGACATTGTTTACATTTATCAGCAATAAACTGTGGTTTATTACTTGACCATTCACCTGTATTAAATTCTTTAGAAGTGCCTGCTCCGGCAATCACCATACCTTCAGTAAGATCCTGCCATTTTGCCTTTAAACCTAATTTACTGATATCTGTTGCCATTACTGCACCTCCTTAAGCGCCATCTCAAGTGCCTTCATATTACCCTCGATAACTTCCGGCTTGCTGGCAAATTTGTGTTCAAAAGATGCTCTCATCTCTTTTAAAAATGTTTCTTCATCCATAATTCCCGCAACTTTTACAATTGCTGCGAGAAGTGGAGTATTCGGAAAATACCTTCCGATCGTAGCTAAAGATACTTTCTTTGCATCAATCGTATAAACTTTTCCTTTGTATCCTTTCAGTTGAGGAATAATCTCCTCCTTCGGACGTTCTGTATTAATAAGGATTGCTCCTTCTTCTTTCAGACCACTTGTTACATCTACAGTCTCAAGAAGTGATTCGTCAACTACAACAACATACTGCGGGTCATAAATATTAGAATGAGAGCGAATCACTGTATCACTGATACGATTATACGCTGTAATTGGTGCACCCATACGTTCCGGGCCATATTCCGGGAAACCCTGTACGTATTTTCCAGTCTGAAAAGCTACATCTGCGAGCAGAAGTGCTGCTGTTTTGGCACCCTGACCGCCGCGACCATGCCATCTGATTTCTGTATGGTTACTCATATTTCCTCTTCCTTTCTAAAATTTGTGCATTAGAAATATTTTAACGCATTAGAGTGCCAATGTAAATAGTTGATTTATGCTACTTTTTGCTTTTTCTGTATGTGAATAATTCTAGAAAACACACTTCTTATATTTTCTCAACGCCCAAAAAGTGAAGATCAACGTTACGGCCTCTGACACCAGTGGAGTCCACCAGATTCCTTCCCCTTGAAAAAGTGTTGTCATAATGACAAGACATACAGTCAATGTCACCATTCCTCTGGATAAGGAAATTGCTGTGGCAAAAAAGGATTCTTCTACTGCTATGAAATAGCCTCCAATGACTACATTATATCCTACCACCAGAAAGGACAGCGCAAAAATCCTGAATACCCTGACAGAATAACTTATCAATTCTGTCAACTCCTGAGAAACAAATAAACCTACAATTTTATCCGCGAACAATAGACATACCCCGGTAAATGCAATGGAACAAACTGCTGCTGCAATAATCCCATATCTTCGAAGACGCGCGCATCTCTCCATTCTCTTCTGTCCATAATAATAACTGATCAATGGCTGATATCCCTGTGCAATCCCTACCATTGTCATAACTCCCAGTGCATTGACGTATGAAATGATTGTATAGCTTACAAGGGCATCATCATTTAACAGACGAATAATTGCCTGATTGAACAAAAATATGATAAATCCTGCAGACATTTCTGTAATACCAGAGGACAGCCCATTTTTAAACTCTCTTACGATTAGAGATGGATTCAGCCGAAAACACCGAAAATGGATTATGCCTTTTTTCCCACAGAAATGGACAAGATACAAAGCGATAACAACCGTATTGGAAATTCCTGTTGCCAACGCAGCTCCACCCACTCCCATATGCCATCTCATGACCATAAAATAATCGAGAACAACATTTAAAAGTGCGCCTGTCGTCACCACAATTGTCGCTGTTTTAGGAAATCCATCTGTTTTAATGAGCATCTCAAACGAATAAGACAAAATAAATGCGGCAGAAAACGGCACCAGCATACGTAAATATTCCACAACATATTTTTTATTGAGTGTTGTTGCCCCTAAAAAATCCGCTACTGCATCCAGATTCATCAGCACTGTAGCTGTAATAACAGCGGAGACAATTGCCAGAAGCACAATATTCTGTGTAAATGCTTCATTAGCACTCTGTGTATCTTTTTCTCCAATTTTTATCGCAACGACCGTCGATGTTCCAACAGCAAATAATATGGAAAACGAAAACAATGCCATCGTATATGGCATAGCAATATTCACTGCTGTGAGCGCCGTTTCAGACACCCCTCTTGCAACAAATATTCCGTCTACCATCGTATAAAGTGTAAATACCCACTGCGCCGCAATAGACGGAATGATAAAACGTATGAAATCTTTTTTAAGCGATTTTCCTTCCAGTCTCATAAATATTCCTTTCTTATGCCATGTATTTTCTTGCATCTAAAGCATAAACCTTAGTATAATACCAAGGTCAAGAGTTTTTATACTTTATTTTTATATTGGGAGGCTATTATGAAAAACTATTATAAAATCAGTGAAATTTCGCAATTGTACGGTATCGGACCTGATTCTCTGCGATACTACGAGCGTCTGGGAATTTTGAAGCCAAAACGCGACACAAATAAATATCGTCTTTACAGTCTGAAAGATATCTACAAACTGAATTTGATACGCGATCTCAGAAATCTGGGTTTTTCTATGGCACAGATCAAAGATTATCTGGATAACCAGACAATCGACAATACTCTGGACATTTTATATAAGGAAAGTAGTTTTTTAAAATGTCAGCTCCAGGAGTTAAAAGAAAAAGAAGAATTAATTAAAGACCGAATTAACACTCTTACCTCTTCCCGCAATATAGAATCCGGATATATCAGAATCAAATCTCTTGCCCGCCGTCTCTTTGTCCGTGAAAACGCATATATTACTCAGGATGAAGAAATGGATCTGATCATAAAAAAGCTGTTGAGCAAGCATGAAAAGAAAATCCATAATTTTGGGAATCAGACAATAGGCGCTTTTCTCTCAGAAAAAGATTTATTAAACGGAATCCCTAACCGTTACGATTCTGTATTTTTTATTCTGGATAAGGAAACGGAAGAATATGACGGTGAGTTTCCTGCCGGAACCTATCTTTCTTACTATTACCGGGGCAGCTATGAGCAAAACGCTGACTGCCTGAAAGAAATTACAGATTATATGCGTCTGCATAATATGACTGCAATTGGAAACTCTTTTGAACTTTTTGAAATTGATAATCGTGATACAATGAAAGAGGACGAGTTTCTGACTGAAATTCAGATACCCGTCCAATTAGGATGTTAATATATTATTATAAGGTTTTTGCGCTCTTACCGGAGCAGTAATAACTGTATATATTTCTGCCTCTCACTACCTTATAGGAGCGAATCCGGTATTTATATGTTGTATTACCTTTTAATCCACTGTTTGTATATGAAACCGTAGAACCGCTCTTAATCGTTTTAATTGTTTCATATTTATTTTTCGAAGAATTATACCTCTGAATCTGATATCCGCTTGCGCCGGATATCTTATTCCAGGTAAGCTTAATCTTGCTGCCTGATATTGCCGAGACAGTCAATGTTGGTTTTTTAATAATAGTTACATATTTCTTCAGAATATATCCGGTACATGTTTTTCCATTTACTTTTAAAGATACACGATACCAGTCTCCGCTTATCCCTGTAATAGTTACTCCTGTATTAATAGGCAACACAGTCAACTTTGCTTTTGATGTACTCGGTCCTTTCCTTACATTGATATTTGTACCGTTTGTCTTACCGGTCTGATTCATCGGTGTTGTCACACTAACCGCACTTGAAGCAGTGCCAAATACAGTCTGTCCATCTTTTTTCTTATAAGCTTTTATCTTATACTTATATGTGGTATTTGCCTTTTTCCCACTGTCTACATAAGAAGTTGTCTGCACACTGGTTATATCTTTAAGTTTTGAATAAGATTTCGTTGTTGAATTATAATAATACAGTCTGTATCCAGTCGCATCTGAAACCTTATTCCATGATAGCTTTATCGTATTATATGAGGTTGCTTTTCCGGAAAGCTTTGTACTTCCCGGTTTCGACAAAACAGTAGATGTTCCCGGCTCTGCATACCAGTAATTCATATCTACGTTTCCGGAAATTCCGTTTACACTTCCTGAAGATGAATACTGCCAGTAACTGTAATCGCCCGTATAGTTTGTTTTACTCGTATAATGCGCCAGCCAGATCGGATATTTTGCACTGATCTCTTCTGCGTACAAATCTGAACTCAACATACTCTTATTCGCATACACAAGCGGTGTATAGCCAGCCGCCTCTATTCTCTCACAAAACGCAAGACAAATGTCAGTCTGTTTTCTTCTACTCAGGTTTGCTTTTTCCAGTCGTCCGCCACTATAATATTCAAAGTCAAATACAAGAGGCATTGTTATATCATATCCCTTTACCTTTTGTAACACATAGTCCGCCTCTTCTATTGCCTCTTTTGTTGTAATAGCCTGGGAAAAAATGTAAGCGCCAACTTTTACTCCGGCCGCCGCTGCATTTTTCATATTATCAGCAGCATATTCATCCGAGCCAAGCCCACCCGTTTCGTAACCTCGAAAACCTACACGTACGAATGCGAATTCTACCCCGGCTGCCTTTACCTTACTCCAGTTAATTGTTTTATTCCATTTTGATACATCAATTCCGAGAATTTTATCATATTCAGCAAATCGGCTGTCGTGAGTTACACCAACAGACATTGCACGCACTTCTCCACTATCTCCGAAAAACTCTTCCGGGACATCACCTGTCAGTCTTCCCTGCCCCGGATCTTCCTCTTCAATAGAAAGGGGCTCTTCTGCCAACTCGTCAACTTCGGATATTTCTCCATCCTGTGCCATTACCTGATCAGGAAACACCGTCAGAATGCTCATACACATAATAAGTATTAACGCTGTTACTTTGTACTTTCTTGCCATAAATTTTCTCCCCTTATTTCACAAACAATATTACTTACCGCACCATATCTTATATACAGATCATTAAAGCGATATTAAATCTATATAATAATTTTATCTTTTCGGAAGTACAACGGTAAAAGTACTTCCTTCCCCCCATACACTCTCTACATCAATCCGTCCTCCATGCATCTGCGCAATCCGGTGTGCCAACGACAAACCAAGACCGAATCCCTCAGAATTTCTGGATTTATCAGCCCTGTAAAACGGAGTAAAAATTTTTTTCTGTTCTTCTTCTTTTATTCCGCATCCGTAATCTTTTATTTTTACGAATACGCTCTCTTTCTCTCTTCCTGTAGTAATCTCAACAACCGCAGGCTTTGTGCTGTATTTAACCGCATTCTGAATAAGATTCTGTAGCAAAATAAACATCAGTCCAACATCAAGATTTGCCCGGATTCCCGGAAGAGTAAGTTGAAATTTCACATTTTCTTTTTCTTTTATTTCCACATCATCACATATGGAACAGATAATCTCATCAAGACTGACCTCCTCGAGATCCAACACAATTGCTCCTCTCTCGAGCCGGTTAAGATTCAAAAGCTGAGTGACAATTTCATTCGTCTTTTGTGCCTGACGATAAATGACATCTATCGATTCATCAAATTCTTCTTTTGTGCCGCTATATTCTTTTGCATATTCACACTGCGCCAGAAGAACTGCAATCGGTGTTCTTAATTCATGAGCAACATCCGAAGAGAACCTCTTCTGTGTCTCAAACATATTTTCCACTCTCTCGAGCATATGATTATTTGTATCTGAAAGAATTGCGAGCTCCGTAATCTTCCCATCATATTCCATACGCTTTGAGAGTTCTCCATCTTTTCCGATAGTTTCCGCTGTTTTTGACATCTGTATCAAAGGTTCGGAAATCTTTTTTGACATCATCAGACCCGCACAGAGAACAAACAAAAGAAACACTGGAATCGTACTATAAGCAATTATTTTAATAAACTGATATTTGCTGTCTATATTTTTCTTTCCTACAATACAGCGATTATAAATAATATATCCTGTTTCTTTCGTCAGTTTTCTGTTGACCCGTTCAATAATATAATACTCTTTTCCTTCATATGTCCATATACTAAGCCTTTGATTCTCAACTATCTCCGGCACTTCTACTCCATCTGGATTTTCCCCGAGAAGCAGCTTTCCATTTTCACTGAGGACCTGAAAATATTTCCCGTCATCTTCATATTCAAATGATTCATTCGGTTGAAACTTTCCGTCAACAAACTGGATATTTTTATTATTTTTCATCATCTCTCTGACCAGAGTACCCTGAATATCATAATGAATAACTCTGTCTGCAAGCACATTTACAAAGAGAGACATAATAAATGAAATTGCAAGAATCAGAAAAATAAGATAAATTGTTATGTATTTTCTTATAGACATCTGTTTCATTCTTCGCATTTTAACATATACCCTGTTCCTCGCACAGTCAAAATCATTTTTTCTTCAAAATCATCATCAATCTTTCTTCTAAGATATCGGATATATACATCTACCAGATTAGAGCTCCCTTCCGGCTTCATCTTCCATACATTCGACTCTATCTGCTCTCTGGTAACAATGATATTTTTATTCCTCACAAGATATAAAAGAACAGAAAACTCTTTCGGCGACAGCGAAATAGGAATTCCTGCCCGCGTCACCTCATGAGTATTATAATCGATTACCAGATCTTTGCATCTGTAAATATTTTCCTGTATCTCCGGTTTTCTGCGTGTCATAACTTTAATTCTGGCGATCAGCTCCTTAAACGCAAAAGGCTTTACAAGATAATCATCAGCACCCATATTCAGACCTTCAACAATGTCCTCTGTATCCCCTTTCGCACTTAAAAACAGAACCGGAGTCTGTCGTCCAGCCGCGCGAAGCTTCCTGAGCACCTGAAATCCATCCATTCCCGGAAGCATAATATCAAGTATCACACCATCATAGTCTGCCAGCGTAAGATAATCCATAGCTGTGTTCCCGTCAAAACAAGAATCAACATTATATCCTTCTTTTTCCAGTTTATTCACAAGGATACGATTCATATCTTTCTCATCTTCTACCACAAGTAAACGCATCTTATCTTCCTCCTACAAACATAACAGACATATTATAACATGACAATCTTAAAAGTGACATTAAAAATATCTTATTTTTAAACTATAAAAAGCTTTGGATTTTTCACCAAAGCTTTTTATTCATCTTTAAAACAGATCCGCTATGATCTCCACACATTTTTCAATGCCAAGTACTCCACTGTCTAAGGAGATATGATAATTCTTTACATTTCCCCATTCAGAATCCGTATAGAATCTATAATAGGCTGAACGTCTCTTATCTTTATCTTTCAAACGCTTTTCCGGCGCCTCTTTTGCTTCTCCGTAAAGTTTTACTATTCGCTCTGCACGTGCTTTCATATCTGCATGCACAAATACCTTCAGGCAATCTGCCTCGTCTTTCAGAATATAGTCTGCGCATCGTCCCACAATCACACAGGGGCCCTCTGCAGCCAAATCTGATATAATTTTTCTCTGCACAGTCCAGAGATAATCCTGAGCGGAAATTCCATTCATTGAACGGTCGGAAAATGCATTTGCAAACCAGTTACTATAAGGCGCATATTCTGCCTTTTCTTTTACATATTCTTTTGCAAATCCGCTTTCCTCAGCAATTTTTTCAATAAGCTCGTGATCATAACATGGGATTCCCAGTTTTTCTGCAACTTTCTTTCCTATGGTTCTACCGCCGCTTCCAAACTCACGGCTGATTGTTATAACTCTGTTCTTCATACGCAACCTCCTTACTCTTTCAATGATTTATAAGTATATCTGATCATAATAATTGAGATCACAAATGTTAATATGTCTGATACCGGCATGGAATAAAGAACTCCATCCAGTCCAAAAAACACCGGAAGCAACAAAGCAAATCCTACACCAAACACTACTTCTCGAACCATAGATAATGCTGTTGAAGCCAAGGCTTTTCCCAAAGACTGTAAATAAATAAATGTTCCTTTGTTTACACATGCGAAAATCATCATACACAGATAGATACGGAAAGATTTAATCGCAAATTCCGTATAGTAGGCACTCTCATTTGCTGCTCCGAAAACAGAAATAAGCTGTTTTGGAAATACTTCAACAATGATAAGAGCAACCGCTCCGACAACAGCCTCTGCCACAAGCAGATGAGTAAACAGACTTCTGGCACGGTCTTTACGACCTGCACCGATATTATAACCAACAACAGGAATACATCCTGCTGCCAGCCCTACTGCAATCGAAATAACAATCTGGAAGAACTTCATAACAATTCCTACTACAGCCATTGGAATCTGAGCATATTGGGACTGGCCGAATATCGGATCAGCCGCACCGTATTTTCGAATCATATTATTAACTGCGGCCATGGATGCCACCAGTGAAATCTGAGACAACAAACTGCAAAGTCCAAGAGGAATAAACTTAGCAATTAAGCTTCCTTTGAATCTGAAACTGTCTTTTTTAAGTTTCACTGCTTTCATGTGGAACAGATACCATATAGCAAGCACTGCTGTTACAATCTGTCCAAATACAGTTGCAACCGCTGCTCCCATCATGCCCCATTTTAAAACAAAGATAAAAATCGGATCCAGAATAATATTGATCACAGCTCCAACCAAAGTAGATGCCATAGCAAATTTGGGACTTCCGTCAGAACGGATAATCGGATTCATAGCCTGACCGAACATATAAAAAGGAATACCAAGTGAAATATAAAAGAAATATTCTTTTGAATGACGAAATGTTTCGGGATTTACACGACCTCCAAACATTCCAAGTATTGGTTCCTGAAAAATCAGATAAATTGCAGTAAGAATAATACTTACTATAATACAGAGCATAATAGCATTTCCGATACTTCTGTGCGCCTTTTCATTTTCTTTTGCTCCCAGACAGATACTGACAAATGTACAACAGCCATCACCAATCAATACTGCAATAGCCAGTGCAACAACAGTTAACGGGAATACAACTGTATTCGCTGCATTTCCATATGATCCCAGATAAGTTGCATTAGCAATGAAAATCTGATCCACAATATTATAAAGTGCTGCAACCAGCAGAGAAATAATACACGGTATCGAATATTTACGCATTAATTTTCCTACCGGTTCTGTTTCTAAAAAAGTATTTGATTTTATATCCATCAAAATTCACCCTCCATAAAGTTTTAGAAAATAAAAAAAACGCGCAGCGCTCAACCGGATTTACGCAGTCAAACGCTACACGTTGTATAGTAAATATTCTATCGAAATTTATAAAGATTTTCAAAGGTAATTTTACACAAAAATAAATGTGAAACTAAAAACATAAAGTGAAAATAGCATAAATATACCAGAAAAGATCATGCCGGAAAAGTAACTACAATCAACAATGACTTTTCGTCCTCCGTCAGAGCAACAATTTTTCCTTTATGAGCATTCACTGTAGCCGCTGCAATCGAAAGTCCCAGTCCATATCCTCCTGTCTGTGAATTTCTCGAACTGTCCGTCCTGTAAAACCTGTCAAACAAATGTTCCAGATGCTCCCTTGAAATCATCTCTGTCGTATTAAAAACAGAAAAACGGATTCTGTTCTTTTGTTTTTCTAATGATACTTCAATCCGCCCTTCTTCATCCGAATATTTCACTGCATTATCGAGCAAAATCGTGACAAGCTGCCTGATAGCTTTTTCATCACCTTTCATAACAATCAGCGGTTTAATATTGCTTTTTAATGTTTTATTCTGAGTTTTTATAAGGGACTGAAACGTTCCTACAGTTTCTTCAACCACATCTGACAGAGGAAACTCTATCATTAGTTCCTTTTTTCGCTCTTCTTCCATACGCGATAGTAAAATCAGATTATTTGTCAGATCCGCCATTCTTTTTGTCTGAGTCTGAATATCAGCAATCCACTCATTTTCGCCAAAATCCATCTCCAGAACTTCGGTGTCCGCATCAATGATTGTCAAAGGTGTTTTTAGCTCATGCCCTGCATCTGTAATAAAACGCTTTTGTTTTTCATAATTCTCAGAAAATGGTTTTACAATATATGAAGACACAAAAATCATAAGAATGAACACTGACACTAACCCTATTACAGATACTGTGATACCTGTAATAATAAAGTCAGAAAAAGTAGACAGGCTTCGACCGCAATCCAGAAAAATAATTCTGATATCCGATTCTGTTTCAGAAACATAATAGCGGTAATTCTCAATAAATCCCTCTTTACTGCCTTTTTCCCATATTGTCTGTGCATATTCAATTGCTGCATCACTATCTACTATCGTGATTTTTCCGGTATCCGAAGATATTACTTCTCCATCTTCATCCATTAATACCGAAAAATATCTGGATTCATACGGAAACTCAGAGGATGACTGATGTGATTTTCTCCTCGGTATATCATTATCCTTTTTAGGATAAAGATCCATCTTAGGAAGCTTTCCATCGTTTTCATCAAGAATTTCTAAAATCCTGTCAGCCTCCGTCACGATTTTGTTATAATTCAGCATTGCGATAATTCCTTCAATGATGAGTAAAACTATCAAAAGCGATACCATAGATGCTGCAATTAATTTCATGCGCAATTTCTTAATCATTTTATCTCCTCCAGAGAGTATCCTACATTTCTGGCTGCTTTAATCTGAATATTCGCTTGAAGTGCAGATAATTTCTTTCTTAAATACGATATGTATACCCAGACCACGTTAATTTCCGCATCGCTGTCATATCCCCAGATTTTTTCCATAAATCGTTCCGAAGAAATCAGATTATCAGGATTACTCATCATAAGCTCCATCATCTGAAATTCTTTGTTTGCCAGTCTGTAACTACCCGAAGGAGTAGAAAGTTCAAAAGTTGCTCTGTCCAAAGTTACATTTCCAATCCGAAGTCTTGAATTCGGCTGTGCTACTTTTGTACGAGTCATTGCGCGGATCCTTGCCAGAAGTTCTTTCGAATGAAAGGGTTTTGCAAGGTAATCATTTGCCCCTGCATCCAATCCCTCTACTTTGTCATCTACTTCTGATTTTGCTGTCAAAAGTAAAACTGGAATCAGATTTCCTCTGCTTCTGATTTCTTTTAACACAGTAATGCCATCTACCTTGGGCATCATAATATCCAATATCACACCATCGTAATTATCGGCATTCAGATATTCCAGTGCTGTCTGCCCGTCAAAAACCGCATCTACAGAATAATTATTTCTTTCAAGAATAACTGTAAGCGCCTTTGACAACGGTTTTTCATCTTCCGCAAGTAATAATCGCAATGTTCGATTCCTCCTTCTACTTTAAACTTCACTCGGACTCTCTTCTCTTTGGCCTCCTCGCATTCCAGATGAAAGAATGATTATCTCAGATGCTTTTCCGCTTGAATCCAGAGTAATTTGTAAGGTATCCCCTTCGGAGATATCTTCAAATGCAGCTTCTTCCTGCGTCTGCTCTATTTCACCACCCGTTTTATCCGAATCTTCTTCCTTTGCTCCGTTTTCCCCAGGAGCATGACCTCTACTCTGTCGTTTTATCACCGTATCTTTTGTAATACTGATTTTCTTAGTTTCACCACTCAACTCTAACATTGAAGGTGCTTTTCCCTGTCCTTTTTCCGGTCGGTCGATTTCTGACTGGTCATCTCCCGACGGATTGCTTTTTGACTGATCATTTTCCGACTGATCATCGTCTGGCTTTTCCTTATTTTCCGAAAAATCCTTTTCGCCATCCTCCGGTCTTTCACGCTCTTTCATAGTACCAATTTCAACAGTAATGCTATCATTACTGATTTCTGTTACCTCTCCGTAAATCTGTTCTGTCGTACCATTACTTTCAGAACATCCACATAAGAATACCAGTGACAAGATCGTCACTAAAAACATAGCCATATATTTATTTTTCATCCACTACAGCTTCCTTTCTGTCTTTAAATATTTATATCATAATATAGCTACAGCAACTTAAATATAATTAAAATTTTGCAATTCTTTATGCAGACTATGTTTTATCATATATAATTATATTCCCAAAAGTTCTCTTGGATTTGCTACAATCATTTGCCTTATTTCTTCCTCTGAAATACCCGATTCATATAATTTCCTGACAAATGATCTCATTCCCTCTGCCGGGTCCGGACTTTTCTTTTGTCCCAGATCCGTAGACAGCACAATATGTTCAACTCCCGTCCGTTTAATACTTGCAAGGATCTCCTCCCAGGAGCCCAGCCCATAATAAGGTGTATAATAGCAATGCTCCAGCATGGCACCGCAATTAACATACTCTTTCTGAAGTTCCAGGGAAGCCCTTGTAATTGGGAATGAAATATGATTTACAATCATCTTTCTAATTCCCATTTTCGATGCTATTCTAAGCAAAATAAGGCTTTCAATTGGAGACAGATGTCCTGTCGCAAGGATCATCTCCTGCTCTTTTATCTGTTCCAATATAAGATAAACCTCCTTAATCAGCTCATGATTTTCATTGATAATATGAATTTTCCCACGATGACCAGACTGTTTATTCTCTCCTCCCAGATGTTCCACAAAATGTAATCTTTTATAATCTGCATCATTATAAGCATCAACTGTAGGAAACCAGACGATTTTTCCACCCATTTCCCCACAGGCATAAACAGCCTCTTCATTTAGTCCCCCAACAGCATGATTGAGCACGATTCCTCCAAAAACTTTTAAATCTGGAAATAATTCTGTCACAGCAGATGCTCTTGCACTTGTATCCCCTTGATGACACTTACTGACAAACCCAGACATGCCTGCTTTTCGGCACTCCTCTGCCAGTTGAATATCTGTATACTTTCGCGATAAGATATCCGGAGCCGTATGCACATGAAAATCAATTGCACCCTTTATTAACATATCACTTCTATCCATATCTTTTCGCCCTCCATTCAAACAGGCTTTATCATATGAGAAAATCAGAACCGATCATAACTATGAATTTATAACTTCCATCAACACATCAATGTTTCCGCCACAAACCATTCCTTCTTCTTCTGCATCAGCTCCCGTCATATCCTCATGGCGAACACATACCGTCTCATCATTTCCTGCTGCCATAAGGAGCGCTTTTTGTATGATTCTTGCTTCCATACAGCCACCGCCAATCGTACCGACACACCTGCCATCGAGACAGATCAGCATCCGGGTTCCTACACCCTGAGGTGCGGAACCTTTTCTTGAAATAATTGTTGCAAGCACTTTATTTTCCGGATAATTCTCTCTGTCCAGTATTGCATTAATAATTTCCTTTGAATATCCACAAGTGCATTTTTTCTTATTTTTCACTTCAATAATCTCAGCTGCAATTGCAACCGCAATCTCTGCCGGAGTCTCTGCACCAATATTAAGCCCAATCGGTGTATGCACTTCATCTAATACATTTTTATCAGTTCCTTTTTCAAGCAAGGTCTGCTTTACCAGCGCAGAACGTTTTCTGCTTCCGATCATTCCAATATACGCGTATTTCTTTTCTGCAATTTTCTCAAGACATATCTGATCATATCTATGCCCTCTGGTCACAATTACAAAATAAGTATTATCGGTTCCTTCTATTTTCTCAAGACCTTCTTCGAATGGTTCACAGATAACCTTCGTTGCTCCCGCTTCTCTTGCCCTATCTGCGAATGCAGGTCTCTCTTCTAATACCGTCACTTCGCATCCCATCATTTTCCCGATTTTAATAACCGGTATGGAAACATGTCCTGCGCCACAAATAACAATTTTCATCTCCTGTCCCAAGATATCACAAAAAACTCGATTTTCTCCCAAATCAACTATGCCGCACTTGTCCAACACAGATATTTCTTCCTGATATTCTCGAAAAAATCCTTCTTCCCTGCTCTCCCAGACAATATTTCCGTTTACTTCCAATATTTTTTCGCCAATATGCTCGCCTTCAAGAACAGTAAGAACTATCCTTTTCACATTGACATCACTTTTTTCAATTGCTTCGAATAATCCTTTCATCCCTTATCACACCTATCTTAATTATGAATTTAACAACTCCATTCGTACTAGTAAAAATATCATTTTCGCTAACATAAGAGCTCCCATCCGAAGTCACCATGATAAATCATTTGTTTTGTCATTCCTCCGTCTATACATACGTTTTCTCCGGTAATAAATCCTGCCTTTTCAGAACACAGATATAACACCATATTCGCAATATCCATAGGATTGCCGACTCTGCGTACCGGCTGCTGTATAGCATCAGGACCTCTATATTCCGAATATGTTGTGTCAATCCAGCCGGGTGATATGGAGTTCACCCTCACTTTTCCCGCAAGACTTACTGAAAGCGCATGTGTAAGTGCTGAAATGCCTCCCTTTGCTGCTGTATAGCTTTCTGTCTGCGGCTGACTCATACGGTCTCTGGATGAGGAGATATTAACAATAGCCGCTCCTTGCGCAAAGTATGGCAAAAACAGCTTCGTCAGATAAAACGGAGCTGTTACACCTACCTGTAATGCATATTCAAACTCTTCATAAGTACACGAATTGATTCCCCTCATAAGCGGAAGCGCATTATTAATCAGATAATCCACATGTCCATATTCGTTTATTACCTTTTCAGCAAACACTTCTAGCGTTTCTTTGGAAGCAATATCTCCGACAAAATAATCATTTTCTTCCTTATCTATGATACAAACGTCCGCACCAGACTTACGAAATTCTTCAACGATTGTCTTGCCAATTCCTTTCGCTCCACCCGTCACGACAACAACCTTTTTTTCAAACATGATTTTCCCTCCTCCAGTCATATTATACCACGGACTTGCTTTCAAAAAAACTCAGTATCATTGAGTATTATCTGGAATAAGTATCAAATCTTTTCAAAACCTGCAAATAAATTTTTATTAACACTACAGAATCTCTTAATAGAACCAGACGAATAGATGCTTTATCCACATGTCTATACAGTCTTTACCATCAATGTGTCACCTATTTCAACTTCAATCCATCACCAAACGCTTTACCTACAACGTCACCAAGCCCTGTATCCTTACCAATTTTTCTTTTCGTTTTCGCTACGATTATTTTTCTTACGTTCTTCAACCATCTTCACAAACCATTCTACCATAGCAGGGTCCTGGTGTGAGAAGAAACTTGAGGTTGCAGTGTCAAGCCCCGCAATCGTATTCATTTCCTCATCTGTCAACTCAAAATCAAATACATTGAAGTTTTCTACCATTCTTTCATAGTGGGTAGATTTAGGAATTACTACCACACCTCTCTGGATATTCCATCTGAGCATTACCTGAGCTGTTGTCTTACCATATTTGTCACCGATAACTTTAATCACTTCATTATCGAATGTATTCCTACGTCCTTCTCCAAATGGTGCCCATGCCTCTAACTGCACATCGTATTTGTCAGCATACTCTTTCAGCTGCTTCTGTTGGTTAAAGATATGTACTTCCATCTGGTTAATCATTGGCTTAATGCGATTGAAATTCACAAACTCCACCATTCTGTCCACATAGAAATTAGAAATACCAATAGCTCTGATTTTTCCTTCTTCATACAAATCTTCAAGTGCTCTCCATGCCCCATATGTATCACCAAATGGCTGATGAAGGAGTACAAGATCCAGGTAATCTGTCTGAAGTTTCTTCATGGATTCGAGAACAGACTGTCTGGCATTCTCATAACCATAATGTTCAATCCATACCTTTGTTGTAAGGAAAATCTCTTCACGAGGAATTCCACTCTTTTTGATGGCAGAACCCACTTCCTCTTCATTAAAGTAGGACTGTGCCGTATCAATCAGACGATAGCCTGCTTTCAAAGCATCCAGCACACAACGTTCACACTCTTCCTTAGTCACCTGATATACTCCATATCCTAACTGTGGCATTTTTACGCCGTTACTTAAAATCCTATATTCCATTTATAAAACCTCCTTGAAATTATTTCGCATCTATGATACAGTCCAATTGTATCAACCGGTAGTTACTACCGGTCAAGTGCTTTTTACTATTTTGGAGGTAAAATATGTTTACGATGAAACAAGCCTGTGAGCAAACACAGTTGCCATATGAAACACTGAAATTTTACTGCAATCAGGGACTTGTTCCCAATGTAAAGCGTGATAAAAATAATCGCCGTATCTTTGACGAAAGAGATATTGCCTGGATTAAAAGCTTAAACTGTCTTAAAAATTGCGGCATGAGTATTTCTGAAATGAAAGAATACATTAATCTTTGTCTTGCAGGAGAATCTACTATTCCGGAACGAAAAAGGATTCTCAACATCAAACGCAATGCTTTATTAGAACAGTTAAAACAGGTTCAGGAATGTATTGATTATATTGACTGGAAACAAGGTTTCTATGATGATGTTCTGTCTGGAAAAACCAAGTATTACAGCAACCTAATCAACACAGAGAATTCGTAAAATCCACAGAATACAAGCCGCCCTTTCGGACGGCTCTTTCTATGAATAGTCTATCTTTTTTTAATTCAAGTTTAGGTCTGAACAGTAACAGTCATCCTTAATCAATCGTTGCATCCTGCTCTGGACATACCGTTCCATGGATTGCTTTCTCATCCTGGCGTGCAATATACTGAACCAGACTGATACACTGATTGGAATAACCCCATTCATTATCATACCACGCTATCAATTTAACGAAGGTCTCATCCAGCATAAGACCTGCCTTTACATCAAATACACAGGTATTAAAATTCGCTCTGATATCACCGGATACAATCTCATCATCATTATATTCAATGATACCTCTCATAGTTGAAAGGCTGGCATCCTCTACAGCCTCACAAATCTGTGCGTAGGTTGCAGGTTTTTTAAGCTGCATTGTTACATCGATAACAGACACATCATTAGAAGGAACCCTGAAACTAATCCCTGTCATTTTTCCCTTCATTTCCGGCAAAACAATACCTACTGCCTTTGCTGCACCTGTCGTGGAAGGAATAATATTATTGAATACAGAACGTCCGGTTCTCCAGTCTCGTCCACCATTTGAATCCACTGGCTTTTGTTTTGAAGTCGAAGAATGAATCGTTGACATCAATGCACGCTCAATCCCAAAAGCATCGTTAATTACTTTTGTCAATGGAGCAAGACAATTCGTTGTACAGGAAGCATTGGATACAACCGTCATACTTGGATCATAGGTTTTGTTGTTAACCCCCATAACAAAAGTAGGAAAATCTTCATCCTTACCAGGAGCAGTCAAAATTACTTTTTTCGCACCGCCATTTAAATGTTTGCGACAATCCTCAAGTGTTCTAAATACACCGGTTGACTCAATGATGTATTCTGCACCGCAGGATGCCCAATCTATCTGTGCCGGATCCGATTCAGAAAATACCTTAATGTGTTTCCCATTCACAACCAGGCAATCTTTTTCCGCTCTTACCTTCCCTCTAAAGCGTCCAAAGACCGAATCATATTCCATCTGATAAGCCATACGCTTTATATCTGCATTACGAAGATTGATTCCACATACTTCAATATCTGTGTCTCTTTCCTCCAGAATTCTCATAATCACTCGTGCAATACGCCCAAAACCATTAATACCAACCTTTACTACCATTTCATAAACTCCTTTCTAATACTGAGTATGAGATGATTATTCTCATACCTTTCCCCAAATATCTCCATCGCCATTATAGGATGACAAAGTCCCAATGTCTAATATGTAAAACGCAATATGAGTTATAAGAAAAACGCAATTGTTATAAAAATATCAGGATGATTGCGTTTTTATTTGCTTCATTTTACAATACATGTTAAACTTAAAATAAAATTATTTTTACAACAAACTACATCAGATATTCCATAATGGAGAAATTACATATGAAACGCAATCAATTAGAAATGTTAATAACATTGGAAAAATGCAGCACTATGAAAGAGGCTGCGAATATTCTGAATAAGAATCCTTCTACCATCGGAAGAAGTTTGAAAAGCCTGGAAAAAGAGCTGCAATGCTGTCTGTTCCAATACTCAAAAAAACAACTGGCTCTTTCCCCTGAAGGAAAATTGATATTGGAGTATGCCCATACATTTACAAAAGTAATTGAAGAAATGAATCATTTTCTTTTTCCTGCATCCACGCAACCTGCCTATCATAACTGGTCAGAGCAACAAATTGAGCATCTTTTGATGATTCGCAAAAAGAAAAACCTTTCCAGTGCAGCCGAAGTACTTTTTGTCAGTCAGCCATCTCTCAGCCAGATGCTCAATACCTTGAACGCTTACTGCTCTTTTCCAATCTTTGAAACGGTCAGAGGTGGACTGCGTCTCACTCTGCAGG
The DNA here is from genome assembly GCA_051888795.1 of Lachnospiraceae bacterium. Classification (GTDB taxonomy): domain Bacteria; phylum Bacillota; class Clostridia; order Lachnospirales; family Lachnospiraceae; genus MD308. The sequence goes on along the minus strand of JBJFCD010000167.1, from coordinate 8,440 downwards.
GCGAAACACTTTTTATTTATATCGAAAAAATGCATTCTATTTTTCGGAGCATTCATCAAGATCTGGAAGAATTTCAAAATCTCAGAGTAGGTACTGTAAAGATCGGTATCCCGATTAATCTTGGAAGCCATCTCATTCCGCTCATTGTGCCGGCATTTTTAAAGCGTTTCCCCGGAATCAAACTACGGATACTTGAAGCCGACTCTCAAAAGCTGAAAAATATGTTAAAAGAAAAACAGGTGGATTTTTGTATTTTACACGAAAATACCGACAAAGCAATGTCTGGCAAAGAATCGAGAATTCATAATTATAATAATGATGATATTCGTTATCAGATATGTTATGATGAGTCTTTTTACCTGGTAATACCCCGAAAATGGCGAGAACGGCTTTTATTACCGGAGGATAGGCCACTGGAGGCTCAGGATCTTCTGAGACTGTCAAATGTACCTTTTGTGCTGATTGCCAAACGACAGCCTCCGCGAAATGTAATTCAGAGAATTTTTGAAAATGTTCATCTTCAAACAGGTGTAGCTTTTAACCCGATTGCATGCTGTTCCGCAGAAAATGTAGAAACAATCAAACGTCTTGTACTGGCAGAAACAGGGATTACATTTCTTCCGGAAGCTTATATCCATCTGAATTCCGAACAGACCGATTTACTCAGCTATCCTTTAGCAGACACCCTTGAAGGAAAATGGACGATCGCTATCGCATTACCCTTGGAAACCTCTATGTCCCGGAGTTCAAAAGAATTTATAGAAGTCATGAAAGAAAACCTTCCTATTGTCTCCGGTTCATCCATCTAACAACATCTGCGCTGTAAAAAAGTATACTGAGCACGCTCTCAAGCTCCCTTTCCCCTCATTACTGAGGGGTGAGGTTTCTCAAATTATACTCTTCATAATTAATTTTCCTGTTTCATCATCTTTCTTGAAACCTTAATATACATCCCTATCCCAACCACTAATGAGATTACATCTACAACAGGCTGTGCCCATACAAGACCGGTAACTCCCAAAACTGCATTCAATATAAATAACACCGGAATATAAATCAGTCCCTGTCTGCTGATATTGATAATAAGGGATGGCATTGCAGCACCCATCGCCTGTAATGCATTGGTAAGAACATAAAAAATACCAAATACCGGGCCCGTGGAAAGAAGGATTCTGGCGAATTGAACCGCATAATCAAAAGCATTTGCATCTGTCAGAAATACACCGACAATCTGATTAGTAAATACATAACAAAAAATTGTTAATGATATCCCGAGAATGGTTGCAAAACAGAACGCAAACTTCATATATTTTTTGAATCGTTCCCAAGTCCTGGCTCCTACACAATATCCAAGCAGAGGTTGTACACCCTGCCCGATTCCCATAGATACCATTCCTGTAATCATTACAATCTTCATCGCAACGCCAATTCCTGCAACAGCCATATCTCCATATGCAGCCATCTGACTGTTCATGATAATCTGCGAGGCGCTCATCAATAGAGATCCAAGAGATGCCGGAATACCTATTGAAAGTACATTACTTGCAACCCTTTCCTTCAAAGTGAAATCCTTAATATTGATACTTAATGCAGATTTTCCAGTCAAATAATAATATAGATAATATACTGCTCCTACAATTTCCCCAAAGAGCGTCGCCAATGCGCATCCCACGATATCCCAGTGAAATACCATAATAAGAACAGCGTCCAGAAACATATTCAGAATATTACCAATAAGCTGTCCATTCATAGCTTTGGTTGCCTGTCCCTCTGCCCTTAATATGTTAGAAAAGCAACTGGAGATCAATGCAAAAGTTCCGGAAAAACTTACAATGATAAGATATGTTTTAGTATACTCCCAAGTATCTGCACTGGCTCCAATCAACTTTAACAATGGTTTCATAAACAACAAAAATCCGATGGTAAGAAGAATTCCTATTGCAATGCAGCTCCACATACAAAAAGAACATATCTTTTTCGCATATTCCTTTTTCCCTTCCCCATAAGCTCTTGATATAACCGATGTTCCTCCAACTCCGAAAATGGTTCCGATAGACATAAATACCAGAAAAACCGGTGTTGCAAGAGATACTGCCGCCACCTGATAGGCGTCATGTGTCTGACCGATAAAGAAAGTGTCTGCCAGATTATAAATGAGCACCATAAGCATCGCCGCTACTGCAGGTAATGCGTTTTGAATAACCGCCTTTGAAACAGGCATTTTGCTGTACTTATCTAATGATTGTTCCATACTATTCCTCCTTTTAATATTCAATATGTAGATAGCTATATTTTTAAGTAAAAAATATTGTGACATTGAACCGATTTAGGATACCGCATTTTTATATGCTCTGTTTAAAAATGTGTAAAACAATTCCTTTTCTTCTTCTGAAAATCCGGCAAGAAGTTTTAATTCCATATGTTCAGCATTCTGTTCTAATTCGCGGTATATTTTTTCGTCTCCCCAGATCAGTTTTACATTTTTCATGCGTCTGTCGGCATCATCCAAAGAGGTTTCCACCATTTTTTTTGCTTCCATACTCTTAACAATTGTCACCGTGGTAGGATGTGAGACCTGAAGAAAATCTTCCAATTCCTTCTGCGTAGCTGTCTTTCCTTCATTTTTCGCTAAAAATAAAATTATTCTTGCCTGTGTAAGAGTAAGATTGTATTTTTTTATTTCCATATTAGCTTTGCGATCCATCTCTTCAGTTATTTTTTTCATAGTAGGACCGAAATATTTTTCTTTCATGTCTAAACGCCTTTCATCTGTAGATAGCTACATATTATATCATATTTTGCGCTTTGTCAAGTTCATAAATATATAAGAAATTTCCATGTTTTCTTTCCCGCATTTCTCTTTTCAGCCTTCTTTGGAACAAGCCTTCTGTTTCACGTTTTCTTCCAAAATATTCTTCAGTGCTGACATAGAACTTGTATGTGACCGTACAACCTTTACATCCTGTCCCTTTCAAACTGCTTTTCTGTTTCGGATATACCTTTGCTTCACACCGGTATTCTCGACATAAATCTTTATACTTCCGAACCATACATTCGTTTCCTCCGATTATTACTACACACATAGAACACTTCTCCTTTCTTAGTTAGTTTACCCTAACCTTTTGCATCTTATAATTATTTTTTTTAAAAGTCAAGATGATTCTATGCAATCGAGAATTATTATCTATACTTTAGTCTCTGTCAGACCTTTACTGTAGGAAAAATTAAATTACCTTCATTTCAGAGAACAAAGTTGATTAGCCATTCCTAATCCGCATCTAATAAATTAGTGGTCACTGTGCATTAGTGACCACTAACTCAAATCAAATAACCACTTCCCGTTTACTTATGTCAAGCTTTCATCTATTTTCGTAGCGTCAAAAGTATAATATTGTTCATTAGCCTCTTTCCATTGCAGATACTGTTTTCAGATACAAAAGGACAGAAATAATAATAACAATCGTTACAATCCCATAGTATATGTATACAGCATGGACTGCATTTATATCACTTCCTGCCAGTGTATAAATCAATACAGAAAGCGTAGAAGCCAATGAACTGGAAATCTGCCGTATCGTATTGAAAACCGCACTTCCGTCTATACGAATATTTCCTGAAAGTTTACTAAGCGCCATAGTTGTGGCAGGGGAATTTAACATAGACATCGCAACAGTTTGTAACGCAAAAACTACTGCAATATATACAATACTTGTATCTACTGACGTACATATTCCCAAAACAGAATGTATTGCAAACAAAATAATCCCTGCAAGAAACATAGGCTTAATGCCCATTTTATCATAAATTCTGCCTGCATACAGAGTTGTAAATACAGCTAGAATCGAGCCAACAAGAGTTGCATAGCCATAGGCGGAATCAGAGAATCCACAAATAGATTTTGTAAGAATCGGTAAAATCATCCCGGTTCCCATGGAAATCATATATAAACAAATACTGATTACAACCGCAATCAAAAAAGAAGGCTCTTTAAATACTCTTAAATTCAACATGGGCTTCTTTGCCGTAAGTTGCAGCTCTGAGAATATAACAAGAAATATAATACCTATTAACATCAGTCCGCCACTCGTCAGTCTTAAAACTGAACCACTGCTCATGTTGCTGACACCAACTAGAAGAGACACAAAACCAATGGCAGAAAGAAATACATAACCTACATTTAATTCCGCATCCGTCTGGGGAATGACATTTTTCATAAAGATGCTTCCAACAACAATAATTATAAGACCAAACACAAATAAAGATACGAATACGCCACGCCATCCAACTACTTCCAAAATCAAGCCTGCATAAGTCGGACCTACTACAGTAGATACCATAGATGCCATGGAAAATGCTGCCATAACTCTGCCATGCTTTTCAACCGGATATAAATTTAAGAGCATAATCTGACCGAAAGGAATCATCATTCCACAACCAACTGCCTGGACTAAACGGCTCACAAGCAATACTGGAAAAGTCGGAGCTAAAAACGAAAACAGTGACCCTATTGTATAGGCTGTCATTGTCACCAGAAAATAAATTTTATTCGGCACTTTTTTAAGTAAAAATGCCGTGACAGGAATAATAATTCCTGATATTAGTGTTGCACCACTTGTCAGCCATTGTGCAAAATTTGCCGACACACCGAAATATTCCGTAAAGTTCGGAAGCATATTAGCTGTAACTGTCGTGGACATTGATGTAACAAAGGTTCCAATAATTAAACTGATAAAAATCCCGGTTTGCTTAACTGATGAGATTTCATTATTTTCCAACGCTATTCCTCCATTCTATGCCATACTTTTTGATTGATATTCTCCATCATCTGTTCCATTGTCTGTTCTGCCTGTTGAATATCTGATTCCTGAATATTTGAACACAGAATATTATAAAAATCACCGTGTATCTCTTTAATCCTCTTAGCCGCCGGCACAGCCTTCTCCGTAAGGTACAGAAGTTTTACGCGTTTATCTTTCTCGCTTCTGACAACTTTAACGTATCCAATCTCTGTCAATTTTTTTATGACTTTTGTAAGAGTTCCTTTATCAACCCGAATACACTCTACCATATTCTGAGCAGAAGCACCGGGATGATCATAGAGATATTCCACATAAAATTGCTGTCCCCATCCAATTTCAAAATCTTCGAGTCTGTGATCATAATACATCTTCATCAAGCGATCCAGGATAGAAATGCAACGTGCCAGATTAGAAAAATTATCATTCATAGAATTCTTCACCTACCTTTTAGAGTATAATATATCACATATATAGTAGCGTGCGCAACCTTTTTTGTAAATAATCAGTATGCCTGATTATAAAATTAAATCACATTGCATAATCTTTGACACAAATTTTATCCTCTTTTCTTATGATGTTTTAGTAATTATTATTTTCTATAAACAAGAAACCCGGCCATAACAGTATAGTCGGGTTTGTGTACTGATTTTATTTCTTTTTTTTAAAAATGAAACCTGCTACAGCTACTACGGCTACTATAATTACCGCCATGATTCTTCCCATCCTTTCACCCCGCTTTCTTATTTTAGTTTCGTATGTAGAAAATATCCTATCAATACTTTATTTATATTTTGCTTATATATTGTTTAAAAAATAATAATTTATATTTCATTGTAAATGACCTGCTTTTTTGAAAAAATGCTTTCGAATCCATCAATAAACTGTCCCGGGAGATACAGTTCTTCTTTCTTTTTCAGCTCTACAACACCCGCCTGTGATAATATTTCTGCTACAAACTGAGAACAAAAATACTGGTTTTTAAACTTAAATGGAATATGCAGTAAGCAGAATATGACCCCTATTCGAGAATAAGTATAAATTTCTCTATTTGATACAAAGTGTTCTATTTCCTGTTTGATAATTTCATAATTGTCATCTGGAACCTGAATGCGAATGCATACACTCCCATTTAATCTGCTTTTTACTCTTTTCTTTTTCGGTTTTTCGATAACAAATCCCTTATAATTAAAGCTATAAAAAATTTCTTCCGCTTCATCAATCGATATGGATGTGTGAGAATATTTATACTTACTAATACCGCATATAAATTTTCCAAACCAGTCTGAATATCTGGTAAGCAATATTGTTACTGTTCTCATCTCCGTTCTCCTATTCTGAAAGTCTCACTGTACTCCTCTGTTATCATAACTTTCTATCCACACAAAAGTATCTGTCAGAGTAGTGGTGAAAAAACTTTCATAATCTCCGCCAAAAGTCTCTCCCATCCCTTCAGTTTCGCTCCTGATTTGTTAATCTTCTCTGACTGTTTCAGAGTCTCTTCAAAATCTTCTTTCATATCCCTGATACACTCCACATGATACATCCATACGCCACATTCATAGTGATGAACCAGAGAACGATAATCTAAATTGATGGTTCCACAGACTGCAAATTTATCATCACACACAATGTTTTTTGCATGAATAAACCCAGGCGTATATTCGTAAATCTTTACCCCATCCCCTATCAGTCTTTCATATTTGCTCTTTTCCGTACTGGACAACAGCATAAATACAAATGCACCTATAACCGGAAGCATAGAAAGAAGAATCAGCCACGGCAGTTTGAATTCCGGAATCTCATCCTTATTAATTATATAAAGCAATACACACACATGAAAGATAACTCCAAGAACTGTGATCGGCAAAAAATATTTATATAATAAAACAAATACCGCCAAGATCTGTACAAATTCAAGTGCAATACAAAACGCCGCCAGCGCATATCTTGAATGTAAAAATTTCAATATTCTTCCCATATATTCACCAGCTATCTGATCACAACAACAAAAAAAGGATAATCCCTAAAAAAGTGCAGCAGATTTTTCCGCTGCACTTTTTACCTCATATTGCCAGAAACTCTACAGGGTGTACTTTCCAGTTTTTCATTTACTTTAACCCTTTGATAAAAGGAATCAGGCATAGAAGAACAACGATTCCGACAACACCAATAATGATGCCGACAACCATGTGACTCCATACCATCGTGAGGCACATACCAACGCCTAGTAACAATGCTCCTATAATACCGATTAAAGATGCTCCTATAGTTCTGCCAGATACCTGAATCGGAGCTTTATGTTCCATCTTTCTCCAGACAAGGACCATGATTAGTAGCACAACTGCACCAATCACACCCATGATCACACCCGGTTTAAAAGCATTCCATTCCGGGATCAATGCCATACACATTCCCAGCGCAAATAAAATACCTCCAATCGTTCCTAAGATCATAGCAACAAATGTACTCTTTTTCATTATTCAAGACCTGCCTTTCTTCTCGCTTCCTCCCTTGCCTTTTGTTCAGCCGACAGTCTGGCTTTCGCATCTTCTACTGATTCTCCTTCTTTCGTCAGAAAGTTGTCAACAAATTTATCTGCCACTTTGTTGAATCCACCGACTGCGCTCTCCTCGATTTTCTTATAGCCACCTACTACTCCTTCTTCAATCTTTTTGTATCCACCTACAACTTCTTCCGCAATTTTTTCATTTGCTTTTACCAGTTTTGATTTTGCCATGTTCTGATTCTCCTTTTCTTCGTTTTATCGTTTATGCCTGTAATATATCAATAGATTGTTTTTATTAGGTTTAAATTGTGTTTCTGTTTTATTAATTCAAAAGGGACAGCCATATTGAACTGTCCCCTTTTATTCAAGCGGTTTAACCCATTACATACTGTGAAGAATCAGAGCGTAATCTATGCATCATTTCTTTTATAATTTTTAGTACTTTTTTAGTATCAAAAGAAATGATTTTTTTGATTTTTCTAAGAAATAATTTGGAATAAAAAACAAAGCTATGCGACTCCCGAAGAAGATCCCCGCTTCCACGACACTTACAAGTTTCTGCGAAGATACCGGGATGCCACATACAGCTTGAAGGTAGTGGTCCGGCAGTTAGAAGCGCAATTCCGTATGGAATATGGAACCAGTGTGGATGATTTTTTAGATTCCGTTTATGTTGCAGGGGTAGAATTATCCGGAACTGACATAGCAGAAAGGACAAAAAGCATTGTGCGGAGTAACAAGATGTTGAAGCTATTAGATTCTTCCGTTGATCTTTTCCGTAACAATCATAAGCACGGAGAACAATATTACTGGATTCTCTATTATGCATTCCTGTCTCCACAGGAACTGAAGAACACAGATGAGATTCTTGAAAAGCTGGAACCGCATATCAGCAATATCTCTTACCGGACCTATTACCGGAAACGGCACGCAGCTATAGAAGCGCTGAGTACCATTCTCTGGGGTTTTACTGCGAAAGAAACCATTGAAATTTTAAATCAATTTTTTCCAGAATAACCATCGGCACGAAAATGACATAGTATTGGCCTGCTAATACAAAATTTTAACCTTATTGTCACAGGTATCTGACTGTGTTATACTTAGCAAGTATAATTGAACAAGGAAGAATGCGGAT
>JBJFCD010000166.1:0-2462 GCA_051888795.1 Lachnospiraceae bacterium | reverse complement strand
CTTCTGGTTACAAATAGCTATTACCTTACTCATCCTTGTCCTCCTTTCGCAGTAAAATAAAAAAAGCAGCATCATCTCTGACACTGCATGTACTTGCTAAGCTATTCGTAGCCCATTCTCATATTCTATTTTCTTCTCTACAAACCGGAAATTATCGACGTATTAGAACGCCTTTCATAAACTGTGTTTCATTGTGTGTTTCATATACTATTGTCTTTTCTTCTTCAGTACATCCAATAAGTATTTTAATTTCTGAATCTTTTTTCATCAAATCAACAATGCACATTATTGCATCAATCCTCTTATCGCCACTTCCTACCCATACATCTATTCCAGCACCATCCATAGACGATGTATCTTTCAAATATCCATAATCAACCCTATAAATAAAACTAGGATACTTGGGATGTGCTGTTCCCTTTGGTCTATCAATAATAATTTCCGAATTGGCAACTAAATCATCTAGTGCATTCCAAAACTCGCTATTATTTTGCATCATACCACCCCACAAATTCCGATTTACACTTCCATTATAATTCCCTTTTGCCATCTCGTAAACGCAAACCTTTCGGCATAATCTTGTCAACTCTACTCACTCTCGCCTGGTTCAAAGGAGCCCGCGTCCTCACGTTTCATCCCCAAATCATGCAAAAAACCTCCTGTTTCATCCCCAGTTTTAGTGGTCTGAGATAATCTGAAACAGGTCTGAAATTATATTTAAAAAGACGCTGAAGCCTTGATACTACTGGCTTTTTCGGTCAAACCCCTTGCAATAAAAGAGCCCTGGCTATTTCTAGCCAAGGCCATATCTGCACGTTCGGGCTGCTTGCCGCTCTGATTTCGCTCCGCTCATCAGTCGCGGGCATCCCTAGCGAAAATGCCACCGGCGGTGCTGAAGCACCGGGTGGCATGTTTTGGTGGAGATGTTATGACTGCAGCTCTGTAAACCCTTTGGTTACAAGGGGTTCAGACGGTCATGTATCAGTATCTCCAATTCATTGCCAATTGTGATTCAATTGTTTTTTACTTCACCTTCTATATTTCGCAATCTCATTTCGAGTGATTTTGTTGTTCGAAATAATACTTTTCATAATCATTTCTTCGAGCGTCATTTTTTAAGCATCACTTTGGGCGACATTATTCGGTCCAACAACTCTAACAGACACATCATTCATATATAAAAATGTCCTTGATGATGAGTCATCGAGTACACTCTCTCAAAAGAATAGGAAAATGTGTCTTACTACTTTATTCTATCACCTTATAATATTGATAAAAGTCTCCATCCTGTTGGAGAAATCTAAACCCTGCATTTTCATATATGCACAATTTGTGAATGATTTCTGAACATTCAACTAGTGCCGCCCTACATGGAATCAATTCACTGGAAGCACGAATAACTTCAAACGCATATTCTAGGATTACATCAATTGAAATATCTGCTTTCGAATCACCATCAATAAACTTGCCAATTTGTCCAATTAAGACTACTGATGTTGATGTTTTTCCCTTAAACCCTGCTACTGCACGAACTTTAGTATTACTTACATCAGCATGAAACATAACGCTTCTATGTGACAATGTAAAGTAGGCAATAATATCAATTATATTATTGTCGAATTTTTCTTCGTCTAAGATCAGAAACACACTACATGTTCCTCGTTCAATATGATCTATAGCTTTGTTATGTAAGAATGATTCTATATCTTCGTCTTTATCGCATTTGAACATATTTAAAGCCCGCTGCAGTACTTCTTCAGCACTCTGCTCACGGGCTTTCTCTACTAAAGACTTTAAAGAAACGAGAACCGTTTTAATTTTTCTGTTCCTTTTTCTAAGGATGGAGCACTTTCAACAGTTCTGTTCAGATTTGCTTTTTTCTCAACATCCTTTTTCAATTGTTCAAATGCTTTTTCTTCTTTTACCACAAACTCTTTGTGCATTGAAATTGTTGCCATACTGCTCCTCCTTTCATAATATACCTGTTTACAGTTTAACAGCTTATTATATTTTTTTCAAGCAAAATGTTAATGAACAAGTATGAATAGCTTTGTGAAAGAATTCCCACTCATCCACTAAAGCAGACCCTCTCTTATAATTATATTATGCACTGAATTCTAAAAATACAACTAAATCTTTTGTTGCAGTTCCACGCTATTGTAGCTCCAACTTATATTTAGGATGCATGAGCTATGAGTTCAACTCCTGTTAGCAAGCTCGTGTACTGCAAATCAAAACAATTACAGCCTCCGAACTTGCTATTTAAATTGAGTGTTAACGAGTGTTAATTTTATTCCGATAAGAGAAAATCAATAGGACAAGATGTGTTTTACACTTCTGTCGATAATTTCGACAGAAGTCAGCTCTTTAATTAACCTTGTAATCCTATTGCATGCTCTACTTCTTTGCATTCTCTTCCAATTCCAACATATACTTATCAAAGTCAGACATAAACAATCTGT
>JBJFCD010000165.1:0-2472 GCA_051888795.1 Lachnospiraceae bacterium | reverse complement strand
AGCAGCGCATCACCCTCCGTTATACACCGGATATGAAGGACATCTTTATTGTGGAAGCAGATGGATCCCTTACACCGATCCGTCTTCTCAATAAGCATGACAATGCCTCTGTTAAACGGGACAAGGTGCGGCTGACAGGAGGTGAAGACTGATGGAACTCACTGCGCGTTATGGTCTTGAATTCAATCCTTTTTTAAAGAATTCCAAAGAGATCCTTTTCGAAGGAAGCGAATATACGGAAGCGAAATTCCGCCTGGATTACCTGGCAAGAACCAAAGGCTTCGGTCTTCTTACCGGCGCTCCGGGACGCGGGAAAACAACTCTGGTCCGTTCCTGGTCTGCCGGACTGAATCCTTCCCTGTATAAGGTAATCTATACCAGTCTTTCTACGGTTACGGTGAATGATTTCTACCGGAATCTCGCCGCATCCCTGGGCGCACAGCCATCCTACCGGAAAACGGAAAACTTTCATATCATCCAGGAAGAGATCAACCGTCTTGCCCTTGATAAGAGAAAAACTCCCGTCATTATCATTGACGAAGCGAACTACATCAAAAATGCTGTCCTTAACGACCTGAAGATCCTGTTCAACTTTGAAATGGATTCCCGGGATCGTGCTGTGATTCTTCTGGTCGGTCTGCCACAGCTGAACAATACGCTGCAGCTTTCCATCCATGAACCGCTCCGTCAGCGTATCATCATGAACTACAACGTTGACGGCTACTCAAAAGAAGAAGGACGTGCTTACATTGAATGGAAACTGAAAAAGGCAGGCTGTACGGATCCTGTTTTTGACGACGCGGCCATCGAAGCGATATTAAACGCTTCCGACGGAACAGCCCGCATGATCAGCAAGCTCTGCAATGCTTCGCTTGTGATCGGGCACAGTCAGTCAGCTGGCCGGATCACAGCCGATATCGTGATGCAGGCAATCAATGACAGCACCCTCGGCTGAGAAGACTCCCGCAATTAATTTGCGGGGGTTTTTCTGTCAGAATAATAATTCGCAGAAGCAGCTGTTTTTAAAGTGACTGACATGTCTATAAAAATCCCAAATCAGCACGAAATAATCTGCTGGATGAGGCATCATCTAATTTACCGGACAACAGTCTTTCTAATTGATTGCAATCGAATTAACTTAGCGTCAATAATTCCAAACAGTAATAGTGCACATGCCTTATACTGTTTATTTTCAAAACAATATATTGCCGAATTTATATCTTCTTTCTTTATTCGTTTTTTCTTCAGATTTGAAAACAGATATTCCATACCGTCTTTATCAAAGTATTGTAGTGCAATTTTATCAGCCTCTTTAATAGTATCCGGAACACTATTAAATAATTTCGAAGGTGCATGCGGGATAACTGACCACCCCATACTTCCCCAAGTTTTATAACTCTCAATTAATAGTTTTTTCTGTTCTTCACTATACGTAGGTATTTGAATATTTGATATAATATTGGCAAATGAATTTGCATACTGTTGAATTGCATTTTGTATAGGTGCCAATATTTCAGTTGTTCTTTGTGCAACTTTTGCAACTTGTAATATCGCATCATTTATAGCTGGTTGATATAGATTTACAATTCTTTGAACATCATTTATCCACGATAAATTGATGTTTCTATTCATTTGTTCAATCATACTAATTGTAGGTTGCATTGCCTTCATAATATTTTTGAACATTCATTACTAAATTGCTTAATCGACAGTGAAAATCGTTCAATCACTGACAATGAAATATCTGTCTGCTCATATATCACCTTCCACTTTTCAGAACTTTCTATGATTGACAATATATATGGTTCAAAAACACTGTCTTCTTCTAACAAGACTTCCTCTTGCGTTGGTATGGGAACTTCGCAATTTTGTGATTTTCGATAAATAATGCTTACTAATGCAGTTTTAGCCGTTTTTCCATCTTCCATATTTTTTAAATAAAGTTCCATATCGCTCAATGTAAAGCGCGGAGCAATCAAATACTCATGTCCACATAATACAATAGTAATTCTATCTTCTTGTCTCTCACCCATTTTCTTATCACTCCTCATATGAATCTAAAAAAATATTATAGCACGATGCTAATAATACGAATACAATTGCAAAAGGCAACCTCAAGCCGTCCTCCAACACCCCGAAATTGCCTCTTCACACTTTATAAATTATACGACCATCCTTGTCCAGTCATTTTCAGACCTCCAAACAATCCAGCCATATCACAGCCCCAACTCAAAAAATTGATATAAATCTGGCTTAAAAATCCACCTTCAAACTCCCACAACCCTTGATTCTCCTACATTCTTCCAGAAAAGCAACTTCTTGCCGTGGCAGATGAATAATATTTTTATCATGTTGGTTTTTCTCCTTCCAAGTTTTTCATCAACTCTAAAGTTTTCACGTCTTGAGTCAAGAATTCTAATAACAGAAATCTTATCCATAAATCCTTTTCTCAAATATTTTTCTTCAAACTTC
>JBJFCD010000164.1:0-10991 GCA_051888795.1 Lachnospiraceae bacterium | reverse complement strand
TTTGTCATCATTTAACGAATTTATTTAAAAAATGTAAAATTTGTCGAAAAAGTTGAATTTCAAACTAAAGAGTAGTACTATATTTAAGGCGCTTTGAGAAGATTCTTATTGCGTTAGAATTTAACAATTCAATTTTGGGGAGGACATATGACATGTTAAAACGAATAGGATCTTCAGGAACATTTTGGATGATTGTATCTGTATTTAGTTTTTCTTTTATGCAATTATTTGTAGGGTTGACAAATGATAAAGTATCTGTTTATCAGCAGATTTTAGTCAGAAATTTGTTAGGTATGTTTATTTCAGCTTATATTATAAAGAGAGATCATCTTTCCTGGTTTGGAACAAAAAAAGAACAGCCATTTCTTTTTGGAAGATCGTTTTTTGGATTTTTGGTTTTGATTTCTTTTTTCTATGCGACTAGAAATGGTAATATTGCTGATGCCGCAATTATTAATCGTACTAATCCATTTTTTACAACAATATTTTCCGTCTTGTTCTTGAAGCAATATGCTTCTAAAGCACAATGGCTGGCTTTGATAGTGGTTTTTATTGGTGGTGTAATAGCAGGTAATCCTTCTTTTGATTCTTCTGCATTCCCTATGTTATGTGCCTTGATATCTTCTGTTTGTACTGGAATTACATATACAATTTTGGGACATTTTAAAGGGAAAGTTCCAACAATGACAGTGATTATGCATTTTTCTACATTTTGTGTATTTGGATGTATTCCATTTTTGATTAAAAATTTTTATGTCCCATCTTTAAAAGATGTATTTGTATTATTGATGATTGCATTGCTTGGAAATTTGGGACAAATTGCCATAACATTAGCTTATCGTCTTTCACCGGCTACAGAAATAGCTGTTTATGATCAGCTAAGTGTTGTTATATCAATAATATTAGGATGGATTTTTTTACAACAAGTGCCTTCGATTAGAACATGGATTGGAGGAGGTATAGTGATTCTTGCATCAATTGGAATATCGATTTATCATAATAAATGTCATGAATTAGAAGTTCAGAAAGTATAACAAAATAAGCAGATGTCCAAACTTTTTATGATTAGCGTATATGTTTGGACATCTGCTTATCTTAAAAATTATTAAACCATATTATTCTGAGTCAGAGAAAATTTCGAAATCAGGATTAATTAGTTGCAATCTGCTAAGCAGATGATTCCGCATTAATTGTCTGGCTAATTCTGCATCATGATTAATTATTGCTTCAACAATTGCATTGTGAGTACGTAGATTTTCTTCACGTGTTTTTTGAGAAGAATATTTGTTAAATTCTGAATATAAACTATTTTTTAACTGAAATAGAAGTGAACTACATAAGTTCTTGCATAGCATATTTCCGCTGAGTCCGGCAATAGCAAGATGAAGGTCAAAATCATCTTGATAGTTGTAATTATCGGAATATTTTTTCAGGAGTTTATCTGAACGTTTTTTTAGGTTTATAATATCTTCATCAGATATACGTAAAGCAGCAAAATATGCAGCTTCTGGTTCAAGCATTAGGCGGAGTTCTAAGATGGTTATAATAGAATCGTTATTTTTTAAACTATAGAAAAAATTCATGTTTTGAATATTTTCTATGGCATTTTCTGAAACAAATGTTCCAACGCCATTTTTAGCTTCCAATATACCAAATGTTTCAAGTATTTTCAGAGCCTCTCTCATTATGTTGCGGCTGACATTAAAGCTGTTGGCAAGTTCAATTTCCCCTGCCAGTTTTTGTCCACTTTCCCATTCCCCTTTTTGTATTAAATTAATTAAAATAGGAATTAGTTGATCACATAAATTAGATTTTTGTATTTGTTTTATCATGATATTTCCTCCCAACAATCCGTTAATATTATAACACGAAATTTTTAAGAATTACAAACTATAGTTTTATAAAAATTCACAAAAAAATTTTTTGGAAAATATAAAAAATTAAAAATTAAAGGCAAAATAGACAAAAAAGTAAAAAAATAAAAAAATATATTGACTAACTTGTATAGCTGTAGTACAGTTGAACTACAGAACAGTCGGACTATACAACATGTGAATTCACAAAAACGAAAAAAGAGAAAAGGAGAGAGGCCTATGGGTACAACAGCAGCTATTATTACTGCAACAGTTATATTAATTGCAGCAACTTTAATTCCTACATATGTACTTAATCAAAGAAAGAAAACTTCTGGTACAGATTGGGCGATTGCAAACAGAGAGTTACCATTATTTGTTATTGTAGGAACACAATTTGCCAGTGTATTTGGCGGAGGAATTATGGTAGGTCATTTAGGAAATGCCTATGAAAATGGAGTGGGAGTTTTCTTCTATGGAATTTTTATGGTTCTTCCTTTTGTGTTTTTATCATTAATCGCAAAGTGGTTACGCCAGAATAATTTCTCAACAATACCTGATATTTTGAAGAAATATTGTGGTAATAATAAAACAATTACAATTCTTGCATCTATTATGACGATGTTATTCCCGTTAGGATGGATTACATCACAGATCACAGCATTTGGAAACATGTATTCTTCAGTGACAGGATTAGATTATACAACACTCTGTATTGTATTTTCAGTTGTAAGTCTATTCTTTATCATGCCGGCGGGATTGAAGACAGTTGCGTGGACGGATTTCTTTTTTGCTTGCTTTATGGGAATTATATTGATTATCAGCCTTATGTATGGAACAGGCATGGCAGGAGGAACAGCCAATATCTTTAGTGGTGTAGATCCAAATATGTTATCACTATCGGGCTCTGTTGGAAAATTAGGAATCAGTACAATTGTACTTTGGTTTTTTGCCGTGCTTCCAGGTGGAATGACGAACCAGCTTTATTATCAGAGAATTTGTGCAATCAATGATGAGAAGAAAGTCGGAAGAAGTTTGATGATCTCAGCCATTGTATCTTTGATTGGATTTGGATGGGCAGTTTATATGGGACTTGCAATCAATTCCATTGATCCGGCGATGGATAAGAATCTGGTTACAGGATGGTTCATGGGAAAACTTCCTACGTTATTATTGGCTTGTTTTGCGGCAGTATTGTTTGCGGCGATGATGTCAACGGTTAGTTCCGCAGTACAGTCAATGGCAGTAAATGTTTCGTATGATATTATCCCGGCGCTTAAACCTGATGTAACGGAAGAACAGAAATTAAAATATTCGAGAATAACATGTATAGCTATAATGATCTTTTCAGTTGTCATGTGCCTGAAGTTTACAGATACGCTTGCATGGTTAGTGGCGATGAATGCATTATCAGCAGCAACATTATTCTGTCCAATCTTTGTTGGCTATTTCTTGTTCAAAAAGGGTAAGATCACTGTTCCAGTTATTGCAGCAGGCATGATTTGTGGAGCTATTGGAACAGTTGTAGGAATGATGTTAAAAACAGCTTTGAATTATGCGGCAATGGGTATTTTATTCTCATTTATAGGTATGGTTATTGCTAGTTTAGTGACAAAAAATGAAAAAACACAGGAAGTTGAAGAAAATTAAAGTATTTTTTATCTAGTGAATAAATTTTTATTTTGTTTTGTGTAAGGGAGGAAACACATTATGGAAAAACATATTGCAATTATAGGAGCAGGTAATGGAGGTCAGGCCTTTGCTGGTTACCTTTCATTAATGGGAGAGAAAATAAAAATATTTGATGTAGTTCCAGAAACAGTAGCAAAGCTGAATGAACTTGGCGGAGTTAAAATGGAAGGAAACAGTAAGTATACAGGATTCGGAAAGATTGAGAAAGCTTCTTGTAACATGCAGGAAGTAGTTGAAGGTGCAAAATTAATTATGATTGTGCTTCCGTCCCTGTATCATGCAGATATGGCTCGTCAAATGGCACCATATCTTGAGGATGGGCAGGTGATTGTTCTTAACCCGCATGCATCATTAGGACCAGTTGAGTTCCGTGAAGTTTTGAATGATTGTGGAGTAACAGCAGATGTTACGATTGGATGTACTTCGACTTTATTATTTGCTTGCCGTGCAGTAGAAATTGGTCGAGTAGTTGTAGCTGGGCAAAAGCAGCATTTGATTATGGCTGCTTATCCGTCAAGCCGTAATTCAGTTCTGGAAGAGATGTTTAAAGATATTATTCCTGAATTTGAAGTTGTAGATGATGTCATTCGTGCAAGTCTTGATAATATTAATGCCTTTGTACATCCGGCGCCAACAATTTTAAATACTGGAAGAATCGAATCACAAACTCCATTTGAATATTATATTGACTGCACTCCGGCACAGGGACGTTATGTTGATGCGCTTGATAAAGAACGTATGGCTTTGGCAGAAGCATATGGTCTGGATAAGATGATACCGTTAGTAGAAGAGTATAAACATATGTATCGCACACATGGTGATAATATGTATGAGATTTTATCACAAAATGAAGATTTAAAAGGAATCAAAGGACAGAAAAGACTTGATACTAGATATGTTCTGGAAGATGTGCCATGTTCACTTGTTGCATTGCAGACTTTAGGACAGATAGCTGGTGTACCAACTCCGTGTATGGATGCTATGATTACTGTTGGTCGTACATTACTTCCGGAAATGATCGAAGGACGTACACGTAAGAATCTGAGACTTGAAAACGTATCAAAAGAAGAGTTTATTGAAATGTGCAGAGCTTAATCCATCTCTTTTATTGTTAAACAATTCCCCCAAGCCGTAGTATGATATTTTATATCATGCTACGGCTTACTCGTTTATGGACGTTTCAGAGGAATATACAATAATAATAAAAGTAAATGTACTGTTTTCAATTTATAACGAGGAATAGTGAATGAATAATAAAGAAAAAACTTTTGGTGGGAAGTTATATTCGATGTTCTTGATAAGTATGTTGATTCCTGGGTTTATAGTCATATTATGTTTTTGGATATATTCAAATAGGATTGCGATAGAAAGAGAAGAAAAAAATATTCAGAATATATTGAATTCGGTATCACAGAATCTAGAATTACAATTTTCAGAAAATGAAAGCATAAGGGATGCATTTTATATTCATAAAAAAGTATTCCAAGAAGTAGAAAACTTAAACAACCCAAAATTATATGAGTATTATGATGAGTTGACCCGTATTGATCTAGAGAATTATTATACTGTAACTCTTACAAAATTAATACATACGTCATCAACTGAAGTTCGAGCAGTAGTATTCTTCCCAGAATCCGGAGAAAATTCGGCATATTATCTTGGGAAAGATAGTGCAGAAATCCAGAGAATATCATTTCCAAATTATAAGGATGAGTTATGGTATAAAGCAGTGACTGAGGAAAGAGCAGATTCATGTTATTATGTGTCAGATATTCCTGATTACATGAGTAATAAAAAACTTGGTGAAATTTATTCATATATAATACCTTTGAAAAATATAGATAGCCAGAAAATTATTGGTGTTGTAAAAATTGATGTAAGTAAAAGGACAATACAAAATACATTAGACACATTGCAGGATTCAGAAGATGTTGGACTTCTGCTTGTACAAAAGGGAAAAGTATTTGCAAAATCATCAAAACTTGAAGAAATAAAGAAAATTGAAGAGAATCATGTAATTATAGGAAACAGAACCTATCAGACAGTAAAAAAATCTGTTTCGGAGACAGATTTGGAAATCGTTTATTTATATTCGCGTACATCTATATATAGAGAATTTGTATATGTGATTTTTCTGTCATTGCTTATTGTAATGAGTGGAGTATTTCTGGCATTCTTTTATTATCGTTATCATGCAAAAAAAATGGTAAATGATGTTCAGAAGATTACAGAAATATTGCAGTATGTAGAAAGAGGAGAACTAGATAAACATATTAAAATATATGATAATAGTGAATTTGGAAAAATTGCGGAAGCAATTAATCATATGATCGATAATTTAAAACAGTATATTGAAAAAGAATATATTCTTGTAATTCAACAGCAGAAAGCTGAGTACAGTGCCCTTCAGTCTCAGATTAATCCTCATTTTCTTTATAATACTTTAAATGGCTTTGTTGCATTAAATCGAATGGGTGAAAAAAGGATTCTGGAAAGAAGTATTGTTGGATTATCACGCTTATTCCGTTATACATGTAGTAGACAAGATATTTCATGCGTGAAAGAGGAGCTGAATTTTCTGGAAGATTATCTAAAATTAGAGAAGTTAAAATATGATGAACGTCTGGAGTATCTAATTTGGCTTGATGAAGAATGTAAAGAAAAGAGAATTCCAAAACTATTATTACAACCCATTGTTGAAAATAGTATTAAACATGGAATGGGCAATACCGCGCAACCAATCATGATACGGATATCGGCAATATATACAGATGTCAAAGGTATAGGAAATGTAATGATTCTTACGGTCAGAGATAATGGTGTGGGATTCCATAATATAAATACAGAAAACGGAAATCAGCATATTGGAATCGATAATGTGCGAACTAGAGCTGAGTTGTATTGCAAAAACGTTATATTTCAATGTGTGTCGGAATATGGTCGTGGGACGAAAACAACTTTTGTATTTCCAGATGAGGTATAGAAAATATGGTTATATTAATTGCAGATGATGACAAATTGGTGCGTTTTTCAATAAAAAGCATGCTTGGGGAAATATTGGAAGATTCAGAGGCTATGTACATTGAGGCAACGAATGGGTATGACATGATAAAGTTATGTCGAGAGAGAAAACCAGATATTGCTTTTGTAGATATCAAAATGCCTTGTTTAGATGGTTTGACTGCTATTAGTGAGAGCAAAAAATATTCAGAGGATACGGAATATGTCATTATTAGTGGATTTTCAGATTTTGAGTTTGCACAGAGAGGTATTCGTCTTGGAGTGAATGAATATATATTAAAGCCTGTTGACGAGGAAGAACTGTGTAAAATAATGATAAATCTGCAGAAAAAATTAAAGCTAAGAAAAAGTGAATCAAATTCAAGGTTTCAGCTTCGGGTTATGGAAATGTTTGGAAAACATTCTATATCTATGGCGGCAAATTTTGAACTCAGTTGCCATGAAAATAATTATATATATCTAGGTTTTACTGTGTTTGTGAAGACAAATAATCAGAATAAAGCAGTATCGAATCGGATTCAACATGATTTGATAAAAAATATTCAGAAATTGGGTGAAGAAGTTGTTGTGCAAAAGGGATATTATGCAATTCCGACTACAAATGAAGGATTTCCATGTGCTCTATTTTGGATAAAAAAAGAATTTAAGGAATATATCACTTCGCATATGAGAAAAATTATCTCTTTTACTACAATAAAAAATACTGAGATTTTTCATTATGTATTGTGGTTCGAAAAAGAAACGCTAGAAGAAGTGTATCAGGTTTGTGGGAAAATGGATCAGGAAGTTTATATTGGAATGAATTATCGTCCTGGAGATATCTATGAATATCAGGAAGACAGACTTGACCAAAAGAACAAGGGATTTCTAAAATCTGTAGAAAAATTAATGAATGCATGGGAAATGGCAGATGGCATAGCCTGCAATGAAATCATGAATAAATTATGGCGAACCTATAAAGATGAGATTTTAGATGTAAATCTGGAGAACGTGAGTAAATACTGTACTTTTATTACAGGTGTTGATATCTCAAATGAGTCTTTAAAAATATTTTGCAAATCCCTGGTGGAACATTCTGATCAAATGTATGAAAAAGTAGCAACAAGAGAAGAAAGCAATATGATTGAGCAGGTAAAAAAATATGTACAGGAATATTATATGAATGATATCAGTATCAGTCAGATTGCTGAGTATTATGATTTAACAGCAAATTACTTAAGCACTTTTTTTCATCGTAAGACCGGAAATAAATTTATCGATTATCTAACGCAGGTACGAATGGAAGCGGCAAAGAAGTTACTGATACAAAATGCATCAGCTTCCGTGCAGGACGTTGCGCTGATGGTAGGATATAATAGTGCGAGGCATTTTTCTTCTCAGTTTCAGAAAACAACTGGAGAAACACCAACAGTTTATAGGAAAAAAAGATTGTAGAAATCCGTACCTGAATCAAAGTTATGTGTCATTTTCATTTTCCCAATAAAAAAGTATAGTGAAAATAATAAAAGAACAGGGAGGATATATATTATGAAACTGAAAAAAATATTGGCAGCAGGTCTTGCGGTCAGCATGGTAATGGGACTAGTTGCATGTGGTTCCAGCAATAATGGTGAAGAGGATTCTTCGGACGGTGGAGATACTATCACTTTTGCAACAAATGTTGTTGGTGAAAAGGCAGAGGCTCTGGAGGCAGCTTGTAAAGAATTTGAAGAAGAAACTGGTTATACAGTAGATTTTCAGGCTCCAGGTGAGAGTTATGAAGAGTTGATGAAGACAAAAATGTCTGCAAATGAACTTCCGGATGTATTTACAACACATGGTTGGTCTGTGGCAAGATACAGTGACTACTTGATGACTGTAAATGACCTTGAGTGGGCATCTGATATTGATGAGCAGATTAAACCGGTTATTACAAATGAAGCTGGCGATATGTTCGTTCTTCCGATTGATATGGATATTGCCGGGATTGTGTATAATGTAACTGTTTTAGAGGAAGCTGGTGTAAATCCAGATGAAATTAAGACATGGGATGACTTTGCAGCAGCATGTGAGAAGATTAAGAATACAGGAAAGACACCAGTACATATCGGCGGAAAAGACAGCTGGACAATCGGACAGTTCTTTGACTGGGCTGCACCTTCTTACTATGTTACAGATGAAAATAACAGCCAGGCAGATGCATTGAAAGATGGCACTTTCGATACAGCAACATGGGAAAAAGTTGCAGGACTTCTGGATTCATGGGTAAAAGCAGGATACCTGAACGAAGATTCTCTTACAGCTGATTATAATGCAGATATTCAAGCTCTTGCAGAAGGCACAACTGCATTCTGTTTCTATGGTAATTATGCAACAGTAGATGCACAGGGCGTCAATGCAGATGCAAAACTTGGAATGATTCCAATTCCGGCAGCAAGCGTAGATGATGAACCAAGTTTGATTGCGGGTGAAGATATTGCAGTTGGAGTATGGAAAGATTCTCCAGTGAAAGATAAAGCAACAGAGTTGTTAAACTATCTTGCACAGCCGGAAATCATAAAGGAAATTGCTGAAGCAGCAGGTTGTAAAACAGGTCTTACTACTGCTCAATCCGAGATTGGTGAAATTGGGACATATCTTGAGAAATATGCAGATGTTGAAACATTTCCGTATTTTGATCGAGAGTATCTTCCAAGTGGAATGTGGGATGTAATGTGTTCGTCAGGAGCCGATATTCTTGCACAGAAAGATGGAGCGGTTGAGAATGCTGCAAAGACAATGGAACAGAACTTTAACGATAAGTATACTAAGTAGTAGTTCATGTTAAAAAGGGAAGCAGGGAACTGCTTCCCTTTTTAGACATAAAGATTTTATTATAATAACAAAGAAAGGAAAAGAATTATGAAAAAAAGAGCAAGAACCATGAATGTGTTCTATATTCCAGCTATTATCTTGTTCGCGATTTTTGTCATATATCCACTTTGTAAAGGTATATTTCTTTCATTTACGAATTGGAATGGATACTCACAGACATATAAAATAGTAGGTGTCGCAAATTACTTCCGCATGTTGACAGACACTAATGTGCATAGAGCATTTATAAATACTATCATATACGGAGTTGGAAGTACAATCCTTCAGAATATAATAGGTCTTGCGTTGGCACTTCTTTTGAATCAGAAGTTCAGGGGGAGAGCAGTCGTGAGAACAATTGTGTATCTTCCGGTTATGATTGCTCCCTTAATTATGGGATATGTTATGTATTTCTTCTTTACTTTTAACAATGGTGCATTGAATGATGTAATTGCAATATTTGGCAAAGAAGCGGTTGACTGGTTAGCAGATGGTAATCGAGGTGTTGCTATTTTGACACTTGTAAATTCATTACAGTTTGTAGGAATTTCTATGGTTATTTATCTGGCAGGACTTCAGGGAATTTCAGATATGTATTATGAAGCTGCATCTATTGATGGAGTAAAAGCAGGTCAGAGATTCCGCTATATTACATTGCCATTACTGATGCCGGCAATTAATTCTTCTGTTACGATTAACTTAATAGGGGGACTGAAATTGTTTGATATTGTTATGGCACTTACATCTGGAGGACCTGGATATGATACTCATTCTCTTTCAACATTAGTTAACCGTACATATTTTGGAAGTGAAAATGCTGGATATGCTTCTGCGATAGGATTAGTTTCCTTTGTGCTCATAATGGTGTTAAGTAATATTGTTGTAAAAGCTATGGAGAAAAAGGAGGTTGATTTATAATGGCAGAAAAGAAAAAAAATGGTCTGTTTAGATGGCCGATTGTTCTGATTATTTTGTTGGTGTATTGCTCCCCATTTTATATTTTAACAGCAATATCTTTTAAACCTTCGACAGATTTGAGTTCTTATTGGAAATTCCCAACTGCTCCAACACTGGAAAATTTCAAGACTGCAATTGAGCAGGGAGGGATTTTTTCGGCTCTATTACATACAATAATTATCACATTTGTTACAGTTTGTTTGCTTGTTTTGGTTGGATCATTGGCAGCGTATCCTCTTGCCAGAAACAGAAGCAGATTGAATAAGGTTATTAAGAGCTTTATTTTAGGTATAATGATGGTTCCGCCTTTGAGTATTTTAGTTCCACTTTATTCTATTCTTGTAGATATGGGAGGGATTAATCAATATTGGGGAATTATATTGATTCTTTTGACATTTGAGCTCCCGCAGGCCATCTTTCTGTATACAAACTTTATTGCATCTATTCCAACTGCCCTTGATGAGGCGGCGGCTATTGACGGTTGCGGTCCGGTAAGAACATTTTTCTATATTATTCTTCCTCAGATGAAATCTGTTACTGCTTCTGTCATTATCCTAACAGGAATCCATTGTTGGAATGATTATCAGTTCTCGTTATATATATTACAATCATCAAAGATGAGTACTGTAACGCTTG
>JBJFCD010000163.1:0-2481 GCA_051888795.1 Lachnospiraceae bacterium | reverse complement strand
CTCCCTCAAGAGCCATGATCCATCGCAGAGAGCCAACAGATTCCTGACACTTGCAGGCGGAATCATCATCACATTTACTAAGGAAATCCTTAACCTGATTGTGGGTTAAGGGAAGCAGCCTTCGGGCTGCTGGTACATAAAGAGTCAATAATGACTCTTTATTGAAGTGCAAACAATTAGGCATTTTTTTATCAGGAAACATCGATTATAATACAAGTAAAAGTGATTTATTACACAAAAGATACTATTGAACAGTATGGAGGAAGAGAAATAAGAAGTGAGCATTCAAGATATTATCGATAAAGAAATAAAAGAACTGTGGAAAAACGATATCGCTGAAGACTATGAAAACAATCGGTTGCTTAAAGAAGACAGTTTGAAAAACTCATTTTATTATCATCTTAGAAGACGACTTGGGGATGTCTTTCTTGACGCTAATAATCTCAGGATTTTCACAGAGTTCAATGATGGACCTTTGTATGGAACAGGTAAGCGTGCAGATATTGCAGTGGTAAAACTCAGCACGAAACCTATTAACGGTTATGAAAAGCACCTTGGTAAGTGCATAGAAGATATTTATAGGGATTTTCAAAAGCTTAAGGATTACATACAGCATGATAATATACACTGCATGTATTATTCAGGAATTATTCACGAGTTTCCCTGGGCAAGAAAACAATGGTTAGATAAACGCTCGGCAAATAACTGGGCTAATGGAAGAGTAACGGAACTTGTTGCGTCGTATAGTGAAACCAATGAAATGGAATTTTGTGTATTTTCATACAACGGGTTGAATGAAGAATATAATAATTTTTAGTGGGGAGGTAACATTATGCCGAGAACTATTACAGTGAAGGGAATAGGAAACATAGCTATATCACCTGACTATGTGGTAATTTCCATGAGTTTACAGTCAAAGGACAAAGATTACGAAACGTCAATGGAGCTTGCAGCACAAAAAATTGAATATCTTAACACATCTCTTGAAAGCATCGGCTTTGATAAGAAATCAGTAAAAACTACAGGATTTGATGTTTTTACTGCATATGATTCCGTTAGAGACCGAGAAGGCAATTACAGGCGTGTCTTTGAAGGTTATACATGCAACCATAATTTAAAGGTTGAGTTTGATTTTGATACAAAGCGGATGGCTAAGACGCTGTCAGCTATATCAAAATGCCTTGCAGAACCGGAAATTTCAATTTCATTCACTGTTAAGGATTCTGCAGCGGTAAATGAAATGCTCCTTAAATCTGCAGCAGTGAATGCGAAGCAGAAGGCTCAGATTCTCTGTGAAGCATCAGGAGTTAAGCTTGGAGAACTTCTCAGTATTGACTATAACTGGGAAGAACTGAATATATACTCAAATACAGATTACCAGCTTGAAGATAAATGTCTAGCGGCACCCGCAGCTTTGTCAAATATTGAAATAGAGCCGGAGGACATTAAAGTCAACGACACAGCTACATTTGTTTGGGGAATAGAGTAAGAATAAGGAATATTATAAATAATTTGAGATTACGTAGCGCCAATTGAAAGTTCGGCATTTTACTAGATAAAACTAGCGATAATGAGTTGTATGAGGATTCAGTTATTCGAATATTTGTGATAACTGCCTCTTACTAAAGCGTTATATCTTTATGCTTAAAAATGCCAATGCGGAAGGTATATGGATATATAAATTAGAACTTTTGATATGACATGTTTTGAATTTGAAGGTAGATTAATGGAAAACTACCAAGGTGTTGCAATATAAGCATTACATACCCAGCCTGCGTGGCTGGGTTTTCTCATATATAGATATCTTCTACAGAATGGAGGTGAACTCAATTGAATAAAGTTGCTGCTGCTCTGGCGTGCGCCGGAGTTTTTAATTTGCGCCGGAATAAAGGCTGCGGGAAAGGGGGAATAGAAAGTGTCATATAACTGGTTAGAATCACTGTACAAAAGAAATCCTCACTCATATTATCAGTTGGGAAGTGAGGCAACATGAGACGTGCAGATGACCTTCTGAATGAACTTGCAGATATCTGCGGAGCGATGTATATATCAGATCTCAGAAATGAACCGTTTTGCGGTATTGCTGAGCAAATACTTCGCAGCAGTATTGTAGATTTGAGCGAGTATCGTGCAGAAGATATTAATGAGGTGAAAAAATATTTCTCATGTAAGGAAAAGAAAAACAGGAGAGGAGGATTAATCAAGTGTCAGATAACTGGGTAGTACAGAATCTGCAGAACGCACTTGGCATCTGGAATGACAAGCTGGCAGAGGTATGGCAGCTGATGACAATGTCGCCCGAGAACTTCAAGGGCGGCGGCATATGGAACGTGATACTCAATATAAACGGGGCGATGCAGGCAATAGGGCTTGCTCTCCTCGTTTTGTTTTTTCTGGAAGGAGCTGTTCAGACATCAGCCAATCTTACCGATGTGAAAAGGCGGAGCATGCGCTGAAGCTGTTTCTGCGTTTTGCCATTGC
>JBJFCD010000162.1:0-43493 GCA_051888795.1 Lachnospiraceae bacterium | reverse complement strand
CGGTGAGCAAGAAATATATATCAGTGGCAGGTGTCAATCTCCCATCTGATATACGCTCCGCGAGCCTGCGCAGGGATTCGGATTAGTATTTTGTCTGCTTTGCAGACCCGAATCCCGCGCCAAGACTCGCGAGCGAGTCTTGAATTCATATGAGCGCGGGAAACAACTTATGATGATGACAACGAGCAGAAAAAATTAGAGCCAGGGCAAATACTCTGGCTCTAATTTTCTATACTTAATTTACAGATGCAATACTCGATCCTGAATCTCCTGTGTTCTTCCCTGATTCCAGAACTGTGTTCCGATATATCCGCAGGTTCTTCTTGCTACGAACATGTGATCCTGGTCACGGTTTCCGCAATTCGGGCACTCCCATACAAGCTTTCCTGATTCATCCTCTTTGATCAGGATCTCTCCGTCATATCCGCAGTTTTCACAGTAATCACTCTTTGTGTTAAGTTCTGCGTACATAATATTATCATAGATAAATTTCATAACTGCAAGAACCGCCGGAATGTTATTCTGCATATTCGGGACTTCTACGTAACTAATTGCTCCACCCGGAGACAGCTTCTGGAAATCTGCTTCGAATTCAAGCTTCTTAAATGCATCGATCTTTTCAGATACATGCACGTGATAGCTGTTTGTAATATAGTTCTTATCTGTAACTCCCGGAATGATACCGAACCGTTTCTGCAGACATTTTGCAAATTTATATGTGGTTGATTCCATCGGTGTTCCATATACAGAATAGCTGATGTTTTCTGCTTCTTTCCACTCTTTACATTTGTCATTCAATCTCTGCATAACTGCAAGTGCGAACGGTCTTGCCTCTGGATCTGTATGTGACTTGCCAAGCATACGCATACACATCTCATAAAGTCCTGCATATCCAAGAGAAATGGTTGAATATCCATTGTACAGAAGCTTATCTATCTTCTCTCCCTTTTTCAGACGTGCAAGCGCACCATTCTGCCACAGAATCGGAGCCACATCTGAGATTGTTCCGAGCAGTCTTTCATGTCTGCAGCGTAGTGCACGATGACAAAGTTCAAGACGTTCATCTAATATCTCCCAAAATCTGTCCATATCACCTTCAGAAGAACATGCAACATCAACCAGATTGATCGTAACAACACCCTGATTAAATCTTCCGTAGAATTTGTGCTTTCCATTTTCATCCATCTGAGAATCCTCTACTGTGAGGAAGGAACGACATCCCATACACGGATATACTTCACCGTTTTTCAGCTCTTTCATCTTTTTCGCTGAAATGTAATCAGGAACCATGCGCTTTGCCGTACATCTTGCAGCCAGCTCTGTCAGATACCAGTATTTGGAATCTTCTGTTACATTATCTTCGTCCAGCACATAAATCAGTTTCGGGAACGCCGGAGTGATCCATACTCCTGCTTCGTTCTTCACTCCCTGCATTCTCTGGATCAGCACTTCTTCGATAATCATTGCAAGGTCTTCTCTTATCTGTCCGTCTTCCACTTCATCCAGATACATGAATACAGTGACAAATGGTGCCTGTCCGTTACAGGTCATCAGTGTAATGAGCTGATACTGTATTGTCTGGATACCGCTCTTAATCTCTTCGCGGAGTCTTCTCTCCGTCACTCTTGCAATAATATCCTCATCCAGACTCTCTCTGCAGTCTTTTCTTTCTTCAATGACCATATTGCGGATTTTCTTTCTGCTGACATCTACAAATGGTGCCAGATGCGCCAGTGTAAATGACTGTCCGCCATATTGATTACTTGCAACTTGTGCGACTACCTGCGTTGTAATATTACATGCAGTAAAAAAGCTATGTGGTTTTTCAATCATCGTCTCACTGATTACGGTGCCATTCTGAAGCATATCTTCCAGATTGATCAGGTCACAGTTATGCTCTTTCTGTGCAAAATAATCCGAATCATGAAAATGGATAATCCCTTCTTCATGCGCACGTACGATCTCTTCCGGCAAAAGTACACGTTTTGACAGATCCTTACTCACTTCTCCGGCCATATAATCTCTCTGTGTAGAGTTAATTACCGGATTTTTATTGGAATTTTCCTGATTTACTTCTTCATTCAGGTGCTCAATCAGAGCCAGAATTCCATTATCTGTTGTGTTTGACTTACGTGTCAGTTCTCTCTTATAACGGTAGCGGACATACTTCTGTGCAACCTCATATCCTCTCATCTCCATAATGCCGGTCTCAACCATGTCCTGAATATCCTCTACATGTACCGCATGAGTCATATTCTCTACTTTCTGAGCGATCGTATCAGCAATCGCCAGAATCTGATATTCATTCATCTGATGAATTCTGTCTACCTCGTGGTTTGCTGCCTTAATCGCATTAATAATCTTTGACAAATCGAACGCTACTTCTTCTCCGTTCCGCTTAATTACCTTCGTTCTTACTTCCATCGTTCTTTCTAACCCCCATACAATATCCACCAAATATTGGTTCCAAACTTATTATCCACACTATATATTGTGATGCATTTCTATGATACCTCATAATAAGCATATTGAAAAGAGGAAATTTCAAAAAAATATAATTTATTTTTCAGCGTAAAAACAATCGAAGAATTACTACTTCGATTGTTTCTTTTAATTGTCAGTTTATTAAAAATAATCGCTTATATTTTTTTAATTCTCATAGTTGCAAATCATATCCGGTTTTTTATCTCTCCGGTTTAAAATCTCTGATTATCTCAAATGCCGGCAAAATATTCCCGTCATAATCAAATAGTGCCTGATTTGCCCACTCATTGCCACACGGTCCCGGATCCTTCATATAGCGAAGGGAAGCTTCCGTTGCCCATCCGCTTCCGGGAACCGGAAGCCATGCAGGTTCCCACCAGAAGAATCCTTTTCCTTTATTGTCTTCCACACGGCAGATCCGCTTCAGAAGATCTTTTATAAAATCTGCCTGTCCTTTTGCGGTCATAGGATATTCAATCTGCTCCACCAGCTCTTTTCTGGTCGCATATCCCTTTCTCTGAGTATTATCCAGTTTTTCATACTCCTGATAATCCTCCATTGTGTGACCCATAGACACTTCGGCAACAATGATATCTTTGCCATATCTTTTTGCAATATCATTCATATTATATTCCAGCTTATCCATAGTTCCGTGCCAGAATGGGTAGTATGACATTCCGATGATCTGAAACTCTTCTCCACGCTTCATAAATTCATCAAACCATGTCCGGTAAAGCTCATTATTTCCCCCATTATCAAGATGCAGCATAACCGGCACTTCTTTGTTAACTTTCCGGACTGCTCTGATTCCGCTATTTACAAAACGTGCAATATTCTCATATTCAGGCACTTTTCCTTCCGGCCACAGAAGACCATTCGTAAGCTCATTTCCAATCTGTACCATTGCAAGATTAATCTGATGCTCCCGAAACACTTCCATCACCTTAACTGTATATTCGTAAATTGCCTGTTCAAGTTCATCCACTGTATAATTTTGCCATGCTTTTGGCTTAATCTGTTTCTGCGGATCTGCCCAGAAATCGCTGTAATGAAAATTGAGAAGTACACCAAGACCCACATCTGTCACGCGCTTTGCAATTGCAAGCGTCGTATCAAGATCGTTTTCTCCGGCTCCATATGGCTCTCCCGTTTCGGAATATGGATCATTCCATAACCGGATCCGGATTGTATCTATGTCATACCTTTTCATAATTTCAAGAATATCCGTCTCCATGCCCCCATCATAATATCTGGCACCACACTTTTCCATTTCTATCAAAGTAGACAGATCCATACCTTTAATAAATTTCATCTGTTTTTCCTTTCACTCGCCGAAAAAGGAGACTGCCCATCTCTATGGCAATCTCCTCTTTACCATTCTAGTCAAAATCAAATTTTGTAAAGCGTTTATGCATTGCTTTATAACGGGTCCTTACCATCTCATTTCCCGCAAGAACTTCCTCTTCTGTGCCTGTATATTGGCAGCGCAGGCAATAGTACTCGCCTTTTTCTTTGTCATAAAACATATCAATATCCAAGTCCCTCATAAAGCACGATGGACATCTGTAATTTAATTTGCCTTTTCCAGATTGAGCCATGTTGCAAATACCTCCTTATCAGAAACTTTCTTTGTATATCCCAGCGTAAACATTGGAGAAAATGCATATCCTTCTCTGATATAACCCTTTGCGCCGCCGGACTGTGTCAAAGATACCTTTGTTTCAATAGCCGGAATTACAGCAGATACTGCCTCTGCTTCTTCAAGGCTTTCTTCTCTGCACTTATATTCATAAACAAGTGATCTGCTTTCAGCACCTTCACATGTAAGAACAATACCTGTCATATCCTCAGGATATTCAGTTGTTCCATAGCACGCTACCATATACTCATTAAGTTCTACTTCCGCATTTGGATCACTCATCTCAAGAATCGTACGTTCAATCTTGATAGAACCTGACCCCTCTTCGAAATATTCTTTAGTCTGCAATTTTACAGTCAGATCTGCAAACTCAATTGTTACCGGATCTAATGTCAGGATTCTCGTATTACCTTCCTGTGAGAAATGCGCTTTTGTACGGCAAAGACACAGATCCACTTCTTCTCCGTTATGACAGAGTTTTGCACTTCTGATCGTGCCTTCTCCTGCATAGTGTGTAAAATATCCTGCACGGTATTTTTCCTGGATCAGGAATGGGTAAGAAGCGTCCTGTACATGTTTTGTTCCGATACCTACTTCCCATTTAAGCTTAGCTGCATATGGACGAAGGTCAAAGATTGCTCCTCCCTGATCCATATTTACACCCGCTCTCATATACGGATCAGTATACCAGAACAATTGCTTGTCAGATCCATAAAGAATATCTCTCCAGAGAGCACATTCCGGTTCTGTATAGGATTTCTTCTGACGATAGTAATCGGCAAACTCCGACATTGTCATATCAATCAGTTTTCCTTCCTTTTTCAACTGTCCATAGTATTTGCACCCATCCGAATAAGACTTTAATAACAACTCATACGGAGCCTCCCAGCGTCCCATTTTGTTCATCCATCCAGGTCCTACAAACATCATGTTATATGCATAACCGTTATTGTATTTTTCCTGAGCGCGATACTGATCGATCAGATTATACAGATATGGGAATTCCCATGTCTTAGAATCATAGATCATACCACGAAGTACGTTTTGTGGATGAGTTCCGAAATTGGAACCATTTCCGTCATAACATGCAAGCAGGTCTCTGGAAAGATGAGGGATTGCAACAATACCGCTGTCCTCTTCTTCATTTGCCGCAGGTGCATGTGTATTCTGTTTTGACGGGATCCATGGTGCCCACGGGCCACCGTCAAATAATGTATACCAGGAGTTATTACAGGTATGATATGCCTTCGGACCCTCTTCCCAGCATGTTGCAATTGCACATTTTACAGACGGATAAGTCTCTTTAATGTAATTTGTCAGTTCGGCATCCATATAGTAAGAGCCGGTAGATTCCGGATAGAATCCAAATATATCATAAAATTTTCCAAATACATCATCTACGATCCGCTTCTTATCCTCCATGGAAAACATCCAGATACAGAAATCTTTTGTCTTATATTTCTCACGAAATTCTTCACACGGCAAACCAAGCAGTGATAATGCGATCTCATCCCCGTATTTCTCATGATCATCTTTCGCAATCTGTACAGCCTCCGCATTGAACAGCGACGCATATGTCATATGAATCGTAACTTTCAGACCATTTTCATGAGCAAGTCTTTGCTGCGTCTTGAAAATATCAAGAGATTCTGTAAGCAGCTTCTTATCTCCGATATCTTCCTCTTTTCCGTGACCGGTCACAGTAGCCGAATACTCCGGCACCATCTCCGGGCGATGAATAACATTAAGAATAAATTCGCTCATTTTTTTAGCTCCTTTTCATATTATAAAACAGATATTCATAAAAAATGTCCGGCATAACTGCCATAACTGGCATAGTATGCCGGACAATATTTTTGTGTTTATATATTTTTACTTGACAGCTCCGGTAATACCTTCTGCGAACTGTTTCTGCAATACAAAGAATACTACCATTGTAGGGATCGAACAGAACAATACACCGCACATCAGCATACCATAATCGGTTACATATCCTGTGATCAGGTTTGCGATCAACATCGGCATTGTCATGGAGTTGTTATCTGTCATAATTACTTTTGGCCACAGATAGGAGTTCCATGCATTCATAAATGTGATAACCGCTGCTGCTGCATAGGTTGATCTCATAGTCGGGAAAAACATACGGAAGAAAATCTGTACCTCATTCAAACCGTCAATTCGAGCCGCCTCTATGATATCAATCGGGAACGACCTTGCATTTTGCCTGAACATCATGATCATAAACGGCGTCGAGATCATTGGCAAAATAAATCCGATCGCAGAATTCAAAAGTTTTGCTTTTGAGAACATCTGGAACAACGGAACCATTGTAGCTACCTGCGGTACCATCATCGCAAGAAGCAGAACGGAAAAGAGTTTATCTTTCCATTTATCATGGTAAACCTCAAAACCATAACCAGCAATAGAACAGATCAGCAAACATACGACTGTTGTCAGAATTGCATAGAAAAATGAATTTCCAAGCGCTCTCCACAGTGGCTGCTGGCTGACAAGGTTATTAAAGTTCTCCATAAAATGAGTACCCGGAAGAATACGTCCTCTGGAAACATCCGTAGAAGTATTCGTTGCTGCAGATATCATCCAATATAACGGGAATACCGAAATAAATGATACAATAATCAAAAAAATGTACGTTGGAATCAGTCTTCGCTGAATCATAGAACTATTCTTTTTCTTAGTCACGTGTATCACCTACTTTCAAATTAATAAATGCCAGAACTGCTACCATTATAAAGATCAGGAATGCCATAGCAGATGCATAACCGAAGTTTGGCACATTGATGAAACATGTATTGTAAATGTAATGAGACATCGTGATCGTCGTATTTGCAGGTCCACCCTTTGTCAGGTTAACGGACTCATCGAACAACTGCAATGTACCATTAATTGACATAATAAACGTCATGATGATTGTTGGCTTCAACAAAGGTACTGTAATTCCCCAGAATGTTTTCCATCCATTTGCACCATCAATTTTTGCCGCCTCATATACAGAATATTCAATATTCTGAAGTCCGGACAGATAAAATACCATGTTATATCCTGTCCATCTCCAAATCAGAGCTATAATAATAACAATTTTTGCGCTTGCTGCATTTCCTAAAAAGTTGTATCCAGACTCTAAAATATGTAATTTAACCAAAATACTATTGATCAATCCATCCTGGGCAAACAGGGAGCGGAAAATCAATGCATAAGAAACAAGAGATGTCGCACACGGCAAGAATACACATGTACGGAAAAGTCCCTTAAATTTCAAGTCTTTGTTATTCAAAAGCTGAGCCAGAAGAATGGCAAGTATCAACATGATCGGTACCTGAATGATCAGATAGAGGAATGTATTTCCGATAGACTGAATAAACACTTTATCAGCTAGCATTCTCTTATAGTTACTAAACAACGGCTCAGCAAATTTCATATTTGCTCCGGTTCCAGTCTGCAAAGATATGATAAATGCACGAACCATCGGATAAAAACTCATGATCACGATCATGAATGTTGCAGGAGTCAGAAATGCCCATCCAGCGGCTTTCTGCTTTTGAATGAGAGTCATCCCTTTCTTATTAGAACTCACAAAGAAGCCCCCTTTCCTTGTAAAACTATCCATTAAAAAGAATACAGGGAACCGCTAAGCAGTTCCCCGTATTTATCACTGCTTTTTACTCGGTCATCTTGAATTCAAGTGTTTCCTGAGCTTCTTTTAAAGCATCTTCTTTTGATGTTCCGTTTGTGATGTTGATAATAGCTGTATTAACAGCTTCTCTTGCCTCATAGTGATATGGAGTCTTTGTGAACTCCGGAATGTGTGAGGAGTACTCAACCAATGTTGAATAAATTGCCTGTCCGCCGTAGAAATCAACTGGCTCGTTGTAAACTTCAGACTCTCCTGCCGGAAGGTAACAAGCGATACCGGATGTTTCCGGAAGAATTGCATCATAGAATTCTGTGCTGGAACCAAATGTGCTCTTAAGGAAGTCTTCAGCAAGTTCTACATTCTGGCAGTTAGCTGTAATATACCAGGAAGATCCACCATTGTTTGCATAATGTGTAGCTGTATCAACTCCGTCAACTGCCGGAAGAGTTGTGATCTGCCACAGACCCTTCTGATCTTCGATACCTGTCAGAGTTGCATTCATCCAGTTACCATTAACGATACCTGCAGCTTCTCCGCCTGTAACTGTTGAAATGTATTCATCCCAGTTATTAACAAGTTTAACAACATCTTTCTCGATCATCTCTGTGTAGATGTCGATACATTTTTCAGCAACTTCATTGCCTACAATGTAAGCTTCGCCATCTTCATTTACGAAGTTAGCTCCACAGGACTGGATCATTAACATAATTGTATCGCCACCTGTAGCTTCGCTTGTCAGAAGGTATTTGCCTGTCTTTTTGTGTACATCTTCACCAATCTTGATAAATTCAGACCATGTGATATCTGTCAGGTCATCAATTGTATATCCAGCTTCATCCAGGACGTCTGTACGATAGAACGCTGCACATACACCATTGTCATATGGAACACCGTAGTGTTTGTCATCTACCATTGAGTAAGACTGTTTCAATGCTGCAAAATCATCCCAGTTAATTCCACAATCTGTCAGATCTGTGAAAGCATCAGGATAACTCTTTAAGAATTTCTGGTAACTGTTGTCCTGCATCAGAACGATGTCTGGCATTGTGCTGTAGTCGCCTGCATTCGCACATGTTGTAAGTTTTGTCTGACAGTCATCTGAAGATGTTTCGATAACTTCAATCTCAAATCCTTCATGATCTTTTGCATAAAGCTCTCCTGCCATCTCCATAGCTTTGATGTTAAATGTCTGGTCCCATGCCCATACAGTAAGCTTGTTGCCGCCTTCGGAACCGGAAGCCTCTTCTGATGATGAATCATCAGATCCGCTGTTGCCACATGCTGCAAGTGATAATACCATAGCACCTGCAAGCAGTACTGAAAGTAACTTTTTCTTCATAAAAATCCTCCTTCTGCCAGCATATATAAAATATTCTCGTATGCTTACGCTGGCTTATCTGAGGTAATTATAACAAACCAAATTGTTCAATAGTATGCATAACCGATTGCAAGATGTGCATTTTCAACTATTTTTGTGAATTTTGCCATGTTTCACCTTCTGCGCAATAGCTTTTTTATATATTTTTATAAACTATTTCAATATATTTATAATATCCTTCGTCATTTTATTCAAAAAAACACTTTTTCCGGATATTTGCTTTTCATTATCTGAAGCATATTCTCACTCAGATCCAAAAGGAGCTTGATTTTCTCCCTTTCTTCCATAATAATCATCGTATAATACGGGGTGTCCTCCTCATAGGATGTATAATCAAATTTCTTAAGCTTTATACTGCCACCGTTTTTCCGGTATTTTGCCACAGCACTGTGCATATTCGGTGCAACAACCTCCAGATCTTTCAGATTCAGCTCATGTGCTGTTCTTCGATAACGTTTTCCCATAATCACATCAATAGTAAAATTATTATCTTCTAATGTATATTCGTACTCTTTCTGACTGAAAACACTATATACAAAATAGAGAAGGACCATGAGGAACCCCGGAAGCATAAACCCCTGGGAAATAGTGATACCGAGCATTATAAAGAACACTGCAAATACAACAATGATTACTTTCAAAAATCTGGTCAGTTTTTTAGGTTTTCGGGTTACCTGTTCTACAATCTTATAGTTATACATCTCTTATTTTTCCTGCCTTCCTGTATTCTTTTCTTCTGACTTTTTTTCATATTGTTTTTTTCTGTATTCTGACGGAGTCTGTCCTTTGCATTTTTTAAATGCTTTGGAAAAATACAGATTATCTTCATATCCCACAGAGTGCGCAATGGATGTAATAGGAAGTTTGGTTTCCCCCAGCATCTGACACGCCTGCCGAATCCGGTATTCTTCCACATAATCTTTAGGCGACTTTTTCAGAACTTCCCGAAACATCCGGTAAAGATAGCTGCGGCAGACCCCAGTATGTCCCGCAATACTTTCCACTGTAATCGGATATGAATAATGTTCCGCAATATACTGGACTGCCTGTTCTACATGGATTGCACGAAGATCTTTCTGTTTTGTCTCCGATACGCTATTTTCCATCAGCATCGCGATCATGGAATACAACGCACCGGTCATTGAAACAGCCGCATAAAACGTATTTCCTTTTGCCTCATAGACTTTTCTTATTTTCCGTTCAATCTCTTCACTGATCTCGGCCTGCTCAAGCACCGGCGACTCCTCTGAAAAATCCGTATGGTTCAGAAGATGCAGAGCATCCGTCCCATCAAATCCGACCCATGTATATGACCAGGGATCTTCTTCATCTGCACGGTAACAGGCCTCCATATTAGGATAGATCAGAAAAGTATCCCCCATTTTCAGATGATACTTTTTCCCACATATTTCAAAATATCCTTTTCCACTCAGCACATGGTGGATCAGGTAGTGATCTCTGATCCCCGGTCCCCATTGATAGCCCGGCTTGCACTTCTGACTCCCTACATTATATACGGAAAGCGAGCTTAAAAGTTTATCTTCCGCTATGTAGGAATGTTCATAAGTTTCTGTTGAATTGACCATCTCTATTCTCCTTTCCTGCTTCCAGTATATATTCAATCACATTTTCAGACAACATTTTTCCATATTTTTGCACGGATTTTATATTGTATTCTTTTTGCTTTTTTCCCATAATAGGAATCAGAAAAAATATTACCACTTAAGGAGGTATACGATGTTCGACTATAATAATATCAAAGACCCTGAATTTTTTAAGGAGAACGCTCTGCCTGCCCATTCCGATCACATCTGTTATCCGGACGAAACAAGTCTCCAGAACGATTCAAACCCTTACCGCTTTTCACTGAATGGTATCTGGAAGTTCTCTTACGGAAGAAATCTTTCAGATGCAGTAAAGGGCTTTGAAGCTGCCGATTATAATTGCAAAAACTGGAGCGATATACGTGTTCCTGCACATATCCAGATGGAAGGCTATGATATTCCGGCATATATTAATGTCCAGTATCCATGGGATGGCCGTGAACAGATTTGGGCTGGTGAAATACCGGAAAGATTCAATCCGACAGCAAATTACGTAAAATATTTTACAGTTCCTGATGCAATGAAAAACAAACCTGTCTACATATCATTCCAGGGCGTAGAAAGTGGTATGGCTGTATGGCTGAACGGACACTATGTGGGCTACAGCGAAGACAGCTTTACTCCTACGGAATTTGAACTGACACCTTATATACAGGAGGGAGAAAACAAGCTGGCAGTACAAGTGTATAAATGGACTAGCAGCAGTTGGGCAGAAGATCAGGATTTCTTCCGTTTTTCAGGTATCTACCGCGACGTTTATCTCTTTACAACACCAAAAGTACATATCTGGGATCTAAAAATCCAGACACTCCTTGACGATACTTACAAAAAAGGAAATCTTGTTGTAAATGCATCCGGATGTGGATGTGGCCGGATCCAGGCAGAACTCCGAAAGCTGCCCGCCCTGGACGCTCCGTCTTCCTGCTATGCAAAAGAACCATCCGGCGAGACACCTGTATTTGCCAGTGCATCATTTGATTACAGGAATGGCAGCGGACATTTAAGCCTGCCTGTAGAAAACTTTGATCTGTGGAGCGCAGAAGAACCGAATTTATATGAGCTTTCACTTCATGTTTTTGACGAAAACGGTGTTCTGACGGAAGTCATTTCTGAGCAGGTAGGTTTCCGTCGCTTCGAAATGATTGACAATATTATGTGCCTGAACGGAAAAAGAATTGTGTTCAAAGGTGTAAACCGTCATGAATTCAGTTCAAAAGCCGGCCGTGTTCCGCAAAAAGACGAGATGCTTCTTGATATACTTACAATGAAAAGGCACAATATCAACGCCATCCGCACATGCCACTATCCGGATGATTCTTATCTTTACCGCCTCTGCGACCGTTATGGTCTGTACCTGATTGACGAGAACAATCTGGAATCTCACGGAAGCTGGGATCCTGTCGTTCGCGGAAATGGTGGCTTTGATATTGTTGTGCCGGGTGACAGAAAAGAATGGGAGGCAATGATGCTCGACAGAGTAAATTCCACCTACCAGCGTGACAAAAATCACCCGTCAATCCTGATCTGGTCTTGTGGAAACGAGTCTTTCGGCGGACCTGTGATCAAAAAAATGTCCGACAAATTCCGCGAACTTGATAATACACGTCTTGTTCATTATGAAGGAGTCTTCCAGGACAGACGCTACAATGACACAAGCGATATGGAAAGCCAGATGTATCCGTCAGTTGCTTCTATTGAAGAATTTTTGTCGGAGCATCGTGACAAGCCTTTTATTTGCTGTGAATATACTCACGCAATGGGAAATTCCTGTGGCGCAATGCACAAATATACAGATCTTACTGATACCGAACCTCTGTATCAGGGAGGATTTATCTGGGATTATGTAGATCAGTCCATTTATAAAAAAGATCGTTACGGAAAAGAATTTCAGGCTTACGGAGGAGATTTCGGAGAGCGTCCTACCGATTATAATTTCAGTGGAAACGGCATTGTATATGGCGGCGATCGCAGTCCATCCCCAAAAATGCAGGAAGTTAAATTTAATTACCAGAATATCTCTGCAGAAGTAACAGCAGAAACTGTTTTGATCAAAAACAAAAACCTTTTTGTGAATACCGACTGCTTTGACTGCATTGTTTCTCTTGCAAAAGACGGGATCACTGTTTATGAGTCAAAACTTAAAACTTCTGTTGCGCCGCTTTCAGAAGGAAGTTATGATTTGCCTGTCCGTAAAGCAGATACTCCGGGAGAATACACGGTTACTGTTTCTTTTGTTTTAAAAGAAGACACACTCTGGGCAAAAGCAGGTCATGAAGTGGCATTCGGACAGACCGTTTACACAGTAGAAAGCGCAGAAACAAGCAGTGTCTGTACAAAACCGATCACTGTCATAAAAGGACAGAACAATGTAGGCGTTATCGGTGAAGATTTCGAAGTATTGTTCTCCGGATTATTCGGTGGCTTATCCTCCTACCGCTACGGTGGCGTAGAAATGCTTGAGAGCATTGTAAAACCGAATTTCTGGCGTGCTCCGGTTGACAACGATGAAGGAAACCAGATGATGGCACGGTATGGACAATGGAAACTTGCAAGCCTTTACCTGTCTCATAAGGACTTTGAAACAAATGCATGGGATGATCCAACTGTAGAAGAAAATGACCATTCTGTAACAGTTACTTTCCGTTATCATCTTCCGACAAAACCAATCACACATTGTCTGGTTGCTTATACTGTCTATGGTGATGGCACAATCGAGACAACACTTTCCTACGATCCTGTCGCAGAACTTGGAGATATGCCGGAGTTTGGCATGATGTTAAAGATCAATGCAGATTACAATCAGGTAGAATGGTATGGAATGGGACCTTCCGAGACATATGTCGACCGTGTAAAAGGTGCAAAGCTCGGCATCTATAAAAATCAGGTAGAGGATAATGTGGCACGTTATATGGTTCCGCAGGAATGCGGCAACAAAATCGGTGTCCGTTGGGCCAAAGTCACTGACAGACGCGGCAGAGGACTACTGTTTGAAGGCGATTCCATCAGTTTTTCAGCACTGCCATGGACACCACACGAAATTGAAAATGCACGCCATCCGTACGAACTTCCGCAGATTCATTATACCGTCATCCGCGCAGCAATGCAGCAGATGGGTGTTGCCGGAGATGACAGTTGGGGCGCACGTACACATCCGGAATATCTGCTGGATGTCAGCAAAAAAATGTCATTTACTTTCCGCTTCCGCGGTATTTAAATATTCAAGACTCGCTCGCGAGTCTTGGCGCGGGATTCGGGTCTGCAAAGCAGACAAAATACTAATCCGAAGTTTTTAACTCTTCGCAACAAAGAGGATTCCGGCATGCTGCCGGAATCCTCTCAAATTTATATAGACGTTTACCATCCCTCATGTGAATGAATCTCGAATTTAAACAACTGCTGCTCGTAATTTTCCGGGCGTTTCCTCCACTCATGTGGGGCAACACCCATAATCTGTTTAAAATTTCGGTTAAAGGTAGACAATATGGGAAAACCACATTTGTGTGCAATATCAGCGATCGGTTCATCCGTCTTCTTCAGGCACTCACAGGCAGATCTTATCCGTACCAGATTCACATATTCCAGCGGACTCATTTTCATATATTCAGCAAATATACGCCTGAAATGTGTCTCGCTTACATGGCACACATCTGCCAGTTCCTTTATCCTGATGGGTTCCATATAGTGATATGCAATATAGTCCATAGCAAAAGAAACCGGCTCTACCGCCTTTTCCGAAAGCTTTGCGCTTTCTTGCTTATCATCAATTCCTATCTCATTAACATGATTTATCCTGGATAGGTTAATCAGAAGTGCCAGAAGGATCGCCTTCGCCTCCTCAAGGTACATCTCTTCCGAACCGCGCATAATTTCCAGAATATCCCTGATTAGCCCGGCAACTTTTGGGTCGTCCTTTACATTTTTGAATACAGCCCTCTGATTAATCACCTCAATCATATGTTCCACCCGTTTTGCATTGCGTTCTCCACGATAAGCATTCCTCAAAAATCCTTCCACATCAATAAACAAAAATTCCCATCGGCTTAATGTACCCCTGTCACTGTTCGTCGTATGCGGATAATTTTTCGGAATGATTGTAAACTGTCCGCCACTGAAACGGTATTCCTTCTCTCCCAGTATAATCTCACCGTTTCCTTCGTAACAATAGCCAATCTCCAGATAATTATGAAAATGCAGATAATCAATGTTGGCGCCATACGTCTGTATCCACTTCTGTCCAAGCAACGCCAGTATAGGACTGTCATCCGGCATTTTGTAATACCGGAATTCCATTCCCTTCTTCCTCTTCTTTGCCATCTTTTCCACGTCCTTTTCATTTACCGCTCTTGTGTTTCAGCTCCTATCCGGATTAATCTAAATTTTCCTCATATTCATCACATTTTTTCCGGAAATTCTTCGTTTTTAATTTGGACGATTTTTCATATCATGGTATAATTCATATAGTTTTGTGGGAGCATGAAATGCGGAGCAATCCATGTATCATTTCTTCCAATTTATCAATTTAATTCATTTTCGTCAACACGTTTCTTTCAGACGATATCAAAATGAGAAAGGATATTTTAATATGAAAACAGATTACATTTACTTTGGAGCTGCATATTATGATGAATACCTTCCTTATCCCAGGATTGAGCAGGATATGGAAATGATGAAAAAAGCCGGTATGAACACAATAAGAATTGCCGAATCCACATGGAGTACTCTGGAACCCCAGGAGGGAGTCTATGATTTCTCGCATATCGACCGTATGCTCGATGCTGCATACCGCCACCAAATCAATGTAATCATTGGAACTCCTACTTATGCTATTCCTTCCTGGCTTGCAAAAAAATCCGAGGACATTCTTGCTCTCACTAAACAGGGCCAGGAAATCTATGGACGTCGGCAAAATATGGATCTCACCAGCCCTATTTACTTAAAATATGCTGAAAATATTATCCGTGTCCTGCTTGAACATGTTGCGCAACATCCTTGTGTGATCGGATATCAGATTGATAACGAGACCCATCATTACGGAACCGCAGGTCCGCGGGTTCAGGCAATGTTTATAGAACACTTAAAAAAACAATTTCCGGATATCAAGGAATTTAACCATGAATTCGGACTTGATTACTGGTCTAATCGTGTAGATAACTGGGATGATTTTCCTGATGTCCGCGGCACTATAAACGGAAGTCTCGCCGCTGAGTTTGAAAAATTCCAGAGAAGTATTGTCACAAAATTTCACCACTG
The DNA here is from genome assembly GCA_051888795.1 of Lachnospiraceae bacterium. Taxonomy (GTDB): domain Bacteria; phylum Bacillota; class Clostridia; order Lachnospirales; family Lachnospiraceae; genus MD308. The sequence goes on along the minus strand of JBJFCD010000162.1, from coordinate 27,483 downwards.
GCAGGCCTCTATTATTGAGGAGTACAGACGTCCTGAACAGTTCATTACTCACAATTTTGACTTTGAATGGAAGAATCGCTCCTTTGGACTTCAACCGGATGCCAATTCCTACGATTGCGCTGCATGTATGACTGTGGCCGGTGGAGACATTTACCACCGTTCTCAGGACAATCTGACCGGAGCAGAAATTACCATCTGCGGAAATATTCTCAGAGGTTTGAAACGTGATAATTACCTGATTCTGGAGACACAGGCTCAGGGAAATATAGAATGGCTCCCATATCCCGGTCAGCTGCGGCTTTGTGCATACAGCCATCTCGCAAATGGCGCAAACAGTGTCCTGTACTGGCACTGGCATTCCATTCACAACTCCTTTGAAAGCTATTGGAAGGGTGTGCTCTCTCACGATTTTTCCGAAAATGATACATACCGTGAGGCTGCTGTCATCGGTCAGGAGCTGTGTCAATGCGGAAACCGGATTAAAAACTTGCAAAAGAAAAACGATGTTGCTATATTTTTAAGTCATGAGGCCCTTTCCGGACTAAAACAGTTTTCAATCGGTGATCTCGGTGATTCCAGCTATAATACTATTGTCCGCTGGATTGGCGATGCGCTTCACCGGACAAATATTGAATACGACATCATTTTCCCACAGGAAATGCATTTGAACGAATATAAGCTGATTTTTGTGCCAGCTCTGTATTCAGCTCCGGAATCTCTTTTAAATGAGTTAAATCAATACGTAGCAGACGGTGGTCATCTGGCAGTTACTTTCCGCAGCGGATTTTCAGATGAACATCTGAAAATCTATTCTGATACACAGCCACATATCCTGCATGAATGCCTAGGAATTCGCTATGACCAGTTTACGATTCCGCAGAATGTATCACTTGACTGCCATGTTGCTCTATCTGAAGATCCATTAAAAATCCGGGAATGGATGGAACTTGTCAGATTAGAGGGCGCAAAATCACTGGCAGATTACGCCCATCCGGGTTGGAAAGGTTATTCCGCAATTACTGAAAATCATTACAATAATGGAACTGCTTATTATATTGGCTGTTATTTTGAAGGTCATGCTATTGATGAACTGGTTACCTATATTGCCAAAAACGCCGGAATTTCCGTGCCGGCAGAGCAATTTCCGGTAATTGTAAAAGAAGGTATCAACGATTACGAAAAAAAGATCCGCTACTATTTGAATTATTCTTCCAAGCCACAGACAGTACACTATTGCGGTGAAAACGGAAAGGATCTTTTAGGAAATTCTCTCATCAGCAAAGACGAAACTTTTGTGCTGAATGCCTGGGACTTGAAAATTATAGAATGCGACTACTAAGGAGGAATATACTTATGTACGACTTTGACGAAATAAGAAATACAGACCCGGAAATTGCAGATGCGATCACTCAGGAAATGCAAAGACAGAATTCTCACATTGAGCTGATTGCTTCCGAAAACTGGGTGAGCAAAGCGGTTATGGCAGCAATGGGAAGTCCCCTTACCAATAAATATGCCGAAGGATATCCGCAAAAAAGATATTACGGTGGATGCCAATGTGTAGATATAGTAGAAGATTTGGCGAGAAACCGCGCAAAAGAATTATTTGGCTGTGAATATGTAAATGTACAGCCACACTCCGGCGCACAGGCTAATATGGCAGTCTTTTTTGCAATTCTTACACCGGGAGATAAAATACTCGGAATGAATCTGGATCACGGCGGACACTTAACACACGGTTCCCCGGTAAATATGTCAGGAAAATATTTTGAAACTTCTTTTTACGGGGTAAATGATGAAGGTTTCATCGACTATGATGTTGTACGGGAAATCGCTTTAAAAGAAAAACCGAAGCTTATCATTGCAGGTGCAAGTGCCTATGCGAGAACCATTGATTTTAAAAAATTCCGTGAAATAGCAGATGAAACAGGAGCTTATCTTATGGTTGATATGGCACACATCGCCGGTCTTGTTGCCGCTGGTCTTCATCCAAGTCCGATACCATATGCAGATGTCGTAACCACAACAACTCATAAAACCCTCCGCGGACCTAGAGGCGGTATGATTCTCTGCAATCAGGAAATGGCTGACAAGTTTAATTTTAACAAGGCTGTATTTCCGGGAATCCAGGGGGGACCACTTGAACATGTGATTGCCGCCAAAGCAGTATGTTTCAAAGAAGCACTTACTCCAGATTTCAAAGAATATCAGAAACAGATTCTAAAAAATGCGCAGGCACTTTGCAACGGTCTTATAAACAGAGGTGTTAAAATCGTATCCGGCGGAACAGATAATCACTTGATGCTTGTTGATCTTCGTGGCGAAAATGTTACCGGAAAAGAGTTGGAAAAACGTCTGGACGAAGCCCATATTACATGCAATAAGAATACCGTTCCTAACGATCCCCGCTCTGCATTTGTCACAAGCGGTGTCCGTCTCGGAACACCTGCTGTCACCTCTAGAGGTATGAAAGAACAGGATATGAATATTATTGCTGAAGCCATCGCAATGGTAATAAAGAGCGAAGATAATGTCTCAAAAGCAAAAGAACTCGTGCAAACACTGACAGAAAAATATCCTTTAATTTAATGATATAAAACGGATTACTCTCAAATATCCATAATACAATTAAGTGTGGCAGCCGGATTTAAAAACCAAAAATCCAGATGTCACACTTAGTTTATTTTCTAACTTCTTTTATAGCCGCAAGAATCTTCATTTTCGCTTCTCTGGCTTTCGCAGGATCCATATTCGGAATCCCCTCCAGAGGATAAGGTGTCCCCAGATTTTTATATTTGTTAACTCCCATCGTATGATAAGGAAGTACATCCAGGCCTTTCAAATTTTTCCAGCGTCCGATCAGATGTCCCAGATTTCTGAGTTCTTCGTCACCGTCTGTAATCCCGGGAACGACAACATGGCGGATAAGTACCGGAACATTTGCCTTTTCAAGTTCTTTTTCAAATAGAAGAACGGAATCTTGCTTTTGTGATGTGAGTTCTACATGTCCCTCGGGACTACTGTGTTTGATGTCGAGCATTACAAGATCTGTCACAGCAAACAATTTTTCGAATTCTTCACTGCGATTTTCACTGTATATGATTCCGGAAGTGTCGAGGCAAGTATGAATCCCCCGCTCTTTTGCTTTTTCAAAAAGCTCCGTAAGAAAGGCAAGCTGCATCAAAGGCTCTCCGCCTGTAGCAGTAATTCCACCACCTCTGTAAAATACTTTATTTCTCTCATATTCTTCAAGAAGTTCTTCTGCCGTCATCTGCATTCCTTTTTTCGGCTCCCATGTATCCGGATTGTGACAATATTTACAGCGCATTGGGCATCCCTGAAAGAATATTACAAAACGAACTCCGGGACCGTCAACGGTCCCGAAGCTCTCTGTAGAATGAATATATCCTGTCATTTTTTTACATACCTTCGTGGAAAGTTCTTGAGATAACCTCATCCTGCTGCTCTTTTGTCAGCTTATTAAAGTTTACAGCATATCCGGATACACGAACTGTAAGCTGCGGATATTTTTCCGGATGAGCCTGTGCATCCAGAAGTGTATCTTTTGTAAATACATTTACATTCAGATGATGTCCGCCCTTCTGTGCATATCCGTCAATTAAGTTTACAAGATTATCAATCTGTGATTCACTGATATTCATTACAATTTCCTCCTTATTATATATTGTTCATTTTTATATTAGTCTTCTCTGTCATCTTCGAGAGTCGGCTCTGCACATGCACAATCCGGCTGCATGGAGAAACTTAAATCATCGAGACTGATCTCATCAAACAGAACCGTATCTTCTTTTCCGAGCGCACCAGGAATAATGGAGAATGTATTGGAAATTCCATCCTGTGCATCTTTAAATGGAAGCTTGGATACTGAGCTGAGAGATGCAACAGCTCCATGGCTGTCTCTGTGGTGCATCGGATTTGCCCCCGGTGCAAATGCCTCCCCTGCTTTTCTTCCATCCGGAGTAGATCCAGTATTCTTACCATATACAACGTTAGATGTAATTGTAAGGATTGATGTTGTCGGAATACCACCTCTGTATGTGTGGTTTCCTTTCACATAATGCATAAACTCTTTTACTACATCATAAGCAATATCATCTACACGGTCATCATCATTTCCGTATTTCGGGAAATCTCCTTCTACTTCATAGTCAACAACGATTCCATTCTCGTCACGAATCGTTTTAACCTTCGCATATTTGATCGCGGAAAGAGAGTCGGCTACTACAGAAAGTCCTGCAATCCCCGTCGCAAACCAGCGAGTAACTTTCTTGTCATGAAGTGCCATCTGGATACGCTCATAGCAATACTTATCATGCATATAGTGAATGATATTCAGTGTATTTACATATACCTGTGCAAGCCACTTCATCATATCATTAAATCTATCCATAACTTCATCATAATCAAGGTACTCTGACGTGATCGGGCGGTATTTTGGTCCCACCTGTTTCTTGGAAATCTCATCTACACCTCCGTTGATTGCATAGAGCAGACACTTCGCAAGGTTTGCTCTTGCCCCAAAGAACTGCATTTCTTTTCCGACACGCATAGAAGATACACAGCATGCGATTGCATAATCATCGCCATGTGTCACACGCATCAGATCATCATTTTCATACTGAATGGAAGATGACATAATTGATGTCTTCGCACAGAAGCGCTTGAAATTCTCCGGAAGTCTTGTAGACCAGAGAACTGTAAGGTTCGGCTCTGGCGCTGTTCCAAGATTCTCAAGTGTATGGAGATAACGATAAGACATTTTTGTTACCATGGATCGTCCGTCAATACCCATACCACCGATAGACTCTGTTACCCATGTCGGGTCACCAGAGAACAGTGCATTGTATTCCGGTGTTCTTGCAAATTTTACAAGACGAAGTTTCATAATGAAGTGGTCAACAAATTCCTGGATCTCTTCCTCTGTAAATGTTCCATTTTTGAGATCACGTTCTGCGTAAATGTCAAGGAATGTAGAAGTACGGCCGAGTGACATCGCTGCACCATTCTGCTCTTTGATTGCAGCAAGGTATCCAAAATACAGCCACTGAATTGCTTCTTTTACATTAGATGCAGGTTTAGAAATGTCAAATCCGTAAATAGAACCAAGCTCTTTTAACTCTTTTAATGCTTTGATCTGCTCGGATAATTCTTCTCGCTGTCTTGTTACATCAGAATACATGATTATTCTTGTACCATCTTTCTGTCTCTGCTTGTCCTCGATCAGTCTGTCAAGACCGTAAAGAGCAACTCTTCTGTAATCACCAATGATACGACCACGTCCATATGCATCCGGAAGACCTGTGATGATATGACTGGAACGGCATGCGCGCATCTCTGGTGTATATGCATCAAATACTCCGTCATTATGCGTTTTTCTATGTTTTTTGAAGAAATCTACGATTTCAGGATCTACATGATATCCATTTTCCTCACATGCTTTTACTGCCATACGGATACCGCCATACGGCTGCAGAGAACGCTTAAACGGTTTATCCGTCTGGAAACCAACGATTTTTTCCTTGTCCTTATCAAGATATCCCGGTCCGTGTGATGTGATTCCGGAGACAATCTTTGTATCCATATCGAGAACGCCGCCTTTTTTGCGCTCTTCCTCAGAAAGCTCCATAACCTGCGCCCACAGATTCTTTGTTGCCTGTGTCGGACCTGCAAGAAATGCTTCATCTCCGTCATACGGAGTATAGTTTTTCTGAATGAAATCACGAACATTGATTTCCTTTTCCCAGACTCCACCTGTAAATGATGTCCACTCCTGTCTCATAAATTCCTCCATTCTCTTTTTACTAATGTAAACAGTTGTTATTTTTGACACGTATAAAATAACCTATCGTTAATTTTCTGTCAACAAATTAGCTTGTACATTTTTGAGAACAATTCTCGTTTATTGAAATGCGACAAAAACTCATGATTTTTTTTAATTTTCGTCGGCATTTTGACAACATTACATAATTTAGTTTTTGAAAAAATTTATGATATTATTCATGATCATCACAATCAACCGCCAAACAGGCAATATTGATCAAAAAATATACCCCGCATTTGATTTCTAAAATCAATGCGGGGCAAAACAAAATCCACCTGTTTTATATTTATTTTATTCCTTTTACACTATCCCGGATATGCAGTTCCGTTGGAACCGTCACTTTAATACAAATCTTTCTTCCATTCAGTATTCTGTCTTCCAGCATACGAACAGCATGTTCACCCATAAATTCCATATAGAGCCTTACTGTCGTAAGCGGCGGAATCATATATTTCGCTGTGGGTATATCGTTAAACCCGATAATACTGATATCATCAGGAATTGCCAGTCCCAGTTCATACGCCGCCTTATAACAGCCGGCAGCCACAGAATCATTTGCCACAAAGAGCGCTGTCGGCAATTGCTTTTCCGCATACATCTCTTTTAACAAACTGTAACCGTAATGCGCATGATATGGTCCTCTTTTCACATACTCCGGGCGATACAAACCTTTCTGTTCCAGATACTGCTTAAAAGTAACCACTCTCTGGTCTGTTATTTCATTACCATCCTTATCAGCTTCTGAACCACCAATGATTCCAATCTCTGTATGACCGTTTTCTATAAAATAGTCCAGTATTTCGGTCACTGCTTCTTCATAATTAATTACAATAGAATCAAATCTTTTTAAATCTGGGCAGGCATCTATAAATACAACCGGCTTTCCCAGCTCCCCAATACGCTCTACCATCGAACGGCTAAATGTTCCTGTGCAAATAATCCCGTCAACGCCTGCCAATGACTCCTGCGTATCCTCTAGCGATATCATCTGCTTTTTGTATCCTTCTTCTTCAAGCGTTTTCTCAATAGAAAGACGTATGCACAGATAATACGGATCTTCCAGTTCTTCTTTTGGTGAATACGAATAAAAAACGCCTATTTTTAACTTCTTTTTACGTCTTTTCTGGGTGCGTAACTCGTATTCCATCTCTTCTGCAATCTCAAAAATCCTTTTTTTTGTCTCCTCCTGTGCATTCAGAGTCTCATCATGATTCAGCACTCTGGATACTGTCGCAATGGATACACCTGCTTTTGCTGCAATGTCTTTTATAGTTGCCATATAATTCCACCTTTATGTTATTTTCCCGAACCCTCTAAACAGCCTGGATTCTTTTCTTTACCCTTAAATTGAATCTCTGAGATCAAAACCGCTGCCAATATGAGCGCAGAACCGGCAAGCATCCTTATCGTTACTGCCTCATGAAGTAATAATACTGAAAAAATTGTTCCAAAAACAGCTTCCATTGATAAAATAATTGCTGATTTCGTTTCATCTACATATTTTTGCGAAACAGTCTGCAGAAGATATGTAATCGTTGTGCTGACGATTCCGAGATACAGCACTGCAAGCAGGCTTTTCTGGGATGGATGAAAATCAATTCCTCCGGAACATATCAGTCCAATAACAGAAAGCACACAAGCTGTTGTCATTTGCAGGAAATTGAGTACTGTTGGTCGAATCTTCCCAACATATTCTCCAGTCAAAAAAATCTGCAGTGCAAAACATACTGCACACAAAAGCGTAAGTCCATCTCCGATTCCTATGGAAAAATCACTCTGAAGTGAGAGGATCCCTGCGCCTACAACAGCCATCGCAGCGCCTACAAGGCTTCTTACTTCAATTTTTTTCCGATATATTACCAACGCAATAAACGGAACAATTACTACGTTTGTAGCTGTTAAAAATGCATTTTTAGAAGGTGTCGTATACTGAAGACCGATAATCTGAAGTGCAAACCCGCCAAAAAGAGCCGCACCCAGCCAAAATCCACACCGAACCTCTTCCTTTGATATCGTCCGTATCTGCTTCGCTCCCAGAAGAGTCATGATTACAGCTGCAATCAAAAACCGGATTGCCATAATCTGAAATGGGGTTAATGTTTCCAATGCCATATCACTGGCTACAAAGCCTCCGCCCCAGATAATAGTTACGGTCAAAAGTCCTAAAATTCCTAAATATTTTTTCATTCCCAGAACTCTCCATTTTTTAGTATAACATAATTCATTTAAAAAGGGGCATTTTCTGCCCCTTTTTTATCCTGATTTATTCAAACTTTGCTTCCAGCTCTTTTTGCAGATCTTTCATTGCAGTTTCTACATCTGCGCCATTAAGGAATATCTCAGATACTGTTGCACCGATAGAATCGCTTGCCTCCTGAGCATTTGGAGAAATCGGAATCTCAGCTACTTTCTGTCCATTTTCAATAAACAGTTCATAAATATTCTCTTCTCCGAAGAACGGATCACCTGTTTTGAAAATTTCTTCCTCATAACTCGGAATATAAGATGGATACAATCCATAATTTTCAAATCCGCTTGCCTGAAGAGCTGTATCTGTCATAGCAAATTTACAGAAATCTTTTGCTTCCTCCGGGAAGTCTGTTCTTGCGTTAATTGCAAGATCAGAACCACCGTTACTACAGCTGTACTCTCCGCCTTCAATCATCGGGATATCCATAACAGACCATTTTCCTTCTGTCTGAGGTCCTTTATCTTTAATAGTTCCAATCATCCATACTGCCTCTGGGATACATGCAACGGACTCGTTTACTACTGTCTGCTCATATTCATCCCAACCATTATAGTTAAGTACAACACCAGAATCATAGATCTCGTCTGCTTTCTTCATTGCAGCAATAGAGCGCTCATCATCAACAATCGGTTTGCCTTCTTCATCAAACACACCGATACCCAACTGTCCGCGAAGTAAAGTATAAAGATTACTCTTCTTCGGATCAACAGGAATCATCTTCACCGGATCACCACTTGGTGTCTTACATGCAGCCTCAATTTTCTTTCCAGCCTCGATCAGATCATCCCATGTCTTGATGTCTTCAGGGGAAACACCTGCCTGTTCAAAGTAATCTGTACGGTAGAAAAGTGCTTCCGGGCCTGCATCCCACGGGAATGCATGAACTTTATCTTTGTATGTAACCTCTGCAATTTTTGAAGCAAGAAAATCATCTTTATTCACAGAATCTGACACATCAAGAAATCCTTCCGGAAATTTATCCGCATATCCTGCAAGAACATCTCCTTCGATTGCAATAATATCTGCAATTCCATTTCCTGTTGCAAGGGAAGTAGACAGTTTCTTATAAATCTGATCTGTTCCCATTTCCTCAAACTCGAACTTAACATCCGGATGATCTTTCTGATACTCTTCTGCTGCTTCCTGAAGCTGCATCAGCGCCACATCCCAGGCCCACACTGTGAGAACTTTTTCTCCATCCTCAGAGCTCTTTTTTCCACCGCATCCGGTTAATGCCAGCGATGCTAACATTGTAATTGCAAGTGTTGTCGCTACGATTTGTTTCATTCTTTTTTTCATAATTTTTCCTCCTTTTATTCTTTCACTGCACCGCCCATAACGCCTGCCACAAACTGTTTCTGGAAAATCAGGAAAATAACCAGAATCGGCAGAGTCGCTACTGCTGTCGCAAGTAAAATCACAGCATAGTTTTTATTGGTAGGATTACCGTCAAGCATTGCCAAAGCAATTGGAAGTGTATACTGTTCTTCACTTCCCAAAATAATCAACGGCCACATAAAATTGTTCCACATACTTGTAAACATATAAATAACCAGTGCCCCCAGTGCCGGCTTAATATTCGGAAGCACAATTCTGAAGAATAAACCGATTTCTCCAATTCCATCAATTCTTCCGGCTTCCAGAAGAGCTGTCGGGAAATTAAGCATATTCTGGCGCATAAGGAATATTCCAAACGCATTTGCCAAAAGAGGCAAGATGACTGCCCAGTGATTATCTGTCATATTAAACTTAATCATCATCTCAAACAGAGGTACATACATAACCAGTGGCGGAATCATCATAGAACCCATTACAAAGCCAAAGATAATTTTCTTTCCCTTAAAGTCAAATTTGGCCAGCGCATATCCTGCTGCGGAAAAGATTAGAAGCGCCAATACTGTATATACAACTGATACAAACATCGTATTCCAAATACTTGTGAGCAAATCCATCTTCCCTGTCAGGATTGCAAAGTTTTCCGCAAGCTCTTTTCCTATTGTCAGTTTCGGTGGTACCGAAAGGATCTGATTATTTGTATTTGTTCCTGATACAAACATAAAATAGAACGGGAACAAAGAGAGGAATGCCGCAATCGCCAGCACAACATAACAAAATATTTTACCGAACGTTTTCATTATTCTTCCTCCTTTGTCGCTTTAAATTGGAATACCGATAACAATCCGATAATGACCGTCATCACATATCCGATTGCCGATGCATATCCAAATTTCAGATATCTAAATCCATTATTATACAGATATTGTCCCATTGTGATCGTTGCATTGTTCGGTCCGCCTTCTGTCAAAATAAATGGCTCGTCAAACAACTGCAGAGTACCTATTGTAGAAGTGATCGTACAGAACAGAATAATTGGTTTCACCATAGGAATCGTAATATAGAAAAGCTTCTCCCAAAATGTAGCCCCATCTATATCTGCCGCTTCCATCAAGTCATTCGGAATAGACTGAATTCCTGCAAGTAAAATAATCATGTTATATCCAAGCCATCTCCATGTAATAGAAATGATAATTGCGAACCTTGCCGGCCATTCCTCATAAAACCAGTTGATACCTTTTCCCCCAAACAACTCAATTACATAATTAATAAGACCATGGTCTCCATTCAAAAGCACTTTAAATACAAGTGCATATGCTACAAGAGCTGTAACTGACGGGAGAAAGATTGTTGTCCTGAAAAATGCTTTTCCTTTTATGAACTTCTGTTCAATGGCAACTGCGATCAAGAGTGCTCCGCCAATCATAACCGGAACCTGCACAATGAGATAGATACAGGTATTAAACAAACTCTTATAAAAAGTCTCATCTTTAAACAAATTCTGATAATTTTTTATTCCGACAAATTCATATGATCCTGATACAAGCTCAAAAAAGCTCAAATATAATGATCTAATAATTGGATAAACCATAAACAGTAAAAATATAACAACAACCGGTGCTATCATAAAATACGGTATTGTTTTACGATTTATCAAAGATTTTTTACTCATTCCTTTTCACCTTAACTTTCTTGCTTCCCTCGACAACAGATTCATTCCTTATGCCTTTCCATATGAGTTTCATGGAATAATCATTAAGTCTTGTTTTATTCGCATAGGTCTGCTCCTCCCCACACGAATTGCTTCCTACACCAGAATGCATTGCATCAATATGAACAATCGTCTGTGGACAATGTTCAATTTCTCCCACATGCTTTGCATTTTCCAACGCTTCAATTGTATAGTCATGAATATCTATCCCAACTTCCCGCTCAGAACAGATAAGTAAGCTTTCCTCTTCATCTCCGATTGCGAGCCATCTTACTCCTTCACGGTGTCCATTCTCCTGTGGCATAGCATATTCTACGTGCATCTCGTCTACATCTTTCCTGTACACTCCCATCACAGCAGCAGACTTCATATCACAGTAATTTTCCTCAGGGCCAAGACCATACCATACAACATGCCGCATCTGCTGTGGCATCTTTAACTCGATACCAATGCGCGGGATAAATTCCGGTACAAAAGCACTGTATTTGAATCCCTTTATCTGGAGATCCAATTCCATTTCTCCACTTTCGCAGATCCGGTAAATATAATGTCCTTTAAATCCGAAGGCCATACTAAGTGGTGAAAAATGCGTATGTACATGAACAAAAACTGCTTCCTCTTCTTTACAAATTGCAAATTCTTCAAGCTGTTCCTGCTGCCGGTACAAGAAATATTTTTCTTTCCAGTCCACTACTTTGTACATATCATTATCAATAGGAGCTCTCCACAGATTCAATGACGGTCCATCTGTCACGAAAAGTTTCCCATTCGCCTCATAAGTCAGAAGTTTTCCAGTAACTTTATCAAAGACCACCTTTACATTTTCTCCGGAAATCTCTGCTCTGACCGATGTTTCTGTCACTTCAAGTTTGCCCGATCTTCTATCCGTTTTATCCTTAGCCGCCTTATAGACCGGCAGAAGGAACTGTACTTTTGCCAACTCTGATCCTGCAGATGCAAAACTATTATCACTTTTATAGACAAAAGACAGATTCAAATAATAATCGGATTCCGGTTCTATCTTTTCCAGAGAATATGGAATTCTGACCAGCCTTTCTTTCTGAGGATCAACGTCTAAATTTTCAATGCTTCCTTTACAATCGACTGTTTCATCATGCACAATCTGATAATTTAAAGCAATATCACTTAAATCTTTAAAATAGTTAAGATTCTTAACTTTCACAATACCCTCAGATAAATCTGCTGCTTCTGCTTTTACCGGAGCAATCACCTGTTTGTAATGCCATAAACCTGATGATATTTTTCTGTCCGGGCGAAGAAGACCATCCATACAAAAGTTTGAATTATTTGGTCTATCCCCAAAATCTCCGCCGTAACAGTAAATAACTCCTCCGTCTTTATCCTTTTTTTCAATTCCGTGATCGTACCATTCCCAGATGAATCCTCCCTGAAGTCTGTCATACTTGTGAAACAGCTCCTGATATTCTTCCAGATTTCCCGGTCCATTACCCATAGCGTGTCCATACTCACAGAGAATGTGTGGTTTTCCGTGACGGTCATTACTTTCTCCGATACGTTTCATTCCATCCAATCTGGTATACATTGTTGAGTACACATCTGTAATATCTGCTTCATAATCGCTCTCATAATGAACCAACCTTGAACTGTCTGTCCTTTTTATCGCTTCCGCAGCCGCAGTAAAATTCTCACCTACTGATGATTCATTTCCCAGTGACCACATTAAAATACATGGGTGGTTTCTGTGTTCCTCCACCATGCGAAGCGCACGATCCAGATATGCCCCCTTCCAACTTGGCTCGTTATTCAGCCATTCATATTTTTGAATCCACTCAAATCCATGCGTTTCCAAATCCGCCTCATCAATAACATAAAACCCATATTTATCACAAAGTTCATAAAAATATGGCATTTTTGGATAATGTGAGCACCGAATCGCATTAATATTGTGCTGTTTCATCAAGCGCAAATCCTCTTCAACAACCTCTCTCTGCACTGTTGCGCCTCCGGTCGGACTGAAATCATGGAGATTAACTCCATTAATAAGAATCGGCTGTCCATTTACAAAAAAGTTCGAACCCTTAACTTCGATTCTCCTGAATCCCACAAATACTGATATCTCATCAACCAGTGCTTCTTTCTCAAATGCTTTCAGTGACAATTCATATAGATATGGAATTTCTGCGCTCCATGGCTGAACATTCTCAATCACCTCTCTGGTGTCGGCACAGCCATCCTCCAGAGTTTCTTCGCCTTGTGCTACAATCACTTGTTCTGCATCTTTAAGCACCCATTCAATCCGGTCTGCATTCTGCGTTGCAGTAATTTTCTGTGATAAAATTCCTTTTTCACAGTTCTCATCCAATCCACCATCTACGATGTAATTCTCAATCGCAGTCTGTGGTTCACTGATAAGCGTTACATCACGGTAAATCCCGCTATACCACCACATATCCTGGCACTCAAGATATGTTCCGTCTGACCATCTGTATACCCTGACTGTAATCTGGTTCTTACCGGGTCTTGTGAATTCCGTGATATCAAACTCGGATGACAGGCGGCTTACTTTGCTGTAACCGACATGTCTTCCGTTCACCCACAAGTCAAAAGCACTGCTTACGCCATCGAATCTCAGGATATTTCTTCTTCCCTGCCATTCATCCGGCACTTCTACTGTCCTCCGGTATATACCCGACGGATTTTCTGAAGGCACGAACGGCGGATGGATCGGGAACAGATACCATACATCTGTATAATGCATTTGACCATACCCTTTCAGTTCCCAACAGGACGGGACTTCCATATCATCCCATTCACCATCGCAATAGCCTACATCGGAAAATCCTTCCGGCGAATACTCAGGAGCCTTAAGATAAAGAAACTTCCAATTTCCGTTTAAAGACATCTGATAACAATCTTGATTATTTCTTCTGAAATCAGTGTGTGGTGGACGCCTTCCAATATGAAGAAGCTCTTCGTTTTCCCACCGCTTCTTTTCTCTTGGCACTTTTAATTACCTCCCTTCTTTTTTGTAATAAAACTCTATCATTTTATTAGTAATATGTCAACTTTTTACTAGTTAATTTTTAACTGCACTTGCTAAATACGTCAAAATATTCAAATTCATAGTTTCATTTTTATGCAATTTAACCATATAATTCAATATATTTTCAGTTTAATTTTCTTTCAGCAAAAAAATACGAAGTAAAAATTTATTTTTTTACTTCGTAAATTATTGATTTTTTATTTTATTCATGTATACTAGAAACTGAAAGGAGCGATTAATATATGAATCAAGAATTCAAAATCATTAACTTGTTTTCAAGAATTATAGACTTGTTACTTTTAAATATCCTTTTCGTTATCACCGCCCTCCCTATTATTACACTTGGAGCTTCTATTACAGCCCTCTTTTCAGTTAATTTGAAGTTGGTAAAAAACGAAGAGTCATATATTGTAAAAGACTATTTCCATGCCTTTTGTCAAAACTTTCGTCAGGCAACCATATCTTTTGTGCTATTTTTCATTATTATTGCGTTATTTACATTCAACATTTTAATATCACTGCATAATCCAGGCTTACTTTCTCTGATTTTTGGAGGATTTTCTCTCATGTTTCTGGTTTTGATCGGAATCAGTTTTTTATATTACTTCCCGATTCTTGCTCGCTTTAAATTTACTTCACTGCAGATTTTAAAACACATTCCGCATATGATCGTAACACAACTCAGATTCTTTTTATTATTAATTGTCCTGAATATTCCAATATTATTTCTATGTATGCATTCCATATACACTTTATTGTTCGTATTAATTGCAGCACTCATTATTGGTTGTTCCTTCTTTGCTTATATAGAAAGCATGCTTTTCAGAAAAATATTTGCACCTTATGAGATGCCAGTCTGATCGAATTATCCTAAGGCAACATCCAATACCATCATCAGCACAAAACCGAATGCAGCACCAACTGTTCCTATATTAGAATGTTCGCCATTCTGAGATTCCGGTATCAATTCTTCCACCACAACATAAATCATAGCTCCTGCCGCAAATGCCAAAAGATAAGGCAGTACTTTTGTTGCCATTTCTGCAAGAAGTATTGTGATAATGGCTCCGATCGGCTCCACAATTCCTGATAACATCCCACTCATAAATGCACGTTGTTTTGACATCCCCTCACTTCGAAGCGGCATGGAAATAATCGCACCTTCAGGAAAGTTCTGAATTGCGATTCCAAGAGAAAGCACAAATGCTCCTGCCATAGTAATCCCTGCATTTCCCATAATCGCACCTGCCAGTGTCACTCCAACTGCCATTCCTTCCGGAAGATTGTGCAAAGTTACTGCAAAAAGAAGCATAGTTGTCCTGGCAAGCCCTGATTTCATGCCCTCCGGCTCATCACTGTCTTTGTGGAGATGTGGAATCACACTGTCTAAAAGAAGCAGAAATGCGATTCCCAAAAGAAATCCTACTGCTGCCGGAACCCATCCGATAATATTCTGTTCTTCCGAAAGCTCAATAGCAGGTATCAAAAGAGACCATACTGAAGCTGCTATCATCACTCCTGCCGCAAATCCCAACAACAGTTTCTCCAATTGAGGATTCATCTTATCGCGCATGAAAAACACCATTCCTGCCCCAAGTGTGGTTCCCAGAAACGGAATAAAAAGAATTGCAATCGACTGCAAAATTATCACCTTCTAATCTATACTTTTTCCATATAACTATATCTTTTCTGCCCATTCTGCTTCTTTAAAGCCAGGAATGGCAAAATCCTCGCCGACAAGAATCGGTCTTTTTACCAGCATACCGTCAGTAGAAAGAAGCTCATATACCTCTTTCTCTTCCATCTCCGGCAGTTTATCCTTCAGCTGAAGTTCACGGTATTTCATACCACTCGTATTCACAAAACGCTTTATTGCAAGACCGCTCTTTTTATGCCAGTCAGCAAGTTCTTGCGCAGAGGGATTATCCTCCACAATATGTCTGGACTCAAATTCAACACCTTTTTCTTCAAGCCATTTTTTCGCCTTTTTACAAGTAGTACATTTAGGATATTCAACAAATAATAACATTTTGCACTCCTTTCAAACAAGAAATCATTTTTGTGAATCTTTAGGATTTTTCCAAATCCATACTGCCAAAAGGATTCCAAATATATACAGTATGTTAACCAGAACCATCGGACTGTCTTTTAAAAACCCTACTATAACCGCAACAGCAATTAGTATTGCCATCAATTGAAGAGTCCGGAAGATTCTTCTCTCCCTAATTTCTTTTGCTGCGCGGCGCTCTCTTTCTCTCTCCTGCTCCATCCTGAGATATTCCATGAGATCTTCATCTCTCACTCTCGCAAGAATATAATCATCCCTTGTGAAATCTTCATCTGGTCCAAATTGAAAATATTCCATCACAGATTTCAATCTGCTGTTCTTCGGCCTCAAAGAGTCTTCTTCAGATTCAACCCTTTTTGTCGGCTCAGATTCCCTAAAAGCCTCTTCCTTTGCCGGTTCAGCCTCCCTCTCGGACGCTTCTTTTTGCAATACAGTATTTTCTGTATTCTGCTTTTCCGTCTCAGCTGCTTTTGAAACGTCTGCACTTTTCTCTTCCTGTACAAATTCTTCTGACACTGAAATACCTCCTTAATCTTCTATTTTTCCTCATGATTCTCTCCGGTAGCATAATCAATCTCAACTCCCGGCTGTACATTGTAACAATATACATTGAACTGAACACCCTCTCCATCATCTTCCACAGACTTTGCTTCCATCTGCACTCCGTTTGCAACGAGACTGTTCCCGTCATAGATTGGTGTCACTCTGAGAAGAACATGATGATCGGTTTTCCATATGTAATCTGCAACCTCATTTTCAAAAGGTAGCATTCCCTGTACATTCATATATCGTGTCCCTGTGATCAGATTTTTTTCATTGGCATTCTCTCCCGAAAGCTGATATCCAATCAGATGGCATCGATTGTAAACATATCCTCCATCCACAAAGTCATATTCTTCATTCTCCCATCCTGACGGAATGACAGAACTGATATTTCCCCTTTCTTCTACAGGCATTGTATCCAGACTCACATTGGCATATGCCTCATGACATCTTCCCAGCCGATCGAGATCACTGTATCTCTCAAAAGATTGTGTCGTCATATCATCCTCATCAAATTCAGGTATATTGTTATCAATAACCACATACGGCTCTCCTTCATATTCCGGGATCTCATCCAGTGATACACCTTCCGTCTCTGTTTTCGCAGAAAACTCTAAATCTGATGACGCAAGATAGCGATCCACCATCAAAAGAAGTAATACTACAATAAATATCAGTTTTTTCTGCATATGATGCTTTTTATTCTTTCGAGTTCGCTTTTCCGGCATATTCATATCTCCACCCATTCAGTCTGATATTTCCGATATACATACATCAGCGGAGCTCTGACTCCGCTGATGATTTTCTTTCTACATAGTATAAACTAATTTTTCTTATCTCTCAAGTCTGTAAATGTTTTCAGGCACTTTTATTAATCTTCCACATAATCCCTGTAATCATCTTCACTTGCAAAAAGCATATATGTTCCTTCCACATATCCCATATAACCATTGTCTGTATTATAACCCTTCATAGCCTTACCTCCTGCTTTTTTTTCGTCGCTTTCTTTTGATAAGCCTATTATAGAAGGTTTTATGGTCCATAAATGGGACAGCAAGGGGGTGTTGAAATCTTTAAGGTTACTGTTTTTCCTATTAAATATTACTTATGATTGCTGTGAGCAATCGTTTGAATTGGCTGGCAACCCTGTCCGCTGTTTCCTGAACTTCTTTGTGATCCAGCTGCTTTGCCGTCATTCCGGCCGCCATATTCGTAATACATGAAATACCACATACTTCCATCCCCATATGCCGTGCAACCATTGCTTCGCATGCGGTACTCATTCCCACAGCATCTGCTCCCCATGCCCTGCACATGCGTATCTCTGCCGGAGTCTCATAAGCCGGTCCCGTAAGCTGCACATAAACTCCTTCCTGCAGCTTAATTCCAAGATTAGATGCCTCTTTTCTGATGATATTACGAAGACGAACGCTATATACCTCGCTCATATCCGGGAATCTGACTCCCAGTTCGTCCAGATTTTCTCCGATCAGCGGGTTTGGGACTGCCGTCGCAATATGATCCTTAATCAGCATAAATTCTCCCGGTCTGTAATCAAAATTTGCTCCTCCGGCCGCATTAGTAAGAATCAGTTTTTTTGCTCCCATCATTCCCATCAGCCGAATAGGAAGTACGACATCCGTCATTGGATATCCTTCATAATAATGGACTCTTCCCTGCATAATCACCACTGGGACTCCATTTACATGACCAAAAACAAATCTTCCCTTATGTCCTGCAACCGTAGATACAGGAAATCCTGCAATCTCTGTATAGCTGATAGTCTGTGTAACCTGTATCTCATCCGCGTAATCTCCAAGTCCTGAGCCGAGAACCAGCGCTACTTCCGGTCTGAAATCCGTTTTCGCACGAACACTTTCCAGACAAACCTTCAATTTTTTGTATACTTCGTTCATTTCATGCCTCCTTTCTCACACTACAGTTTCTTTTACAAATCGCCTTCTTTTAAAACAACTCGTCAAGAACAGAATTTCCGATAGTTCCCTCAGGCATTTCTACACCAAAATTTTCTGCTAACGACGCTCCAATTACAGCAAAAGTATCTTGATTTTTAAGCGCTCCTCCGCTTTCCATATTTTTTGCATATGCCACAAACGGAACAAATTCCCTCGTATGATCCGTACCGGTGTAAGTCGGATCATTTCCGTGATCTGCCGTCAGGATCAAAAGGTCATCCTTCCTGAGATTTTCCAGCAAACCGCCAAGTTTTTTATCAAATTTCTCAATTTCTTTTGCGTATCCTTCTACATCTCTTCTGTGTCCCCACAAAGCATCAAAATCTACCAGATTAACAAAGCAAAGCCCACGAAAGTCCTTTTTGCAGATATCTATTGTCTGTTCCATTCCGTGAACAGAACTGTCAGAATGATATGTCTCTGTAATTCCTTCTCCGCAGAAAATATCATTGATCTTCCCGACACCAATCACATCAAAACCTGCATCTTTTAAAGAATTGAGAACCGTCTTCCCGGTCGGTTTCAGGGCATAGTCATGGCGATTGCTCGTGCGCCTGAACTCCCCTTTCTTTTTCCCCACATACGGTCTTGCAATGACGCGCCCTACTCGCCATTCATCTTTCATTGTAATCTCTCGCGCAATTTCACAGCACCGATATAAGTTTTCAAGATCAAATGTTTCCTCATTTCCGCAAATCTGAAGGACAGAATCTGCAGATGTATAAACAATCATTGCCCCGGTATTTATCTCCTCTTCTCCCAGTTCTTCAATAATCTGTGTTCCACTTGCGCTCTTATTTCCGATCACTTTTTTCCCACATCTTTTTTCCAACTCAGCAATCAATTCAGGAGGAAACCCTGTATCTGTGAATGTCTTAAAAGGTTTTTCTGTTTTTATCCCCATCATCTCCCAGTGCCCGGTCATGGTATCTTTCCCGTTACTTGCTTCTCCAAGACGCATATAACGTCCGATTGGGTTTGCTGCCCCCGTCATTTTTCCTCCTGTGTGAAGATTTAGAAGACCAAGTTTTCTAAGATTTGGAATATCAAGCGTCCCCATCTTATCCAGAATATGTCCAAATGTATCCACTCCCGCATCCCCAAACTTTGGTGAATCAGGCATGGCTCCAATCCCAAGTGAATCAAGAACAATCACAAAAACTCTGCTATATTTGCTCATTTTAAGTCTCACCTCGTTACCTCATCAATAGTTTCCTGCTAAGCTCATTTTTTATATCATCATTTGCGAAAGCCACTTCTGCCGCATTTTTCATCAGCAGGATAATCTCTTCGTCACT
This sequence comes from Lachnospiraceae bacterium, assembly GCA_051888795.1. Classification (GTDB taxonomy): domain Bacteria; phylum Bacillota; class Clostridia; order Lachnospirales; family Lachnospiraceae; genus MD308. The sequence continues at coordinate 7,434 of JBJFCD010000162.1, read as the reverse complement.
AATCCCATACATTTTTTGAATAAAATCCAGTTCTTTCGTCATAGAAGTACTGCTTACCGTCCTGTTGTCAGTATTTATCGTAACAAGAAGATGTGCATCCAGAAATTCTCTGAGTGGATACTCCTCTGCACTTTTAACAGCCTTTGTCTGAAGATTGCTGATCGGACACATTTCAATTCCGGTATGAGTTTCCCGAATCAAGCGCTGAATATCATAATTTCCCCTCATAGCAATTCCGTGTCCAATCCTCTGGGTCCCTGCATGTACAGCATCCAGAATATTCTGCGCACTGCCACATTCACCGGCATGAATAGTAAAAGGCATTCCAAGCTGTTTTGTTTTTCGGAACAGACTCATAAACTCTGACATCGGATAAGCTTCCTCTGCGCCGGCCAGATCCGCCGCACAGACACCTGCCCCCAAAAACTGCCTTGCAGTCTTTATCATCTGATAATTATCTTCTTCGCTGTGATGTCTCATTGCGCATGTGATGACATTGTATTCCACTCCAAAGTCTCTTTTTCCTCTTTCCAGACCTTTAAGTAATGAAACAATCACCTTCTCTGTATTCATTTTTTCTGTCACAGATAAGAGTGGTGCAAATCGTATCTCCGCATATAACACATTTTCCCGGCTCATCGTCTCAAGCACATCGTATCCAGCTCCTTCAAGCCCTCCCTCATCTCTCAGACACTCTCCGGGAAGGTCGAATTTTTCCAGATATTCTACGAGGCTTCCACAATTTTCCGTTACACTTAGCTCTTCCTCTGACACACATCTCCCAAGTCGTTTTTCTACAAATTCTTTACTGAGCGAACCATCCAGATGACAATGTAGTTCTACTTTAGGCAGTTTTTTCAGTTCTTCAACTGTCATAATCATCCTCTCCCTATTAAAACTAAATTATGCCAGATTATCAGGTCCAAATCCCAGCGGAAGAAGTTCCTTTAAAGTAAAAATCTGGTACTGTTCTTCACTTATCGCTAAAATAATCTGAAAAGTATCCGGATTACAAAATTCCATCATAACCTGTCTGCATATTCCGCAGGGTGGAGCATATTCTGTCACGATCCCATCTTTTCCACCTACAATACATATTGCACGAAATTCTCTTATCCCTTCACTGACCGCTTTAAAGAATGCGGTCCGTTCTGCACAATTTGTCGGAGTATAAGCTGCATTTTCAATATTACACCCTGTATAAAATTTCCCCTCTTTTGTAAGGAGTACAGCTCCTACTTTAAATCCAGAATAAGGTGTATAGGAAAATTCAAGCTGTTTCATCGCCAACCTGACCATTTCTTCTATAAGATGTCTGTCCATTCAAAACACCTCCGCTCTTTAATATCCAGATCCTTCTTCACTTTTCACAATTTTAATTATGCGACTTGTTCCGAGGCGGTCTGCACCCAGCGAAAGAAACCTTTCCGCATCTTCCATTGAGGAAATTCCGCCTGCCGCTTTCATCTTCACATTTGGTCCGATATTTTTTGCAAACAGTTCAATGTCCTCAAACGTTGCTCCTCCCCCGCCAAATCCTGTAGATGTTTTAATATAGTCCGCTCCGGCTTTTGTCACAATCTCACACATTCTAATCTTTTCTTCTTCCGACAGAAAGCAGGTTTCAATAATAACCTTAAGAATCTTCTTACCACATGCTGCTTTTAAAGTACGGATCTCACTTTCAATACAGTCATACTTTTTCTCTTTCAACCATCCCACATTGATAACCATATCAATCTCTGATGCTCCATTTTCGATGGCATCTTTTGTCTCAAATTCTTTTGCTTTTGTTGTCATATATCCATTTGGAAAACCAATTACTGTACAGACTTTCATCCTATCCCCGACATATTCACTTGCCTGCTTCACATAACAAGGAGGAATACAGACCGAGGCTGTCTGGTATTTCACAGCATCATCACAAACCTGTCTGATTTCCTCCCAGGTCGCCGTCTGTGAAAGCAAAGTATGGTCTACATGTTTTAAAATATCATTTACATTCATTTCCTGTTCTCCTGTTATCATTCTTTTTTCTGATCTTCCCTTATCAACGAGCGGATTGCCTCAATAGCTACCTGTATTGCCATATCAGTATCATGCACAACCGGATTATCAAGACCCAGCTTTTCCCTTTCCTGATTTGCAACAACGAGGAAACATGAACCTACTCTGACATGTAAGTAACTCGCCACAACAAATAAAGCCGCTGATTCCATCTCAGACGCAAGACATCCCAGTCTTTTCCATGCTTCCCATTTATTCAGAAGTTCATAGCTTACCGGTTTTATTTCCGGCTCATGCTGTCCGTAAAATGCATCTTTACATTGCACCACACCCGTATGAAACGGATAACCTTTTTTCTCTGCCGCAGCTACCAGCGCATTTGTCACAGAAAGATCTGCCACAGCAGGAAATTCAATGGGTGCGTACTCTTTGCTTGTTCCTTCCATACGAATTGCACTCGTAGCGATAACAACATCTCCGCTTTTTACATCTGTCTGCATACCTCCACAAGTTCCGATCCGCACGAAAGTATCAGCCCCGCACCGATATAATTCTTCCATTGCAATAGATGCCGAAGGACCTCCTATTCCGGTAGATGTTACACTTACTTTTACCCCTTCCAGTGTTCCTGTATACGTAGTATATTCTCTACTGTCTGCAATCAAAACCGGATTATCAAAATACTGCGCGATTTTTACACATCTTTTGGGGTCTCCGGGCATAATCACATATCGTCCCACTTCACCCTTAGCCACCTGGATATGATATTGTCTGCTGGCATCTTCAGAATAATTCTTCATATTTATCTCCTCCCTTTCTTCTATTTTATCTTTATTATACAATCTTATTGATTTTTTTGTGCAAAAACTAAAAATTCTAAACGCCCAATTTTTAAGTCGTTCTTGCGTCCTGCTACCAAATATGCTATATTAAAGACACAAAGAGGGAAACCGGAAGCGGCCTACCCCGAATAATTAAGCTAATGTTTTATGACATCAGTCGTCACTATTGGCAGTAGTGGCGGCTATTTTCGTTTCCCCTTGAAAATCTGAAAACACAGACCTGCAAGGACAACCATAAGTATACAAAACTGAATCAGATCAGAGCTTGCTTTTCTCTGTCACCTGTGTTATACTTCATACCGCTTACAAGCCCATAAAACTAAGGTCTATCGGGCTTGCCGCCGATTCCCGGCGTTAAATGAATCGTGTGTTCGAGACCTTCCACACGTAAAACAAAACTAAAGGAGAATAAAAAATGAAAAACAAAAATGTAACTTTTCTGACCCAGGCGGCCATGATTGCTGCCATCTATGTAGTTCTGACACTTGTTTTCAGACCGATTTCATTCGGAGAGATTCAGGTACGAATCGCTGAAGCACTGACCATCCTTCCAGTATTTACCCCGGCTGCTGTTCCGGGAGTATTTGTAGGCTGTCTGATTGCCAACATTATCGGAGGTGGAATCCTTCCGGATATTATTTTCGGAAGTCTTGCTACTCTAATCGGCGCAGTACTCACATATTATCTCCGTGAAAAGAATGTATTTCTGGCTCCTCTTCCACCGATCATTGCAAATACAATCATTGTACCATTTGTGCTGTTCTATGGATACGGCATAAATCTCCCGATTCCGTTTATGATGCTGACGGTTGGTGTCGGGGAAATACTTTCCTGCGGTGTACTCGGACTTGTTCTTTATTCCGCCTTAAAACGATATAAGCACATTCTTTTCTCACCGAAATCCATACAATGATGATCTGGTCATTTATTTAAAAAGATTAAAAAAGCTATACAACTGACACATGTTTTTTCCATTATCGGCTGTATAGCTTCTTTTTTGTCTTTACGCAATATAAGTGTATCCGCTCTTTTTCGTCATCTTTTCAAGCTCTTCCAGAGATACCGTATCCTTCTCACCATTTTTCACATTGATATAAGTGACTGTCGATTCCGTATACCCTGTCAGAATAACAGATTTCTTTGCATCAAGCATGGCAATCACCGGACGATCCTGATCAATAATATACATTAACTGTTCTACCGTACACCCTGTAAGATCCAAAACATTTCCGTCATTTAACTGCTTTGCCACATCAACTGGTGAATCTCCTGCTTTCAGCTGACTCTCCATGGCCGTAAGGATATCATCCTTCTCGGTAATGCTGTGCTGGAGATTCCGGTTTCCTCTCTCCCATATATAATTTTGGTCAGAGGCAACAACAACTCCATTATATTTATCTGCCTGCCTGATTGCATCTCCTGCTTTTTCATAAATTCCTTTCATTTCTCCGTATCCATAGACCAGATAACATTCTCCAGTTTCTCCCTCATTAAATGAAAAGACAGAAGGATTCTCGTGCAGAATCTGTTTTGGCTTCAGAACCTTTGGCTCACTATCTTCTATTCCGTCACTGTATATAATTCTCATCTGTGTCTGTTTCAAAGATGTTGTATAGGATTCCAGATAAATATTACTTTCTTTCTTTTCCTCATTGTTGGTAATATGATCTTCCATGACTGAGCTGTACGTACTGCCTTTTTTCGTTGCCCGTTCCAGCGTAATCATATTGCCGTCAAAGGATGCTTCCAGAATATAGATATCCTCTATTTCATAAGTTTTTATGATCTTCCCTTTATTGCTCTGTATTTCAATCCTGTACATCGGAATGATTGTTTCGCCGGATACTGTTTCGCCTACATCCTCTGCCCTCGACAATCCATACACAAAATCAGTCTGCATAAATCCTAATGGCTGGATACTCTGTCCTTCTTCACAAGTCACGGTTCTACTGTTTCCGGTAGACAGATTAATAATCTGAACTTCATCTGAGCTCTCCTGATCGTCCCCTGTCTGATATGCAAGCAGTCTCCGGTCATCCGATACAACATACTGCCCTTCTTTCAAGCCTGTCACAAGTTCTTTTGTCCGGTTCTTTTCTACGTCTATTTCGTAAAAAGTACCATCAACAATTGCATACAGCATATTTCTGTCTGCACTGTAATATACCATCTTTCCAAGTTCATATATAGTATGCCCGTAAGATTTTCTCGTAGAAATAAAAACCTTTTCCTCTACAGAACTCTGCTCGATATTATAGTAATAAACAGCTACTCCTACTTCACCTTCATGGTCGCCCCGGTTCATATAGCCATACACTGCAAACGTCAGATTACCGGTTTTATCCATCTCCAGCAGTTCTATCTGATGCAGTGCCGTAAGATTTCTCTCATCCGTATTTCCCGTTGACGCAAAACTGAATACTTTAGAAATCTCATCCGTATCCCGATTATAATGCCAGAGCTCATCCGCCTGCACAAAAGCGACCTGTGTTCCGTTATTATTTACCATATAAGGCGTATCAGGATCCGAAATCCCAAGTAAAATCCCCTTTTCATTCAAGACCTTCTTTGACGGATCAAAGATCTGATTCATCGTCCGGTCATAGTCTAACAGCAATCCCACTTTAGAATCAGCCTTATAACGCACACGGAAAAATTCTTTTACTTTATATATGTCTTCCTCATTCTCTTCACCTTTACAGCGAACCTGATATTCAAGCTGCACAGAACTCGTTGTCCCATTAAGTTCCTTGATCAGCCATGTTTCCCTTCCTTCTACTGTCGGTTCAAGATCTCCCCATGTCACATGGTCATAATCAGAATGGATCGTCACATGCTGAAGTGTTGTGTTATCTCCCTCTTCATTTGGTTCAATTGCCTTACCTACACCCGCACCTTCTACTTTATCCAATGCATTTTCATGAAAATTTTTAATGTAATCAAGACATTCCACAGCATTCTTTCCGTCTGCATCCACAATACGGGTATAATAATATATGGATTTATCCTCTTCCAGATTTAAAACCACTTGCAGTACCTTTTCTTCTTCAATGACAGAAGTATCACTAAAGTTCACTGTCACAACTCTTCCCGGTTCTTCAACTTCTGTTTCCAGAATCTTGTCTTTTCCGTCTAATGAATAAATATTACACTGAGCACTTAAAATCGTAGAATCATAATGCCTGATATTAATCTCCAGTTTTCCATCTGCTACCGGAGTGATCGTGTCTCTTAAAGAAGATATCTCCATTTCCTGAGAATATCCGGGAATATTATTCACTGTATATCCGTCATACGAAAACGAAACCTGAGGGTAAGTTGCCGCCCCCATATCCGCAGTCATATTATCGTTTCCCCTGTTTGTAAAGTAGCTGAATATCTTAACAGCAACTAAAAACACTATGATCAGAATTACTGCTTCTGTCATATATTTCCGTAGTTTCTTTTTTTTCATTCTTCGTCCTTCTTATCTATTCCAGATTTAATAACTGCCCTAATGTCGGCATAATATTAAAAAATTCTTCACATGATCTAATCTCAGCAGCAGTATTCTGTCTGCGGTTTGGATGTGGATTTTTCACTGCACGGATAAGAATGTTTTTTGGTGTATGTTCCATATCAATGAACTCCAGCACCTGAACATCATATCCTTTCTCTTCTAAATACTGCGCGCGGAGTCCATCAGTCAAAAGCGCAGACATCCGCTCTCTTAAAAGCCCGTATTTCAGTACCGGATTCAGCACTTCAGACGCAGCTGTGTCGTTCTTTCCTGCTTCAAGCTGTCCGTTAATCTCATGCTGACAGCATGGAACAGACAGAATAACTTTTGCATTCCATCCTACTGCTTTCGCCAGTGCAAAATCTGTCGCTGTGTCACAGGCATGTAATGTCACCACCATATCTACCTCATCCGCTCCGGTGTAATCAGCAATATTTCCTTCCAAAAATTTCAGTTTTTCATAACCGTATTTTTCTGCCAGCTCATTACAGTGACAGATCACATCTCTCTTTAAATCAAGCCCGATAATGCGAATGTCATACTTTTTTAACACATGCAGATAATAATACATAGCAAATGTAAGGTAAGACTTTCCGCATCCGAAATCAAGAATCGTAAGCTCCCTTTCTTTGTCCAGCTGAGGCAATATATCCTCAATGAACTCCAAAAATCTGTTTATCTGCCTAAACTTATCAAATCTCGAGTGAACAATCTTTCCTTCTTTTGTCATAACACCGAGGTCTACCAGAAACGGAACGGTGATCCCTTCCTCAAGAATATACTGTTTTTTACGATTATGTGAAAGCTCTGCCTTTTTCTGACACTTCTGCAGCTTTTTCCTGATTGTTACCTTTCCTTTCTTACTGACAAGCACTGTATAGATTGCATGTTGTGTCTCCATCTGCATCTGCTTCATATTTTCCATAAACTCTACTATGCGATCCAAGGCGTCTTTTTCACTCAGATTTTCATGAAAAGCCTGGTTATTGCGAAAAGACTCAATCTGAAAGGCAAGCCTGTCCTTATGCATGACCGGGCGCACTTTAACTTTTACAATTCCTTCTTTCTGTCTTGGATTGCTGAGCG
>JBJFCD010000161.1:0-2488 GCA_051888795.1 Lachnospiraceae bacterium | reverse complement strand
CATTTCTATACCACCTATCGGTCTGTGGTAAACTTTCAATCTTACTATTTTGAACGCTCTATCGTATGTATACATCCCACTCCCGCAGGATGCCGGTAATCCTTATGCCGCCTTCTCAAATCGTTTCAGAAACCTTCTCGCATAAGCCTCATACCGAAGTCTTTTTCCCTCTGCATCATCACACCAAGTTTCCGGTTCATACTGAATCTCTACGGCAATATCTCGCAAAACCAGTGCTCCGTACTTCTCCATCATCTCGGCTAGAAATGTGCAGTAGCGTTCAAATTCCTTATTCAAAGCTTCCCTCCTTCCATAATCGCTTCTGCATCGTTTCAAAACAATTCCGATAATTCTTTTCTTGATGATACAGCCTCACCTCGGAAAAGGCAATCTTTTCGAACTAAAAAAATTCCGCTTACAATTTTTCTGACTTTCTGTTACCAGAAAATTGCTTTTATAGATTTCTCACGGTGTCTTCTGCTAGATACGCATTTTGGGTATCCATCACAAAACGCATGCAGTTAGGGGGGAAATCCCCTAAATCCCCTGCAAAGACGAGATACACAGAGTACGAATCTTTGATTTGTGCCATGGGTATATTTCGCCCTGAGAAGCTATGGATTAACACAATCTCAGTTGAACGATGCACCATTTTTGGCGGGTCATTCAACAAAAAATATACAAGGGTGTTCTCCAAAGTCAGGATAACTTTGGTGACACCCTCGCTTTTTGTTTGAGAGGAAATCGCTGTGCAATTATATCAGCGATACCGGATTGCCTGGATTATTCCCCATATATCTGCAATGACTCCGCCTATCGTAATGGCAATTACCACAATATAGGCAATTACTTTAATTACCATATTAGGTCCCGCTGTGATTCCCCAGCTGGAAAAGAAAGCTGCCGCAATAAAGGCTATGGTACCGACCAAGTAATTTCCTGACATTTTACAGCAGTACCACCAGGCAGAAATAACGCTGTATATAAATACGGCCATCAAAATTCTCACAGCGATTTCCTGGTTCTGACCAGTTCCGAATGCTACTGCAATACTAATCAGAAGCTTAATGATAAATCCTCCCCAGTTAAACATATGTAATCCTCCATTTGTTAAAAATACCCTCCCATTTTTGTTGAGAGATGCACCATTTTTGGCGGGTCATTTAACCACTATATTTAGCATTAATCTTCGTTACACACCTAAATATAGAAAAACAACTAGTTTTAAGCACATTGTAGCATAATATGACTGTTTATGCCAACTACTTTTTCTTGATAATCACACTCTCCTGATACCATATAAATATTATTATATCATGGACTAATTAAATAGTTTCGACACATTCTCTTAGTGAATCGAATATACCTACGTGTAATACTGCGCCTGTGCATTCCATAACTCATAGTATTTTCCTTGCGTATCCTGCAATAATCTATCATGAACTCCCCTCTGCACAATCTGTCCGCCATCAAATACTGCTATGACATCACAGAATCTACAGGATGAAAGTCTATGACTGATGTAAATAGCTGTCTTATCCTGTACTATCTCATTAAATTTTGAATACACTTCATATTCTGCAATCGGATCCAGAGCTGCTGTCGGTTCATCAAGAATAATAAATGGAGCATTTTTATAAACGTTGTCTTTCCGCTTCCGTTCATGCCTACTACCGCAGGTTTTTCTCCAATTTTGAATTTGAGATTCACATTATGTAATACATAATTATCTGTCCTTGGATATTTGAATGAAACATTACGAAACTCAATGTAATATTCATTATCTTCCCGTTTTTCCACTGTAAAGGTGCCTTGATACATGTGATTCGGGATATCCAGGTAATCATACATCTTCTTCAAGTGAGTACAATATAGTTCATTATCGGACACCATAAACATCAAATCTCTGATTCCATGTAACCTGAACATAAACAGATTTTTCTTTGTCTCCTAAATCAACTGCTATATGCAATCAGCAAACCGCCCTTTAATATAAAATTTTCTTTATACTTTGATACAGATAAACGTTCTATGAGTCTTTCAAACATGAATATCTGTAAAACTTCCTGCGGTTTCAAATTCATTTTTTTTGCTATGTTTTTAACAGCACCCTTTATCTGTTCTGCACTTTTCATTGTAATACCTCCATATACTTCTCTAGCTCTTCTGTTATGCGAAATGCTTTCCCATATTTCATCAATTTTCGAATATTCTTTTCCCGACTCTTAAAATAAACATTCAATGCATTGCTATAAAGCTGCATATCTACCTTTTTCCTATCCCTTATCCCATCCGATTCCTGAATACTATTAGCCGTAGTATTTTTTGAATTTAATTTTAAAAAATACAAATGGGGTAAGTATAACTTTTTCAGCGATTAATTACAACATTCCCTTTCCCCTCCTTGCCATGACTCTACCAAACATCTTCCTTCAAATCACTATAACTGTAATAAGTCGTACATTATCTGTAACAAGTTGCGTTCAGG
>JBJFCD010000160.1:0-2493 GCA_051888795.1 Lachnospiraceae bacterium | reverse complement strand
TATAATTCTTTAGGGAAGTATCACAGCATGAGCAGAAAAAAACAGCCAGCTGATAAACTGACTGCTCATGCTGTGATTCTTACGAATTGTACCAAAGAAAGCGGAGGTCTATGTAATTTCAATGCCTTTGTTACCGTGCCGGAATTTCCACATTCTGCGGGTTTCTGAGGAAACAAGGCTCAGGGACATTTCAAATGTCGAATTTCGAGCATGGCAAACAGCCCTTTCAAAGAAAGAGCATGTGAAGCATATGGAACAGAAGCATCAGCACCTGCGCCTGCGGTAATTTCCCAGAAAACGCATTGTTGCCCCACATTTCGGACACGTGCATATATCGATATTCCAACGATCTTTCAGAATCTGTGCAGCAGATGCATTTGCAGAAAAACGTGAGACATACTGCTGCCTGCCCTGAATGGAGAAGAGAACATGAAGATTTCTCTTCTTAAAGCGATTGTTCAGAAATCCGTAATAGCGGATTTTTCGGAAACCCTTTGGAAGTACATGCATGAGAAACCTGCGGATGAATTCACAGTTTTCCAAAGTCATCTCTTTTCGCTGGTTATCATCACGACGATCCTGGTACCAGAAGGTGGTATGCGTATCCGACACGCGGATGATTCTGCGGTTGGAGATGGCGATGCGATGGGTATATCTTCCCAGATAGTCAATGGCATTTCCAAACCCGTTGAAGGTTTCCTTTATGAAAGGACACCAGTCGGTTCTGTAGAGCATATCGATAAAATCGGACCATAAAGAAGGCGTGTTGAGTTCACTGCAGGAATCGGGGATGTACAGACTTGAAGAACGATACAGTTTTTTCAGTTCGTCCAGAAACATACCACGAAATTTCTTCATCATCGCTTTGACGGGGATGAAAAAGTGGGAAGAAGCCTTTTTCAGCTTCAGATCCCGTGTCAGACCGGCACCGGAAACAATGCAGTGAATATGAGGATGATACTCCAGCGTCTGGTTCCAGGTGTGGAGAATCTGGATGATGCCGGGGGAAGCACCAAGATATCTTTTATCCTGAGACAGGCAAAGCACTGTGCGGGAAGCTGCAGTATGCAGAAGATCATATAACAGCTTCTGATTGGCATAAACCAGAGACCGAAGCTGTGAAGGCAGTGTAAATACGACATGGAAATACGGAGCATCCAGAACTTCACTGCGCCTCTGATCAATCCACCGCTCTTTTTCCACCTGCTGGCAGTGAGGACAGTTCCGGTTGCCGCAGGAGCAGTAGTGGATGCGGAGAAAGGAACAGTCATCGCAGAGCGAGGCATTAAAGCCCATGGAAGGGGTTTTGCAGGCAAGAATGGCATTTGCAGCCTGACTTTGGACATGGGAGACATGGTTGTTTTGGCGATACGTTTCCCATTTTTTCAAAAAAACATCCCGTACGGAAGAATCAGCCATGGAAATCACCTCCTCGATCAAAGGGACTGACTACAGGCTTGGGCAATGCACGTGCCAGAGAGATGTAAATGGTAGTGGAATGAATGGATTTATGCCCCATAAGGTGCTTGATGGTCAGAAGATCTGTACCCTGCTCATAAAGATGTGTCGCATAGGCATGACGGAGTGTATGACAGGAGAAACGATGCTGCCATCCAAGACGTTCTTCTGCTTTGCGAATCTGTAGATCCAAAAACTGAGGATAGATATGCTTTTCACGGTTTGTCTGCTGAGGGAAAAGCCAGCCTCTGGGTTTTCCGCAGGACTTCCAATACTCCGTAAGGACAGAGAGTGCATGAGGTGAAAGCGGAACGTAACGGTCAGACCGATTCTTGGCATGGGAAATATGAATTCTCATATCTTTGCGGGAAACATCGTCATAATGAATCGCACAGGCTTCCCCGGCACGCAGACCGGAAGAATACATGAGACAGAGAATGGCGTGTGCCTTTGGATTCTGAACTGCTTCAAGGAACTGCATAGTTTCTTCGAAGGAAGGAACGAAAGGAAGATAGGAATCAAACCGTCTGACAGGGATCTGGGTATCATCCCAGGGCTTGTGCAGAACATAGATGGTAAAAAACTTCAATTGAGCACGGCAGCAATTGATGGTTCTGTCAGACAAATGCCGCTGCTGCTGAATCCAGAAAAGGAAATCACGCATCTGCTGCCAGGAAGCATCTTCCGGAGTGGTGTGAACCACATCCTGAAGAAACGAGAGATAGGCAGTGATGTAGGTACAGTAAGATTTTAAGGTGTGGTCGGAAAGACCGCGAAGGGAAATCATATCCCTGAAAGAATTTAAATATGTATTCATAGAGAACCTCCTGAAAGAAAAAGTTGAAATAACGAAAAAAAAGAAAAATCAGGGGGTCCTCTGGAAAATATGAAGTTGAATGAGTTGAGAATCTGTGATAATCTAAGCATAGCAGTGTTTTTTGTGTTTGATTGTTAAGGTAGGGGTATCTCAACAATACAACATAATTTGAAACACTGCTACTTTTTTTAGAAGAAAGCAGAAAAAATTTAAAGTGC
>JBJFCD010000159.1:0-2525 GCA_051888795.1 Lachnospiraceae bacterium | reverse complement strand
CCGATTTACTTTTAGAAATAACTTTCCTTCAATAAATGGAATGATGTTTTCCAAGGTTCTTTCTGCACTTTTTCTGCTCTTACAGAAAATCATACAATCGTCTGCATAGCGGACAAATCTATGTCCTCTGTGCTCAAGTTCCTTATCCAACTCATTCAGCATGATGTTGCTAAGCAACGGGCTAAGTGGACCACCTTATGTGGAGCTAGGTGTTATGCCGAGATACAGTCTGCCAACGTAGTATTTATCAACTTTCTCAGTTACTGAACTCGGCATAATAAGTCTCTATTTCAGAGAATTCAAAAACTGCATGAGATCCCGGTCTTTACTCCAGTCAGGCATATCTGATTCCCCGGTAACCTTAGGTGCAAGTTTATTGATTGCGTCATTTTTCAGACGGTTATCAGCACGGACATAAACCATTGTGGTTGAAATATCCTCATGGCCAAGAAAATCTCTGATGTAGATGATATTAATCCCTGCTTCCAGCATGTGCATTGCCTTACTGTGGCGAAACATATGGCAGTGGACATGCTCCGGAAAAGAGGAATCTTCTTTACGGACAGCATCCGCATATTTTTTGACGATATAAGCAATACCATCGCGGTCAATCTTTTGATGACAGCGGTTTGTAATCAGCGGCTGTGTTCCAACAGCATTTGACCGATATCGGCTGATATAGTTTCTGATAAGGATTGCCGTTTCATCTGAGATTACTACCGTCCGGTATTTATTACCTTTACCATGCAGGCGGACAGTAGAAACAGAACCCAGCGAAACATCTGCCATCGTGATATCGCAAAGCTCCTGAACCCGGCATCCACTGTCATACAGCAATGTAAGGAGCATTCGGTGCCGAAATCCGGTATACGAATTGATATCCGGGAAATTTATGAGGACCGACATCTGTTCAACAGTCAGAAAGGAAACCTCTTTTGGAGCAGCCTTTTTCGCTTTGATCCCAGATACATCCTGCAAAGGCGCAATGCATTCAATACTTTCAAACTGGGCATAACTGGCAAATGCTTTGATAGCAGCCAGCCTTTGATTTGCTGCTGATATGCTGGCACCATTTTTACGATACCATTCAAGGAACTCGATCACCAGTTCACGCTTGAAATCTTTTATATAAAAAGAAGCAGGGGAGATGCCTTTGCATTCAGTTAAAAAACGAAGGAACAGTTTCAACGTATCCCTATAGCTTAGAACTGTGTTTCTGGAATAGCATCTCTGCAGAGGCAGGTAATCCGTTAAAAATCCAGTGACAAGGCAGGCAAAATCAGTAGAATTCTTGTTCATTGATAGCAGCCTCCTTGATCAAATCCGGAAAAGAGGTTTTTAACTGTTCTTTTATATATGGAAAACGTTCTGCCGTAAGCTTGAGGTAATAAGCAGTCTCATCAAATCCTTCATGACCGAGCATTGTACGCATATAGGGAAGGCAAGCCATAAGATCTTTTCCCTCGTCTGTCCATTTACGGAGCAGATTTACACAGTAGGTATGGCGAAAATCATGAACACGCGGGCCATTACCCGTATGAGAGATACCGGCCTTTTCCAGATATCTTCTGAAATTCCGGTAAACATTTACCAGCGGCATGGGCTGTCCGGGACGGATCATAAAGAAATATTCATCTTCCGATGAATCGGCATGGATCTTTTCCTTCAATTTCAGGCATCTGTCGGTAAGTAACGGATGTATGGGAATGATCCTTTCTTTATGATTTTTAGCTTCATGAACAGTGATAAATCCTTCCGTGAGATTCAGGTCTCTGATTTTGGCAAGGCGAAGTTCTGAAACTCTCATACCGCTTGTATACAGGATTCTGAAGAAAACAGGCATAACATAGCTGCGGTATGGACATTCACCTGGTACAGACTGGCTTTTATCAACTGCGGCAAAAAACTTTTTGAGTTCCTCATCCGTATAGATATGTGCATCATATCTGGTTGTCTTTTTTGTGATACCTTTAGGCGGGATGTATGCTGGAACTCCCATGTCATTCAGATATCTGCAGAAGACCCTCATTGTACTGATGCGGCCCGCCTGATTCGTAACAGATTCATGGCTTCTTTTACGGCACCAGAGATCGCATAATTCCTTGGTGATACATTTATCAGAAAGCCTGTTTTCAATGAAAAACAAATCAATCCGGCGAAAAGCGGAAGCCTCCGTTGCATAGGAAAAGCCAAGAGACCGTTTCAAAGCTACCAGTTCCTGAAATTCTTTTTTGAAAACGCTGCTGTAAACCGGTTCATTCATAGCAAAAATCCTCCGGGGAAAGGACGCATTCGGCAAGCTTCTGCAGGTCTGTTTTCAGATAGACTGCAGTTACGTCTGAGTCTGAATGTCCAAGAATGTCTGTGATAACCGGGAGCGGCGTCTCCATTTCAAGCAGCATGGAACCAGCAGAGTGTCTTAAGGAGTGAAAACCGGAATGTTTTTTCCTGCGTTGGTCAATTCCCGCTTTCCGCATGTAACGGATGATCTGTTGCTGCATATGATTCTCATCACCGATTGGATC
>JBJFCD010000158.1:0-2536 GCA_051888795.1 Lachnospiraceae bacterium | reverse complement strand
CTATTATATCCAGAAAGCAGGAATTGGCCATGATGGAGGCAGTGGGTATGACCGGGAAACAACAGCGGCAAATGCTTGTCGGAGAGGGAATTTGTTATGCTGTGCTTACGGGTATCGTATCGCTTGGTCTCAGCGCAGTTCTAAATGTAACGGCTATCCGGAATATCGGGAGTGAATTTTTCTTCTTTACATGGAAATTTACAGTCACTCCAATATTTATCTGCCTTCCGTTTCTGGCAGCAATTGTATATATCGTGCCAACGATGTGTTATCGAAGTATGAGTAAGACAAGCGTAGTGGAAAGGATAAGGCGGGCAGAATAAAAATAAGTTTCATGAGGTCGGGAAATAGTCCCGGCCTCAATGCTTATAGACATCTTAACAGGTTCTTTTAATATGGATATTCGTATTCAAAGGAGGCATGTTTGGTTTCGAAAGCAAAAAGAGTACGCCCATTTTTCCGAAACTGATAGGAAGCTTTGCAGGATACACTTTCATGAATTGTCCGTATCATTTGTCCGTCTGTCGGAGCCTTCAATGGATGTGCTTCTTCTTCGAAAAGACAGACATCCAGTTCCAGATTTCCTTGAAGAATCCTAAGCTTTCTGTTTTTGAGATGTACAAGTCTGGCGCCTAGATAAGTAGCCAGCCTGTATTCTTTGCCCTCCCACAATATGTTGCCTATGATACCGGTAAAATGGATTCCCGCCATGGGAATATCCGCTACAGATAACATCAAAGACCTCTGTGGAAAACAGCATTGAGTCCATATATATCTTTCGGGAAATGATCTTCCACGGTCTCCTTCCCAGTATCCCGTGCCGTTTATAAAAGAATATGATTCTCCATTTATTTTTAGGGTTCCGCAGACTGAATGTTGCATACTCCAAACACTGTGGCGGCATTCCATAAAAGGTACTAGTGCAAATGGACCCATGATATCATATTTTAAAGGGGCAAGAGGACCAAAATTCAATTTCCCTTTTATACTTAATTCTGGTGTGCATATGGACAGATAGATACCATTTTTATCGAAATGATTTTTATCAATCGAAATAGCCATTCTTTTTCGGTGGAAGGAATCCGAAGAAAAAGGAACGGTCCAGACGTTGTCATCTGTAATGATCTGAATAGAACAGCTTTGTTTTCTGCCTGTTTGATGAATGGCAGGTATTACTGCCAGAGTCTGTGAATCAGACTGGCATTTGAGATACCATCCGTAGAAGTAGTTTTTCATCTCGACCTCCTGGGAAAGAATATGTTTTATCTTTCCCAGAATAGATTAGGTTCATGCAGTATACCCTGGAATATAGTTGACAGCATTTATAAATTTACATATAATGACGCTGTCAACTTTATGGAAAAATGTCAGATTGTGGGGAATGTATATGAATCGAAAAAAAAAGGCACGATGGATGATGATTGCATCTATGACTATTTTTGGCACGTTAGGACCATTTGTGCGGAATATATCTGTATCTTCCGGGGAGCTGGCATTATATCGAGCTGTACTGGCTGCTATGTTGATCTCTGTTTTTCTAATAGCGACAAAACAGAAGATATCATTTGCGAACATAAAAAAAGAGATATTGTTACTGCTTGTATCAGGTGTAGCTATGGGAATCAACTGGATACTTTTGTTTGAAGCTTATAAATATACTACAGTATCCTTGGCTACCTTGAGCTACTACTTTGCACCGGTCATTGTAACTTGTGTATGTCCTGTTTTATTCCGCGAAAAACTAACCGGAAAGCAGATTGTCTGCTTTGTCATGTCTACACTGGGAATTGTGATGATTACCGGTATCGGAGATATAGCTGTTGGTGAGGGAAATATTAGGGGGATTTTGTTGGGATTGGGAGCTGCGGTATTCTATGCTGCGGTGGTTCTTATAAACAAATTTATAAAAAATGTAGAAGGGATTCATCGAACCTTTTTGCAGTTTCTTGCCGCTATCGTCATATTGCTTCCCTATGTTGTATTAACCAGTGGAGTAACACTAGGTGATTTAGATAACATAGGATGGATTAATCTTCTGATTGTAGGATTATTTCATACAGGGTTAACATACTGTATGTATTTCTCCTCATTGAAGGAATTACCTGGACAGAAAGCTGCAATTTTAAGCTATATTGACCCACTGGTCGCAGTTTTGATTTCTGTAACTGTTTTGGGTGAGAAAATGTCGCTCTGGCAGGTGGCAGGCGGTATTCTGATTTTGGGATTTACCATGTGGAATGAAATTACAGTAAAATCATAAGGTGTCTGTATTGGATGAAAACAGAGTTTCTTTGTCTCTCATAACGTTCCGAATATGGTACAGTGGAAAAGGACGGAATAATTTATTCCGTCCTCATGTATGCATTGTAGATATCTTCAGAAATATTTTCTTTGATAGAATCATATACTCCCTGTGAATTTTCCCGGATTTCATTTCTTACTTCATCAGATAGTATAATGATCTTCGTTCCGCTCTCTTCAATGGTAGCCACACGATCAGCAATTCGCTCATCCGATTGTTCACGGGCATATGTGG
>JBJFCD010000157.1:0-2560 GCA_051888795.1 Lachnospiraceae bacterium | reverse complement strand
ATCACATGAATACAGGATTAACTGAGTTGGTTTTTATTTTGGACAGAAGTGGTTCCATGGGAGGACTGGAGAGCGATACAATCGGTGGATTTAATGGAATGATAGCAAAGCAGAAAGCAGAAGGTAAGCAAGTGGATGTGACAACAGTACTGTTTGATGATCAGGTGGAGATTATTCATGATCGTTTTCCGATTGAGATTATCGAGCCTTTGACAGAAAAAGAATACTATGTCCGAGGATGTACGGCACTGCTGGATGCAGTGGGGGCAGCGATTGAAAAGATTGATAATCTTCAGAAACATCTTCCGGAAGCACATAAAGCAGGAAAAGTCATATTTGTTATTACTACCGATGGATTGGAAAATTCCAGTGAGAATTTTACATATGAAAAGATCCGGAGAATGATCAGTGCAAAAAAAGAGTGTGGATGGGAATTCTTATTCCTTGGTGCCAATATTGATGCCGGTAAAGAGGCGGAAAAAATCGGTATTGCCCGTAACCGTTCTGTGACCTATGAAAATGACCCGGAAGGTATTGCTATCAATTTTAGAGCCGTGGGGAAAGCACTCTCTGAGGCTGTAGATGCAGAATGTCCAGGAGTAGTTTTTGATGATGACTGGAAGAGAGATATTGTGAAATATCGTGAAGCAAAGCAAAACGGAAAAAGAGGAGAGAAGAAGATATGAGTAAAAAAGAAAAGTCATTTTATCCTACAGGGATTCACGGAATCAGGCGAGGAGATATTTATTATGTAGACTTTGGAAAAATAGAAGATGTAGTGGGATGTGAAGCTGCAAAAAAGAGGCCTGTCCTGATTGTGCAGAATAATCTGGGGAATAAAGTCTCAGATACTGTAATTTGTTTGTGCCTTACGTCCAGGTGTAAAGGAAATATTCCATATCATGTGTATTATAGTGATATGAATATTGTAAAGGTTCCAAGCGACATTTGCGCAGAACAAATTCAGACAATAGATAAATGCAGACTGATAGATTATTGTGGCAATGTTGGAGAACGTGTTATGAAAGAAGTGGATCATGCTTTGGCACACAGTCTGGGTTTGAAACATTCAGAAGATGGAACTCTGGATCTGGAATCAGCAGAACCAGTGGAGATTGTGCAAGACATTCCTGTTTCGGCATATCGATTTTTGCAAGAACAAGTAATATTTTGGAATAATATGGAAATTAAATTAATGGCTATGAAAAATGATATTGCGCAGTTAGAAGAAGAGATAGAATCCATACTGAATTTCATAGAGGATACCACTTACAATGCAGCGCAAGGGTATCGTATGTACAAGCTTCTTCGAGATAAGAGAGCTGAGAGAAAACAAATATTGAAAGAAGTGATATGTATGGAAGCGTTGCAGGAACAGGTGGATTGTAAAAAGATGGCAGGTGCATTTCAGAGCAGTTTGGATAATGCAAGTCGTAGAATACAAGAATCAAATAGAATTAGCATAGTAAAAGAATTACAAATGGAAGATCACGATACAGCTCAAAGTAAAGAGTCTGATACAATCGGTGAGAAAGAGATTATAAAGGAGCAGAAGGCCAGTTAGGCAATATGACGAAGGAGGAAAAAGATTATGGCAATGACGAAATGCCCAAATTGTGGTGAACAGGTATCAGACAAGGCGAAAAAATGTGTACATTGTGGGATGGTTTTACTACCGGAAGAAAAGAAATACTGTCAGGAGTGTGGGGCAGAATTGGACGAAGATGCAGAGATTTGCTCAAAGTGTGGCTGCCCTGTAGAAAATGTAGATAAAACAGAAATTATACCTCAACAAGTGGAAGTAACCGGCGTAAAGATTGCAAAAAAATCGAAAAAAATAATTATGATGGTTCTGATTGTAGTTATAGCGGGGATAGCAATCACTTATGGAGTGATCCAAGGACAAAAGAAACGGGCGGCAGAGACAGCGGCGGCAGAAGAAGCAAAACGCAGTGAAGAGTATTCTGCTAATCTTGAACTTGCTACTATTGCTATGCTTTCCGGAGCAGGTGATGCAGAAACTTGTGGAAATTTAATAAAACAGGTGTGGTATAACGCAATTTATCAAGAAAGTGACAGTAAGATAGATAAATATACAAAACCAAAGGGGTATTATGTATCAGATTTCAATGATGCATTACAGAATTTGTTTTCAGATGATTCTTTTAGCAGCAAGATTAGTGGTATAAAGGAGAACCAGGAAACTGTAAGTTCGCTAATGAAGCAACTGAAAAATCCACCGGATGAATATGAGGATGCTTATGAGGCAATATCAGAGTTGTATGATGCTTATTTAGCATTAACGAATCTGGCGATAGATCCATCTGGAAGCTTACAAACTTTTTCATCAAATTTCAATGATGCAGATTCAGAGGCTCTGAAGTGTTTTAATGCAGTAAAAATGTATCTGGAGGAGTAATATAATTACCTGTTTTAATGGAGTTTTCATACAGACTATTACAGTTGACTTCGTTCAAACGAATTGACGTTTCGTTAATAAAGAAGTATAATCCCATCTTTGACAGTTGATGAAAGACAAAACAGCCACAAAGCCTGTATT
>JBJFCD010000156.1:0-2580 GCA_051888795.1 Lachnospiraceae bacterium | reverse complement strand
GGATACAGAATGGTAGGAAAGGAAGGAAAAATGAAAAGACATTTACCAGATTGGGTTGGATTGGCTAGTCCAAAACAAGAGATTGAGTTCTACTTTAATGATGAAAATTTTTCATTATATAAAAAAAAAATAAGAGTATGTGAAGGATCAATAGATGGTATTAGAGCTTATATTAACTTAAAGCCAAGAAGGATATATGAATTTTCTTATGATATCAAAAAGAGAATAATGATCACAAACAAAAATACAGCATTTCTCATATTTATTGATGAAGATACTTTTTATAAATTCTTCAACATTATAAAGCCAATAAAGGAGTGAACAATATGAATATCAAAGAGCAGATTTTAGACTTGTTGAGATCAACAGGAAGAGAAGGAATACTGGAGTTATCAATGGAAATGAATACAGGAGGTTTTTTCGATGCTCCATGCAGTACAAAACATCATCTTGCTAAAGAAGGTGGACTGGCAGAGCATAGCTTGAATGTTTATTACACAATGAACTCACTTGCGGATCGTTTACTATCAGAAGAAGAGTTCCAAAAATACTATAACAGTATCATCATTGTTTCATTGCTTCATGATCTAGGAAAGATGGGAGATTATGGCAAGCAGAATTTTATAGAAAACATAATTAAGGATGGCAGACCGACAAAAGAAGAGCCGGAGCAAAAGTATAAGAGGTCAGAATCAATCCCTTATAAAAGAAATAAAGAACTTATTCCAATCAGTCATGAAACCCGTTCTCTAAAGATTGCTTCAAAATTTATAAACTTGACAGAGGAAGAAGAGGCAGCAATTTTATGGCATAACGGAATGTACGGAAGTTATTATCGTGACATTGATGGAAACGAAACGAAACTATATTTGCTTTTGCATACTGCGGATATGTGGTGCAGCAGATTTGTTGAGGTAGAAGAAAAGGGGGAAGAATAAGTGAATATTTATGAGAAACTTGCGGCTATACAACAGGAACTGATCGCTCCAAAAAACCAGTTTAATAAATTCGGAAACTATAGTTACAGATCGTGTGAGGACATTTTGGAAGGATTGAAGCCTTGTCTGAAAAAAGTAAATGCGGCTGTAAAAATATCTGATGAGATTATTCAGATAGGTGATAGATATTACATCCAGGCAACGGCAAATTTGATTGACTGTGAATCCGGTGAATCAATCTCAAATACCGCATTAGCAAGAGAAGAGGATTCTAAAAAAGGAATGGATTCTTCACAGCTGACCGGATCAACGTCCTCTTATGCGCGCAAATATGCTCTCAACGGACTTTTCTGTATTGATGATGTAAAAGATGCTGACAGCCGTGATAACAGTGCGAAAGATACAAAATCAAATAAGGAAAATGCAACATCAGAAGCAGATAGAATTGCAAAAGTGAATGAGGTAATGTCTGCACTGAAGGAAAAAGATATTGATGTTGAAATTGTCAAACGACTTTACAAAGTTGATGATTTGCGAACTTTGGATGTTAAAAAATGCGACAACATTATGAAGCATTTGGAAGATATTAAAAAGAAACAGGAGGAAAGCAAAAATGAATAGTGTTCAGTTAGTAGGAAGATTATCAAATGATCCGGAAATCAGATATACGGATGGTGGCAGCAGTATTGCAAGGTTTAGTGTTGCTTGTCAGAGAAGATATGCAAAAGAAGGACAGCCGGATGTAGATTTTATTACCTGCGTGGCGTTTGGCAAGACCGCAGAATTTATTGAAAAATACTTTATCAAAGGTCAGAGAATAGGACTTACAGGAAGGATTCAGACAGGAAGCTATGAAAAAGACGGAGTTAAGCATTACACAACAGATATTGTTGCGGAAAATGTTGAATTTGTTGAAAGCAAAAAGACTTCTGCAGATGAGCCAAGGCCGGTTCCGAGTAATGTGGGAGATGGTTTTATGAACATAGCAGATGGCTTAGATAGTGAACTTCCTTTTTAAGTAGGTGATTTTGTGACAATCCAAATTGATACTAGGGAAAAGGCAAGAGCGATTAAGGACATTACGCAATATTTCGAAGAAAATGAAATAGCTTATTTCCATTCAAAGTTATACATAGGCGACTACATGAACATTGACAACCCAAGGTTAATAATCGACAGAAAGCAGAATTTAAGCGAATTATGTACTAATGTCACATCGGATCATGACAGGTTCAGAAGAGAACTTTTAAAAGCAAAGGATAATGGAATACAGCTTGTAATTCTAATAGAACACGGAAAAGATACTGAATGTTTGGAAGATGTAATATTTTGGGAAAATCCTAGATCGAAAAAGAGAGTAAAGATTGATGGAAAATATCAAACAATAAAAACTAAGGCTACTTCCGGACAGACTTTATATAACATTCTTTGCACGCTGGAAAGAAAATACGGTGTTAAATATGCTTTCTGCGACAAGGAACATACAGGCCATGAGATTGTGAGGATTTTAAGCGGTGAACAGCGAAGAGATTAAACAGTCTCATTCAATGCGAGAGATTGTAGAAGGTTACGGAATCAAAGTTAACAGGTCCGGTATGTGTTGTTGCCCGTTCCACAAAGAAAGACATCCTTCCATGAAGGT
>JBJFCD010000155.1:0-2599 GCA_051888795.1 Lachnospiraceae bacterium | reverse complement strand
ATTGAGTAAGAAGCCCCTACTTCAAAGCCATAGGGCTTAAGTAGTGGGAGCGTGTCACGTGACGGCAGAGTATAAAGCATATATTACCTTCGTATGATTTGCCTCATAGCTTTTTTGTGGTTCTAAAGACATTGTTTATAGTTTTGTTCTGTGATATAATTCGCCTATGGGAAACCAAAGAGCCGGGCGGCTTACCCTCTTTTTGTTGGAGGGGCTAACCCTCCAGATAAAAGAAAGGAGGGCGTTGCCGATGTATGTTACATACTCTGATTTGATTCAGATTGGAATATTCATTGTTGCCCTTGTTGGATTGTGTTATACAGTTTTCAAGGGAAAACGAAAATAGCCGCCATTACTGCGAATAATGACGGCTGACCTTATAATAGGTTGATGCTTTAGTGTTCGGGGTAAGCCGCTTCTTTGGCTTCCCTTTTCTATATACAATATAGCATATTTTATTATTTTGTTCAAGGCGATTTTTTAACCCAGAATTTAATGGAAAGAGGATATCCAAAAGAGTTCTGTGCAGAGAGTGCCTATAAAAATATGAATACAGATTCCACTGCCACTCGGATGCTTGGGTATTTATACTGGGTGAGCAATCCCCAGATCAAGGATCTGATGGATGAGATGCTTGCAATCTTGAGTGACAGGGACGCGATTATCCAGAAAAAAGAAATGGAACATGTCCAGGATGTGCTCAATGAGATTTACAGAAATGGGTACAAGAAGTTTATTAACTGTTAGTTAAAATTTCTCCTTTTAAGTTAACATCTGCTCGATTGTAATGATAGAAAACAGATAGTAAGATAAAATCAACAAAAGCTTTTGTATCTTGAATAAAGGAGACGATACTATGCCGATGAATATCGTAATACAGGAAAAACGTAAGGAGTTAGGGTTAACACAAGAGCAGATAGCGGAATATCTAAATGTTTCAACGCCTGCTGTCAGTAAGTGGGAAAAAGGTATAACAAGCCCAGATATATTGATTCTTCCCCAACTTGCCCGCTTTTTGAAAATTGATTTGAACACGTTGTTTTGCTTTAACGAAGATATGACTGAGTCGGAGATTAATTATTTCTGTCGGGAGGTTGCGGAGATTGTACAGACAGAAGGCTTTGTTGCAGGTTTCGAGACTGCAGCAGCAAAGTTGCATGAGTATCCGCATAACGAGACTTTATTGCACTATATGGCAGTTCAGATTGACGGGCATTTGATGATGTCGGGAATGGACGATACAGAAAAGGAACCATATGAGGTGGAGATTATTTCTTGGTATAGCAAACTGGCAGAGAGTACGGATGATAAGATAAGTAATAGTGCAAAATTTATGCTGGCAAGCAGATATCTCCATTCTGATGATTATGAAAAGGCGCAGGAAATTTTAGATTCGATGCCCAGTAAAGAAGATATTATCAGTAGTATGGCTGATAAGTTAATGCTTCAGGTATCTATTTATCAGAAGCAGGGTAAAGCAGAACAGGCAGTTAAGGAATTACAGTACGCTTTACTCACAGCAGTTCAAAAAGTCCAATTGATTTTGAGCAAGTTAGTTGATGCAGAGATGTCTGCTAAAAACTATGAAAATGCAAGAATTATTGCCGAGAAATCTGCTCAAATGACAGCGCTGTTTGATTTATGGGAGTATTCTTCCTTTGTCGCTCCATTACAGGTTGCAATGGCAGAAGAAAATTCCGACACTTGTATTGCATTACTGAGAAAGCTGCTTCACTTGGTGACAGAACCGTGGGATACAACAGCTTCTCCGCTGTTTTACCGCATACAATCATCTGCAGATTTATCACAAATGCTACCCGTACTACTTTCCGAAATGGAAAAGGATTCGGGATATGAATTTCTCAGAGAAAATGAGAATTTCCAAAAACTTATTAATGAATATAAAGCAAAATTGAAATGATACCCAGAGAAGTTTTTTTCATACACTATATTGAGAATATACAGAATGTGTCTGCCCAAAGAGGAAGGCTGGTCATACATCAGATTATGAATTTTAGAGAGGAGTCTGCTGGAAAATCGATTATGGTCATACACCATGGGAAGAAAGAAGTCAAGGAATCTGCCCAGAAGCCTGCGGTGGTCATACACCATGGGGAGAAACAAGTCAGGGAGTCTGCCTAGATGTCTTAAAAGTTCATACAACAAGATAGGAAATAGGCGAATGTGTCTGCAAGATACAAAGAAAAAGTAGGAGCATAAGAAAGAAAACTTGTTTCGGAAAATTGACGAATTCATTAATTCATGGCACTATTAATTTACTGGAAAGGTGAATGCTTTTATTCGGAGAGAGATAGATTAAAGAATAAAGAAAAGAGGAAGCTATGCAGACAAGACAGGAAGCCATCAAATATTGCCATTCATTTCAAGATGTATATGAAGACTATCCTTTTCATGATGATAACTGGTGTGTCATGCGTCATAAAGGAAATAAAAAGACGTTTGCGCTCATTTATGATAGAGATGAATATGTATGGATAAATGTAAAATGTGATCCGGAGTGGAGAGAGTTCTGGAGAAATGCTTTTGAATCTGTTGTACCGGCATATCATATGAACAAGACACATTGGAATTCTATTAT
>JBJFCD010000154.1:0-2626 GCA_051888795.1 Lachnospiraceae bacterium | reverse complement strand
CATAATTAAAAAGTCTCCGGATTTCTCCGAAGACTTTTTAATATTAATGTGATACTACTGTAGTTCCAATAGGACATTTATCGTAAATAAATTGTATATCTTCATCATAAAGACGAACACATCCCGCTGATCTTGGCCTTCCGATTGTTGCATCGGCATATCCGCCTTTATAATTTTTAATTCTGGAATGGAAGGAATTTGCATCTTTAAAATGTACAATTGGTTTTTCATACGTAGTTCTATAAAACCATCCTTTTTCCTTATATGTGATTTTGTGTATTCCCTTTGGTGTCATATGAAGATGTGTTCCTGTTGCACATCGGCAGGACCGAATCAGTTTCCAATGACCTTTTTTACCCGTATAAATCATTACTCTCTGAGTATATTGATTAATCCAGATAAGATATTTTGTTGGACTCTTATAACCTTTTTTGTTGACAAAATCTGTCTTTACTTTTGTGGAATAATCCTTTGTTGTCCATATGCTCGCTGTAAAAGTGAGTCTGTCCTTAGAAATCCAATATATCTTTCCATTTGACAATTGAAACTGATAACGACCATTTCCAAAATCTATTGTTGTGATCCGAGTACCCGGATTCAGATATTTTACTATCTTTTTACTACTTTTTCCTGTAAAAATTGGCGCTCTGGACTTAACAATCGCTTTATATCCAATTGTACGTACCTTTGTACCAGGAGTATCTTTTACATTAACAATAAAGCTATCTGACTGTGGACCTGTTCCTCCTGCATTTACAGCAGCCACGCGATATTTATATTTCTTTCCGGCACTCAATTTTTTATTTGTATATGTCGTTTTTTTAACGTTTGTTTTAATTATTTCCCATTTTTTTGTAGAATAGTTATATCTGTAAATATTATAAGTTGTCGCACCTGAAACTTTTTTCCATGTAAGGATTGCACAATTATCTCCATCCATTCCTGTCAGACCAGTAGTTTTTCCCGGCTTTGCAACCTGAGGAGCTGCAACCGCACTGCCTTCTAAAGATTCATACACATACTCCTGATCGGCATCATCTTTCAGCTTTACAACTGCTTTTACCCGGAACTCATATTTTGTTCCATTTGTCAACTTTTTCGCACTATAGGAAGTTCCCGTAACATTTTCGATTATTTCTCCCGTCTTTACATTCGTAATGATATACGATGTCGCACCACTGACCTTATTCCAAGATAAAGCCGCACTGGAAACCCCTGAAGTCACTTTAACAGATGGAGCATCCAGAAGCATTACCGGCACTGTCCCGTTACTCACTACACTTCCATCTTTTATTGCTTTTACTTCAATATTATATTTTTCAGCTTTTTTCAGATCCTTGATTTCAATAGATGTATCACTTGTGCTAAATGCTGTACTGAAGACTTCTGCATTCTTTGAATCTCTTAAAGTCACTGTATAGTCTGTACCCTCTGCTATCTCTTCTAACAGAGTAACCAGAATCCCTGTATGCTCAGCATTCAGTTCAACTTTAAAAATCTCTTTTTCAGGCTCAACTTCAGGCTGTATCTGACCAGCCTCTTCCTCTTCAGCATCTTCTCCCTGCAAGATATTTCCTTCTGCATCAGTAGGATAACTGGAATCATCAGAAAACTCTCCTTCTGTGCCGGCTTCTTCATCTGTTTTATCCAATGAATCAGCCTCTTCTATTGTATCATTCTCCACGCTGACTGTTGCTTTCTGTTGTTCCTCCGTATCTGCCGCAAAAACCTGGACTCCCATCAGATTCATCAACATCATTATACTTAACGTGATACAAAGTACTTTTGATAATTTTTTCATACGCCTGTTCCTTTCCTTCATTTCCCCATTTCTTCATTTTTATAGTAACAAAGCGAGTTTATGATTGTCAATCCATTGAAATATTAAGTTTTATTAAGTTTAATTAACATTAATGACAACCCTTTTGTTTACACTTGTATCTTGCAGTTGGATCTGTTGGATCCCACTTATGCCATTTAGGGAGTTTAACCGCACTTGGTTTACCTAATGGTCCTGGATTTGAGCTGTTATAAATAATGACTTTTGTTTTTAATTTACAATTATCATATATCCACTTTGCATCTCCTGCCCTTAACCGAATACATCCATGTGAGGCAGTTGTACCTAACTTATTGTAATTTGAAACGCTCAATGTCGTATTTTTAGTACTTCCGTACATAACTGAATGGAAAAGAAATCCTTGTTTGATCCGCGTACACCACTGACCATAACAGTTCCCATTAAGTGCATGCCAGCGATATTTTGCCGGTGTCCATGCTGTTGTAATCGGTGTTGCATTTCCTGCAGAACACGGGAAAGCTTTAACCGGAATAATATAGCCATTTTTTCCATCTTTTGCATAAACTGTTACGCAGTTTTTCTTTTTATTTACCTTGATAACATAGGAAGACTGTTTTCCGATAATACTGCTTACATCTTTCACAAGCTTTCCATTCTTATCATAATATAACTTATATCCATTCACATATTTCCATCCAGCCTCGAATTTCTTCGTAGTGACTTTCTTTACGGTTGAAGCATAACCATAATAATTTTTCTTTTTAACCGTTCGATACGCTTTTACCTTATAGTAATATGTTTTTGAACTGGAAAGCATTTCATCTT
>JBJFCD010000153.1:0-11641 GCA_051888795.1 Lachnospiraceae bacterium | reverse complement strand
CCGGTAGACAACTTCACTTGCTTTCGCTTTGGTGTATGACTTGTTCGGGGCTTTTGGCAGACTCCTTGGCTTGTTTTTCCCACTGGTGTATGACTTGTTACTGGCTTCCGGTAGACACCTTAGCTTGTTTTCTTTTTGGTGTATGACTTCTTTGCGGCTCCCGGTAGACAACTTCACTTGCTTTTCTCTTTGGTGTATGACTTCTGCACGGCTTCCGGCAGACAACTTGGCTTGCTTTTCCCGTCGGTGTATGATTTGTTCGCGACTCTCGGCAGACTCCTTAGCTTGCTTTTCCCGCTGGTGTATGACTTCTTACCGGCTTCCGGTAGACTCCTTGGCTTGCTTTTCCCGCCGGTGTATGACTTCTTACCGGCTTTCGGTAGACTCCTTAGCTTGTTTTTCCCGCTGGTGTATGACTTCTTACCGGCTTACGGCAGACAACTTCACTTGCTTTTCCCGCCGCTGTATGACTTCTTACCGACTCCCGGCAGACAACTTTACTTGCTTTTCCCGCTGGTGTATGATTTCTTTGCGACTCCCAGCAGTACTTTACCCTACAATTTGAACTGATATACCATACATGTCATGCCTGATACTAAAGATACTACATAGTCTTTTTGCAGTACCCTTAACCTTTCCCTTGCATTTCACGAACCCATCTGATATACTGAGCACACTTTCTAAAACTTGTAAAGAATTTACATCTTAAGAATCTGATTTCTAACGCCATCTCGGCACAGAATTCCATCAAAAATCAAACAGAATATATGAGCTTAACGATGGATTTATTGTCTTTTAAGTAGTCTAATGTTACAATTATTCTAATAATAATTCTGTCGTTCATCTCATATATTCTCACTCGAAAGGAGAGACTATATGAAAAATGAACAAAAGTTAACCTGAACGGAGGAAATTCGGAATGTTATTTGATAGGTTTGAAGGATATGATGTACCTGAGACAAGGCGAATAAGCAGAAAAGAAGGAGAAAATCGAATAAATCAGTTAACTCTAAAATTAATTGCCGAGAACCGATATGATGATTTGGAACATGGCGCAAAAGATCCGGAATATCAGGAACAATTATTAAAGGAATTTGGATTGTAATCATTCTTCAGAATTAATAATCACAATATCGGATATCGATGTAAAGATGTCAAATTTCCATCTTTACATCGTTCCGATCAATTTTGTTATTTTATGCTATAATTATTTCTTTTTAATCTCGCAAGATTCTTTGTAAGTTCATAATTCTTATTCTATATTTATTTCACTTTTTTCCCAAAACATTGCTCCTTGACAGTTTAATAAGACTTTACACCTTCTAAATAAGTCCTTATAATATAATTATCTTAATATAAAAGGGCGGTGAAGAAAGTGAGTGATAATATGTCAGATAAAGAATTAATCACAATCACTATTGACAGATATACCGATTTGCAGCGCATAAAAAAAGCAAATGGTGATTTCGAAAATCCGGAACTTGATTACCAGATTAAAGTAGCAATAGCAAAACTATCTTCTCTAGGAGTATCTATTGAAGACATAACTTTATAATTCACGTCATTAATTTGGGTGTAAAGTCTTACTAAACTGCCAAGACCTTACACCCTTTGTTTTTAATCCTCTGATTTTTCGTCTCCAAGGAAGTATTTAAGCATTCTCTCCACTGCTTTATCGCAAACTTTCCATTCGTGTGCGCCTTCGTATTCCTCCGCATGATACTCAGGGATATTTTCTTCGCACATTTTTCTCACTTTCTGGAATACTGGATACAGATAATCACTTGTACCGCTGCTCATGAAAACATTCGGCATTATTTTTCCTTCTTTTTTATCTTTTTCAATTAATGAAAAAATGTCTCTTTCATCGGGAATTTTTGTATTTTCTCCGAATATTGCCTGATACTCTTCTCTAAGACGCTTCATTTCATCTGCTCCCAGGGTATCTTCGCATTTTAGCATGTAAGAGAGATCATAGGCTCCGGAAAGTGCTCCACAGCAGGAAAATTTCTCCGGAAATGTCAGGGAACATCTGAGTGCTCCGTATCCTCCCATGGACCAGCCCGCTATCATAAGATCCTCTCTCCTGACAGACACCTGAAACATTTTTTCCATTAGCTTCGGCAGTTCTTCTGCAATATAGGTAAACATTCTCATGCCGTAACCATTGTCCTGATACCATGATCTTTGCACTTCCGGCATCACAACGGCGAGATTGTACATCTGGGCATACCGCTCAATCGCAGACAGTCTCATCCATGTAGACGCATTGTCAGATAAACCATGTAACAATATGAGAGTCTTTGGTTTCTGATTCCATGTATAATTCCTTCCGTCCTGCGGGAGAATAACATTCACCTGCGTTTCCATCCTCATTGAAGCTGAATAAATATTTCCTGAAAAAAAGCCCATTTTCACTGCCTCCTTGTATTTATCTTAATGTCATTTCTTCAATATTATTTATTGTATCATATTTTGGAATAAACAGGGAAAATGTATGATCTGTCGGAATTGTTGTATTTCAAAATCAGATGCGAGATACGTTTTATGCACATGTCAATAAGATACATTTTATGCACATATAAAAACGGGGCAATCGCGTACTGGCAATTGTCCCGTAATATTTACTTATATATAATGATATACTGACTTATGCTTCCGGCGCTGCATCCTCGGAATCTGCAGTATTTGCTGAACCATGTACTTCTGTAACCATAACTACAGTCGTATCCAAATCTGTTAGAAGCTCAATGTCTTTTCTTGCAGCGATATCCAGGTCTTTTACCCTGAGAGAATCTCCGATTCTCATATTTTCAACATTGATCTCAACCTTATCTACCAATGCTTCCGGCACGGCTTTATAAGAAATCTCACGAAGTTTTTGCTGAAGAATGCCGGTTGTAACTTTCTCGTGATTCAAAAGAATGATTTCTGCTACGGAATGAACTTTCTCACCGCTTACCAGCGCCTGAAAATCTATCTCATCAACCTCGCCTTTCAGCGGATTGTAGTCTATCTCTTTGATAAGCACATCATATTTTTGCCCCTCAACATCCAGCATGATCTGACTGCCTTTTGTTTTTGTCTTGAGAATCTGTGCCACATCAGTTTTCTTCATCTTAACCGGTATAGACTCTTTCACTTCCTTACCATAAACGATACCGGTAATGTAACCTTCTTTTCTAAGCCTTTTTGCCTTTGTTGTCAAATCTCTTTTTGCAGCAATTAAAGTATCCATTTATCTCTTCCTCCAATTCTTATGACTGCTATTATTATTCTGGCCAACTATTTGACCGGCTATCCTGCATTTCTGTAAAAATTATCCTTCAATCGCAATATAATTTTTATTCTCTACTGCTTTATTGGAATCCTTCTTCGGAATGTGCAGCTTCAAAATGCCATGTTTGAACTCTGCTTTAATCTCATCCTGTGTAATGTCCTCTCCAATATAAAATGTTCTCGAAGCAGCACCTGTATAACGTTCTTTCCGAATGTATTTACCAGTGTCTTTATCTTCTGTGCCACCTTCCAGACCTTTTGCAGCAGATATGGTAAGATATCCGTCTTTCAGTTCAGCCTTTACTTCTTCTTTCTTAAATCCAGGCAAATCCATGGTCAACTCATAACTGTCGTCTTTTTCCTTCACATCAGTCTTCATAATGTTCTTAGCATGATGACCATACAGCTTTTTCTCCATCTTCTTTCCTTCTCTTTCCATCTCTTCAAATGGGAAATCGAACCAATCATCCAATAAACTTTCTCCAAAAATACTAGGCATTAACATAAATCATCTCTCCTTTTCAATTATCACTCATGCATGTTACCTTGTTTCTTGGAACCAGGATGTTACGGGGAACAATAAGGAGCAACTTGTTCTTTATTTTGTTTCCTTTCCTTTGTTCTATTTGTGTTATAACACTCATTTTTAGCACTGTCAAGGGTTGAGTGCTAATTTCACAGAATGTTCACAGATTTTCTTATCTATATCAATTTCAATAATATTGTTACGATTCCTAATATCATCAGCACAACGCCAACGACTCGGTTTAATTTCTTTATTTCGCATCTGTTTGCGTATTTCGCTGAAACTGCTGCCCCAACCAGGCAGGATGCCACTACGATCAACATTGGAAGAGGAAATATTTCTGCTCCCATGGCGACGTGGCTTACAGTTCCGGTCAGCGCCACGATAGACATGATCATTGTACTTGTTCCCACAGCGACCTTCAGATTGTACCCTAAGACTACCGTAAATACAGTCAGCATCAGGATTCCGCCACCGCTTCCGGTAAATCCGCACACCCAGCCAATCAGACAGCCGAGGACCATTGCGAGCGCCGTCTTTGCCTGCGCTTTTTTTCCGCTCAGCCCCGTTGACGCATCATTTCCTCCTGTCACAGGTCTTACCAGGAACTTAATTCCGAGGAAAATAGTTGTCAGCATGGAAAGATACCCCAGTCCATCCGGCTGCGCTTGGCTGAACAGATAACCGCAATAGCTTCCGATTACTGTTCCCACAAAAGCAGTCACTGTTACGAGCTGCCCTCGTTTCAGGTCAATATTTTTATTCTTATAATAGGTATATGCAGACAAGAGGCTTGCTAAAACATCCGAAGCCAGCGCAACGGTAACCGCATCATAACTCAACCACCCGCATAAGCTTACCAGAATCGGTGTGATCACTACTGCTGCGGAAAGTCCGGCAAGCCCGGTTACGACACCGGCACCCAGTCCGGCAACTACATATAATATATAGATCATCTTTTGTACCTCCGTTTCTTGTCAAAATCAAACGCAATCAGTATACACTACTGCTTTTTGATGTCAAGAAACGGAAGCTTTATTTTAGAAAATGTTTATTCTTTACCAGTTAATTTCCGTGCTCTGCCTCGAAAGCTTTCCGCCTTCTCCCCGGTAAAATGTATCAAGAGTTTCTCCTTCTTCTCCCTGCTCGTATAAATCTCTTGAGATAATCATTTTCCCATCAGGGTCTTTCTTTTCTGTCTCAATAAGCAAATATTCACACCTTTTGGAAACATCCAGTTTTTCCGGCATTTCCCCCGGAATGTACTCGTCTTTTCGTAAGACTTGATTGTCTCTATCCATTTGATACAATGTAATCTTCACTGGTTCATATACCACAGAAAGTCTGACCGTGACAGTCATTTTTTCTGACTTTGTATTTCCTGTGTTTACATTTCCTACATTTTCAGTTCCTGTGTAACTACTTTCCGTAACAGTTGTCTCATCACTAACGGTAAGCGCAAGCTGTTCTCCCTCCGATGTATTTCCACTGGTACTTCCACCTGATTCCGAAACAACATAGATTCTCCCATCCTCCGTTTGATAGACAGGATTCACAAAATACGCCGTATCTTCATCAATTAATCCGGGCAGCATGTAAATCGTTCCGGACAATTCCACATTTTCCCCTTCATCTGTGACATTATAGCTGGTATTGACATCGTAAATTCCATCGCTTTCTACCAAAGATGTTGTCGCTTCTTTTGATTCATCTTCCCAGCGAACGGAAAAGAAGTTTATCCCTTCCACGTTCCCAAAAGCAATGTCCCAATCCGCAGGGTCTTTGCTGCCATGTTTGTCAATTGTCGCATATAATCTTTCATTATATTTTGAAGAATCATCCAAAGTAATCTCCTCACCATCAGATATACTTGAAGCATGATCATCAAGATACGCATCAATATCGAACAGATCCAGATATTCATCTGTGATGAATGCTCCGATCATCCGATCCTTTGAAACTTTATTCCCTGCATCCTTTTTTGCCAGTGAACATCCACCGAGAAGCAGAATCATGGCAGCTCCCAGCATGACAATCAACATCCTTTTTATTCCACTACTTCTCATTCTCACTTTCTTCATCGACATCCTCCTCCAGATTCCCATCGAATTTCAAAATATCTCCTACATCACACTGCAAATAATAGCAAATCCGGTTTATCGTGTGAAAACGCACACCTTTTGCTTTTCCACTCCGAAGCACAGAGAGATTTGCTTCTGTAATATTTACAAGCTTACATAACTCCTTAGATGTCATTTTTCTCTCTTTTAAAACATCTTCCAGACAAACTCTTATTCCCATACCAATACCTTACCTATATCTAACCTATAGCTGTTTCTTACTTATTCCTTCCTGTGAATTTTTCCAAAATTCAAATTGCTTAGATAAACAGATCATTCTCTCTCTTTAATCTCTGATTCTCACGAACATACCTTACGGTTAAAAGCGCAGCCAATACAAATGCCATAGAAAATACCGGAATTGAGACTACAACATTGATCTGCCTGATGTTTCCCGAAAATATAAGTTGAAGCAAATGAAATACAATTGCTGAAATCGCCGTAATTTCAAGTGCTTTTACGCACAAATTTCCGAGTTTTTCCGATGCGGACACTGCCGCGTCTGAATATGGATCCAAAAGCAATTCATCCAACACTTTGATCGCACTCAAAATAATGAAAATATCCAATATATACGGGATCGCATCTACAACAAACTGAAGTATCAGAAAAATATATGTAATTTCCAGTCCCGAACTCATACCTAAAAATCCACTGTTTGCCCGATTTACATTTTTAATTGAATCAATCAAGACTCCGAAACGATTTCCAAATACCATATAAACAAAAAGCATAGCCACTATATATCCTAACATGCGAAGCCACTTTTTAAGCTGTACCGCGTCAGCCGATACAAATTTTTTCAAGATCCGGAGAACCAAATATCCGAACAACACAGAGTAAAAAGTTCCGCCAAGCAGAATCTTTTCGCCTCCATAAAAACTTACTGCAAAAAGTCCCGGGTTGATCATATAGTAAATGACCGCCAACAGTAATACACTAATTACCGGTAAAAACCTATCCACTTTGCAACTTCTACCATTTTTGCGCAACATAAAATATACGCCGCATGGAGTCAAAGAAATAAAAGTAAATATAATAATCGCTACCACATTCCCCACAACGCCAGACAAAGACATCTTCCGAAGTATCCACCCAATCTGCTCAAAAGGAAATGCAACTATTGCTGAAAAAATATTTGAAAAATAAGTCTGCAAAAAATAAAACGATATACAAACAACAGCCTCTACAGTAAGCAAACAAAAAAATATTTTGCGTTTCACGTTTTTACCTCCTTCTCAAACAAAAATTATTGCAAAACGATAATCCATTTCTTTTATTATATCACGGAATTATCGTTTTGCAATAATTTTTCTGATCTAAGGAATCTTTTTACGCCTTTTACGCAATTTCATGAAGCCAACTTAAGTTCTATAGGATTTCTCTGCTTGTTTATTTAATAATCGATTTTTGTCAATTGAATTTTGTCAGACATGACATTGATGGTTACAGATTATTTAGACTTTGGATTTGCAAATTTACTTCACAAACCCAAATCAGATTAATAATATTATAAATAATTACACTATTCACATTATGAAATCGCTTTGATAAACTGCTCAATAGATTCAGATTTCACTGCTTGCTGCAAATATTTTTTCAAGACAGTCAAATTCTTCTCATCTGAAATCCGCTGTCTCAAATCCTCAGGGACTTCCCCCAGATCTTCCAAAATATCCAAAACAGCTTCCGATTTCCCTTTGCTTATACCTTCTTGTTTTCCCGCTTCGCGCTCATCTTTCAACATTTCATGCAGTATCATATATCGTTCTCCCATCTCGCGACTATTCTTAACATTCTGCACAGAGCTTTGCAAACGTTTTACAAAGAAACCCTATATTGAAATTATAGCATGAAACATCAGAAAATCCATCTGGTCTTTTTAATTTTCATTCAACTCCTAGACTTCATTTTCCTTCTCTTTTCCGAAACTCCCTCGGTGTCACTTTGTATTTCTTTTTAAAGAGCCGGTTAAAATTGGAAAGGTTGTTAAAACCTGCTTTTTCGGAAATCTCAAGTATTGTATCGTCTGTTGTGCGAAGCCATACTGCTGCCTTGCCTAGGCGGAATTCGATCAGATAGTTCCCGAAGCCTGTTCCGGTCATATTTTTGAACCACCTCATGAAATGGCTAGCGCTGTATCCACACTGTTCTGCCATCTCCTCTATTGTAATCCCTTTCTCATAGTGATCTTCCATATAAGAAAGCACCGTCTTTATCTTTTGCATATTCTTTTTTTCAGTATGCCCCTCCTGTTCCTCCTCTGACAATCGAAACATCTCGGCAAAAAATAACTGAAGGTATCCCTTTACCCCAAATTCATAGCCTTTGGGTCTTTTATCACATAATGAATCTGCCATATTGAGAAACCCGCTGATCTTTTCATACTGCTCATTCTCTCTTCCGATCTTCACCGGAAAATATATTTCTTCCTCTAAAAGTGGCTGAAGATACTTCTGTCTGCATACATCAAGCACATCATTTGCAAGAAAACTTTCATCAAAGATAATATTTTCATACTCCATCCTTCTATCTTCGAATTGCCTGATTCCGTGGGGATGCCCGGGTAGTACGATGAAAATGTCTCCTTCTTTTGCCGGATATATGTCAAAATCTACCTGAACGATTCCTTCACCCTTTTTGATGTAAATGATTTCGAATCCGTCCTGCCAGTGAAATGGTACAAAAGGGAAATCCTGTGGTATCGTACACACATAGACATTATATGCAAACATAATATCAGTGTGTGCCTTCGTCTCGTGGTAAGCGTTTTTATACATCTTCGCCTTATTTTCAATGATTTCTTTACTATTTATCAATTTTTTCATCTTCTTTCAAATTAAATCAATTCTTCTTTGAATGATAGGATTATACAATATCTTAGTCATATCATACAAGAATTTCTTTTCATGGAATGCTAATATGAAGGTGCATTTTGAATGAAAGGAGATTTAATTCATGACAAAAGAATCACTTAAAATGAAACTAACTGAATTATGTAAGAAAGATCTCGCATCCTGCACTTATGAAGAGCTGTATACCGCATTGCTTGAAATTGTCAACGAAGAAAGTGCAAAACATGTAAAACCTGTAAACAAGCGTAAATTATATTATATATCTGCCGAATTTCTGATCGGCAAACTTTTAAGCAACAATCTGATTAATCTTGGACTTTTCGATACCGTAAAAGAACTTTTAGAAGAAAATGGAAAAACAATTGGTGAGTTGGAAGAGACCGAACCGGAGCCAAGTCTTGGAAATGGTGGACTTGGACGTTTGGCAGCGTGCTTCCTTGACTCTCTTGCAACGCTGGATCTTCCGGGGGATGGTATCGGACTTCGCTATCACTGTGGACTTTTCCATCAGAACCTCTCCGATGGAATTCAGAGCGAAACTCCGGATTTCTGGCTAGGAAGTCATGACTGGGCAAAGAAAACTGACAAAACTTATCCTGTATCACTGGCAGGAAAAACCTATAAAGCCCGCCTGTACCAGATTGCCGTTACCGGTTATGAAGGGCGCACAAATCAGTTGAATCTGTTTGATCTGGATACCATCGATGAAACAATTATCAAAGAAGGCATTTCCTTTGATAAAACAGACATTGAAAAAAATCTGACTCTGTTTCTTTACCCGGATGACAGCGATGATGACGGAAGAAAGCTGCGTATCTATCAGCAATATCTCATGGTAAGCGCCGGAGCTCAGATGATTCTTGAGGAATGTAAAAAACGCGGCAGCGACCTCCATGATCTCGCTGGTTACGCTGCAATCCAGATTAATGATACGCATCCTTCCATGGTCATCCCGGAATTGATCCGCCTTCTTGAGGAAGAAGGGATCAAATTCGAAGAAGCTGTGCAGATTGTCACTGATGTGTGTGCATATACAAATCATACCATTCTTGCAGAAGCTCTGGAAAAATGGCCGGAGTCCTATATGGAAGAAGTAGTTCCTCAGCTTATGCCGATTATCAAAAAGCTGGATAAGATTGTCAGCGAAAGAACAGAAGACAAATCTGTCTCAATTATCGATGAATACAATCAGATCCACATGGCAAATATGGACATTCACTTTTCACACAGTACAAACGGCGTAGCTGCCCTTCACACGGAGATTTTGAAAAATAGCGAGCTGAATCATTTTTACAAACTGTATCCGGAAAAATTTAATAACAAGACAAACGGAATCACTTTCCGCCGCTGGCTTTTAAAATGTAACCCTGATCTTGCAGATTATATCGAAGATCTCATCGGACCCGGATTTAAGAAAGACGCCACAGAACTGGAAAAATTGTCCGCATTTATCAATGATGAATCCGTTCTCAGAAAATTAATTTCTATCAAAAGAAATAATAAAGTTGCTTTCGCGAAGTGGCTTGAGAAAAAACAGGGTGTTGTCATAAACCCTGACAGCCTGTTTACAATCCAGTCAAAGAGACTCCACGAGTACAAACGTCAGCAGCTGAACCTTTTATATCTGATCCATCAATATTATGAAATCAAATCCGGTCACCTCCCGGCAGCGCCGATCACAGCCGTATTCGGTGCCAAGGCAGCTCCGGCATACACACTTGCAAAGGACATTATCCATGCCCTGATCACATTGTCAGAGTTATTTGAAAATGACCCGGAAGTCTCCCGATGGATCCGCATTGTATTTATCGAAAACTACAACGTAACTGCCGCCGAGAAAATGATCCCTGCATGCGATCTCTCCGAGCAGATCAGTCTTGCATCCAAAGAAGCATCCGGTACCGGAAACATGAAATTCATGCTGAACGGAGCTCTCACTCTCGGAACAATGGACGGTGCAAATGTAGAGATTGCCGAGGCAGTGGGAAACGAAAATATTTACATTTTCGGACAAAGCAGTAAACAGGTAATTGAACGATATGACCGCAGCGATTACTGTGCGCGTGACTGGTACGAATCAGACCCAAACATCAAAAGAGCAATAGATTTCCTCATTTCAGACAAAATGAAAGCGCTTGGATGCGAAGAAAATCTCACGCGCCTTCATAACGAGCTGTGCGGCAAAGACTGGTTCCAGACACTTCCGGATTTCAATGCATACGTAATCCGCAAAAACCAGGCAATCGCCGATTACTCTGTAAATCCGCTGGACTGGGCAAAACGCACACTGATCAACATTAGCAAAGCCGGATTCTTCTCCTCAGACAGAACAATCGAGGAATACAACAAAGACATCTGGCATCTGGATTAATTTACAAGATAGCCCGCGGAAAACAATCCGCAGGCTATCTTCTGTTTTACCTTGATTTTCTTGTTCAGGGGTGTTAGAATAGAAAAGCAAAAAACATAGGCTTCCTTAGTTAAATGGATATAACAAGCCCCTCCTAAGGGCTAGTTGCAGGTTCGATTCCTGCAGGGAGCGGTTCAAAAAGCGGTAATGATTATCAGTTCAAATGCTATGTCATGAACCGCTTTTTTGTTTTCAATGAGATGAAAAGTGTTTCACTAGTTTACACCACGGAACATTCCATAACTGTTATTAAATTGTTATCTTGAGTTGACGCATCATATGGTATAAATTATGTACCTCTACATCAAAATGTTTCGCAACATCTGGTATCTTTACATGTCCACTTTTATTTTTAACGTTCAATGAACCTGCGGACTGTTCAAAGGTAATCAGCTTGCAAGTTCCTTAATCTTTTCATGTGTATCATCATTTGTATTGTTATTCCATTTTT
>JBJFCD010000152.1:0-2652 GCA_051888795.1 Lachnospiraceae bacterium | reverse complement strand
TGTTTTTTGCAAGTACTTTTTGGAGAAAATTGCAAAACATTTTTGGAGAATGTTGCATCTCCAAATTGGAGAAAGTTGCAAAGCCCTGGCTGACAGAATCTATGCCAGCCAGATAGCCATTGCAGATTGTATTTGATGATTGTAAGCTGTTTTTTGCAGTTAGAATTTTCCTAACGGCTTGTACTAGCTAATGTCTCATAGATGCTTGACTCGCGTAACCGGTTGTTCACTCCAGGAAACAGAACTAATTCCACATGATGTGTGAGTCGGCCGATTAATGCAGTTGTCATTCTCTGATCATAAAGCACATTTACCCATTGTGAAAATTCAAGATTTGTATTTAAAATTACAGATTTCTTCTCATGAATTTCAGAAAGATAATCGAACAGGAGCTGTGAACCAGTACGATCATATGGAACATATCCGAATTCGTCTAGAATCAGAATCTGTGCACTGTTCAGTTTCTTTTTCAACGATGTGAGGTTTCCTTTGTTCTGATTTTCTGAAAAAAGATTGATCAGCCCTGCGGTGCGAAAAAACTTGACTGGGATTTCCTGATTACATGCAGCGATACCAATTAAAATGGAAAGCATTGTCTTACCGGTTCCGGTACCGCCATACAGAATGACATTTTTACCGGAATGATAAAAATCCAGGTTTAGCAAAGTCTGAAAACTGACACCTGCCGGAAAATCTATTTCTTCCGTTCGAAATTCTTCTTTACCATATCTGCGTGGGAATCCGGCACTATTCAGATATTTATTGATTCTCTTTACTCTGCGGTACTCAATTTCGTTTGCTAGAAGAT
This sequence comes from Lachnospiraceae bacterium, assembly GCA_051888795.1. Classification (GTDB taxonomy): domain Bacteria; phylum Bacillota; class Clostridia; order Lachnospirales; family Lachnospiraceae; genus MD308. Next base: position 1,844 of record JBJFCD010000152.1, on the reverse strand, counting down.
TTAAAAGATACTCCTGTGGTGTATTTCCTGTTTGCTCCAGAGCCTGCTCGGCAAGATTAGCAGATAATTTGAGCTGTTTGCAGCATTCTGCAATAGCTTTTTTGACATCATCCATTTCATACACCATCCTTCCTGAGCACTGCATCTAATAGATGCAAATCATTCCGAAAAGGAATCACTTTCCGTGGTGGCAGCAATACTTCGTTTTCAAGTGGGGGTAAAAGCGGTAAATCTGCATAAATACGACGATAAAGGCTTTGCAAGCTATCCGGATCGACAGCGTTTAACCGAATAGCTTCGTCTACTGTTTGAACAGCACTGGAAAACCCTGTCCTTTCTGTGAGTTCTGCAAGTATTTTGAGTACTCGTCCCCGTTCTTTACTTTCACAATGGTCCATATATCTCTGCATAGTTTGTGGCATCATTTCGTAGATGCCACTATTACGGAGTGAACGAGGTTTCTTGGCAATATACGACAGGTATGGCAGCCAGTCCATTCTTTCGTGTTCTTCCCCATATAGACGTTTATGACGGACAATTTCATGCATATCCATATCCATAACAATCACTTCAGAAGATGTAATCTTAAGATTCACTATGGATTCACAAAATGCTGGCGAAGCAGAATAACGGTGTTTTCCTGCATCTAGAGTAAACTTGCCATACTTGTCTGTTCGTGCAGTTGTGTAAAGTGCTGTGTTAAATGGTACAGAGGGAAGCGGATATAAACGAGCTTTGTCCTCTTCAAACAGTTCGCTGATCAAGCGGGTACTATGATCCTCATAATGTTCCCGCTGCATATCCTGTGTACAACGCTCAAGCAGATACCGATTTTCCATTGCCAGATTTTCAAACCGAGGGACTGGAACCAACTCGTTGCGTCGAAGATAACCTACCTTGTTTTCTACATTTCCCTTCTCCCATCCAGATTCTGGATTCATGAATACCGGTTTGATACGGTAGTGTTCACAAAAACGTTGAAAACGTTCTGCAATATTCCGCCCGCCATTTTTAATTATTTTGGTGACAATGGTTCTGGTGTTGTCGAACCAGATTTCTGTCGGCACCCCGCCAATATACTCAAATATGGCTACCAGCCCTTCCAGAAGGCACTCCATATTTTCACCATAGTTTAGCTGTAAAAATCCGCCGTTGCTGAACGGAAAACTAAGCACTAGATACTTGGCTTCCTTGTATAGCCTTCCGTTTTCATAAAAGTCTGCTGTTCCGAAATCTGCCTGTGCTTCACCTGGATAATGCACGAGAGGAAGATGACCAGTTGTTTTCTTAAGACGTAACACCTCTTTTTCTCGTTTTACATATTGGGCAACAAGACGATAGCTGCAGTTGAATCCTTCCGCTTCATCGCATAATCGTCGAAACACTCTTTTTGCTGTATGCCTCTGTTTTCGTGGAGCAAACCTGTCTGCCAGCAGCCATTCATCAATGAGAGGTTTGAATGGATCCAGTTTAGATTCCTGTATCGTTGCTGGGGCAGGTGGGAGTGCATTAAAATCCTCCATATCCACATATTTTTTGACCGTTTTCCAGTTAAGGCCGGTTTCAGATGCTATTTCAGAAATGTTTTTATCTTGCTGATAAAATAATTCTCTGATATGATGTATCTGATCCATTGTAGTTGACATTCTCCTTTCCTCCTTGTCTTTATTTGTTTGCTACAACAAAGACAAGGGTAATGGTTTTTGGAGTTATCTGCAATGGATCTTTTTATTGCATTGCTGCAGTTTTTTGGTAGATCGTCGCTGCACTTTTCTCCAATTTGGAGATGCAACTTTCGCCATTTTTACTCTGCAACTTTCGGTACTTTTATTTTACAATAAACA
>JBJFCD010000151.1:0-2681 GCA_051888795.1 Lachnospiraceae bacterium | reverse complement strand
TAAAGCTTCTTCTTCAGCAGCAGCCTGTTGCGAGAGATCTCAGACAGATTTCCGCTGCGCTTAAGATGATCACAGACATGGAACGAATCGGAGATCAGGCATCAGACATTGCCGAGATTATTATTTCTGAGAAAAAGTCAGAGTCGACGGATATACCGAAAATTGTGCAGATGTCAGAAGCAGTTGCAAAGATGGTAAGAGACAGTGTGACGGCTTACGTAAAAAAAGATCTGGAACTATCCAGAGAGGTTATGGAAGCAGATGATGCAGTGGATTATCTGTTTGAGGCAAATAAATATGATCTGATTGAATATATTTCAAAGCATCAGGATCAGGGAAAAGAAGCGATTGATCTGATCATGGTGGCAAAATATCTGGAAAGAATTGGAGACCATGCAACGAATATTGCAGAATGGGTTGAATTTTCTATTACCGGAATTCACAAAGAAAGTCAGGTCTAGGCTTCCTATAAGATATCGGAGGAATGATATGATTTATTGTGTGGAAGATGACAGTAATATAAGAGAATTGGTTGTGTATACCCTTGAAACAACAGGGTTTGATGCGTGTGGCTTTGAAGAGGGAAAACAGTTTTTTAAAGCTCTGGAAGAAGAACTTCCAGAGCTGATTTTGATGGATATTATGCTTCCGGGGGAAGACGGAATCGCATTATTGAAGAAGCTGAAAATGTCTCAGAGGACAAAAGATATTCCGGTTATTATGGTGACAGCAAAAGGTGCAGAGTATGATAAAGTAAAGGGACTGGATCTTGGTGCGGATGATTATGTAACGAAGCCGTTTGGTATGATGGAGCTTATTTCCAGAATAAAAGCTGTTTTGCGGAGAAGTGGAAAGAATGATTCTAAAAGCGGCGATATGCTTGCTCTTGGCGGAATTGAAATAGATATGAAAAAACATGAAGTAAAAGCGGATGGAAATGTAGTGAATCTTACATTGAAGGAATATGAACTTTTGAAACGATTGATGAGCAGCCCCAATATTGTAATGACAAGGGATTCGCTTCTGGAGGATATATGGGGATATGACTTTGATGGTGAGACAAGAACAGTTGATGTTCACGTCAGAACGTTGCGTCAGAAGTTGGGCAGTTGTGGTGACAAAATTGAGACTGTCCGCGGAGTTGGTTATCGTATGAGTGAATAGACAGATGTTTGAGAGTACATGGAAGAGGAACTGCTTATGAAGCTGAAAAATGAAATACAAAGAAGCATGATGTTCATAATGATTGCTACGCTTATCACAGTATATGCAACAACAACATTGCTGATCTATCGTCAGACAACAAAAGTTGTAGAGGATGAACTTGGACAGGAGGCGGAATATATGAAAACCGCAATTGAACTGTCCGGCGGAATTTACCTGGAGAAGATGGATGAAGTACAGGAAAACACAAGGGTTACGCTTGTGTCGAAAGACGGAGATGTTCTTTATGATTCCAGGCAGGATGATGTGACATTTGAAAATCATAAAGACAGACCGGAGATCAGACAGGCAATCAATAGCGGAACCGGTAAAGATATCCGAAAATCAGACAGTCTTGATCAGGAGATGATTTATTATGCCGTTCGGCTTTCTGATCACACTATACTTCGAGTAGCAAAATCTGTGAACAGCATCTGGCATATTGCCATGGGAATATTTCCGGCTATGGGAATGATTGCAATTGTGATGTTTTTTTTGGCTTATCTGTTATGTAAGATGCAGGTGGAAAAGCTGATCCATCCTATTAATACACTTGATTTGGAAAAACCGCTGGAAAATCAGATTTATTCGGAGCTTAGTCCTTTGCTTACAAGAATTGATGAACAGAATCGCCAGAAGGATGCAATTGCTGATATGAGGAAAGAATTTTCGGCAAATGTTTCGCATGAGCTTAAAACACCATTAACATCTATATCCGGGTACGCGGAAATCATGAAAAGCGGATTGGTAAAACCGGAAGATATGCCTGCTTTTTCTGAGAGAATTTACAATGAGGCGAGCAGACTTATCACATTAGTGGAAGATATTATTAAATTATCAAGACTGGACGAAGGTGCGGTTGAACTTGAAAAAGAAGAAGTAGACCTTTACTATCTGACGAGAGAAATTGTAAGCCGCCTTGCTCTCACTGCAAAAAAAAGGAATGTCCATATTGAGCTTACCGGAGAAAGTGTGATGTATAAGGGAATCAGACAGATTCTTGATGAAATGGTTTACAATATATGTGAGAATGCAGTGAAGTATAACAAAGAAGGCGGTAAAGTAGTAATCTGGGTCGGAGGAACACTTAAAGGTCCGAAGATTATTGTAAAAGATACAGGAATTGGCATTCCAAAAGAAGCTCAGGAACGTATTTTTGAAAGATTTTACCGCGTGGATAAAAGTCATTCTAAGGAAACAGGCGGAACAGGACTGGGTCTATCTATTGTTAAACATGGTGCATTGCTCCACAATATTGACGTCCATGTAGAAAGTGAATTGGGAAAAGGAACAAAAATGGAACTGATATTTTAAAAAAGTGTCAGATATTTTGAGTGTATCGAAGGGATTGCGCTGAAAGGCGGAATCCTTTTTTTCGTTTAATCATAAGATATCATTGACAATATGCTATTATAAAGCATATAATCCCATCTTTGACAGTTGGTGAAAGACAAAACAGCCACAAAGCCTGTATTTAT
>JBJFCD010000150.1:0-2684 GCA_051888795.1 Lachnospiraceae bacterium | reverse complement strand
ACCTCTTGAGGTGTTGGAGCCTTACTGTGATATCGAGATCTCTCAACGGTCTCCAATGTATCGTATGGATAAATACGATTCTCAAACTCTTTGATAAATTGTTGCCTATAATCGGGGGCAAGTTCTTTTCTTGAAAATATGCCTTCACTTTCCCAAATCCCCCATTTTAGGGTCGCCAGAGTATCCCGGAGTTTCTGTGTCAATTCAACGCTATGACTATATTTTTGTGGGACTATTTCATCTCCAATATTCACAACAAATCGATTATCATACTGTTCAATGGCAATTGGTATAATTTTGACATTCGCTTCCATTGCCATTTTCGCTGTTCCCTGAAACAACTCCATTACGGGTAAATTTTCCGTTCCATTGCATGCTCCTTCTGGATATATCATAAGCGAGCCCCCGCCTTTTAGAAGTTCTACTGCCCGTAAATATGCAATATGGCGATCTTCTTTATCATCTGTTTCCAACATGATGCATCCGTTTAAATGAAGCAACAATCCTGAAATATCTTTATATAGTACTCCCGGGTTTCCGACAAACCACCAACACCCTCGCCCGATTACCTCATAAATACTCTGCAAATCATTTTCACCAATATGTGTACAGGCATAAATTGCCTGCCCTCTATGTTTCTTTTGCTTCCCCAGAATAGTAATCGTTTGCTTTTGAAAAATCCGTTCCAGTTTTAAGAACATTGCAAACAACGGATATAGTGTTTCCCGAATTTTTATATATTTCAGCCGCTTTCCCTGTTGGAATTGATATTTTCTTCTTTCCCGATAGAAATCTCCTAGTTCAGGGAGAGACATCGTTACTCGTTGAAAGAAATTTGTTTCGCTATGCATTTTTTATAACGCCTCCAGCTTTTCTGCTTCTCGCCTAGCGTTTTCCTCCGCTTTCTCCCATCTTTTTTCAGCTTCTTTATCGCCCATCTTTTTTGCTTTTTCTTTTTCCTCCCTTGCGCCTTTTTCTGCTTCTCGAAGATCCTTTGCTCTGTTCTTATAATCCAAAAAATGAGTTGTCATATTCTGCCCCCTTCTGTTTACAATATCGATTATTCCCCAGTAACATGGCAGCACAGGGAGATCTAATTATTTGCTTCAGCTTTATTTGCATTTCCTTGAACTATTCTTTTCTTCAAATCTTCATAAGCAGCCTCTGCAGTTTCTATTGATGTAAATTTCCATGCCATACTTATTACCTTCCTTTTCTATTTCTTCACAATTTGTGCCAATTGTACTATGCAGGATATATTCGAACATCTATATCCATTGACATTCTATTGCCTCACGAGAATAATACCTTAGCCAAGGCTTACCTATTGACGGAAACCCGTTGGTTGGTTAAGCATTTCTATTGTTTTCCCCTTTGTCAACCTATTCTTCTAATATTCCCGGCACAAAATTACCTTCTGCATCTATGTAGTATTCATTTTCTTTTTCGAGAAGAAATCTCGATTCGCGTTCAGAAGGATATTTACAGCCAATAGCTTTGAACTTCTTAAGATACAGATGATTCAAATATATTTCCTTATCAATATCATCAATGCTATCTCTTACAATTCCAAATTCTGTCCATAGCTTTCTTCTCATGGATTCCATGCTCTCTTGAATCTCTTCAGATTGTAGAAAAATGCTCCTTTTCGCTGTAACGTATATAGGTGTTCCAAACCAGACTACACATTTGGTATAGAGTTCTTTTTCCTTATTACAGATTCTAGGAACTTCGATATATTCAAATATTACCGGAACAATCGGCTTATTTGTAATCAGACTAATCTGTGCTGCACCAGCTTTAACCTTTTGCATAGGCAATGTTGGATGCAGATTCCATGTGGCTTCACCCATAATAAATCCATTTGTTCCATTCATAATTTTGCTACATATATTCAATATTCCATTTTCTATAGACTCTTTATCTGTTCTCTCGATAAATGTAATGTCCCCCAAATAGAATATAAACCGAGATAAAAAATTCAATCCGTCCCGCGCAGCTAAAGGACTTACTGGTCTTTTAACTCGTGCTAAAGCTTCCTTTATCACAAAGAAATCATGCGAATTGGAATGATTCCCTACAAATACCACCGTAGAGTCCTTTGGTATATTTTCTTCTCCACGAATTTCAATAGGGAAATTGCGTAAAAGTGGAGCTATCAATGTTATTAACTTGCTACATCCTTTAGACCTTACATCACGGTCAATACATTCATTTCGCAAGAAAGCATAATATTCTTCCTTCGCAGAACTACTCCACATTTCAACTTCCTTAAATGGACATATTAATCCTTTTTTTTCTTTAGGTATCATATTGTCAAAATCTCCTTTGTCAATATATTTAAACAGAGCGTTAAATGTTTTTCTTCCAAAGTATTCCAGTGCAAAATCTCGTACATATATTCATATAGACTGCACTCTGGTAAAGTAGCACTTATTACTTTTTCGAAATAAGTCCAGCATATTCATAACCTCTCCACGCTTTTTCTATTTCCCAATAGCCTGTTTCCCCACGAATAAAATATCATTCCTCATTACCTTTGACGTTTACCTGCTTAACTTCAAGTTCTCCCTCAAATACCTCTTCAAATCATGCCTGATGTCCTCTTCTCTCCTAACCAAAGTATCCACAAGCACATAAGCATTTTTTGCATTCACTTCTACACCATCCACATACTCTCTGGC
>JBJFCD010000149.1:132603-137829 GCA_051888795.1 Lachnospiraceae bacterium | reverse complement strand
GATTATGAAAAAGAGAATACTAGTAATGATTATGTCTTTAGCGTTATTCTTCAGCTTGCTAATACCCGTTTCAGCATGTGAAATTCAGGATGAGAACAATCAAGAGGTAGCGCAAGACACAGAAATACAGACAATTCCTGAAATAGTATCTATAGAAGATCAAAACAATCAAATCTGTACTGATGAAGATACTTCAGAGGAGTGTTCAGAAAATCGAAAAGAAGAGCAAAAAGCAGATGATGAAACGGAAGATGTTCTAAATGAGTCAAATGAAAAAAATATACAAGATAATTCTTGCATTTTGCCAGATATTGTTAAAACTCAAAACACCTCTAAGCAAATAATTCTAGATTCTTGGGGAGAGACCGAAACAATAGATACAATTGATAGCTACGATGGGGTACATTTATACTATTATCGTGCAGCTGTAAGTTTGTCTGTTGGCAAAGATGATGGCGGAAAGAATATTTATTTTAGAGTTCGTGAATTGACATTGAATGATGAAGACCCAATTATTGAAGAAGTTAGACTGGCAGATGGTTATACTGGCTGGATTGCTGTAGGATCAAAAGAACTTGAAACTGGAAAATCTTATTATGTAGAAATTGAAGCATATAATTCAAATTGGATTAATGAATCTTATATATATGATATTGCTTATGAAATCGGAATGTACGATGGATATGCAGAATCCATATCAATGACCAGTCAGCTATCATTAAAATGTGGGCAAAACAGGACTTTAAAAGTAAATTTTTTCCCTTCTAATACATATTCAATATTGGATTGGAAATCAAGTAATAGATCTATCGCGACTGTGGATCCAGACGGAACCATTCACGCGAAAAAAGCAGGTACATGTAATATTATTGCAACAACACAAGACGGATACACGGCAGCTTGTACTGTTAAAATAACGAATCCAGCTCCGTATTTGAATTATAAATCTAAGACTATTCATCGCGGTTCAAAGTTTACTTTAAAATTAATGTATCCTGTAGGGAAGGTTACATATAAAAGTACAAATAAAAAAATTGCGACTGTCTCATCTAAGGGTGTCGTTAAAGGAAAAAGCATAGGTACTTGTACAATAAAAGTAAAATGCAAAGGAAAAACATATAATTGTAAGATTAAAGTTGCATATGCAGAGCCTAATTTTGGTGCAGTGCTTTATGATTATAATACACGTAGCAATAAATTTATTGTAAAAATAAAAAATTGGGGTTCAAAAACATTATACATAAAAAAAGGAACCGGAAAAGTAGAAGATGTTGATTATAAATCCTATGACAGAAAGGTAAGCTTAAGTAAAACTATTAGAATCAAACCACATTCCAGTAAAACTCTTTCTTTTAAAGTAAAAGGCAGAATTACCTGGTATGATGTTTCAGATTTTACACTGTTCTACAGGTTCACATATGACGGAAAAACATATACGTGGCATGTGTGGGATGAGAACAGCGTTTTAAAGAAAGGTAAAGGTTGGTATACAACTTACTGGGATGAAGAACAATATTGGAATGCTTTTTGGTAAATAAACAGCAAATTGACAGGAGGAGAATTATGACAAAAAAATCGTGGATTCTTATTGGCTTTTCTTATGGGCTGATGGTTTGTGCACTGGCTGTGGTCGGTGCCGATGGCATTTACCCGTTCCTTGCAGGAATAGGATGTGTTGTCTGCCTGGCTGGATTTGTCTGGTATATTATTTGTGCTTGCCGTGCTGTGTTCAAAAAAGAAGAAAGCTTAATACTGATCTGTCAGTGCTTTTGGACAAAAATAATGCTGATTCCGTTATATATCCTTATGTTTATATGGGGAATTGGCTGTATCTTTGCTCCATTTGCTATTTTCATTCTCCCGATTCCGATAGCAGTTGACTGTGCAGTCCTTGTTACGTCCTCTTCCTTCGGAGTTGCAGGGATTTTAAAAGCATACAGGGAAGAAAAGATTACGGAAAAAAGTATGATCCTGCATATCATATGTCAATTTATTTTCTGTTTGGATTTAATCAGCATATGTATGTGTCGGAAGAAAATCAAGGTAGTATCATGATGTGACAGTATTATGTTTTCTATAATTCCAGAATTGCCCTCTTGAAATATGAACGTATGTTCGATATAATGTTGTTTAAGAGGAGGGGATAGCACTGGATAGAATATATATTGCAATTGACTTGAAATCATTCTATGCTTCTGTGGAGTGTGTGGAGCGTGGATTAGATCCATTAACAACGAATCTTGTAGTAGCAGACAAGAGCCGTACTGATAAAACAATATGCCTTGCTGTATCTCCCTCTCTGAAAGCCTATGGGATTCCGGGACGTCCAAGATTATTCGAAGTAGTGCAGAAAGTGAAAGAGATTAATGCCCAAAGAGGAAAGAAAGGCACATCTGTTAATGCAAAGGAGCTTCAGGAAGATTTAGATTTAACTTTGGATTATCTTGTCGCAGTGCCACGCATGTCTCTATATATTGAATACAGTACGAAGATTTATCAAATATATCTGAAATATATTGCGCCGGAAGATATGCATGTTTATTCTATTGATGAAGTGTTTATGGACGTGACTTCTTATCTCAGTATTTACCGGATATCTGCATATGAACTGGCCAGAAAGATCATTCACGAAGTTTTAGAATACACCGGAATCACAGCTACTGCCGGAATAGGGACAAATTTGTATCTCTGTAAGATTGCTATGGATATCGGTGCCAAGCATACTAAGCCGGATAAAGACGGAGTACGGATTGCTGCGTTGGACGAGAGAACCTACAGGGAAACCATGTGGGAACATACGCCGTTAACGGACTTTTGGAGGATTGGACGCGGGTATGAAAAAAGGCTCTCACAAATAGGTCTCTATACGATGGGAGATATTGCAAGATGTTCCGTTGGAAAAGAAACGGATTACTATAATGAGGAATTATTGTACAGACTTTTTGGAGTCAATGCAGAGCTTTTGATTGACCATGCATGGGGATGGGAGCCTTGTACAATGGCCGATATTAAAGCATATAAACCGGAAATGAACAGTATCAGTTCCGGTCAGGTTTTACAAGAGCCCTATTCTTATGAGAAAACACGTCTGGTAGTAAAGGAAATGGTCGAACTTTTGTCATTAGATCTGGTGGAGAAAGGTCTGGTCACGGATCAAATCGTATTGTCAATTAGTTATGATAAGAGCAATACACACTATAAAGGGAAATTTTCTACAGACCATTATGGCCGAAAAGTTCCTGTACATGCCCATGGAACTGAAAATTTCGTGTCATATACCTCTTCTGCAAAATTGATTACAGAAGCTGTCATGAAACTATATGATCATATTGTAAATCCGGATCTTATGAGCAAAAGAATCTCGATTACAGCAAACCATATCGTTTCGGAATCTGACACAGCGAAAGAAGAGTATGAGCAGTTGGAACTTTTTGCTGATTACGAGGCGATAGAACGGAGAGAGAAAGAACTGGAACGTGAGAAGAAGATGCAGAGTGCTGTTCTGGAGATTAAAAAGAAATTTGGGAAAAATGCTGTGCTGAAGGGTATGAGTCTGGAAGAAGGAGCAACTGCTAAAGCACGAAATGAACAGATTGGAGGGCATAAAGCATGAGATATAAGGAGATTATGGAGCTTCCACATCATGTATCAAAAGTACATCCTCAGATGGCACGGGAAAACCGGGCAGCGCAGTTTGCTCCATTTGCGGCGTTGACTGGATACGAAGAGGCTGTCAGAGAAGCGGAACGTTTCACTGACAGAAAAGTTATTTTAGATGAGCATGAAAAAGCGCAGATTGACTGGAAGCTCAGAGTATTGAAAAAGCATATGAATACAGAGGCTTTTGTTGTGTGGTTTGTGCCGGATGTAATAAAAAATGGCGGTTCATACCATCAGACAAAGGGGATTGTTGAAAAATGGAAGGATGGATATATCTATATCCGAGGAGAGAAGATTCCAATTAATGACATTGTTAAGATAGGAGATGTGATGCTTAATGATGAGTGAAAGAGAGGCAGATGTAATCTGTCAGCACAATCGAGATGGGACGATTATACCTTTAAAAGTCAGAATCAGGGATGATGACGGTGAATCACAGACGTATTCCATTAAAAGTTATAAAGAATTATCAACGAATGGAGATTTTAAACTTCCAAACGGTGTTTGTCTCTCTGGACGGCATCTATGGGCTTTTGAATGTAAGATTCAGGTATTTGATTTTCTAAAGAGAATACGGCTATTTTACAATGCCCTGGATGGATGCTGGAAAGCCCTTTTTTTGGGGTGATTTGTTTTTTGAAGTTATAAAATTATACTGGTAAATTTCAATATCATATGATAATCTTTAGTTAAAGCATTATATTTCTAACTTTTCTAGGCGGAAACGCATCTGATATCATCTGAAATATCTATTAAGAAATCGCAATGCTTTCAATCCAATAAAACAGCAAAGGGGTTTCTTATAGAATGTAAGGTATGGATTTTCATAAGAGCCCGAAACAAAGAAAAAGGAGGGCTTTCAATGGAAGAAGTGAAAAAAGAGATACCTGTAAAACGCACTTATAAAGCAAGTTTATTTGAGATGGTGTTCAGGAATAAAAAAGAATTGCTGGAACTCTATAATGCAGTCAATGGAACAAAGTATACGGACCAGGAACAGCTGGAAGTTAATACATTGAAGAATGCCATTTACATGTCCATGTATAATGACGTTTCCTTTATTATTGATTCCAGGTTATCCTTGTATGAGCACCAGTCTACATACAATCCGAATCTGCCGCTTCGGTTTTTATTTTACATATCGGATTTATATTCTGTGATTACAATGGATCGTAATTTATATGGTGAGAAAAAAGTGATGCTTCCAACACCGAATTTTGTAATCCTTTTCAACGGCAGCAAAAATCTTCCGGAGAGGATGGAATTAAGTCTGTCAGATCTATACGAGATTCCGGATCTGGAACCATCATTGGAACTTAAGGCGATAATGTTGAATATTAATCCGGGAAAAAATGAAATTCTGAAAGAAGAATGCAAGACATTAAAGGATTATTCAGAATATACCTGGAGAGTGAGTCAATATGCGGAGAAGATGCCACTGGAAGGTGCGGTAGAGCTGGCAATTGAAGAATGTATAGAAGAAGGGATTCTGGCAGATTTTCTGTCAAAGAACAGAGCGGAGGCGAAGTCAGTGAGTATTTATGAATATGATGAAGCAAGGCATAT
>JBJFCD010000149.1:0-132503 GCA_051888795.1 Lachnospiraceae bacterium | reverse complement strand
ACAGAGCGGAGGCGAAGTCAGTGAGTATTTATGAATATGATGAAGCAAGGCATATAAGACAGACAAAAGAAGAGGGAAGAGAAGAGGGCAGACTGTCGGCAATCGCAGACGCAATTCGAATTTGTGCCGATCTCGGAGCGAGTCGTGAAAATACAATTACTCAGATTATACAAAAATATGGGCTGTCAATTGAGAAGGCAGAAGAGATGGTAGGGAAGTGTTGGAAATAATCGGAATATTATTGTACATTCATTGTATATTGCTATTCTCAAGTAAACCATGCTATAATGTTTTGCGTATGAAAATGAATGGCGAAATAATTGAGAAAGCGAGAATATAAAAATGGATATCAATAAACTTGAGAATAAAGAGATGAATGAAAACATACCTGTCCCCGAACCGGAGAGGCAGTATTATTTTATAGAAAAAGCCAGACAGATTTTGCAGGAGAGAAGTGAAAAGCTTGGTCGCCCAATGACATTTTGTGTGACTACATTTGGATGCCAGATGAATGCCAGAGATTCAGAGAAGCTTCGAGGTATTCTTTTAAAGATTGGCTACACCGAAGCAGCTGAAGATGAAGCAGATTTTGTAATCTATAATACATGTACTGTCAGGGAAAATGCGAATACGCGAGTATATGGACGTCTTGGCCAGTTAAAGCCGCTGAAAAAGAAAAATCCACATATGATGATTGGACTTTGCGGCTGTATGATGCAGGAGCCGGAAGTTGTTGAAAAGCTGAAAAAAAGCTATTCTTTTGTAGATTTGATTTTTGGGACTCATAACATCTATAAATTTGCGGAGCTTCTGGTTACCAGATTTGAGTCTGAGAGAATGGTCATTGATATCTGGAAGGATACTGATAAAATCGTAGAAGATCTTCCAAATCAAAGAAAGTATTCTTTTAAATCCGGTGTAAATATTATGTTCGGATGCAATAATTTCTGCAGTTACTGTATTGTGCCTTATGTACGTGGACGCGAGAGAAGTCGTGAGCCAAAGGCAATCATCCGTGAGATAGAGCGTCTTGTCGCAGACGGAGTGACAGAGGTTATGCTTCTTGGCCAGAATGTGAATTCTTATGGAAAGACTCTGGATACACCTATGTCTTTTGCAGAGCTTTTAAAAGAAATTGAAAAGATTGAGGGACTTAAGCGTATTCGGTTTATGACATCACATCCGAAAGACCTCTCCGATGAACTGATTGAGGTTATGGGAAATTCAAAAAAGATCTGTAAACATTTACATCTGCCGGTCCAGTCTGGAAGCACTGAGATTTTATCGAAGATGAATCGTCGATATACAAAAGAACAGTATCTTGAACTTGTGAGAAAGATCAGGAAAGCAGTACCGGATATTTCTCTGACTACGGATATTATCGTAGGTTTTCCAGGTGAGACAGAAGAAGATTTCCAGGAGACCCTTGACGTAGTGAGAAAAGTTCGTTACGACAGTGCATTTACATTTATTTATTCAAAGAGAACAGGAACACCTGCTGCCGTCATGGAGGATCAGGTGCCGGAAGAGGTAATAAAAGACCGCTTTGACAGACTTTTGAAAGAAGTACAGAGCATCGCATCCGAAGTATGCTCCGTACACGAAGGAACGGTTCAGGAAGTACTGGTAGAATCTGTAAGCGAACACGATTCTTCCATGGTAACAGGAAGAATGAGCAACAATCTTCTCGTCCATTTCCATGGAAGCGAAGAGCTGATTGGAAGTTACGTAGACGTATCCTTAAAAGAATGCAAAGGATTTTATTATATCGGTGAAATCGTAAACCAGAATCCGAAAACATACTAATAAATTCCAACTATATTGTGATTCGAAAACGTCCAAACTATGTGTAAGAACACAAAAGTGAGGACGTTTTTTACATGAAGAAACTGAGTGAGTATTTATTTTTATGGGCAGTGGGCGGATGCATTTATTATTTAACAGAAATTATATTCAGGGGATTTTCACATTGGACAATGTTTGTGCTCGGAGGAATCTGTCTTGATTTCTTTACTGTTCAGGGAAGAATGGTAAACTGGGAAGACCCCATGTGGCGCCAGATTTTAAGATGTGTTGTTTTTGTGGTCAGCATGGAATTTATCAGTGGAATCATTTTGAATAAATGGATGAATCTTGGAATATGGGATTACAGCAGACTGCCATTCCAGTTGTTTGGGCAGATTTGTCTTCCGTTTGCGATTATCTTCTCGGGATTTTGTGCAGTTGGAATTTGGCTCAGCGGATATCTCCTGCATTGGCTGTACGGAGAAGAAAAGCCTCATTATCATGTCCTTTGATTACACGGGGACGATTTTTAATTTGGTTTTTAATCAGCAAAAGTTGTAAAATTTCATCTTTTAAATAGATATTAAAAATGTTATACTAATTTGTACGGATTTAATATGGATTTACTATAAATTTCATGCAGAAGAGGAGTTTTTATTGTGAGTGAACTTACACCAATGATGCAGCAATATATGAAGACAAAAGAAGAATATCCTGACTGTATTCTTTTTTATAGATTAGGTGATTTTTACGAGATGTTTTTTGATGATGCTCTTAAGGCCTCTAAGGAACTGGAGATCACACTGACCGGAAAAAATTGCGGACTTGAGGAGCGGGCACCGATGTGTGGTGTGCCGTATCATGCGGTAGACAGCTATTTAAACCGCCTCGTCTCGAAAGGATATAAAGTGGCGATCTGTGAACAGATGGAAGATCCGGCTACTGCAAAGGGACTTGTTAAGAGGGATGTTGTCCGTATCGTAACGCCGGGGACAAACTTAGATACACAGGCGCTTGATGAGACCAAGAATAATTATATCATGAGTGTTGTATACATGGCAGACCGTTACGGGTTATCGGTGGCTGATATTACGACCGGAGATTATTTTGTGACAGAGGTTTCAAACAGTGAAAAACTATTTGATGAGATTTTTAAATTTATGCCCTCAGAGCTTATTTGCAATGAGGCTTTTTATATGAGTGGTATGGACATTGATGATCTGAGAGAACGTCTTGGCATTACTGTCTATTCATTGGATTCCTGGTATTTTGACGATGCTCTCTGTAAACGCTCGCTTAAGGATCATTTTCACACAGGGACATTGGAGGGCCTTGGAATTGCTGAATATGATTGTGGAGTGATTGCTTCTGGTGCATTACTTTTATACCTGAAAGAGACACAGAAATCATCCTCCCTTTCACAGATGTCAAAAATCACTCCATATACAACCGGAACTTATATGATTCTTGACAGCTCAACAAGAAGGAATCTTGAGCTGTGTGAAACACTTCGTGAAAAACAAAAAAGAGGCTCCCTTCTGTGGGTACTGGATAAGACAAAAACTGCGATGGGAGCAAGAACTTTAAGAAAATATATTGAACAGCCGCTGATTCATAAAGAACCAATCATCAGAAGGCAGGAAGCAATTGCAGAACTAATAGAAAATGCAATTTCCAGGGAAGAAATAAGAGAATATCTTTCACCGGTATATGATCTTGAAAGACTGGTCAGCAAAATCACCTATCAGTCAGCCAATCCGAGAGATATGATTGCATTTAAAAATTCTCTTTCGATGCTTCCGCATATCAAATACATATTAAGTGAGATGAAGAGCCCTCTTCTTAAAGAACTCTATGATTCACTTGATCCGCTAAAGGAACTCTGTGATCTTATCGAGCAGGCAATCAATGATGATCCTCCGATTGCAATGAAAGAAGGCGGAATCATTAAAGAAGGATACAATGAAGAGGTTGATAAGCTGAGACGCGCAAAGTCAGAGGGAAAGGAATGGCTTGCAAAGCTTGAAGCGGAGGAACGTGAAAAAACGGGGATTAAGAATCTGAGGATAAAATTCAACAAGGTCTTCGGATATTATCTTGAAGTTACAAATTCCTTTAAAAATATGGTTCCGGATTATTATATGAGAAAACAGACTCTGGCAAATGCAGAGAGATATATCATTCCGGAACTGAAGGAGCTTGAAGATACGATTTTAGGTGCTGAGGATAAACTATTTGCTCTGGAATATCAACTTTATTGCGAAGTGAGAGATAAGGTTGGCGCAGAAGTTGTGCGTATCCAGGATACCGCCAAAGCTGTGGCACAGATTGATGCGCTGGCATCATTGGCGCTGGTCGCTGAGCAGAATAATTATGTCCGTCCTACGATCAATGAAAAGGGTGTAATTGATATAAAAGATGGCAGACATCCTGTTGTGGAAAAGATGATTTCCAATGATCTTTTTATTGCGAATGATACTTATCTGGATGACAAGAAGAAACGGATTTCCATTATCACAGGACCAAATATGGCAGGAAAATCCACTTACATGAGACAGACTGCTCTCATTGTTTTGATGGCGCAGATTGGTTCATTTGTTCCTGCATCATCGGCAAATATCGGTTTAGTCGACCGTATTTTTACAAGAGTCGGAGCTTCTGATGACCTTGCATCCGGTCAGAGTACCTTTATGGTTGAGATGACGGAAGTTGCCAATATTCTGAGAAATGCTACCAATAAAAGTCTTCTGATCCTTGATGAAATTGGAAGAGGAACCAGCACTTTTGACGGACTCAGTATTGCATGGGCGGTGATTGAACATATCAGTAACAGTAAGCTTCTCGGTGCAAAGACCTTATTTGCTACCCATTATCATGAGCTTACTGAACTGGAAGGAAAGATCAGTAATGTAAATAATTACTGTATTGCCGTTAAAGAAAAAGGAGACGACATCATTTTCCTTCGTAAGATCGTAAAGGGCGGCGCGGATAAAAGTTATGGTATTCAGGTGGCAAGGCTTGCAGGAGTACCGGAAAGTGTTACAAATCGGGCAAAAGAGATTGTGGAAGAGCTGATTCACGCAGATATTACGACAAGGATTAAAGACATTGCCGTACACGGTAGCACACCTAAGATTAAGACGAAGAAATATGACGAGGTGGATCTGGCACAGATGTCTTTGTTTGATACGGTTAAGGATGATGATGTTCTTGAAGAACTTAAAAATCTGGATGTCAGCAACCTGACACCGATTGATGCACTTAACACTCTGTATCAGCTTCAGAATAAATTGAAAAACCGATGGTAAATTATGTTAGTAAAGGAATTTGTATAGATCATGAGTAAAATACAAGTACTGGATCAGGTGACAATTGATAAAATTGCTGCCGGTGAAGTGATAGAGCGTCCGGCTTCTGTTGTAAAGGAACTGGTGGAAAATGCCATAGATGCCGGCGCAACATCCATTACCGTAGAGATTAAAGACGGTGGCATTTCTTTCATCCGTATTGCTGACAATGGATGCGGAATTCCGAAAGAGGAAGTACCGTCCGCTTTTCTGCGCCATTCTACAAGTAAAATACGCTCGGTGGATGATCTGGCACATATCGGTTCACTGGGTTTCCGAGGTGAGGCTCTTTCCAGTATTGCAGCTGTCTCGCAGGTTGAGCTGCTTACGAAGACGAGAGAAGATATTTTTGGGACAAGCTACCGAATTGCCGGAGGAAAAGAAGAGAGTATAGAAGATGCCGCTGCCCCGGATGGCACCAGCTTTTTTGTCCGCCAGCTTTTCTATAATGTGCCGGCGAGAAGAAAATTTTTAAAGACAGCAATGACAGAGGCAAGCCATGTCGGAGATCTTCTGACAAGACTCGCATTGTCTCATCCTGAGATCTCATTTCATTTTATCAATAGCGGCCAGTCAAAACTTCATACCTCAGGAAACGGAAATCTCAGGGACGTCATTTATCATATTTACGGAAGAGAGATTGCCTCAAATCTGCTGCCTGTTGATTTTGAGAAAAATCAGATTCATATTTCCGGGTTTTTAGGGGCACCGATCATTTCCAGAGGTAATCGGAATTTTGAAAATTATTTTATGAATCATCGCTATATCAGAAGTAATATGCTGTCCAAAGCGATCGAAGATGCATACAAAGATTATACGATGCAGCATAAGTTTCCGTTTGTAGTTCTCCACATTGAGATGAATGGAGAAGCAGTGGATGTCAATGTGCACCCTACAAAGATGGATGTCAGATTTTCCAATCAGCAGGAAGTATATAATATTCTCTATGAAGCAGTTTCTGTGGGACTAAAAGGAAAAGAACTGATTCCGCATGTGACGATTGATGTTCCGGAAGCAAAGCCTGAAAATGAATCGCATATAAAGGCTGCGCAGAACACGGCGCCGAAAAAAGAACAGTCTCCGGTTAAAAATGCGATTCCGCCAAAGGAAGAGAGAGATCTTGATTATTTTATGGAGAAGATGAAAGAGCGTGTAAAATCTTACCATGAACAGAATTCTTCTGCAGAAGTCAAAAATCAATCCGAAATTTTCAAACCAAAGCAGCAGGCTGACCGAATCCGTGAAGCAGTTTCTTACCGTACACAGTATGAAAGTTCCGATAAGAAGAAACCGGTTAAAGATCAGGAAGAGCCAAAACAGCTTGACCTGTTTGAGGAGCGTTTCCTTGACAAACAGATTCGCGCAGAATACACTTTGATCGGCCAGGTATTTGACACATACTGGTTAGTAGAGTATCATGATAATCTGTATATTATAGATCAGCATGCCGCACACGAGAGAGTACTGTATGAAAAGACATTAAAGAGTATGAAGACAAGGGAGTTTACCTCTCAGATGATTTCACCTCCGATTGTGTTGAATCTTACCATGCAAGAGCAGGAACTTCTGAAAACCTATATAGATCAGTTTACAAGAATCGGATTTGAATTTGAAGAATTCGGACAGGAATCCTATGCAGTGCGTGCGGTTCCGGATAACCTGTTTTCGATTGCAAAAAAAGAACTCCTTATGGATATGCTTGACAGCTTGTCGGATGAGCTTAACAGAAATCTCTCACCGGAGCTGATTGATGAAAAGATTGCGTCCATGTCATGTAAGGCTGCAGTAAAGGGAAAGATGAAATTATCAGCAGCAGAAGTTGATACATTGATCGGAGAACTTCTGACACTGGATAATCCTTATCATTGTCCACATGGGAGACCGACTATTATTGCAATGTCAAAGCGGGATCTGGAAAAGAAATTTAAGAGGATTGTATAAATGAAAAAAAGACCATTGATTATTCTGACCGGGCCTACTGCAGTCGGAAAGACAAAGGCATCTATCGGACTTGCAAAAGCAGTTGGCGGAGAAATCATTTCTGCTGACTCCATGCAGGTTTATAAGGAGATGGATATCGGTTCGGCTAAGATAAAAAAAGAAGAGATGGACGGGGTTCCCCACTATCTTGTGGATGTATTAGAGCCTGATGAAGAATTTCATGTGGTTCGATTTCAGCAGATGGCAAAAGAAGCCATGGAAAAAATCTACGCCAATGGACATATTCCAATCGTTGTGGGTGGAACTGGATTTTATATACAGGCGCTATTATATGATATTGATTTTACAGAGAATGACGGTGATGACAGTTACAGGAAAGAACTGGAAGAATTTGCAAAGTTGTATGGTCCGGAGGCGCTTCATGAGAGACTTAAAAAGGTGGATCCAAAGTCTGCCGAGATCATACATTTCAATAATGTTAAGAGGGTAATCCGCGCACTGGAATTCTATAAACAGTCAGGGATGCCCATTTCTGAGCATAATGAGACGGAACGGCAAAAACAATCACCGTATGAGTTTTTCTATTTTGTTCTCGCAGACGAGAGGAATCATCTTTATGAAAGGATCAACCAGCGTGTAGACCAGATGATAGAAGAAGGTCTTATCTGTGAAGTCAAAGCTTTAAAAGATAAGGGGTACACAAAAAACATGGTCTCTATGCAGGGGCTTGGTTACAAAGAAATCCTGGATTATCTTGACGGTGAGTGTACGTTAGAAGATGCCATTTACCGGATCAAAAGGGATACAAGACATTTTGCCAAACGCCAGATCACATGGTTTAAGAGGGAGAGAGATGTAATCTGGATTGATAAAAAGGCGTGTGATTATGATGAAACAAAAGTTTTAAATACAATGTTAACGTATATGGAGGGAGTTATATGTTACAGAGAATATTCGGAGGATCGAAATTTTTAAAGAAAATGAATACGCTGATGGAGCTTTACTCTGTCAGCCATAATGCAGATGCAACGTACAAAGAGCTTTTAAAACTGGAACCACTTATAAGGACGCAGGGAGAGCTTTCATGGTACAATCTGAACCGTGCGGCACTTCTTTATGATATGAAACGTTTTGCGGCTGCAGCAGATATTATTATGGAGATTGATTCTCTGAATCCGGAGTTTGATGCAAAATGCGCACAGTTAAAGACAAAAATCATGAATGCATTATAAAATAGACAGACTGAGAGGAAGAACGAGATGTCAGAGATTACAAATTTGTACAGGGAAATCGGAATCAGTGCTCCGGTTTTAGAGTTTGGTACAAAGATTGAGAAAGAATTGAAAGACCGGTTTGATGCCATTGACAAAACGGCAGAATATAATCAGCTTAAAGTGATTAAAGCCATGCAGGATAGAAGAGTCAGCGCTGCCTGCTTTAATTATGCCAGCGGATATGGTTATGATGATTTGGGTAGAGATACTCTGGAAGAGGTTTATGCTTCCGTATTTCATACAGAAAGTGCGCTTGTAAGACCACAGGTTACCTGTGGAACCCATGCACTTGCGCTTGCGCTCGGTGCAAATCTGCGGCCGGGAGATGAACTGTTGTCTGCCGGAGGTAAACCTTATGATACACTAGAGGAAGTGATCGGAATCCGTCCTTCTAATGGGTCACTTGCTGAATACGGTATTTCTTACCGACAGGTAGATTTGCTGTCTGATGGTACCTTTGATTTTGAAAATATTAAAAAAGCAATCAATGAAAAAACGAAAATGGTTACAATCCAGCGTTCGAAGGGTTACCAGACCAGACCAAGTTTTTCGGTAAAACAGATTGGTGAAGTTATCCGTTTTGTTAAAGAGATAAAGCCAGATGTGATCTGTATGGTTGATAACTGTTACGGAGAATTCGTGGAAGAAATAGAGCCAAGTGATGTGGGAGCAGATATGGTTGTTGGTTCGCTCATTAAGAATCCGGGAGGCGGTCTCGCTCCAATCGGAGGATATATTGCCGGAAGAAAAGATCTGATTGATTCCTGCGGTTACCGCCTTACTTCACCGGGACTCGGAAAAGAAGTCGGTGCATCACTGGGAGTCATGCAGTCTTTTTATCAGGGACTTTTCCTTGCACCGACAGTTGTAGCAAGTGCATTGAAAGGAGCTATCCTTGCAGCAAATATCTATGAAAGACTTGGTTTTTCTGTCATTCCAAACGGAAAAGAATCAAGACATGATATTATTCAGGCTGTAGAGCTTGGCACTCCGGAAGGTGTGATTGCATTTTGCAAGGGAATACAGGCGGCAGCGCCGGTAGATTCCTATGTCTCACCGGAGCCGTGGGCAATGCCGGGATATGACAGTGATGTCATTATGGCTGCCGGCGCATTTGTTCAGGGATCCTCCATTGAGCTCAGTGCGGACGGTCCGATCAAGCCGCCATATGCAGTTTATTTTCAGGGTGGACTTACATGGCCACATGCAAAACTGGGTATTCTGATGTCATTAGAGCATCTTGTCAGAGCAGGGTTAGTGAACTTATAAATCTACAATGTTTTGTAATGTCATTTAAAAATCGAGGATAATTTAATGAAAGATGTTGTAATTATAGGCGGTGGCGCTTCCGGATTGGCTGCGGCAGTTGCTGCGGCTAAGGAAAATCCACACGCAAAGATTTGTATTCTTGAGAAAAAGGATATGATTGGTAAAAAGATTTTGTCCACCGGAAACGGAAGATGCAATTTTACAAATGAAAAAATGGGGACTGAGTATTTTAACAGTGACAATCCTGAAAATATTAGACCCGTTCTTGAAAAATTCGGCACATCCGAAACCCTTGGATTTTTCCGGGAGCTGGGGATTATGGAAAAAGAAAAGAACGGATATTATTATCCTCGTTCAGAGCAGGCATCTGCTATTTTAAATGTTTTAAAAAATCAACTTAAAATTAGTGGAGTGGAGATTATAACCGAAGCCATTGTGTCATCAATAAAAAAAACAAAACGTGGTTTTTTCATAGATACTACAAAGGGAAGATTAAATGCGCGTTCAGTAATCTTATCAACTGGTGGAAAAGCGGCAAAGGTTCTCGGCTCGGATGGCAGTGGATACGATCTTGCAAAATCCCTTGGGCATTCCATGGTTCCCGTTGTTCCTGCACTTGTGCAGCTTCGAACAAAGGAGCATCCACTTTTAAAAGCATCTGGCGTTAGAACAGAAGCAAAAGTAAGAATCTTCTCAGATGAAACATTTCTTTCTGAGGATACAGGAGAACTTCAGATAACAGCTTACGGAATTTCAGGAATTCCTGTGTTTCAGGTAAGCCGTCACGCTGCAAAAGCCCTCTATTATAAAAAGAAAGTATATGCTGAGCTTGATTTTCTTCCTTCTATGGAAGAGAAAGAGCTTATGATATTTTATGAAAATCGGACGAAAATGATGAGCGGATTATCCGCAGCCGATTTTCTGATTGGAATATTTAACCAGAAACTGATTCCATGTCTGCTTCGATGTGCAAAGATCCGGGAAAACACGAAAGTATCGGAGCTTACAAAGCAGCAGTTAGATTCTCTTTTGCACTGCTGCAAACATTTGAAAATCGAAATCATAGATACGAATGGCTTTGATAATGCCCAGGTCTGCGCTGGCGGAATTCGTCTAAATGAAATTAATCCGGATACGATGGAGTCTCTGGTATGTGAAAGACTTTATCTTGCAGGAGAAATTTTAGATTCAGACGGAATCTGTGGCGGTTATAATCTTCAGTGGGCGTGGGCAAGTGGATACATTGCAGGATGCGCTGCAGTGAGAAGTTAATGAGAGATATGTTCACGGTTGACTGAAGAAAGAGATGATGAAAGATCCAGGAGGCGTATATGATACAGATTCAGCAGTTGAAGCTTAGAGTTCCTCACAGTGAAAAACAGCTTGAGGAGAAGGTCTTAAAGCTTCTCAAAATTAAAAAAGAAGAGATTTTATCTTTTGAGATCACAAAAAGATCACTGGATGCACGAAAAAAACCAGTTTTATTTTATGTATATACAGTTGAAATTGAAGCAAAAAATGAATCTCAGATTAAGAAAAAAGTGAAAAATAAAGATGTCACATTTGGAAAAAAAGCGCCATCTTACTCAGTGACACCTTCTGGTGAAAGAGCTCTGAAACACCGTCCGGTCATTATCGGCACAGGTCCTGCGGGGCTTTTTTGTGGTTATCAGCTTGCCAGAATGGGATATAGACCGATTCTCCTTGAGCGAGGGGCAAGTGTAGACGAGCGTATAAAAGACGTAGAGGATTTCTGGAATGGAGGATGCCTTAAAGAAGACTCAAATGTTCAGTTTGGTGAGGGAGGAGCAGGAACCTTTTCTGACGGGAAGCTTAATACACTTGTTCATGATAACAGCGGAAGGAACAGGGAAGTTCTTCGCATCTTTGTGAAATTCGGAGCGCCAAAGAATATTTTATATGACAGCAAACCACATATCGGAACTGATATTCTTTCAAATATTGTAAAAAACATCCGGAATGAGATTATTAAGCTTGGTGGTGAGGTTCATTTTCATTCAAAGGTTATAGATTTTGAGACTGAACAGATATGCGGGCATGATAATGAAAACAGAAAATTAAAAAATCTTCTTGTTGAAAATACAGAAACCGGAGAAATTGAAAGACTTGCCTGTGAGGTTGCAGTGCTGGCAATCGGGCACAGCGCAAGAGATACCTTTATTTCCCTTCAGAAGAATGGTTTCGAAATGACAGCAAAATCATTTGCAGTTGGTGTGCGTATGGAACATCCTCAGCGATTTATCAATGAAAGTCAGTACGGAAAGGATTATGATGCGTCTCTTCCTGCAGCAGCATACAAACTGTCTGCAAAAACGAGAGAAGGAAGAGGTGTCTATACTTTCTGTATGTGCCCCGGCGGATATGTCGTAAATGCATCTTCTGAAAAGGAAAAACTGGCAGTTAACGGAATGAGCTACAGTAAGCGTGACGGTGAAAATGCAAACAGTGCGGTTATTGTAACTGTTACACCAGATGATTATGGCAAGGAAGGTGCTCTTGCGGGTATGGAGTTCCAAAGAAAACTGGAAGAAGCTGCCTACAGGGAAGGACAGGGAAAAATTCCGGTTCAGCTGTTTAAAGACTACTGCGCAAACAGATCATCTGACGGAAAAGGAGTGATAATTCCTCAGATAAAAGGCAATTACACATGGGCAAATGTGAGAAATATTTTCCCGGAAGAGCTTGCAATGGCTCTTGAAGAAGGTATCTATGCATTTGACAGGAAAATTCAGGGTTATGCAAGAGAAGATGCAGTGTTATCTGGTGTGGAGAGCCGTACATCTTCTCCGGTACGGATTGTCAGAGATGATTCTCATCAGAGTAATATAAAAGGTGTCTATCCGTGCGGCGAAGGAGCAGGTTATGCAGGAGGAATTACGTCAGCCGCCATGGATGGACTGAAAGTGTCAGAAAGCGTCATGAAACTATGGTGCCCGTTCGACACGGAAGGGCATCTTTAAGAAATTTTTAATAGCTTAACTCTATACACTTTTTTGTAAATATGATAAAATGTATTGAGTTTTCCAAAGAGAAAATTTTTATTTGAGGAGGAGTACATAATTATGAAAGGGACGGGAAGTAAGAATAGCTGGGCGTTGTTTTTGATGATTTTAGCCGGAATTGTTCTTGGCGGCTTTATCGGGATGCTGGCAGAGGGAGTGCCGGCTCTTAACTGGCTTGCTTATGGACAGACTTTCGGTTTAGAGGAGCCGATTGTTCTTGATTTGGGTATTTTAATCATCACTTTTGGTCTTTCCATTAAAATTACGATTGCCAGCATTATTGGAGTTATTCTTGCAATTTTTATATACCGCTTCTTATAATTCTCCTGTTTATGACTGGCATATTTTTATTATATGTATGACAGTCTGCAGTATGAATGTCGTATGAATCTAAAGATAAGATGAATCAATCTAATACAATTAAAGAAATCCCTGATGTGGAGCGTCCGTATGAAAAATGTGTAAGGCAGGGGGCTTCTTGCCTGAGCGATGTAGAGCTTCTGGCAGTGCTTTTAAGAACCGGGATACAGGGAGAGAATGTTCTGGAGCTCTCCAGAAGGATCCTTTATGATTCCGGCGAGGAAGGGATTCTTGGGCTTCATCAGTTCACCATGGAACAGCTCATGAAGCTTAAAGGAATCGGGAAAGTAAAGGCAGCGCAGATTGTCTGTATCGCTGAGCTTTCGAGAAGACTTACGAAAGCATCTGCTTCTGAGACTCTGAGTTTTACATCCGCACGTTCAATTGCAAATTATTATATGGAAGATTTACGACATCAAAAGCAGGAAATCATGAAGCTTTTAATGTTGAATACAAAAGGAAAATTAATCGGTGAAAGTGAGATTTCAAAAGGGACAGTGAATGCTTCTCTGATCACACCGAGAGAGATTTTTATAGAAGCGCTGCAGCGAAATGCAGTTGGCATTATTCTGATGCATAATCATCCCAGCGGGGATCCGATGCCAAGCAATGAAGATATTTGCCTGACACAGCGGATCAAACAGGCCGGTGATCTTATCGGAATAGAGCTTTTAGATCACATCGTGATTGGCAATAATTGTTATATAAGTCTTAACGAAGAAAAACTTCTTTGAGAAAGGGTAAAACAGATGGCAAAAAATACATACGGACTGGACCTTGGTTCTTATGAGATCAAAGTTTTTGATAAGAAAAAAGATACAATCTGGAAAGCAAAGGATGTAATTGCGATAAGAGACGGTCGTGAAATCTTTGCAGTTGGTGATGATGCTTATGAGATGTTTGAAAAAACACCGGGCAACATTGAAGTCGTCTTTCCGATGAAGGGCGGAGTAATCTCCAGATTTAACAATATGCAGTTTCTTCTTCAGAGTCTGTTGAAAAAAGAAAGGCAGTTTGCCAGAGGATCGGAATATGTAATCGCGGTTCCGACTGATGTTACAGAAGTTGAGAAAAAAGCTTTCTTTGATCTTGTGGTCCACTCTACTGCAAGAGCAAAAGAAGTTAATATTGTAGAAAGAGCAATAGCAGATGCGATTGGAATGGATCTGGATGTAAAAAACACAAATGGCTTTCTAGTTGCGAATTTCGGAGGAGAGACTACAGAATTATCTGTTCTTGCCGGCGGAGGTATGGTATTTAACCAGCTTTTGAAAATTGGAGGTGTTGCTTTCGATGAGTCTATCGTTAATCTCGTGCGTCACAGTCATGATTTCCTGATTGGAAGACTTACGGCCGAAACTCTCAGAAAACGATTTGGTGTTTATACCGGTGAATCCGAGGAGGCAGCTATGATGGTTGCAGGGCGGGATCTGATCACTGGACTTCCGATTAGAAAACCGATTGCATTAAGTCTTGTGAGAGCTTCTTTAAGGGATCCGCTTCTGGATTGTGTCCGGTCAATCATGTCTCTGATAGACAGAACACCTCCGGAGATCAGGACAGCAATCTATGATAACGGAATATTCCTCACGGGAGGAATTGCTAATATGCCGGGGCTTGAAACTTACATTGAAAAAGCGACAGGGATTCCGACAAGAACAGCGCCAAACCCGGAGCTTTGTACTGTTACAGGATTGAAAAATATTATTCTTTCAAAAGAGCTTAGTAAATTTGCATATTCAATGATCGATGAAAAATATAGGTGGATGAGATAGTATGAAGATAAAAAATCAATCATCAATGCCAAATAAATATCTATTTATAATTTTGGTTTTTGTTTGTCTGGTACTTCTGGGAATCGAACAGTTAACCGACACCGGCGGGCCATTGAGATTCATTGCGAATTACACAGTGGTTCCGATGCAGAAGGGAATCAGCTATGCCGGAATGTGGCTGAGCGATATGTCAGATAACTTCGAGACGATGGAAGAGATGAAAAAAGAGAACAAGGAGCTTCAGTCGAAAGTGGATGAGCTGACAATTGAAAATACGAAGCTCAGACAGGAACAGTATGAGCTGGACCGTCTGAGAGAACTTTATAAACTGGACGAAAACTATTCAGATTATGAAAAGATAGGAGCTCATGTCATTGCGAACAACGGAAGCAACTGGTTCAGTGATTTTACAATAGATAAAGGTTCCAATGATGGAATAAAAGTAAACTGTAATGTAATGGCAGGAAGCGGACTTGTTGGAATTGTCACAGAAGTAGGACCTGATTATGCACGTGTTCGTTCCATTATTGATGATTCAAGCAATGTCAGTGCCATGACGCTCTCAACCTCTGATACCTGTATCGTCAGAGGAGATCTTAAGTTGATTGCCGACGGACGTATTCGCTTTGAGAAGCTTGCAAATAACAAAAATAAAATAGAAGTTGGCGAGCAGGTTGTAACCTCTCATGTAAGCAATCGCTTTGTACAGGGGCTGTTTATCGGATATATCAGTGAAATTGAAGTTGATTCCAACAATCTGACCAGATCAGGTTACATCACTCCTGCTGTTGATTTCAGTAAACTTCAGGAAGTCCTGGTCATCACAAAGACAAAGCAGGATATGGTAAACGCAAAAACAGATTCTCAAAGTGAAGAAGATGAATAAAAGGATAGGTGTGTTTCGTGAAAAGAAAGATTGTTACTTTATTGATCATAGTTATATGTTTTTTACTGGAAAGCACTATTTTCCAATCGCTTTCATTTGGGACAATCTGTCCTAATCTTTTGATCATCGTAACGGCATCCTTTGGATTTATGCGCGGTCAGAAGACAGGTATGTATGTCGGTCTCGTATGCGGTCTGTTCATTGATCTGTTCTGGGGCGGAGTCTTAGGATTTAACATGCTCCTTTTCATAGTGATCGGATATCTGAACGGTGGTTTCCAGAGATTGTTCTATGATGACGATATTAAACTTCCGATTGCGTTAATTTCAGGAAGCGAACTGATATACGGAATCGTGACATATATTTGTATGTATATGCTTCAGGGAGATTTTTCTTTCGGAACGCATTTGTTCCATGTGATCCTGCCTGAATTAGTATACACTATTTTGGTGACATTGATCTTGTACCAGATCATACTACACATTAACAAACATCTTGAAACAGAAGAACAAAGGAGTGCAAGTAAATTTGTCTGATATTTGGGAAAGAATCAGAAACAAAGTTTCAGAGATTGTAAAATCCAGAGTGATTGTCGTAATCATTGTATTTTGTGTGACTTCCGCAATTCTTGTCCAGAGAGTGTTCTATCTGCAGATTGTAAAAGGTCAGGAATATTTTGATAATTACAAACTGCAAATTCAGAAGACAAAAGAAGTAGAGGGAACACGAGGAAATATTTACGACCGAAACGGAAAGCTGCTGGCATATAATGAGCTGGCGTATGCTGTTACAATTGAAGACAACGGCGAGTATGATACGAAAAAACAGAAAAATAAAGAACTGAATAAAATTGTCACTCAGATCATTGACATCGTAGAAAAGAATGGAGATACGGTAATTAATGATTTCGGAATCATTCTTGATAATGATAATAAATATAAGTTTATGGCGGAATCACAGACCAGAAAGCTTCGTTTTATTGCTGATGTTTACGGAAAAAAGACTATTGATGAGCTGACGAAGAAACAGAAAAATCAATCAGCACAGGATATTATTAACTATCTGTGTACAGATGAAGTGTACGGGTATGGAATTGATCAGAAAAAGATGGAAAAGGAAGATGTCCTCAAGCTGGTCAATGTGCGATATGCGATCTCTCTGAACAGCTATCAGAAATATATCGCTACAACGATAGCTGAAGAAGTATCGGAAGAGACAGTGGCTGATATTATGGAAAATATGGACTCTCTGCAGGGAGTTGATATAGAAGAAAAATCTGTGCGCCATTATAACAATAGTAAATGCTTTGCAAATATTATCGGTTATACGGGACAGATTTCTGTAGAAGAATATGATGCTCTCAGCAAAGAAGATAAAGAAAAATACGATAAAAATGACACTGTAGGTAAAGCAGGGCTTGAAAAGACGATGGATTCCACTTTAAAGGGGAAGAAAGGTGAAGTCAAGCTTTATGTAAATAATGTTGGAAAAGTAATTGAGACGGTTCAGGTTTCTAAACCAAAGGCCGGAAATGATATTTATCTTTCCATTGACTCAGATCTTCAGGTTGCTGCGTACAATATACTGGAACAGGAGCTTGCGGGAATACTTCTTTCTAAAATCCGCAATGTTCTGGAGTATGACCGGACACAGGTCAGCGACGGAAGTGACGTTATCATTCCAATCGGTGATGTTTATAATGCTTTTCTGTCCAATGATATACTGGATATGAATCATTTTGCCGAGGAAGACGCAAAGGAAACAGAGAAGGAAGTATATGATATTTTTTCGAAAGAAAAGGAAAAAATACTGGAAAAGCTTTCAGATATTCTGAACAATCCTGATGAAAAAGCTTACAAAGATATGTCAAAAGAATGGCAGGCATATCTGACTTATATTGTTACCGATATGCTTACATCAAATCATAAGATTATTATGTCCAGCTCCATTGACAGCAATGATAAGACTTATAAGGCATGGAAAACAGAGGAATCAATTAACGTATATACTTATTTGAATTATGCGATTTCCCAAAACTGGGTAGATACATCAAAATTAAAGGATTATATCGGTGAAGGCGGTAAGTATTCTGATTCCAGTGAAATTTATGAAGGCCTGAAAAAGTACATTATGGAACAGTTGGAGTCCAATAATTCTTTTGACAAAGTTATTTATAAGTACATGATCAAAAAGGGTTCCATTACCGGAAGACAGATTTGTCTTATGCTTTATGAGCAAAAAGTGCTGAAATATGACGAAGATCAGTATAACCGGCTAAAAGCAGGAAGCCTGGGAGCTTATGATTTCATTCGTGGAAAAATTGAAGATCTGAAGATTACACCGGGGCAGCTTGGTCTGGAACCGTGTACAGGTTCTCTTGTCATGACTGATACAAAGACCGGGGAAGTGTTAGCCTGCGTTTCCTATCCGGGATACGACAATAACCGACTGGCAAACTCTATGGATTCAGATTATTATAATAAGCTTGTGACAGATCAGTCCCGACCTTTCTATAACAATGCAACGCAGGAAAAAACCGCGCCAGGATCTACGTACAAACCGCTTGTTGCAATTGCAGGACTGACAGAGGGCGTTATTAATCTTGGAACTTATCTTCCGTGTAACGGCGTTTACAAGAAGGTAGAACCGAATCCAAAATGCTGGGCATATCCAAGAGCTCACGGTAGTTTGAATGTAGAAGGAGCAATTGAGCATTCCTGTAATAGTTTCTTCTATGAAGTCGGATACAGACTCAGCTTAAAAGATAAAGGAATCAGTAAAATAGGTTCTGACAATTCCGAGGGAAGTGCAACAACAAAATATTATTCCAGCACGACCGGTACGGATAAGCTGAAAAAATATGCAGAAATGTTTGGCCTTGGTGATGTTTCCGGGGTTGAGATTCCCGAGGCAGAGCCGGAGATTTCGGATGAATCTTCTGTGCCGTCTGCAATCGGACAAGGTACCAACAATTATACTACAACCCAGCTTGCCAGATATGTTACAGCTATTGCCAATAAGGGAACTGTATATGATCTGACACTTCTAGATAAAACAACTACAAATGATGGAAAGATTTTGGAAGAATACGAGCCGAAAGTAAAAAATACGATCGACGAAGTCAGTGATTCCACATGGAATGCAGTACACAACGGAATGCGAGAAGTTGTTCGCGATGAGCAAAACGCTATCTTTTCTGAGATAAATAACAGCAGTCTGAAGTTATCTGGAAAAACAGGTACTGCACAGCAGAGTAAAACGCATCCTGACCATGGTCTGTTTATAGGATTTGCTCCGAGCGATGATCCTGAAGTTGCATTTGCAATCCGTATTGCAAACGGTTACAGTTCTCATAATGCAGCTGAAGTAGGCAAAGATCTTATGAAATATTATTATAAGCTTGCTCCGAAGAAAGAGATCATTACAGGAAAGGCAAAGAAGATTACAGACAGTTCCGGTGGAGATTAAAATTAAATCCAGACATTTAGCGCATGGGACTTTCTGATACGAATGATAAAAGCATGCATTGCCGGAAACATTCAATGAAATCATGATAGGAGGAAGTTATTCATGGGAGAAGTTATTGTAATTACATCAGGAAAAGGCGGAGTCGGAAAGACAACGACGACTGCAAATATTGGTGCAGGGCTGTCACAGCTTGGCAAAAAAGTAGTAGTTATTGACACAGATCTTGGGCTTCGCAACCTTGATGTTGTAATGGGACTTGAAAATCTGATTGTCTATAATCTGGTTGATGTCATTGAAGGCGGATGCCGTCTGAAGCAGGCATTGATCAGAGACAAACGGTATGAAAATCTTTATCTTCTGCCATCTGCACAGACAAAAGATAAATCTGCAATTTCACCGGGTCAGATGAAAAAGCTTACATCAGAACTGAAAGAAGAGTTTGATTATGTTCTGCTGGATTGTCCTGCCGGGATTGAGCAGGGATTTCAGAATGCAATTGCCGGAGCTGACCGTGCGATTGTGGTAACCACGCCTGAAGTATCAGCTATCCGTGATGCAGACAGGATCATAGGACTTTTGGAAAAAAATCATTTAAGAGATAATTCGCTTATTATTAACAGAATCCGTATGGATATGGTGCGCAGAGGAGATATGATGTCAGTTGATGATGTGACAGAAATTCTGTCTATCCCTCTGATCGGCGCTATTCCTGATGATGAGAGAGTAGTAATTGGCACAAATCAGGGAGAGCCTGTAATTGGTATCGATTCGAAGGCAGGCAGGGCATATGCTAATATATGCCGCAGAATCGATGGAGAAGAAGTTCCATTTACGGATATTGATGAGAATAATGGTCTGTTTTCAAAACTTTCGCATTTATTTAAGAAAGGTTAGGGAAGCAGCTATGAAAAGAAAATCATCTGTGAATATTGCGAAAGACCGAATTAAGGCACTGGTCACTTCTGACCGTGTAAATTGCACACCGGAATGCTATGACAAAATATGCAGGGAGTTATATGAACTGCTTTCAAAATATATTGAATTTACAGAAGATGATTTTCAAGTGGAAATAACACGAACACATTTATTGATTAACTTTTTAGGAGAAGAAGATTGAAAACACCTAGATTTGCAAAAGTATATCACTTAAAAAATTATAATTTTACATTGGTTGCACTTGTTTTTGCGCTGTCTGTATTGGGAATACTCGTAGTAGGAAGCGCAAAAGAAGTTTATCAGAGTAAACAGATTTTTGGAGTTGTTGTCGGTCTGATCGTTATGGCAGTTGTTTCTTTGGTTGATTATGTTTGGGTATTAGATTTTTACTGGCTGATCTACGGGGTCGCCATAATCAGTCTAGGACTTGTTCTTGCAGTCGGTCAGACAGTTAACGGGGCAAAAAGATGGATCAATCTTGGATTTACCACTTTTCAGCCATCAGAACTTGCAAAAATACTTTTGATATTATTTTTTGCAAAGTATATAATGAATCATGCAGAAGATATAAATGAAAAGGCAACTTTGATAAAATATGCGATACTTTCAGCCATACCACTGGGACTAATTGTTGTAGAACCGAATCTGTCGACTACAATTGTTACAGCACTCGTCATTTGTCTCATGATCTATGTGGGAGGTCTCAGCTATCGTTTTATAGGAAAAGTGCTATTGATTCTCATCCCTGCGGCAATTATCTTTCTCAGTATAGCAGTGATGCCGAATCAGCCTTTTCTAAAGGAGTATCAGCAGAAACGTATTCTTGCTTTTCTTGAACCGGAAAAATATGCCAGTGATGAAGCATATCAGCAAAATAACTCTGTTATGGCGATCGGATCTGGACAGTTAACCGGAAAAGGATTGAATAATAATACAACAACGTCTGTTAAAAACGGAAACTTTATTCTAGAGCCTCAGACAGATTTTATCTTCGCAATTGTAGGTGAAGAATTAGGTTTCATCGGATGTTGTATAGTTATTGCGTTATTGTTGTTAATTGTGATACAATGTATTTTAATAGGAATACGAGCGCAGAATCTGGCAGGGAGGATTATCTGCTGCGGGGTAGGAGGACTCATTGGAGTCCAGAGTTTCATCAATATTTCAGTAGCTACCGGATTAATGCCAAATACAGGCGTACCTTTACCGTTTGTCAGTTACGGTCTTACCTCTCTAGTCAGTCTTTACATGGGGATTGGATTTGTATTAAATGTCGGATTACAGCCGAAGAAGTATCAGTAAGGAGAGTGAAAACCATGAATATCGGATTAATTGCGCATGATTCGAAAAAAACATTGATGCAGAATTTTTGTATTGCGTACCGCGGTATATTAAGTAAACATAATTTGTATGCGACAGGTACAACCGGAAGATTGATTGAGGAAGTTACAAATTTGAACATTCACAAATATCTTGCCGGACCACTTGGAGGAAAGCAGCAGCTCGGAGCACAGATTGCTCAGAATGATATTGATGCACTGATTTTCCTGCGCGAACCTTCAAATCCAAAGCCGCACGAGCCGGATGTCAATGATGTGATCCGTTTGTGTGACACTTATAATATTCCGATGGCAACAAACCTTGCTACTGCGGAGCTTATTGTATTAGCAATTGACAGAGGAGATTTAGATTGGCGTGAGATGTACCGATAGACCAAATAAATCAGATAATTACAGAAGAATGAAAAAATCAGACAGAGCGCTAAGACGCTCAAAAGCCCGAAGAAAAAGGAAAGCTTTGATTCGCAGAATGTTATTTATTCTGGTAATTCTGTGTTTTGTTGCTGTGGGTGTACTTATAAGACAAAATAAAAAAGAAGAAACCTTTGTTGCTGAATATGAGACCTCGCATTATAACAAATCAGTTTATAGAGGAACCTTATATTCGGCAGATTTATGCGTTGTGTCTGAAAATATTGACATAGAAGGTGCCCCGGAAACTGGAAAGTTAAAGTCGGCAGCTCTTTTTGACGTGGATGAAAAAAAGACTGATTTTGCATATAATGTTCATGAAAAGCTTTATCCGGCAAGTCTTACAAAACTGATGACTGCACTTGTTGCGCTTGAGAACGGCGAACTTTCTGATATTGTAACAGTATCGGAAAATGCAGATTCTGATAAGTTTGCATATGATGAGCAGACTTGCGGCATCCATGAAGGAGATGAACTTACTCTCAAAGATCTTCTGGGCGGATTATTAATCTATTCAGGTAATGACAATGCAGTTGCCATTGCCGAACATATAGGTGGCAGTGTAGATGGATTTGCAGAAATGATGAACGCGAAAGCAAAAGAAATTATGGCGACAAATTCTCATTTTGTTAACCCCAATGGGCTCCATGATGATGATCATTATACTACAGCTTACGATATCTACCTCATTTTTAATGAATGTATCAAATATGATGAATTTATTGAGATTATTAAAGCAGATTCTTATACTGCCGATATTAAAAGAGAGACTGATACTGCGGAAGGTAGTGATGCGGTATCTTCCGATTCGGCAAATGAATCTCTTAGTGATAATCCCCATATGCAAATAATACAGAGTGAACCCGGATATGTAAAAATCAAATGGGAGCCTACGAATTATTATGCACAGGGAGAGACAGAACTTCCGAAGACCGGAAAAGTGATAGGTGGTAAAACAGGGACTACATTTAAGGCCGGAAATTGTCTTGTGTTATTGGATGAATCTGACAGTGGGAAGCCTTATATTTCTATCGTGATGGGGGCAGAATCAAAGGAGATTCTGTATCAGGAAATGACAACGCTTATTGAGGCTATTCCTGAAAATGAATAAATAATATGAGGGGGTATCCTTTTATGGGGATTCCCCCTATTTATGCTATATATTTATGAATGTACATTTGAAGCGCTTCCGATTCTTCCGTACAAGCTAATCAGATACAGACCGCACAGGCCAATGATCGCATAAATGATACGGGAAAACCAGGAAAGATTTCCAAACAGGAATGCAACCAGGTCAAAGCGGAAGATTCCAATTAATAACCAGTTAACTGCACCGATAATTACAAGTGTTAAAGCGGTATTGTCAAACCATTTCATAATGAATGCCTCCTTTTTTGATGCTGGCATTATTATGTGTGGTAAAAATTAAAAATATACATGAAAAGGAAAATTTATGGATAAAAACGAAACACTTTATTATGCATATTCCGATTATCTTAAAAACAAATACGGTGAAAAGGTGTACAAACTTCCTGTTAATCTTCCGGTAAGCTGTCCGAACCGAACCGGAGGCAGATCAGGATGCAGTTTCTGTGCAGAATGCGGAACCGGATTTGAGGCAATGGAGCAGACTGTTCCGGTAAAGATTCAGCTTACTGAGACAAAAGAGCATATTGAATCAAAATATCATGCTCATAAGTTTATTGCTTATTTCCAGAATTATACCAACACATTTTTGCCAGTTGATATTTTTGAAAAGTATATGAAAGAAGCATTGGAAATTTCCGATATAGTAGGAATAGATATATCGACAAGACCTGACTGTATCAGAAAAGAGTATCTTGATGTTTTAAAAAGAATATCAGAAGAAGAAAAAATAGATATTACTATTGAACTTGGACTTCAGACAGTAAATTATCATACGCTTGCAAAAATCGAAAGAGGACACTCTCTTGCAGAATTTATAGACGCAGTGCTCCAGATAAAAAAATATAATTTCATGGTCTGCGCACATGTTATACTAAATCTTCCGGGAGATGAATTAGAAGACAGTATTGAGACAGCAAAATTCATTTCGGCACTTGGTATTGATATAGTAAAGATACATTCTCTGTATATTGCTAAAAACACGAGGTTGTGCGATGCATACGAAAATGGTACAATAACGTTATGCTCAAAAGAGGAATATATCCACAGGCTGATCGTCTTTCTTGAATATCTGGATCCGGATATTGTTGTAGAGCGATTATTCAGCCGTGTTCCACAGAAAGATGCTGTATTTTCAAACTGGAATACAAGCTGGTGGAAGCTGCGCGATGAAGTGACAAAACAGATGACCGAAGGGCATCATTTTCAGGGTAGACTTTTCCATTATCTGAACGGCGCAGCATTAGAACAATTACAGGGGGCATCATTTTGACAGACAAGAAATTGACAAATATACAGACATATCGAAAAAAACCACATTTTAATATAGGGATTGCGGTTTTCGGGATTATATTTATATATTTGATTGCAACTGTATTTTTATATATGACAGATAAGCATATATCTGTGTATGAAGTAAGAGAAGGTTCTATTTTAAAAGATACGGCTTATACAGGGCTGGCAATCAGAAGTGAAAAGGTCATTTCCGCCGAAAGCACCGGTTACATTAACTATTTCAGTCAGGAAGGAAGTAAAGTAGGCGCTAAAACAAATGTTTACACACTATCTTCAAAAGAGCTTGATTTTAAAGACAGCAGTTCTGACAATTTGGCGGAACTTACGAGCGAGGAACAGAGCGCTTTGTTGTTAAAAGCACAGTCTTTCAGTGAGAATTTTAAGGATGAACAGTTTCGTGATGTCTATACACTAAAGGATAATATACAGGCTGTTCTGGAAAGCAAATCGAGCGAAAGCAGACAGGCTCAGCTTGATGATATGATAGATAATAATGAAGCAGAGCTTCAAATATATAAAGCTGTAGCTGACGGTATTATATCTTATTCTGTTGATGGATATGAGAGAATAAAAGCTGATGATGTAACAGAAGATATGATTACGAAAAAGGGCTATTCTGTTACGACTATGAAAAACAATACGCAGGTAAAATCCGGTGACCCGGTATATAAGCTGATCACAGAAGACACATGGACACTGGTTATTTCCCTCAGTGACAGTGCAGCAAAAGAGATGGCAGATTTAAAACGTGTAAAGGTCCGCTTTTCAAAAGATGGAGAATCAGAAAGGGCAGATATAGAAATCCATAAAACGTCAAAAGGAACTTTTGCCTTTCTTACATTTGATACTGCTATGATTCGTTACATACAGGAACGATATCTGGATATTGAACTGATCCTTGAGGATGAAACAGGATTAAAGATTCCAAAATCATCTGTTGTAAAAAAACAGTTTTATACGGTTCCTAAGGATTATCTTACTCAGGGAGGAAACAGTAAGGAAACCGGCGTACTTGTAGATGACAAAACCGGTAATGCTACTTTCCAGAAAGTTGATGTATATTACTGGGAACAGGAATCTGACATGGTATATTTAGATCCTCTTGCGTTTGAGAAAGATACGGTTCTTTTAAAACCAGAGTCATCAGATACCTATACATTGAAACAGACAAAAAGCCTGCAGGGTGTATATAACATCAATAAAGGATATGCCGTTTTTAAGCAGATAGAGATTCTTTGCGAAAGCGAAGATTATTATATTGTAAAAGCAGGAAACGCTTATAGTCTTGCAAATTATGACCATATTGCACTTGATGGTAAATACGTAAAAGAAAATGATGTTGTATTTTAAAAGGAGTGTTTTTAAATGTTAAAAGAAAATCTGAAACAGGTAGATGAAAAGATTACCCAGTCATGCAAAAAATCCGGGAGAAACCGAGAAGATGTGACACTTATTGCTGTCAGCAAAACAAAACCGGTGGAAGTTCTGAAGGAAGCCTATGACTTAGGTGTGCGCGTATTTGGCGAAAATAAAGTCCAGGAGCTCGTTGATAAGTATGAGGCTCTTCCGAAAGATATCCACTGGCATATGATTGGACATTTGCAGCGCAATAAAGTCAAATATATAATTGATAAGGTAGATCTGATCCATTCTGTTGATTCTGTTCGCCTTGCAGAAACAATAGAAAAAGAAGCTGCTAAGCGTAATCTGACTGTTAATATTCTGGTTGAAGTAAATGTTGCAAGAGAAGATACTAAATTTGGTCTTCTTCCGGAAGAAGTTGATGGGTTTATTGATCAGATTTCCAGTTTTTCTCATATCCGTGTAGCTGGTCTTATGACAATTGCTCCATATGTTGGAAATCCTGAGGAAAATCGTGATGTTTTCGCACGTTTACGCAAATTATCTGTTGACATTGCCAGTAAAAACGTTGATAATGTTAATGTGAATATACTTTCTATGGGTATGACCAATGATTATGAGGTCTCTGTAGAAGAAGGGGCGACTATGGTTCGCGTTGGCACAGGGATATTTGGCGAGCGCGATTATTCGCGGGTATAAACATAAGATAGGAGATTTTTAAAATGGGAGTATTAGATAAGTTCTTAGATATCATGAAGCTGAGTGACGACGAGGACGATTACGATGATTTCTATGATGACGAATATGAAGATGATTACGAAGAAAAGCCAAAAAAAGGGTTTTTCAATAGAGGAAAGAGCTATGACGACGATGAAGATGATGAAGAATATGATCTTCCAGCTAATTCATCAAGAAATTCCCGCTCTAATAACAAAGTGACACCGATGCGTCAGCCGGCAAGAAGAAGCAGCGCTAACATGGAAGTCTGTGTTGTAAAGCCTTCTTCCGTAGAGGATTCAAGAGAGATTACCGAGACTCTCTTAAGCGGACGCACTGTTATTCTGAATCTTGAAGGGCTTGATCTTGAGGTTGCCCAGAGAATTATTGATTTTACATCTGGTGCTACATATGCAATCAGTGGAAACCTTCAGAAGATTTCAAATTATATCTTTCTTGTGACACCGACAAATGTAGATATATCCGGAGATCTTCAGGATCTTTTGAACACTTCTTTTGATGCGTCTTCCATGCGCTCAAGATTTTAGGAGTAAAAATCATAATGAATAAAGAAGAATTGATGCTGAGAAAACGTCTGATAGATTTATCGAATCAGGCGTTTCAGCGTGATATTGTAACTTTTTCCGATTTCCTGAATTTAAATGAATTAAATATTCTTCATACAACACCGAAAAATATGTTTCCTGCCAGATACGAAACATATGGTGGATATGAGTTATCAGAGCGTCAGATGATAGCATTTCTACCTGATGCTCTTTATTATGAATACCATTTTCCTGTCCTTACAATTGAAATTGAACCACTTAACATCCGCTTTGCTGAGGAACTGTCGCATCGCGACTATCTTGGTGCTTTAATGAATCTTGGAATTGAACGCTCTAAATTCGGAGATATTATTATCAATGATTCTAAAGCATTAGTATTTGTCTGTGAGGATATTGCGGATTATATTGTGG
This sequence comes from Lachnospiraceae bacterium, assembly GCA_051888795.1. Lineage (GTDB taxonomy): Bacteria > Bacillota > Clostridia > Lachnospirales > Lachnospiraceae > MD308. Next base: position 105,190 of record JBJFCD010000149.1, on the reverse strand, counting down.
ATAACTTTACAAGAGTCAGGCACACTGTGGTGAAAACTTCTGTAAAAGAGCCGATAGAGATTTCTTATGAACCTCGGTATCAGGAAATAAAAGGAACTGTACCTTCCGTAAGGCTGGATACGATTATGTCCGTTGCATTTCCGATGTCTAGAAGTAAGCTTACTGCTTATATTGAAGCGGGAAAGGTGTTTGTAAACGGAAAAATGATTACAAGTAATGGATACCATTTAAATGAAGGTGACCTGATTTCTGTTCGTGGAATGGGAAGAATTGCTTATGAAAAAACTTTATCTGAGACAAAAAAAGGACGAATGTTTGTATCTGTAAAAAAATTTATCTGACAGAGATTTGAAGGGATTTTTATGAATAAACAAGTTAGAACAACGAAGGAAAATAATTTAAAGACGATTGAAAAGAGAATAAAGCTTTTCATAATGACATTAATTTTTGCTGTTATTGGAATTGTTCTGGACCAATATACTAAATATCTGGCAGTAATACATTTGAAGGATCAGCAGCCATTTGTAATTATAGACGGGGTATTTGAACTTCAATATCTTGAAAACAGAGGGGCGGCATTCGGTATGCTTCAGAACAAACAGATATTCTTTATTATCTCTGTGGCTGTCATTACACTTGCAATTATCTGGTTTTTGTTTAATGTGCCGATAGAGAAAAGATTTTTTCCACTGCAGCTTTGCGCTGCTGTGATTCTCTCCGGTGCTTTCGGAAATTGTATCGATCGCGTGAAACAAGGATTTGTTGTTGATTTCTTGTACTTCAAGCTGATAGATTTTCCTATTTTTAATGTGGCTGATATCTATGTTACAGTTGCAGCAATCTTGTTAGTGATTCTTTTGTTCTGGTACTATAAGGAGGAAGATCTTGAAAGAATTTTTCACAGTGGAAAATGAAGCGGGAGAACGGACAGATAAATTTCTTTCGGAAGAATTTGAAGACCGTTCACGTTCTTATCTTCAAAAATTAATTAAAGACGGATATGTTAAGGTCAATGACAAGCCTGTAAAAGCAAGTTACAGGCTTGTTTTAGGTGACAGGATAGATATTACCATACCGGAGCTTAAAGAACCTGATATTATAGCTGAGAACATTCCTCTTGACATTTTATATGAGGATAATGATGTTATCGTTATAAACAAACCTAAGCAAATGGTCGTTCACCCGGCTCCGGGTCATTACAGTGGCACACTTGTCAATGCATTGCTTTTTCATTGCAAAGATGATCTGTCTGGAATTAACGGAATGATGCGTCCGGGAATCGTACACCGGATAGATATGGATACAACGGGTTCTCTCGTAGTATGTAAGAATGATTCGGCACACCAGTCTCTTTCCGAACAATTAAAGGATCATTCTATTAACAGAGTGTATGAAGCAATTGTACACGGGAATATTAAAGAAGATAATGGCTGTGTCAATGCTCCGATCGGACGTCATCCGACAGAGCGAAAAAAAATGAGCATTCATTCTAAAAATGGAAGAGAAGCAATTACGCACTATGAGGTGATTGAACGTTTTGGAAATTTTACTTATATCCGATGTAAGTTAGAAACAGGGCGAACACACCAGATTCGTGTTCACATGTCAAGTATCGGTCACCCTTTACTGGGAGATCAGGTATATGGACCTAAAAAATGTCCGTATCCAAAGCTTCAGGGCCAGACCTTACATGCAAAGACCCTTGGATTCCTTCATCCGAGGACAGGAGAGTATATTGAAGTAAATGCACCGCTACCAAAATATTTCGAGAATATATTACAAATGTTAAGAACATCAGTAAATAATTAAAATTGTTTTAAAAGTGTGTACTTTATACAGAATTTGTTATATAATAAACAATAAGAAAAAAGATTAATATTTTCTTTAAAGAGTATACTGCACAGCATACGATAAGGAGCGTGATCAAGATGGCAAAAACAAAAACCATTATAACAATAGGGAGAGAGTTCGGAAGCGCAGGAAGAGAGATCGGACGTAAAGTAGCAAATGATCTGGATATAAAATTATATGATAAGGAAATGCTTGACCGTGCAGCAAAAGAAAGCGGAATCTGTCAGGAACTGTTTGAAACACATGATGAAAAGCCTACGAACAGTTTTCTTTATTCTCTTGTTATGGATACATATTCTTTAGGATATTCTGCAACAGGAAGTTACACAGATATGCCGATTAATCATAAAGTATTTCTTGCTCAATTTGATGCAATTAAGAAAATTGCAGATGAAGGACCATGTATTTTAGTCGGAAGATGTGCAGACTATGCGTTAGAGGAATATGACAATGTTCTCCGCATATTCATACGGGCAGATTTGGATGCCAGAATCAGAAGAATAGCACGAATTTATGATCTCACAGATGCAAAGGCTAAAGAAATGATCTTGAAAGCGGACAAAAAGCGTTCCAGCTATTACAATTATTACAGCAATAAAAAATGGGGTGCTGCTGAAAGTTATGATGCCTGCATCAATAGTTCTATGCTTGGAATCGAAGGAACAGCTAAATTTATTGAACATCTGGTAGAACTGAAAGAAAATACTACAGATAGAAAACTTTAATCAATAGATAACTAAAAGGAAGTGGCTTAACAGCCACTTTTTTTAGTTTCGTGTGTGTATAGTCCTTTCCGGCCATCCTTTAATATTTCCATTCAAAATGGCTGTAAACATTCTTTGTTTAGCACCATGGTGCTCTTGGTTCAGTTGTTTAACAAGCTCTTTTGCATACTGACGTTTTGTATATCCGTCAATCGGGCATCGACTTTTTACTACCGGAAGATTATATTTATTCTTAAAACCAATCACATCTGCTTCATCTACAAACATGATTGGACGGATCACAGTCAGATCCATCCGGTCAAGATAAGTTTTTGGTGAAAATGAGTAGAATCGTCCTTCAAATAACATGGATAGAAGCATTGTCTCAATAATATCATCTTTGTGATGTGCATAGGCAACCTTATTGCATCCCATTTCCTTTACAGCCTGATTTAAAGCTCCTTTTCTCATTTTAGCGCACAAGGAGCATGGGTTACTTTCCTTGCGTTCTTCAAAAAGAATATGTGCAATATCTGTCTTTACTATTTTATATGGTACATCCAGTTCTTTACACAATTCCACAACCGAAGTAAAATCACATTTTTCATAGCCTAAATCTACGGTAACAGCACTCAATTCAAAATGCTTTGGATAGAAACGCTTTAGACCATGTAGCGCATAAAGAAGAGTCAGACTGTCTTTCCCTCCTGAAATGCCAACGGCAATATGGTCGCCCTCCTCAATCATCTGATATTCATCAACTGCTTTTCGTGTATAGCTGAGTAATTGCTGTAGTTTCATATATCTGTCAATATCCTTTCTGTTTAACTTTCTCTTAATTTGACAGCAGAAGCTGCCATCCGCCTTCTGTCTTCATCAATAGCAGCATAATGTTTCTTTGTAGTATTAACATCCTTATGTCCAAGAACGTCTGCTACAAGGTAAATATCACCCGTTTCCTTATATAAGGACGTGCCATAAGTACTGCGAAGCTTATGTGGAGTTATTTTTTTATTAGGCGTAACCTGACGTGCATATTTTTTTACCATGTTTTCAACAGCCTGGACACCCATACGTTTTTTCTGGGTCGATAAAAATAATGCATTTTCATGGCCGGAGAGAGGAGTGATATTTTTTCGGTCAGTCTCAATGTATTGAATTAGTGCCCGAGCAACTTCATCTCCGAAATAGACAACCATCTGGTTTCCGCCTTTTCTCGTAACAGTAATTCCATTATTTTTGAAATCCAGATCATTGAGATCAAGACCAACACATTCGGAGACACGGATTCCGGTTCCAAGAAGTAATGTAAGAATCGCAAGATCACGATATTTTGTTTTATTATAATAAGCGAGAGCCTGTCCGGTAAGCTTATCACCGGCAGATTCTACGAAATCAAGAAGCATGGCCACTTCGTCAGCATCCAGACGTATAATGGCTTTTTCATGGATTTTTGGCATCTCTACAAGTAATGTAGGATTTTTGGAAATAATCTGCCTTTTATAATAATATCCGTAAAAGCTTCTTAATGCAGACATTTTTCTTGCAAGACCCTTTTCTCCATTAACCATAGTTTCATCATCATCACGTTTATAGACTTTAAGATACTCCATATATTCTTCAATGTCCACAGGTTCCAGACATTCCAGATCATGCACTGTAAACTGGTCAATGGTATACTTGCTGTATATCGGATTATTCTCCATCAGATAATGATAAAATACGCGAATATCGTATGCATAATTCATCCGGGTCCTTATAGATGACGTCGGTTCAATTGCACGGAAAAAATCGTGTGCAAAAGGCGGTAAAGTCTTTAAAATCTCTCTGAGACGCAGCGTATAATCAATATTAGTCTGCTCATGATATGTTCTTGGTTTTGCCATAAAGAAAACACCTCCCAAAACCCCTTATAGACGGTATTTTATCATATATACAATTTTTTGTCTATATCTTTTGGAAAAATCGGTATTTTACGTATAGATTAATGTAACATATATTTTTTTCAGTTAGCTGTCTATAGAAATAACGCCCACGCCTTAGGTGAGCGCCATTTCATTTTTATTATACGATTTCTATTTCTTTAAGTATATTGTTCCTTCTACTGCTTTTATCTTAAAATCATCATAAATCTCCATATAAGGCTTTTTGTTACTGTGGTCTAGATACAGAGGTGCATAATTTGTGCGACCGTCATCATATTCTTTATCGTAAGGATCATCATACAGATTATCCCAGAATATTACTTTAGTATCTTCACCGAGAAGTCCGTAAAAATAATCGTTGCTGGGTGCATTACCTATAATTTCATATTCTCCGGTTTTTGTATCTATAATTTTATATTCTTTATTTGTTCTTTTATAATATGCTTTAAAAAATACTTTGCTTTCTTCACCTTCTACCAGCTGATCATAATATTCTTGTTTCATTTGTATCCAGGAATCAAGATATACTGTTGTGATATCGCCGTCATTATTTTCTTCATATACAATATTGTCTTTGTGTTCAAAATAAACATCCCAGTTATCAGGTGTAATCTCAATAGCCTTCACATTATCTTTATCAATTGATATATCAGTCTTAGTATTATTCTGGACTGATATATCATTCTTTGCATTATTGAATAAGATTACAACAAAAATGACATATATAATGATAAGAAAAATACATATGATAAGAATGAGAATGTTATTTTTGAGTACTGGCACATTATGTTCTGAACGGTTATTACGATACATAAAGTATGACCGGATTAATGCAGAAAGAACACAAATAATAATCAACAGTGCAAAAAAACGTATCCAATTTGTCCCCATAATTCCTATCCCAATGCCAAGAAAAGTAAAGGAATTGGCAAGACCGCCTAATCCGCCTCCGCCCCAGTCTCTTCCCCAGACCCACAGAAATCCTTTACCTGTAAGAGCTTCATATACAGTAAGACCGATACCATATAGTATTAAAAACATCGCTAACGCTATCGACACATAATAAACCATGCCGGTAACACTCGAATTCAAATTTGTAACCATGGAATTCCATGAATCGGCCATCATGGAAGCCATAATTACTTTTGCCAAAAGAGCCCATATTACTATATAAATCACTGAATTTCCTATAAATTTTTTATCAATGTCTTTCTTCATAATCTCCTCTAACCTCACTTTCCAGGTAGACCTGTTCCCATATAACAGACCTTCATTAAGGTTAGAAATGCTGATATTTTCCGAAAGTATATTTTCACAGGATGTTCTGATCTCTTTCAGCCGGATTTCTTCGTCATTCAGATCAGTCAGCCTTTTTTGGATTACTTCCTGCAAAGTTATCTGATTGTTAATAACCTGTCTGATCTCAGGTACAGGAACATCTAATAGTCTCAAGACCTTTATCTGCCGTATCAGTTCTACATCTGCTTCTGAGTATTCTCTGTATCCGTTAGCTTTTCTCTCGGGATGTATCAGACCTTCTTTTTCATAATATCGTATATTAACATCTTTAATTCCCGTCAATTTTTCAACTTCACGTATCAGCATCTCTTATTACCTCGTTATCACATATTTTCATATTATTTTTACATGCATGTATTTTATTTAGCTAAATAGTAGACCTTGAAGTGACTATAAAGTCAAGACATTTAAAAATTTTCTGCAAAATATTTATCTTACTTTGCGGACATTAAAAAGGCAATGCATATAACTCGCATATCTGACGATGTTATAGTGCACTGCCGCGGGTGAGTATAATATATATCAGATGGAAGATGACTCCTTCCTCTCCAGGCGATGAGCAAGAAATATATATCAGTGGCGGGTGTCAATCTCCCATCTGATATACGCTCCGCGAGCCTGCGCAGGGATTCGGATTAGTATTTTGTCTGCTTTGCAGACCCGAATCCCGCGCCAAGACTCGCGAGCGAGTCTTGAAAAGATAGATAGGATTTCTTATATACCAAATAATTTATAAAGAATCGTAATAAGGGATTGTCAAATATTGACCTGCATGAATCTCATCAGTCTTCAAGCCGTTAATATCCATCACTTCATCAATATAATCATATATAGAATCATAGTGATCTCCCCTGAATTCCTTAGCGATCGCCCACAATGTATCTCCTGATTCAATCTCGATGCTTTTGTAGTACTTACGTTGAATAGACGCTGAAGCTGTATTACTTTCTGCCTTTACAAAACTGCTTCCTGCAGTCGCACCAAAGCCCACAATTATAATCAATGCGAATGCACCCAGTAAAAAACATTTCAGATACGTTTTCTGTCTCTTGCTATTCTTCTTATTAATATCGCGTCCGTTCATTGTAACTCCCCCTCATCATCTAATTCTATAATCTATCCGAACTTTTGTTCGTGTTTATATTATAACTTTCGAACATCTGTTTGTCAATCTTTTTTGTTAAAATAGTCGAACATATTTTCTAAACATTTGTTTGCTTTTTATAATTTGCTATGATATTATATTTACAAATGGTTGAGTGAGGAGGATAACATTATGGCACAAGGTAAGATCAGCGCGAAGCAACTTGAGATTTTAGAGTATATCAAGTCGCAGATATTAGAGCGGGGTTTTCCGCCTGCCGTGCGTGATATTTGTGAAGCGGTGAATCTGAAATCAACTTCATCTGTACACTCTCATCTTGAGACACTTGAAAAGAATGGATATATACGTCGAGATCCGACAAAACCCAGAGCAATCGAGATTTTAGATGACAGTTTTAATCTCATGCGAAGAGAGATGGTTAATGTACCCATGGTAGGACATGTAGCAGCAGGTGAACCTATTCTGGCCGAACAGAATATTGAAAACTATTTTCCAATTCCCATGGAGTTTATGCCTAATAAACAGACTTTTATGCTTCAGGTCAAGGGAGAAAGTATGATCAATGCCGGTATTCTGGATGGAGATTACGTACTTGTTGAAGAACAGAAAACTGCCCACAACGGTGAGATGATTGTTGCTTTGATTGAAGACAGCGCAACAGTTAAGACATTTTATAAAGAAGAAGGCGTTATTCGCCTGCAACCTGAAAATGATACAATGGATCCGATTATTGTCCCGGATTGTGTAATTCTCGGAAAAGTAATCGGTGTCTTTCGTTTTATGTAATCAGATAAAATACCCCTGTATTTTGTGTGTAAAAATACAGGGGCTTAATAATTAACCTTTTTATTTTTATTCAATAAATATTTGACTCAGATTTATTTCATCTCAATTATTTTTCCATCATTCCATATACGTTCAAGATTGTAAAAAGATCTGTTTTCCTTATCAAATATATGAACAATGACATCTCCGTAATCTAACAGCACCCAGGAACCGCTTCTACCGCCCTCCTGCTGCTTTAAAGAATAGCCTGCTCTGTGCATCTTTTCAGTGACATTTTCTACAAGAGCATTTACCTGACTGTCACTATTACCGTTTACAATAATAAAATAATCAGATATAACCGATATTTCAGATATATCAATTACTTTGATGTCTTCTCCTTTTTTATCTGCAAGTGCATCATAAATAATCTGCACCATATCTATTGCCTGATTCATTCATATCCTCCTGCTTTTAATGTGTATAATCTACTTTCCCAGTTCCTGCTTGTAATAATTATAGGTTTTTTCAGTCATGATATCAATTGGTAAATCACGGCTTTTTAAATATACAAGAGAATCTTTAAGTATTCTGAATAAACAATCATCAATATTTTCAAATGCCATTTTTCGTACGTCTGCCATATTGGGAAGTTCTGCTCGGCCAGGTTCCATATAATCAGCAATATATATGATCTTTTCCAGCAATGTCATTCCAGGTCTCCCTGTAGTATGACTGTTAATTGCATTTAAAATATCCTGATTTGTAATATCATATTTCTTTTCTGCCAGATATGCACCGAGTTTTGCATGCAAAAGACTTGGATTCTTTTCCTCTACTGGTGAAATTTCCAGTTTATACTTTTTGCATAGCTTTATTTTTTCATGACCAGGGATACATTTTGCACAATCATGTAGCAGACCTGCGAGTAAAGCACTTTCAATATTTTCACCATGGCACATTGCAAGAGATGCTGCAGTGTACATGACTCCCAGTGTATGCTGATAACGTTCTGCATCCAATTCCTTCTGAAGCTTTTTTGATATTTTACTGATCTTTGGATTCATATAATCCCTCTTTTCTGATGTATTCCCTTACATTTTCCGGGACAAGCCCGCTGATATCCTTTCTGTTCATGCAGTACATACGAATTTCAGAAGAAGAGATTTTTATAAGAGGCGAAACCAAAAGCTTAATTTTCGCATTATATTTGTTTTGAAGATAGTTAATCTGTGCATACATCTCTTCTTTTGTGTCAATTTCATCTCTATACGCAGCTAATATTGTGCATGTTAAAAAAAGCCTTTCCGGATGTACCCATTTTTCGATTGAAAAAAGTGAATCTGCTCCTATAATAAAGAAAAATTCATGTTCCGGATAAGATTTTGCAAAGTGTTCCATTGTTTCAAATGAAAAGGATACAGATTTTTTTTCTGCTTCATATAATTCAAGTCGGAAATTATTACATCCCTCAATGGCCATCTCTACCATTTCTACTCTATTTTCTACATCGGATCCAATATCAGACTGTGATTTGTGGGGCGGATTTCCATTTGGCAAAAACCATATTTCATCTAAATGAAACTGAGAATATGCTGTTTTTGCAATCATTAGATGTCCATTATGGATTGGGTCAAATGTTCCTCCCATAATTCCTATTTTCATAGTATATCTCCTGCGAGAAAGCTTTCATAAACAAATACTATGGAAGCTGAATCTTTTTATTCTTGTCTTTTCCTTCGCGATAAAGGACAATTTTTTTTCCGATTACCTGTACTACCTGAGAATGCGTACGTTCAGCCAAAATCACTGCAAGTTCTTTTGGATCGTCTGCACAGTTTTTTAGTACACTGATCTTTATTAATTCTCTTGCAGCCAGAGCTTCATCTATTGCTTTTGTGAACTCCGGCGTCATGCTGCTCTTCCCTAATTGAAAAATCGGATCCATTGTCATCGCAAGGCTTTTTAAATATGCTCTCTGTTTTGTTGTCATATCATAGACTCCTGTTATATTAATACATTTTAAAAATCATAAACTATTATTTATAGTAATCAAACTGAAGACCATACATTTTTACTGTATCACCTTCCTGGATACCAGCTTCTTCGAGTTCTTCCAAAATACCTGTATCCTTTAAGAATTTCTGGAAAAACGCGAACCCTTTTTCTGAATCAAGATTTGTATACCCAAGCATTTTTTCAATCTTTGGACCTTCTACAACATACATATCGTCTTCTTTTTCCACCGTATATGGAAGATCCAGATAAATAAGTTCATTTTCCGGAAAATATTCCTGTTCAAAAATAATTGGTTTACTGTCTAGTTTTCCAAGTTGGTCAGAGACATAGTAGAGAAGTTCTTTCATTCCCTGTCCTGTTGCTCCGGAGATTGGAAAGACTTTTATTCCTTTTGGTTCAAATTCCTGTCTTAATTTTTCAACAGGATCGTCATCTTCTGAATAGATCAGATCCGTTTTATTGGCTGCAATCACCTGTGGTCGTGATGCAATTTCAGGATTATATGCCTGAAGTTCAGTATTTATCTTATAAATATCATCAATCGGATCACGACCTTCACTTCCTGCTGCATCAACAACATGGATCATCATTTTTGTGCGCTCAATATGACGTAGAAATTCATGTCCAAGGCCAACTCCTTCTGAAGCACCTTCAATCAAACCTGGAATATCTGCAATTACAAATCCCTTTGCACCTTCAAGATCTACTACTCCAAGATTCGGATTTAAAGTTGTAAAATGATAATTTGCAATTTTAGGCTGCGCATTCGTCACTCTTGAGAGGAGAGTTGATTTCCCAACATTTGGAAACCCAATCAATCCCACATCTGCTATAACTTTAAGTTCAAGCTTTACCCAAAGTTCCTGTGCCGGCTGCCCTGGCTGAGCATATTTCGGAATCTGCATCGTAGCAGTTGCAAAATGCTGATTACCCAGCCCACCTTTACCGCCTTTTAAAACAACTTGTCTGCGGTTTTCTCCGGACATATCTGCGATAACTTTATCAGACTCTGCCTCTTTGATTACTGTCCCCTCTGGCACTTTCAGCACAATGTCAGATGCATCTTTACCGTGGCATTTACGTTTACCGCCCGGCTCACCATCCTTTGCAGCGAACTTCTTTCTGTGACGGTAATCCTGGAGTGTATTTAAGCCCTCATCAACTTCAAAGATAACATCTCCGCCTCTTCCACCGTCTCCGCCATCGGGACCGCCATTCGGTACATATAATTCACGTCGGAAGCTTACATGTCCGTCTCCGCCTTTGCCTGATCTGATAAATATCTTTGCTCTATCTGCAAACATATAAAATCCTCTTTCTTTCTTATTCAAAGCGGATACATAATAATCCGCAGAGTTTACATGATTCTTTTAAAAAAGAGTGTCACCATATAACTGCAAACAGTTATCAAGCAACACTCTTATCTGCTCAATCAATTCAAAGAATTAAGCTACCGGATAGATAGAAACCTGTTTCTTATCTCTTCCTTTTCTTTCAAATCTTACAACACCGTCAACAAGTGCGAACAATGTATCATCACCACCACGGCCAACATTAACACCTGGGTGAATCTTTGTTCCACGCTGTCTGTAAAGGATGTTGCCAGCTTTTACAAACTGTCCGTCTGCTCTTTTTGCACCAAGTCTCTTTGACTCAGAGTCACGACCGTTCTTTGTAGAACCTACACCTTTTTTATGAGCGAAAAACTGAAGGTTTAATTTCATCATGGTTGTTACACCTCCTCGAATGTTAAATCAATATATTCTGCATAGTTCTCATCATCAGACATCTCTTCCAGTCCAAGAACCATTGTTTTTAATAAAAGCTCTGCATCATCAGAAGGCTTTCCTTTAATAGAATACTCAATCACTCCGTCAGTGTCATCAGACACCATCGAAGCATTATCTTCCGTAAATTTCTCAATTGCATTCATCGTATTGATAATCAATATAGATGCCGCAGCACACACGATATCCTGTCCTTCATCACTGAATCCGGCATGTCCGTATGTTTTGAAACCGGTATATTCTCTTTTGTTATTTTGATAAATGGTTACATGGATCATAGATGAAACTCCAAATTAAGCATTGATCTTTTCAATCTTAACTGCTGTGTACTGCTGTCTGTGACCATTCTTTTTGTGGTATCCTGTTTTTCTTTTGTACTTGTAAACGATAACTTTTCTTGCTTTACCGTTCTCAACTACAGAAGCTTCAACTGTTGCACCTGCAACTGTCGGATCACCAACTTTTAATCCGTTGTCACTTACTGCAAGTACCTGGTCAAATGTATAAGTCTCTCCGGCTTCTACACCAAGCTTTTCTACTTTAATGATATCGCCTTCGGCTACTTTGTACTGTTTACCACCTGTTGCTATAATTGCGTACATATGGCACCTCCTATTATCATTACTCGCCAATTACGGTGACTGTCATATAACATGACAGCACTTATAAACCTCGTTGTGCGGCATACTGGTATATAATAGCATACTAATTCTGAAAATGCAAGGTTATATAAAATTTTTTACAAGAAATTTTCATATTTAAAGTCCATTAGCAATATCCAACAGATACTGTCCATAAGAAGTTTTTTCTAACTGATGTCCCAGTTTTTCAAGTTGTTCCCTATCAATAAACCCTTTTTTATATGCAATTTCTTCAATACATGAAACACTGAGTCCCTGTCTTTTCTGAATCGTTGCAACAAAGTTAGCAGCTTCCATAAGAGCGTCAGGATTTCCGGTATCAAGCCAGGTAAAGCCTCGTCCAAAAATCTGCACTTTCAGTTTCCCACGACGAAGATATTCATTATTGACACTTGTAATTTCAACTTCTCCCCGTTTAGAAGGTTTTACATTTTTCGCAATTTCAATTACATCATTATCATAGAAATAAAGCCCTGGAACAGCATAATTTGATTTTGGATTTTCGGCTTTCTCTTCAATGGAGATTGCATTTTTATTTTCATCAAACTCTACCACTCCGTATGCTCTGGGATCTTTAACATAGTATCCGAAAATCGTCGCACCCTTCAGTTCTTCTACTACTTTTTTCAAAATCGTCGAAAAACCAAGACCATAAAAAATATTATCTCCGAGAACCAATGCCACTTTGTCATTTCCGATAAACTCTTCTCCAATGATAAACGCCTCTGCAAGCCCTTTTGGTTCTTTCTGCACCGCATATTGAATATCCAGTCCTATCTGACTTCCATCACCCAAGAGTTCCTCAAAAACCAGAACATCTCTTGGAGTGGAAATAATCAGTATATCCCTGATTCCGGCAAGCATCAGAGTTGAAAGAGGATAATAAATCATTGGTTTATCATACACCGGCATAATCTGTTTGGAAATTGCTGTTGTTAACGGATATAATCTTGTTCCTGAACCACCTGCTAAAATAATTCCTTTCATTTTAAAGATTCTCCCTCTCAATTAAGTCCTGTGTCCATTTTGTATTTTCAAGATACCATGCAATTGTTTTCTTAATACCTTCTTCGAACATTGTTTCCGGATACCAGCCAATTTCTGCTTTTATCTTGTCCGGAGCAATCGCATATCGCCTGTCGTGACCTTTTCGGTCCTGTACATAAGTAATCAGTTTCTCATTAATATGTTTTTTGCGTTCATCGCTGTCAGGAAGCATTTCCTGCAATGTATTAAGAATGATGTGAACAATATCAATATTCTGCTTTTCATTATGACCACCAACGTTATAGGTCTCAAAAAGCCGTCCTTTTTCTATGACCATGTCAATTGCTTTTGCATGATCCATAACATAAAGCCAGTCTCTTACATTCTTTCCGTCTCCATATACCGGAAGAGATTTCCCTGATAATGCATTATGTATCATCAGTGGTATCAACTTTTCCGGAAACTGATATGGTCCATAATTATTACTGCAGTTTGTAATGTTAGCCGGGAATTTATAAGTATCCATATAAGATTTTACAAGCATGTCAGATGATGCTTTACTTGCCGAATATGGACTGTGAGGAGCATATGGAGTTGTCTCATAGAAATACCCACCATCCTCACTGAGAGAGCCATAAACTTCATCTGTAGACACATGAAGGAACTTTTTCCCAGCTTTAAATGTCCCATCCGGTAATTCCCATGAAGCTTTTGCTGCATTAAGCATCACTAACGTACCAAGAACATTTGTCTGTACAAAAATCTCGGGGCTTTCAATACTTCTGTCCACATGACTCTCAGCCGCAAAATGAACAACGTAATCAATGTCATTCTCTTTGAAAATTTCATTAATCCTTTCTCTGTCACAAATGTTGGCATGGACAAATGAGTAATTATCCCGATCTTCTATGTCTGACAAATTGGCGAGATTTCCCGCATATGTCAAAGCATCTACGTTGATGATCCGGATATCATTATCATATTTGTCTAGCATATAATGTATAAAATTTGAGCCGATGAATCCAGCTCCGCCGGTAATTAAGTATGTTTTCATAATTATTTTCTCCTAAAAGTGTAGTAGATGTAATCTGTGTTTATTATAACATTATATGAGAAAAACGGATAGACTAATATATCCTTCATTTTGCTATACTTTTTCGTTTATCGAAACATGCTTTTTGGATTCGGCTGACAAGTAAAGCAAAACAAACCGAAATAAAAAGTATCAGAAGATAATCCCTTTTACATCCTTTTCGATAATAATTTGACCCAACATATATTCGTCTGATCAGGATATGGGAAATATATAGTTCTAAAGAAATCTTCCCAAAGAAACTAAAAAAATTATTTAACCATCTGCAGTCAAGTAAATACAAAACTATGCCAAAGAAAAACAGCCACAAAATACCGCACATATAAAAATAACGTCCGTATATACCTTTCCATGGATCAGTATGAAAAAAATAAATGCTGGAAATCACACCTACAATGCATATAGGGAATATACATGAATTAATCTTCTTTTTATCATAACAAAATTTCCCAACCAAACTTCCCAGGACAAAAACAGGGATTCTGGTAATTGCAATTTCAATTTTGGAATACATTTCCGGTGCTTTATTCATTATTGCAAACGGAAAAATCAAAACCAGAAGAAAAAGAATCACTGCTTTTGTTTTTTCATACTTTTCAGCTTTATATACGATCCAAAAAATAAAAGGATAAAACAAATAACATAGCATAATTAAGGAGACAAACCATATTTGCTGATCTCCGGTCACCCAAAAATCACACAATGTCACTCTCAGAAGAAATTTCCACACATCTCTAGTATGAACAAGATCCAAAAGCCAATATATACCTGTTATTAACAAAACCGTAGGTAACAATTTTGCAATCTTTCGTTTTGTATATTCAAAATAATTATCGTTTTTTATCAACGAATAATAGCAAAATATACCGGACAAAAACAGGAACATATCTGTTCCAATGTTCCCGTTTTCAATAATTAAATCCAAGGCTTTAAATATTTTATTTTCTCCGGTATAAAAATCAATTCCATTTAAATAGCTATGAAAAATCATAATCCACAGAATCGTAATTCCATATAATTCTGCTTTATATTTGCTAAAAATATTCCATGTAATATTCTGTAGTTTTTCTTTCATTACTTTCTCCAAATAGCCTTACATATAAAATCTATTTATATAATTTCTCCAGAATATAATCTGCAGGAAATGCAAAAAGGCGTGTTGACAACAAAAAGCACAATAAAACAGGTATGATTAAAAGAACTGTTTTACCCACTGCTCCTGTCTCAAATAAAATGTTTTCAAAACCATAATAGTAAAGGAATTTTATTATAAATATGTGCCAGAAGTACACTCTTATCGTATGCTTTCCGTTTTCGGTGATAAATGGAATTTTCAAATCAGGTATCAAACTCAATACCGATATTCCGATCAGAGAAGTTAAAATATAGCAACCGGCTCTTAATATAAATCCGCCACGTTCTAAATCCCACTGGTTAAAATGATTCCTTCCCGTCCACAGGTGTCTTGTTTGATAAAATACATCTAAATGAACTGTACATAAATATAATACAAATACCAAAACCACTCCTGAAGCTATTTTAATATATTTGCTCTTCACAAACTCTGCCACCTGTTTTGGCTCCAGATAATATCCCATAGCATAAAACGGGAAATATACAACGATTCTGCTAAGACATAAAAAATCCCCGATCTCTTTATCATATCCCACAAAACATGCTATTAAAATTGAAATAGTCAATAAATATACTGGTCTTATATTTCTGCATAAATACATGATAGACATACACGCTGCCAAAACAAACATGAACCACGGAATTCCATCTTCGGACAACAAATGGAATGAAGTATCCAGACCATATACAAATCTTTCCATTAGAAATTTTACTATTTTACAAACATAACCCAATAAAATAAAACTCAAAACTCTGTTTCCGTTAAGTTTTCTTCCATCAGAATACTTTTTTTGGAATAATCCGGAAATGAATATAAAAAGAGGCATATGAAAAATGTAAATATAGAGAAATATACTTTTCATAACGAAAGATTTCTCCACAAATGGTTCGCAAACGTGTCCTATAGCGACCAATATAATCAAAAAAAACTTAACATTATCATATTTATATAACCGTACACTACTCTTTTCCTGCATATATTACTCCGGGAAATATTTATTTACCATTTCTAAAAATACTTCCATATCGTTTTTATACGTAATTTTTAAATTTAACACATTCGATGGGATCACTTCCATATCAATTCCGTGCGCTAAAGCAATTGCTCCTGCAGAAGTCATCATTTCCAATTCTTCTTCAGTTGATGTTGTATAAATCTCATGAATATCTTTATAGAAGAATGCTTCCGGTGAAGCTCCGGACACAATTTTTCTTCTTGGAACAACCTTTTCGAGCATTTTTGTGTTCTCATCCATTTGGTAGACAGTGTCATACTGACACTGCCCCAATGTTGCTCCACCATGTTTCTTAACACCTTCTATAACAAGCTTTGTTCCTTCTACATCGACATAAGGATGTGTCGCATCATGAATTAAGATTACATCTTCATTTTGCGCATAATCTTCTATTGCTACAAGCCCGTTTAAAATAGATTCTGAACGAGTACTTCCCCCATGAGTAATAGTAGATAATTTGCTGATATTAAGTTTATCTCTCCATTCTTCTACGTAATCCACCCAATCCTTATGAGTCACTACTACGATATAGTCGATGAAATCACACTTTTGATAGCCATTTAATATATAAGAAAAAACCGGCATATCATTTACCAATATATACTGTTTTGGAATGTCAGCTCCAAATCGGGTTCCACTTCCACCCATCATCAACATTAATATGTTCACTCTTATTGTCCTCCAATTTTACTGTAATCTCGTTTCTTTTGATTATCCGCACCATGCTCACCGTCAGACCAACGAATAAGCCGATGTGCAACACGCATATGAAGCGGCGGCAGTTCCATATAATTCTTATACTGCATTTCCAAAAAGATATCCGGACGTTTTGGAACTGAAACCTCTATTCCTTCAAACATTCCCCGTTGATACGGAAGCAAATCTTCAAGATCAATAAAAGTATAGCTCGGCACGAAGCTGGCAACTGTCTTTAACCCCAACTCTTCGACTTTATCATTATACATAGTTGCTTTCTCCAGATATGCTCTTTGGCTGTCTTTCAGAGACTGTTTCCAGTAACTTTGGATCAATGCTTTCTGTTCTTCAATATGCTGTTTTTCCTGCTCGTTTCTTGGTGGGAAAGGTTCTTCTATTTCAGGATATTGCCTTCTGGCAATTGCATTGTGTTCCTTCGACAAAGCAATGACTTCCTCCACAAATACATTTCTCTCTTCAAGATCATTTGGTACATAATCAAATGGAAATACATCAAGACATAATCCCTTATGAAAATCTCTGTTAATGTTGTATTCTGTACAATATTCTGTCCCATCCAGTCGGATTTTACTAAATAAATATGGAATATTAGGATCCGTTTCTCTCGTTTGCAGGAAAACACCCTTACTCAAATGTTCCGGGGCTTCCTTTAAGAATTTATCGTAATCTTCCCTCAACATTGCAACGTCAACATCGTCATCCCATGGTATAAATCCCTGATGACGCATATAACCAAGCATTGTTCCACCACAAATGAAATATCCTACACCGATTTCTTTACAAACTCTGTCCATTTCCTGAAGAAGTTTCAAATCAGCTTTTTGTATACAATCAACCTGAAATTGAAGTTCATCATTTAAAACCGGCTGCCATGGAGTATAGTCTCTAGGACAGTCTATTTCGATATTTCTGAATTTCTGTCTCTGTACCGGGAATATATCATCTACATCTATTATTTTGCTCATTCGGAATGCCACACGCTCATAGCAAAATGCCTGATCATCTTCATTAAAACTCTGAGCGAACTGATCAATTTCTTTTGCAAAAGCCAGTGCATCCATATGATTATATTCTTTCGTTCTATTCTCCCATTCTTCTTCTGTATACATTTTCAGATACTTATCAATCTTACCTTCCTTATAATCGAGAAGTTCCAGATATCTCTGATTCATATCCTTTAATTTATCTCTGAAATATTCTCTGAGATAAAAGGATTCCGGTATTTTATCAAAAGGTAAAAGCTTTATTCGGATAATAGAATATTCATTTCCTTTCATTGTTACATATTTTGTTGGTTCCGGGTATTTACACGCATGATCTTTAAACTCATTTAATGCTATCCCATATTCTTTATCATGTTCTCTCAGATATTGAACTAATTTTTCAAAATCACTGCGGATAAGTCCAATGTCCAGAGAAGTATTTCCGCTATTCGGAATTACATCATGATAAACAACTGCACCGATCAGTAACTTAGAAACAGCAAAATATGTTAATCCTTGAGCGTGACATATTTTATCAAGAATTTTCAAAATTTTTGTTTTTTCATTTGTAGTATTTTCTGTAAATCCAATATCTGTTTTTTCATACCACAAATATTCATTATTAGGAACTGACAATTGAATTCCATGGAACGATATTGTTTTAACAGGGAAAATCTCATTCAAACTAATGATTTTTGAATTGGCCACTTTGCTTCTGAATACCAGATTACTATCTTTCTGATTTTCATATCTTTTTCCAGCTTTATCGAGAATTTCCAGCTGTTCGCATACGTTCCGGTTTCTCTTAGGATATGCCTCTCCTGTCTGTTTTTTCATTAGTTTTATATAATCCCGGCGCATTCCAAAAACTTCCTGCATATAGGAACATCTTTCATTATAATCAACCGGGAGTCTGTCAAATACGTCCAAATATACAGGGTAGGTTCTGCCGCTGGCATCTGTTTTAGCATCCTCTTTACACAGAATTCCAACATCAACCCACTTAATATTGGGGTATTCATCTAAGTATTCTTTCATGATCAAACCTTCAGCTGTTTCTTCATTGCGAAGAAGACTAATTGCTTTTTCATAATCTTCACGCAATAAACCAATTCGCCAACGTTTCGGCTTTTCATTTGAAGAATCCTCTTTTCCTACGTCCTCTCCCTTTACACAGTTAATTAAAAGACTTCCTGTCGCAAAACATGTCAGATTATTCTTTTTACAAAGCTGCTCAAATCTTTCCAATGCTCTGCATGAAATATCAACAATCTTCTTTTCAAATTCCTCGGCAAGCGGCAATGTAAATTCCCGAATATTAGCAGGAATCATTAAAGTAGTTCCTAAAAAAACTTCTTTCTGTAACGGAAAAATATCTTTTTTATGCACACAGTCTGTTACTGACAATTCTAGTCTTCCGATATATTCCGGATCCTCCATGTCATTATATTTTGTAATAAACTGTTTAT
The DNA here is from genome assembly GCA_051888795.1 of Lachnospiraceae bacterium. Lineage (GTDB taxonomy): Bacteria > Bacillota > Clostridia > Lachnospirales > Lachnospiraceae > MD308. The sequence goes on along the minus strand of JBJFCD010000149.1, from coordinate 85,695 downwards.
AGTTTTTTTTGTATTTTTCCAGATAATTTCGATTATAACGAAATCTAAGATTCAATTTTGTTTTAATAGACTGTTTTTTTTCAAGATTTCTACTTACATAACCCGAAATTCCATTATACCATGCATTCTTTTCCAACACTTGATTGACAAAAGTGTCCCTCTCTTCAGAATCTGCCGGTAAATTATCATAAGGTATAATTGCAATTGTAACTTGTGTGTTAATATGTCCTAAATCAGCATCTTCTACTAAATTTTTAGTCATAACACAATTTTTTTCTCTTATTCTCGCATCCTCGTGATATGCCGGTAATATTTTAATTCCCTTTTCTGCAGCATGTTTTTGGGCATAGTTTATAAACCCATCATATGATTCTCGCATCATCCGAATCTCATAATCATAAGTATCTGGATTTACATCTTCTTTCTGCATACAATAAGTAAGGAGTTTTCCGACAGCAAAATATTCCCAATTATTTTTCTCGCATGTTTCATTAATAAATTCTATCATCTGATTTATAAGGGTTTTTTTATGCTCTACCTTACGGATCTTACATTTTTGTATAATTTCCTCCGCTTTCTGGTTGACAAATAAACCTGATGATTCTTCATTCTCAAGTTCTTCCATGTACAATGTATCTTCCATAGATAATTCTCCTAAATTAATGTTGTATTTTAAATTCTGTTCAGCGTTATTTTTCGTTGTTTTTCAACAGTTTTAATGCATTTCCGCCAAGCAGCATTTCTTTTTCATCCTCAGTTATCTCCAGACCTTTTACATACTCTACAAATTTCTTCTGACTGGCCCAGGGACTGTCTGTAGCGAACAAAATCTTATCACTGCCATGATTTCTCATGATTCTTATAAACTGTTCCGGGTCAATATAATTAAAAATAACAGCTGTGTCCAGATATACATCTTTTCCTACCAGCAGTTCTTCAACTTTATCCCATTGCTGGTTTCCGCCAAGATGAGCAAGAACAAGCTTTGTAGGCTGTACATCTCTGATCAGTTCCGCTGACATCTCCGGTGTACAGTGAACATCATCAGGACATAATGGATCGACCCCGGCATGAACACTGACAATCAAATCAAGTTCTGAAGCATAAGATACAATTCTCTTATAATGGATATCATTGAAATATGTATCCTGATAGTCAGGATGAAGTTTGATTCCTTTCATTCCCATACTTTTTATTGTACGAAGTTCTTCTTTATAATTATCGGAATATGGGTGAATACTTCCAAACGATATAATTTCCCCTTCAAGATATTGAGCTGCAAACTCATTTATAGAGCGAAATTGCGAAGGTTTGGTAGCTATAGGAAGTACGATGGAACAGTCAATCTCAGCCTCTTGCGTAGATTCAAGAAGACCTTCATATGTACCGTTAGTTTCAGGCTCTATCTTACAGCATGCGGCAAGCTTGCTCATTGTGCGTTCTGCAATGGCATGCGGAAAAATGTGAGTATGAAAATCAATTATCATATCTATTCGTTTCCTTTCATCTTATTGTAACAATAACCAATAATATCTCTTCGTGTAATAATGCCGATAAATCTCTCTTCATCATCTACTACCGGCACAAAGTTCTGCTCCATTGCACGCTCAATCAGGTCTTCCATTTTTGCATTACTCTTTACACATTGGTAATCATTTCTTCGGTGAATTCTCATGATACTGATTTCTTCAGCATCTCTGATGCTCATCAGGTTCTCTTTTTTTAATCCCCATAAAAGATCTCCTTCTGTAATAGACCCCTTATATTTTCCTTCTTTATCCAGAATAGGAATACAGGAATACTTATGATACTCCATGATTTCCAGTGCCTGTCTCAACGTATGGTAATCATAGATATAAGCCAATTCGCTTTTTGGCTTCAGGAAAAACAATATATTCATTCAAGTATCCTCCCCTTTACGACTTAGTAATAATTTAAAGCTGAGTGGTAACAAAAATATCGTAGATAGCTTTGATTGCCTCCTCAAAATCGTGATTTCTGACCCCAATAATAATATTCAACTCGCTGGAACCCTGATCAATCATCTTTACATTTACATTTGCATGTGATAATGCCGAAAAGATCCGTCCGGAAGTACCACGCGTAGCTTTCATACCGCGTCCAACTACTGCAATCAATGCAAGATCTGACTCAAGTTCAAGGAAATCCGGTTCAACAGCACGGTGAATACCTGCGATTACTTTCTGCTCTTTCTCCTGAAACTCATCCTGATGAACAAAAATTGTCATTGTATCTATGCCTGATGGCATATGTTCAATAGATACACCGTTGTCTTCAAACACCTGAAGTACACGTCTGCAGAATCCAACCTGTGAATTCATCATATCTTTTTCAACCGTTATAGATGCAAAATCTTTTTTTCCTGCCACACCTGTTATAATAAAACGTGATTTCTGACAGGTTGCTTCCACAATCAATGTTCCCTTGTCTTCAGGTTTGTTTGTGTTTCGGATATTGATCGGAATACCTTCTCTTCTCACCGGAAAAATTGCGTCTTCATGCAATACAGACGCTCCCATATAGGATAATTCGCGAAGCTCACGATAAGTAATAACATCAATTGATTTTGCATTTGGAATGATTCTCGGATCTGCAATCAGGAAACCTGAAACATCTGTCCAGTTCTCATAAATATCTGCATGAACAGCTCTTGAAACAATTGAACCTGTAATATCAGATCCGCCTCTTGAAAATGTCTTTATTTTTCCATCCGGCATAGAACCGTAAAATCCCGGAATAACAACCCCTTCCTCATCTTTCAGACGTTCCTCAAGGATTTTGTTTGTAAGATCATCTTCAAATTCACCGTTCTCATCAAATTTAATCACTTCTGCAGCATCAATAAATGTAAAACCGAGATATGAAGCCATGATGATTCCATTCAGATACTCTCCGCGTGATGCAGCATAGTCTCTTCCTATTTTTTTACAGAAATTTTCACGGATTGTCTTAAATTCCTCGTCTAAAGACAGATCAAGATTCAGTCCTTCGATAATTGAATTGTATCGTTCTTTGATCACGTCAAGAATCTCTTCAAAATCTTCTTCTCTGTCTTCCTCAAGAATCGCCTGTCTGTAACAGCGGTATAATAAATCTGTAACCTTGGTATCATCAGGATGCCGTTTGCCTGGCGCCGACGGAACAACATAACGTCTTGAACTATCATTTCTGATAATAGATCCTACTTTACGAAACTGCTCAGCACTCGCCAGAGAGCTTCCTCCAAACTTAACAACCTTCTTCATCTTAATTGTACTCCTTCATTCTCTCTTTCGCTTAATCCTTTATATATTACAACTTTTTTTCAACAACTTCAACATTCACTGCAAAAAACAACGTCTGCAAATTCTGCTTTAGCTGCTTTCTTTAAATCCTGCGGTGCCAGTTTAATCTGCATTCCAAGCTTTCCGCCACTGACATACATGTATTCAAGGCTTTCCGCCGATTTCTGGATCACTGTCGGATACTGTTTTTTCATACCAATAGAGGTGCATCCTCCACGTACGTACCCAGTTACTTTTGTAAGATCTTTAAGATGAAGCATCTCAAGAGATTTCTCTCCGACAACCTTTGCCGCTTTCTTAAAATCAATTTCCTCTTCGATTGGAATCACAAATACGTAATGATTCCCACTTTTTCCGGTTGTGACCAGCGTTTTATATACAAGACGATGGTCATAACCAAGCTTGTCCGCAATCTGAATCCCATCTGTAAATTCATCACACTCGTACGTTTCATACTCATATGGAATCTTCTGACTGTCAAGAATACGCATGGCGTTTGTCTTTACTTCCTTTTTACCCATCAATTACATCTCCTGTCTTTACAATATCACAGAATGTTTCTCCCTAATGCTTCCAGTGGTACAAGTTTATCTTTATCTTTTGCATACACATCTATCCTATGATAATGCATCGGATTGTCCTCTGCATTTTTACCCGCATAATTCAAAAACGCTTCCATCACTAAATCCGGTTTTAAATTCTGTTCACTTCCGGTTGCAAGAAAAAGATAGATATGATCTTCATTCACTTCCATATTGTAGATCATAGGCTTAATGTCTACTTCTTTTTCACTGCGTTTTGTCTTTTTCATTACCATGATCTGCGGCTGATTCATAAAATCATTCGCTTTTTTCTTCCAGTCCTCAGGAATTTTTTTAATTCTCTCTGAAGTTTTTACAGATTCAAGTAATGTGACGCGGTAATCTGCGGCAGCAGTGATTGTCATACCGCTTGCTTTTTTATCATCCGAAATTTCTACAAAGCTGACAACTTCAATTCCTTCTGCCATCGTCGCATTCATCTGCCGGATTGCTTTTTCTGAAGAAATTGGTTCTGTGAGCTCTATGTCAAAATATTCTCCATCACTGGTCACACCTACTCCCAGTGGCTGAGCAAACGACATGATCATATGTGGACTGAATCCACCTGTAAATGCAATGGGAATCTCAGCGCGTCGCATCACTTTCTGAAAATAGCGCATGATATCCAGGTGTCCGATGAATTTCATAACACCGAATTTACGGAATTTAATTCTTGCTTTCAAAACAGACACCTCCTCCGAATTTTGCTGCACCGCAGCCAGAACACTGCATTCTGCAGTTCGGTGTAACCTCTGCATTCATGGCTTTCTGCCATTCACGCTTTAAGAATTCCTTCGTGACACCGATATCTATGAAATCCCATGGAAAAATCTCATCAAGAGAGCGTTCTCTAAGATTATAGAAGCCCATATCAACACCAGTATTTTCAAAAGCTTTCACCCATTTTTCATAATCAAAAGTTTCTGTCCATGCATCATAAATACATCCCATGTGGTAAGCTTCCTCAATCACTTTTCCTACTCTTCTGTCACCACGTGCAAATACACCCTCAAGAACAGTTACCTCAGCGTCGTGCCAATGGTATTTTAGACTCTTTCGATTCAGTTGATCATTAAATGCATGTTTCACAATAGCAGCTCTTGAAATATATTCATCATTCGTATACATTTTTGCCCACTGAAACGGTGTAAATGGCTTTGGAATAAAGAAAGATGTACTTGTTGTAATCTGACATTTTCCGTTACGCTGGTCTTTTGGAATCTCGTAATACCTTCTTGCTATCTTATCTGCAAGCTCCGGAATTGCTTTCATGTCTTCTTCTGTCTCTGTCGGCAATCCAAGCATAAAATAGAGCTTGACTTTATTCCATCCACCTTCAAAAGCCTGTCCGGCACCGCTAATTATATCTTCTTCTGTGAGTCCCTTGTTGATTACATTTCTCATGCGCTGGGAACCTGCCTCCGGCGCAAAAGTGAGGCTGCTCTTTCTGATATCCTGGACTTTTTCCATGACATCCAGAGAAAAAGCATCGATTCTAAGAGATGGCAAAGATATATTAATACCTTTTCCTTTAAATTCATCGATTAAAAATGTAACAAGTTCTTTTAGCTGACTATAATCACTGGAGCTTAAGGAACTTAAGGAAATCTCTTCGTGACCGGTACTCTTTAACATTTGATAGGCATATTGCTTAAGCGTTTTTACATCCCGTTCTCTCGTCGGGCGGTAAAGCATTCCTGCCTGACAGAAACGACATCCGCGGATACAGCCTCTCTGAATCTCAAGAACCACTCGATCCTGAGTAACTTTAATAAACGGTACAACCGGATTCTGAGGATAATAAGTATCTGTAACATCCAACACCATTTGCTTCTTTACTGTCTTTGGTGCACATTTATTATTCGGTTCAAATGAAGCAATCGTTCCATCTTCGTTATAGGCCACATCATAAAATGATGGAACATAAATTCCTTCTATTTGTGCAGCCTTCTCAAGGTAGTCCTTTCTGGTACCACCATTCTTTTTATTCTCCTTATAGGCATCCAGAAGTTCGCGATACACCGTTTCTCCTTCCCCTATATAAAACAAATCGAAGAATTCTGCCAGCGGTTCCGGATTATAGGCACAGGGACCACCTCCGATCACAATAGGATCAGACTCCTTGCGGTCACAGGATTTTAACGGAATCTGTGCCAGATCAAGAAGCTGAAGAATATTGGTATAACACATTTCATATTGAATTGTAATTCCAAGAAAATCAAAATCTTTTATCGGATCCTGAGACTCCAGTGCAAACAGCGGAATCTTTTCCTCTCTCATAATCTTATCAAGATCAAGCCACGGTGAGTACACTCTCTCACACCAGACATCCTCCCACCGATTAAACATATCATAAAGAATCTGAATTCCCAGATGAGACATGCCTATTTCGTACACATCCGGAAATGCCATGGCAAACCGGACATCGACCTTCTCTGGATCTTTCATAACGGCATTGATTTCATTTCCGATATATCTTGCAGGCTTTTCTATTTTTAATAATATTTCATCATTTAAAGCTAATTTTCTCACTGTTAAATACCTCTCAGTAAATGATAATCCGTATAAATTGTACTACATGAGTCAGTATATGTCAAAATTCGATTTCAAGACTCGCTCGTGAGTCTTGGCGCGGGATTCGGGTCTGATAATCCGCCAGCTTTATTGAGCTTTTATCACAAATAATGTATAATAATACATATACACAACACAAAAAATGTAACTTATTTTACCAACCAGCTCATATAGCAGAAAGGAGAATTTTGTATGAAAACCAAGAACATAAAAGCACGAAAAATCAGTATGATACTTTTATTAACACTCTGCCTTACCTTCTATAGCTGTGGTAAATCTGAAGAATCTGTCCCTGAGTCTGCCACCCTTGTCCTGCGTTCGATTCTGGAATATCCAAATGAGGATCTGTATAATCCATCCCCGGTGACCATTGGTTTAGATACTGAAGACGAAGATATTGATTACGAAGGCATGCAAGAAGCGATTGATGCAGATACAGAAACCTGGAAAGATACCGTCGGCGACTGTTTTTCCGAAAAAATGTTTGATTCCTTCTATCAACAATGGGAACGGACCGCAATACTTGGATACGCATATGCAAATAATCTTACCATTAAAGTCACCAAAATGCAGATCTTAAGTCACGACGACAATATCTATCACATTCAGACCGCGATTGATGTAACGGATGACAATTCTCAGACCACAAAATATGAGCTTGAATGGAGAATCATTTTTGACAAAGACACACCGGACTTAATTCAATCAGTGGAACTGAGTGACGATGGTGGACTTCTCTAAAACAAAACACTAAAATGAAAAGATCTATTTCTTATCATCAGCATTGAATATATCTCTGTCGAGTGCCTTGTTCTGATGAGCAACAATTGTTGTACATACCGCATCACCAGTAATGTTAACAGCGGTTCTGGTCATATCGAGAATTCTGTCAATACCCATAATCAGACCGATTGCTTCTACAGGAAGCCCAACGGAATTAAATACCATTGTAAGAGTTACAAGCCCGACACTTGGTACACCAGCTGTTCCGATGGATGCAAGAGTCGCTGTTCCGATAACCGTAATGTAGTCCATCACATCAAGATGGATTCCAAATGCCTGTGCCGCAAACACAACTGCAACTCCCTGCATGATAGCTGTTCCATCCATATTGATCGTTGCACCAAGAGGTATTGTAAAAGACGAAATCTTCTTTGATACACCCATCTTCTTGTCCAATGTTTCAATAGACATTGGAATGGTAGCATTGGATGTAGCAGTGGAAAAAGCAAAAGTCATAACCGGGAAGAACTTTTTGATAAACTTAAATGGATTTAATCCGGTGAATCCTTTCAACAGTCCCAGATATACAACGAAACACTGAATTCCCAGTGCAATCAGTACTCCGATCATATATTTTGCAAGCGGCACAAATGCGCTAAATCCAATATTTGCAAATGTTCTTGCAATGAGGCAGAATACCCCTATCGGTGCAAGGCTCATGACCATCATCGTCATTTCCATCATAATATCATTAAACTGACTGAAGAAATTGCCTACTGTTTCCGCGCGCTCTCCAAGTTTTGCAAGAATGATACCCACAATTAAGGCAAATACAATAATCTGGAGCATACTTCCGCTTGCAAGAGAATTGATCGGATTATCCGGAATAATATTAAGTAATGTATCTGTCAGTGAAGTAGCCTCCATAGTCTGGACTTCTGCTGCATTTTCCTGAATCGCACTCATATTGAGTCCTACACCTGGGTTAATAATATTTCCGATTCCAAGAGCTACAGTAATTGCAAGGGCCGTTGTGAACAGATAAAAAATCAACGTGCGAACACCAACTGTACCAAGTTTTTTCGTATCTCCGATTGCCATACTACCACAGACAAGTGAGCAAAACACAAGTGGTACAACAAGCATTTTCATCAGACGGATAAATCCTTGTCCAATAACCATAAGAACTCCTTCGACAAGAATATCATCTTTCAAATGTCCTGACGGAACCAGGTAACAAAGTATAATTCCAAAGATTGCACCTAAAATTAATGCAATCAAAATCTTAGAGGTTAATCCAATTTTTTTCTTGTTGTTTTCTTTTTTTCCCATTAAACGTCCTCTCTTTCTTTCATATATTCATTGATATATTCTTTTAGAGACGTTTTCCATTCCGGCATCTCATATACATCAATAATTCGAAGAATAAAATTATCAAGCACAGTGTAATCTGGTCTTGCTGCAGATTTTGATTCTTGGGAAGGTACTGCCTGAAGTTCTGCTTTCTTTCCGGCCAATCTTATAATCTCCTCTGCGAATTCATATCTACTGCATGTTCCCTGGCAAGTCGCATGATATGTTCCGTACTCATTCGTATGAATAAGATAAAGTATGATCCTTGCAAGATCTTTTGCGCTTGTGGGGGAACCATACTGGTCTGAGGCCACCGTCACAGGTCCTTCTTCATCTGCTTCACGCAGAATCCGATTTACAAAATTCTCCCCTTTTCCGTATACCCAATTACTTCTGATAATAAAATGCTTATGGGTAAATTCTTTCACATAATTTTCTCCGGCACGTTTCGAACACCCGTAAACTGTTCTTGGATTGGTATCATCAAATTCGCTGTATGGAACTTCTTTTTCTCCATCAAAGACGTCATCTGTGGAGAGCTGAACAACTTTTGCTCCAATCTTTCGTGCTACAATGCTCAGATTTCTTGCTCCTAACGCATTGACACGATATGCAAGTTCCGGTTCTTTCTCACACAGTTCCGTATCTGTAATAGCTGCACAATTAATAATAACATCAGGACGATTTATCTCTCCGAAATTTAATACTTCTTCCGTCTGAGTAATATCCAGTTCTTCTTTGTCCGTATCAAAAACCTGCATATTAAGCGGATCCAATTCTTCATTGATTGCCGTTCCAATCTGTCCATTCGCCCCTACAATCCATACCTTTAACATTTTCTTACCTCCTTTTACGCAAAATAAAAGCGTTGATTTAAAATGATCAACGCTTTTATGAATTATTAATTATTGAATATTATACCTTATCTCAACAGTCTGAGTCAATGAAAGATTTCATCATCACAGATTTTTCCAGACTTCGGCCACATCGAGATCTGTGGTGATCTCCTGAACAATCCTCTGCGTATCTACATGCAGAATCTCCTGTTTTTTTATATCCATTGTGACAAATGCTACAAATAAAAGAAGACATAAAAACGCTCTGATTCCAAATGTACTGTATTCCTCCTCAGCATCCTCACGGTACAGCCGGTTATAAGAATTACGGTATCTGGGATGGACTGCCGGAGGTTCACGGTAATCACTGTAGCGGGCTCTGGTCTCTTCCAGCAGCTGTTTTCGTCTCTTTTCTGAATCATTCATATTTCTCACATCCTTACATGATAAAATATGAGTCTGTACAGAAAATTATTCTTTCTCCTGTTTGTCTTTTAAATCTTTCAATTTATGTTTTTAACGGTTAGCAAGCTCTCTCACAATATCTTCCCAATTGATTCCCTTCTCAACCATCAATACCATGGCATGATAGAGGAAGTCCGACATTTCATACTTAACCTCTTCCGGGTTAGGATTTTTGGCTGCGATCACAAGCTCTGTTGCCTCTTCTCCTACTTTTTTCAGAATTTTATCAATTCCTTTTTCAAAAAGATAATTAGTGTAAGACCCTTCTTTTGGATGCTCTTTACGATCGAGAATCGTATTATAAACATTTTCAAACACCTGAAGAGGATTACTCTCATCATAGTCTGTTCCTACAAGAGGCTGAAAGAAACAGGTAGGATTTCCGGTATGGCAGGCAGCTCCCACCTGATCTACCTTTGCCAGCAGCGTATCATTATCACAGTCAATTGTAAGTGATTTCACATACTGAAAATGTCCGCTTGTCTCTCCCTTCACCCATAAGGATTGACGGCTTCTGCTGAAATAAGTCATCTTTCCCGTCTTTATTGTATTGTCAAATGCTTCTTCATTCATATAAGCAAGCATTAAGACTTCCTGTGTTCTGTAATGCTGGACAATCACCGGTATCAGTCCGTCTGAATTCAGTTTAAACTCCGAAAAATCCATTTTACTTTCAAATGAAGTCATTTTGATGTTTTCTTCAGTACATTTCTTTTTGAATGCGTTAAAATCCATCTTTGGCTGACTGATATATTTTCCGGACAATCCCTTTACTCCCGGACATTTTAAAATCTTAAATAATTCTGGTTCCTCCATTGTGTCTGTTACGATAACACATGGAACATCCGTCACATTCATAACAGAATTAAGATCAAGTCTGTGCATAAAGATGATCTCGCTGCAGTACTCCTGGATCAAATGCTGGTGTTTGAACAATGCATCGAAATCATTCAATGATACAGCAACCTTTTCTTTACCAAAACGCTTTGCCGCCTCTTCCATCATTTTCACACTGTCTGGCTTCGAAAAATTAATCATCGCACGTTTTGCCCCGGAATAAAGGATCTTTTTCACATCTTCCTGACGTTTGATATTTCCTCCGGCAACCATGGGGATCTGAATGACTCTGTTAATTCTTTTCATCAGATCAATAGCCTCTTCATGGGCATCATCTGAATCAGACAGATCAAAAACAATCAACTCATCTGCCCCAAGATCACTATACGCTTTTGCAAGCGCGACCACATCTTCAGATATCACTTCCCTGTCATAAAACCACCGGACAGCTTTTCCGCCATCTATAAATATACAGGGAATTAATCGTTTGTAACTCATTTAATTGCCTCCTTTTACAGACTTCCCTTTGTTGTCCAGGCTTCTTTCATTCTAGGTTCACTCATTGTCGCCATATCAAGAGCTTTTCCAAAAGCCTTAAATAAAGCTTCTGCCATATGATGATTATTTTCTCCATCCATGATTTTCAGATGAACATTCATCATAGCACTGTAAGATACAGCATAGAAAAATTCCCGAACCATTTCTGTATCCATTTCTCCAAGTCTCTGAACCGTAAAATCTGCATCATATTTTAAATATGGTCTTCCGGACAGATCAACTGCTGAAAGCGCAAGAGTCTCATCCATGGGAAGAATCATAAAGCCGTATCGTTTAATGCCCGCTTTGTCACCGACTGCTTTTAAAATTGCCTGTCCCAGCACAATTCCTGTATCTTCAATAGTATGATGACAGTCAACAGATAGATCTCCCTTAACATCTACCGTCAAGTCAAAAAGACCATGTCTTGCAAAACCATCCAGCATATGATCAAAAAAACCTATTCCTGTATGAATCTCATTTTTTCCGGTTCCATCAAGATTGATCGTGACAGAAATGTCTGTTTCTTTTGTAGTCCTTGTACATGTTGCGATTCTGCTCATTCCACTACTCCTCCTGTTCTTTTTCAAACCTCACTTTAATCGAATTAGCATGTGCTGTCAGGTGCTCTGCTTCGGCAAAATGTTCAATATCCTGATGAATCTCTTTCAGCGCATCTCTGGAAAATGCAATAATACTCGATTTCTTAATGAAATCATCAACAGAAAGAGGTGAGAAAAATTTAGCTGTTCCATTTGTCGGGAGTACATGGTTTGGTCCCGCAAAATAATCTCCGAGTGGTTCACTGGAATACTCTCCGATAAAGATTGCTCCGGCATTTCTAATCTTGGTCATAACATCATAAGGATTCTTTGTCTGAATTTCCAGATGTTCTGATGCAATTTCATTTGCAGTAGCAATCGCATCCTCCATAGTATCGGCAACCAGAATATAGCCGTAATTATCCAGAGATTTCCTGATAATCTCACCTCTCGAAAGCTCTTCAACAAACTTATCCACTTCTGCAGATACTTCTTCGGCAAGTTTTCCACATGTGGTAACCAGAATTGCGGATGCCAGCTCATCATGCTCTGCCTGAGATAAAAGATCAGCTGCAACATAACGTGGATTTGCTGTCTCATCTGCAATCACAAGAATCTCACTCGGTCCTGCAATCGCATCGATGCTGACATGTCCGTAAACCGCTCTTTTTGCAAGTGCAACATAGATATTGCCAGGTCCTACAATTTTATCAACTTTCGGAATACTCTCCGTGCCGTAAGCAAGTGCGCCGATTGCCTGAGCCCCTCCCACTTTATAAACAGTATCTGCGCCGGCTTCATGTGCTGCCACAAGGGTTGTCGGAGTTACCTTTCCATCCCTTCCCGGCGGAGTTACCATAATGATTTCTTCAACACCGGCAACCTTTGCCGGAACAATATTCATAAGAACAGAAGATGGATAGGCAGCCTTTCCTCCCGGAACATACACTCCCACTCTCTGAAGTGCCGTAACCTTCTGGCCAAGCATCGTTCCATCAGGCTTACTGTCAAACCAACTGTACTGTTTCTGTTTTTCATGATAAGTACGTATATTATGCAGAGCTTTCCTGATCACTTCGACAAGCGCTGGATCTACAAGCTTATATGCTTCTTCAATTTCCTCATCTGTAACACGGATATTTGTTTCATTAATCTGTGCATGATCAAATTTTTCTGTGTATTCAAAAACAGCTTCATCTTTTCTAAGCTTCACTTCATTTAATATTTCATTTACACCCTGCTCATATTGTCCATAATTATTAGGACTTCTCTTTAGCAGGTCATTTAACAGATTCTTCTTTGTATCTCTATCCAAATGCTGTATTCTCATATGAATTCTCTCCTTGTTGTTTCTCTAGATCTGTGTCCGAAGTTGCATCAAAAGTGTTCTGATCCGCTCACTTTCCATTCGCATACTCACCGGATTTACAATCATCCTTGCAGAAAGCGGGCATACCTCTTCCAGTACTTCAAGACCATTTTCTTTTAGTGTAGAGCCTGTCTCAACAATATCTACGATCACTTCTGACAACCCTACGATCGGCGCAAGCTCAATAGATCCATTTAATTTGATGATTTCCACAGTCTGATGCTTCGTATTGTAAAAATAATCCTTTGCTATATTAGGGTATTTTGTTGCGACACGAATCAGCTCATGGTTCTGAAGAAGTGGCCTGGCATCTTTATATCCGCATACACACATACGGCATTTTCCGTATCCGAGGTCTAAAACTTCGTGAACCTTTCGTCCCTCTTCAAGGATCGTATCTTTCCCTACCACTCCAATGTCAGCCGCACCATATTCTACATATGTTGGAACATCAGGTCCTTTAGCAAGGAAAAACCTAAGCTTCAATTCTTCATTGGTAAAAATCAGTTTTCTGGAATCTTTATCCTTCATTTCCTCACAGGTAATTCCTATTTTTTCAAATAACTCCAGTGTCTGTTTTGCCAGACGCCCCTTTCCCAGGGCAAATGTAAGATATCTCATATATAAAACTCCATTCTATCCCTAATTCTTAATTATTTTGTGTTCTCCACTCACAAGATTTATCATTGTAATCTCACCGGATTTCTTTATATAGATAAGATTCCCGGCAAAATACTGCTTTCCGTATTCAATATATTCTTCCAGAAGCTTACCTTTATCCTTTTTGATGAGTTCGACATTTTTCGCTTTATGTCTGAAATCTTTCGCAAGGATAATTGCATCCTGTGTTTTTCCTTCATCATATAAAATAATCGTATTTTTACGCGTATACATGATCCGCAGCTTCTGACGGATCATAGCATTCATCAATTCATCAATAACGATTACAAAACCGATGGATGGGGACTCTTTTCCGAATTTTTCAAGAAGTTTGTCATAACGGCCTCCTTTTACAATTGCATCACCGGTTCCAAACGTATATCCGCGGAAAATGATACCGGTATAATAGCCATAGGTGCCTCCGGTCATACTCAGATCAAATGTGATAAATTTCTCCATTCCATACATTTTCAAAATATTATAAATTTTCTCAAGACGTTTAATTGCCATGACTCCTGCAGAATTTGGAGCAATGTCCTTTGCTTTTGCAAGAACTTCAAGACCTCCTACCATCTCGCTTAATGCGACAAATGCCTCCCGGGAACTTCTTTTTACTCTTATTTTGTCAAGATAATCCTCCACTCCAAAATAATTGCGGTTATTGATTAAGTTAATAATTCTCTCTTCAGCTTCCTCGTCAAGGTTTGCATCCTCGATCAGACTTTTAAAATAGTCTACATTTCCTACGCTGAGCTGAAATTCTTTCAATCCTACTGACGACAACGACTCTATGACAAGAGCAAGCATCTCTGCATCTGCCTCAACACTGTCATCACCGATAAGCTCAACACCCATCTGGGTAATTTCCCTGAGACGTCCCTGATTTGCAGAATGATTGATGAATGTATTTCCTGTATAGCACAACCGGATTGGGATCTGCTCGTCCGCAAAAAGCGTTGCAGCAACCCGGGCAATCGACGGTGTAATATCCGGTCGAAGAGCAAGCGTATTCCCTTCTTTATCAAAAAATTTATATAATTCCTTTGAAGGAACCGTTCCTATTTCTTTCCTGAACACATCAAAATATTCAAACGTAGGCGTCTGAATATCATGATATCCATACAGATGAAATGTTTGGAGAATCCGATTTTCAAGTGTCTTTTTCTTACCGCATTCTACGTTATATATATCTCTTACTCCTTCCGGAGTATGTAATAATTTTTTCATATTATATTTATACCTCCCGAAACACTTTAGTGTGCTACCATGTTAAAAACCTTATAGAATTATAAAATCATTACTTTCACTTGTCAAGTGTACTCATAAATCTGTAAATCATTTCTCCCTTATTTCCAGATCATGATTCATCATATCAAGATATGGGATATAAACTCCCTGTTTTGGTTCAAAGAAAAAACTCTCATCAAGTTCGTCAAAACGAATGCTTTTTCTTCCGCCTTTTTTTGCCCTGTCCCAGAACCCGGACATTTCTTCGTAGCGCATATAGTAAATAATGTTTTTTGCCGAATAGTAGATCAGCAAAAAGGAAATTCCTCCCTGCTGTTCAAATTTTCCCATGAATTTCACCTGATGCTCATGTATGTTCTGAAGCGGGAATGTATCGGAAACACATTCTTTTGCATCAAAACATACAGGTATTCCCTGCACTGCCCCTATATAGTCAACGGTACTTCTCTGATCAAAATAGGCCAATGTAATCTGGCGGTGTTCTTTATCCATTTTCACGGGAGTGATCGGCGTCGGTATCTTCTGTATCAGCGCAAGATGCTTTTCTTCATACCGTTCATTTGTCCGGTTTATCATATCTTCAAATGTTGAACCTCTAAGGCCTCTTGAATTCCATGTTCCCATGATGTCTCCTTAATTACTTTCCAGAAAACCGGCGGCACCTCTGCAGTAAAAGTTTTTCCGGAAATTTCCTTGAGTGTTCCTGCAAGTTCCGGCATTTTCAGTTCATATGCATGGAGAAGCTGATCTTCAATCCGATACTGTTTCTTAAACGGTTCATTAAATATTCTGTCTCCATATTTATAATCACCTGCAACAGGATGTCCCTGTGACGCAAGATGCGCACGGATCTGATGTGTACGTCCGGTTATCAGATGTACTTTTAAAAGTGTCATTTTGTCACTGTACGCCAACGGAATATATTCTGTTTCTATCGGTAAAAACTGCTCTTTATCTTCTGCTTTTTTTAATTCTTCCTCTGTCATGACAGTTACTTTATGAGCATTCAGATCCCTTTTTAAATATCCGTTAATATAAGCAGGTTCTTTTATTCTGCCTTTTACAATACAAAGATAATATTTTTTCAGGTTGCGATACCTGAACAGTTCCGAAAGTTCCTGTAACCCGGCGAGAGTTTTTCCTGCCGCAATGATTCCGCTTGTATTCCGATCCAGCCGGTTACAGATCGACGGTCGAAAAGTACAGAGTTCTTCTTCTGTAATCTCCTCTTTTTCAAGAAGATAAGAAATTACATATTCATTCAGCGAAAAATCTGATGGTACTGCTTTTTGTGACAGCATTCCGGAAGGCTTGTTAAGAAACAGCACCTGAGAATCTTCATAAATAACAGGAATATGAATCTTTCTTCCTTTTTTCATAAGATCACTGTTTCTATTTACTTTTACATTTTGCCCACCGGAAAACTTCTCAATGGTTTCGTCTGATAAAAATAATTTCACTTTGTCACCAACAGAGAGCTTTTCACTTCCATCAGCTTTCTTCCCGTTTAATACAATGTTTTTTTTACGGAGCATCTTATAAATAAAACTCCCCGGTGCTTCTTTGAAATATTTTTTTAAATATTTATCCAGCCGTTGTCCGGCCTCGTTTCCATGAATATTAAGTTCTCTCATAATTACATAGAGGTCGTCAAGATCAGTTGACGTATCCTTTTCTCTTTCTTTTTCGTCTCCGGCTGCTCTACGGTCGCAATACTGTTCATTCCTTCAGCACGAGTGATAAATGCAGTATAGTCGTGAAAAACTTTTACTGTTACCTTATCAAACCGGTTATTGTGAAGCATTTCTTTCAAATATCTTGCAACTTTTACTTCATCTGTTTTCTTACTGCTTGTATAACCGCACACTGTGTGACCTGAGATTACAAATACATCCACAGGCATTACTTTATCATTACCGGTTATGATCATATCATAAACTTTTGTCAGCATAGGCGCTTTTTCAGTAATTTCCTTGAATTTTTCAGGTTCAATACTTTTATGTGGTGCCATGGCAATAAACTCCACCAGCATCTTTGACGCCGGAAGGCAGCCAACGATTGCAATAACCGTAAACAGATTCAGTCTGGATCCTGTCTGGATATATCCGAGCACAACAAGCGCAATAACAATTGCAAATTCCGCAACTGTCCACATCAGATATTTTGTTTTCTGGGCTTTAATGTAGCCCGGCTGTCCTTTTTGTATACTCATGATTTACACTCCCTTATTTCTATATATTATTGAACAATCTCATAAATTCTGTTGATACAAAAGATGGCAGAATTTTTGTTCCTATTCTTACCGACTGCATGGAAAAACCATAAACCGAACTCTTTCTTTTCCGGGCCGCATCAAGAAGTGCTTTATGTACCACTTTCTCTACAGGTGCTTTTTTCAAGAGCTTTTCTTTTCCCGGAAGTTCTCCGGATCTTTCGAAAAATTCCGTATCTACCGGTCCCGGACAGACACACGTCACGTAAATGCCTCGTTCGTTAAGTTCAGCACCAAGTGCATAGGAAAGACTTTTTACATAAGATTTACTTGCTGCATACACAGCAAATCCCGGCTGCGGTGAAAAGCTTGCTGCAGATGCAAGATTAATGATTCTGCTCCCTCCGGAAAAGAAAGGCAAGCACACATGGATCATCTTAGTCAGTGCCCGACAGTTAAGATCGATCATCCCAAGCTGGCTCTTTTCATCACTCCCTCGAAAAATGCCAGCCTTTCCGTATCCTGCACAGTTTACAAGCATTCGTATATCTGCTCTTTTTCGGCTCAGTTCATTCTCAATCCGTTCGTATATATAATCTCTTGTCAGATCTCCATCAAATATTTGTACAGGGATATCTAATTCTGATTCCAGTTGTTTTAGACGGTCCGTCCTTCTGGCAACAAGCCAGACAGCATCCAGATCTTTATACAGCTTTGGAATTTGTCTTGCAAACTCCCTTCCGATTCCCGATGAAGCTCCTGTGATCAATGCAATCCGCATATTATATCATCTCCTCGTTTCTCTATCTCTTCTTCCTATGAACATTGCGAATAGTCTTCTTTTTCTTAGATTTCTGTATTGTTTTGTCCGATCCTTTTCCGTTTATAATGACGCTTTCTCTCGTAGAAGAAAAATCGCCGTTCTTTCTCGGACGAATCAGACATTTTTTATCATATCCAACCAGATCCATTCGTCCGGTTTTCTTAAGTGCTTCCAGCACCAGATCATAATTCTTTGGATCTCTGTACTGCATCAATGCTCTCTGCATTGCTTTTTCATGTGGATTTTTCGGCACATAGACCTTAGACATATCTCTCGGATCAACTCCTGTATAGTACATGCAGGTAGATATTGTTGACGGTGTAGGATAAAAATCCTGTACCTGCTCCGGCATATGACCGATATCTCTTAAATATTCTGCAAGTTCTACAGCTTCCTTAAGCGTAGACCCCGGATGTGAAGACATCAGATACGGAACAAGATACTGATCTTTGTGAAGGCTTTTATTCACCTGCTCATATTTTTTTGTAAAAGCCCGGTATACACTGTTTTCAGGCTTTCCCATTTTCTGAAGTACTTTGTCAGATACATGCTCCGGCGCTACCTTAAGCTGCCCACTGATATGATATTCACAGAGCTCTCTGAAAAAAGTATCATCATTATCTGCCATCACATAATCAAATCGAATTCCCGAACGGATAAATACTTTCTTCACTTCCGGAATTTCTCTAAGCTTTCTTAAAAGTTGCACATAATCACTATGATCAACCGTAAGATTTTTACATGGTTTCGGGAACAGACACTGCCGGTTTTTACATACACCTGCAGTCAGCTGCTTTTGGCAGGATGGCTGTCTGAAATTAGCGGTAGGTCCTCCTACATCGTGAATATATCCTTTAAAATCCGGGTCTTTTGTAAATTCTTTTGCCTCTTTGAGCAGTGACTCGTGACTGCGTACCTGCATGATCCTTCCCTGGTGAAAGGTAAGCGCACAGAAATTGCAACCGCCAAAGCATCCTCTATTGTTTACAAGACTGAACTTCACCTCGGAAATAGCCGGGACCCCTCCCAGAGATTCATAGGACGGATGATAAGTGCGCATATAAGGATATCCGTAAATCTCATCCATCTCTTCCTTTGTGAGAGGAAGCGCGGGGGGATTCTGTACAATGTACAGATATTCTCCATAAGGTTCCACAAGTCTTTTTCCTGAAAACGGATCTGTATTACAATATTGTGTGTAAAAGCTCTTTGCATAATTTAATTTATCGTCCTTAAGTTCCTCATAAGAAGGAAGCAAAACAGCGTCATATACATTTTCGAGACTCTTAACCTTACAGACTGTTCCCGCAATATAAGTAAGATCTCTTACATCAATCCCTGCATCCAGCGCTTCTGCAATCTCAACGATAGAGTGTTCCCCCATTCCGTAAGAAATGAGGTCCGCCCCGGAATCCAGAAGAATCGATCTTTTCAGTCTGTCAGACCAGTAATCATAATGAGCCATTCTGCGAAGGCTCGCCTCAATGCCTCCCAGAATGACTGGGGTTTTTTTATATACCTGACGAATGAGATTTCCATATACAACAGCCGCATAATCCGGGCGTTTTCCCATCACACCTCCCGGAGTAAAAGCATCTGTCCTCCGGCGCTTTTTTGAAACGCTGTAGTGATTCACCATGGAATCCATATTTCCACTGGACACCAAAAAGGCAAGCCTCGGCTCCCCAAATTCCATAATGCTTTTTTTGTCTCTCCAGTCCGGCTGTGCGATAATTCCAACTCGGTATCCATGGGCTTCCAGTGTGCGCATAATGATTGCCGGTCCGAACGATGGATGGTCCACATACGCATCGCCGGAAACATAGACAAAATCAAGCCTGTCCCACCCACGCTCATACATATCTTCTTTACAGATTGGTAAAAAACCTTTTGTCATTCTTACAGCACCTCATACGTCTGATTCATAATATCATAGTAATCTTTTATATAATAATCAGCTAATTCTCTCTTTTTGTCTTCCTGGATCTTTGAAAATTCATCTTCAACAGCACAGACTTTCATTCCTGCATTCTTTCCGGCAAGGATTCCCATCGGAACATCTTCAAATACGAGACATTTTTCAGGATTTACTTTGAGATCCTCTGACACAAGAAGGTACACATCCGGAGATGGTTTTCCTGCCTGTACTTCACATGCACTTCTCACTGAATCAAAGAGATCGTCTACTCCCAATGCTTTCAAAGTATCCGTGACCATTTCTTTTGAATTGCTCGTCGCGATTCCTGTACGGATCCCTAATCTTTTAACTTCCTTCAGAAACTGTTTTGCTCCTTGCTTCAAAGGAACCTGTGTCATATATTTTTCATGTGCCATCTCAGTCCACTCATCCATGATCTCATCTAAAGTGCAGGGGAGCTCCGGGAAAATCTCCTGATAATACCTGGCCACTTCAGAGTAGCTTTTCCCTTCCATATTTTCATAAAAATCATCAGGCTCTTTCAAATTGTATTTTTTCAGATATTCTTTATCAATTGCTACCCAGACCCACATGGAATCTACCAGAGTTCCATCCAGGTCAAAGATTAACGCATCCATATTTTCCAGTAATTTCATCACAAATTTCTAATCTCCTCATCTGTCAGCTTTCTGTACTCTCCCGGAGATAGTTTTTCATCCAGGATGAGATTCCCCATACGCTCTCGTTTAAGATAAACAACTTCTTTTCCTCTGGAAAGAAACATTCTTTTTACCTGATGATATTTTCCTTCCTGAATCGTCAGACGGATTTCTGAGATACCGGCGTCCTTATCTGCCTTAATAATTTCAAGCTCACCGGGCCTTGTCCACTCTTCTTTTTCATGTGTTCCGATATTGATACCCATTTTAAAAGCAGAGCAGTCTTCCTCGTCGACAATTCCGCTTATCCTGGCGTAATAGCATTTATCAACATGATGTTTGGGAGAAAGAAGTCTGTGAGCCAGTGCTCCGTCATTCGTGATAAGAAGCAATCCTTCTGTATCTTTATCAAGTCTTCCCACAGGGAACAGATCTTTTCTCTTTTTTGTATCAATCAGATCGATCACTGTTTTCGCATTTGTATCCTCTGTAGCAGATATGACCCCAGCAGGTTTGTTCAGCATATAATACTCAAACACCTCGTATCCTACAGGAAGCTGATCTGCCATCACCTGTTGATGAAGTTCGTCCACTTTATATTCTGGCTTTTTAATAACCTCACCGTCAACACGGATTCTTCCCTGTCGAATAATTTTTTTCACTTCCTGTCTTGTTCCGATTCCCATATCAGCAAGAAATTTATCCAGTCTCAGCATCAGCATAGCCTCCATCCCGGAAGATATTTATTTTTCAGATTTCCATTAGAAAGCTTTCCCCATCCCAAAGGGTAAGAATCTACACACACAAGATACCAGCCTTTTTCTTTATTATCCACAAGGTCATCCACTTCCAGTGTCTCTCCTTTTAAATATCTCGTAATTCTATCATCTTCAGCGGAAAAATCCAGTGTCTTTGTGTATTCTTCTTTTTTAAGACACATTGCAAGTGCCTGACTGGGCTCAAATCTGTTCTTTTTCAGTTCACCGAGAAGCAGCCCTGTACGAAGGAAACGGATCCCTTTTACATCAGGGATATCCTCCGGCATGTAATAAACTTTCTCTGCATGAATATCCATTCTTGTACTGTCAAGCTCCCACGAAATATCTTTCAGGAAAAGCTCCAGATCCTCCGGCAGCTTTTTCTTTCCCTTACGCGGAAGAGCATAAGAAAAGTTACTCACAGTTTGCCCCTTTTGAAGCAGAGCAAGATAATGTCCCTCACCTTTCATCCTATGAGGAAAAATACGCACTGTATCAGCAATCTCTTCATTTTTCAAATCAGTAAATTCCGGCATTCCATGGCAAAAACCTTCGTAGTCTTTCATAGGAACAACATGAAATTCAGGATATTCTTTTAATAAATGTTCAATGACCTGTTCATTTTCCCTGCTGTCAAATGTACAAGTGGAATAAAGCATCATTCCTCCCGGTTTAAGCATCCGGGCAGCCTGCAGAATAATACTCTTCTGAATATTACTGAAGAACTCCGGTCCATGTTCTTCCCATGCTTTTACCATCTTTTTATCTTTCCGAAACATTCCTTCCCCTGAGCATGGTGCATCAATCAGTATTTTATCAAAGTATTCAGGGAAATAATTTTCAAGCTTTCCCGGCTCTTCACTTAGTACCAGTACATTACCGATACCGAACACTTCAACATTTTTCAGAAGTCCTTTTGCTCTGGAATTACTCAGATCATTGGCAATCAAAACGCCTGTATTTCCAAGCTTTGCTCCTAATTCTGTTGCCTTTCCTCCCGGTGCGGCACACACATCCAGAACTTTATCTCCCTGTTCAACCGGCAGTCTGCTTGCCGGCGTCATAGCACTTGGCTCCTGCAGATAATATAATCCCGCAAAATAATATGGATGTTTGGACGGCACCACATTCTCTCCATCATAATAAAATCCATTTTCAATCCACGGAATCGGACGGATTTCAAACGGGCATATCTTTTTGAAATCTTCCACAGATATCTTAAGCGTATTAACACGCAGTCCATAATAGCGTGGTTCTTCATAACAGGCAATGTATTCCGGAAACTCTTCTTTTAAAAGTTCCCTCATCTTTTGTTCAAAAACTTCAGGCAGCTTCATGCCATTCCTCCAAATGATAATTTATTCGCACGATAAAGTATAACATATATTTTTTCATAACTCTAGGAATAAGCGTATTTTAATTTATTATTTTGCAGCACTCTCAGTAAATAGTACGGATTTACGCTTATTTCCTCTCCTTCACAATAAAAATAAATTCCTACATGCAGATGCACATCAAATTTTCCCTTAGTCCCTTCCGGCCCATATCCGGAGTCTCCCATATAACCGATAAATTCCCCGGCCCTTACCCTGTCGCCTTCTTTTATGTTAGCATAAGAGTCTAAATGAGCGTAGTAATAATAAGTACCACTATCCGATGTTATTCCAATCCTATACCCGCCTTTTTCAAGCCATCCGCAGTTTGTCACGGTTCCATCCGAAATGCTGACCACAGGATATAACCCTCTCACATTTTCCGAAGCCATAATATCTGTTCCTTCATGCCCTCTTTTACCGTTATATGTCCGTTCCATCATCCAGCTGTTAATGAAAGATGTTTTTAATGACTTATCCACACTTGATTCCGGAATTGGATAATAACTCGCTTCTTTTTCCACATTTTTAAGATATTTTCTGCATTGATCTGAAAGGATTTCTTCGTCTTTCCACATTTCTTCCGAAAAGAAATCAGCGCGGAAATAACTGTCCGAAACCGTTTTCTTCTGCATTTCATTTCGATGACCGGCATTTTGAATATTTTCCATTAATATAACGGCAAAAACGGAAAATGCGAAAATATACAGAATCATTTTAAAAATACTAAAAAGATTTTCTGGAAATCTGATTTTATTGTTCATCTTATACAGCCTATCCTGTTCTGTTTTTTTTACTATATGAAAAAGGACCCACCTCTTATTCTTAAGGGATGAATCCTTTTATGATACTTTTATAATACTTAATTGATTCTTCTATTTCAATGCTGCAAGAATTGCTTTTACATAAGCCCATGTACGTTCCACAGATGCAATATCTACTTTTTCATTGAAAGAATGAACATCCAGAAGGTTCGGTCCAATTGATACGCAGTCAAGATCCGGTCTCTTTCCCAGGAACAGACCACATTCAAGTCCACAGTGAACCGAGAAAACTTCAGGTTCTTTTCCAAACAGTTCCTTATATGTACTCATCATCACTTGCCGAAGCTCAGAATTCGGGTCATACTGCCATGCCGGATACTGGCTTGTAACAGTTGCTTTTGCACCAACCATTTCAGCAAGCTGCTTTAACTGAACATAGATATACTTTTTCTGACTTTCAACAGAACTTCGGATCATGTGATATACTTTCACACACGCTTCTTCCGTCTCAACAATCCCGACATTCAGAGAACTCTCAACAAGTCCCTGCAGCTTACGGCTGTAGCCTTGAACCCCGCATGGACTGAGCATAAGATAATTGATAATCCTATCTGTACTATCTTTGTCAAACACTTTCTCACAAACATCTGCCTTTACGTTTGCTTCTACGCATAGAGTCGGTTCATCTCCCATAAACTCATGATCCCAGATTGCTTTCATTTCTTCTGCTATCTTTACTACTTTTTGGGCATCGGACTCAGCAACAAGAATCTTTGCTGTATTGTTCATAGGAATTACATTATCTTTAGATCCTCCCTGGATATCTATAAGAGAAATCTCTGTTTCTTCACCGATCATATTCAGAAGACGACTCATCATCTTATGAGCATTGCCGCGCTGTTTATGTATCTCAATTCCGGAATGACCACCCTGAAGTCCGCTGATAGCAAGTGTAACCAAAGATCCGCTCTTTTCTTCTCTTGAAACCGGAATTTCAGTGGTAAGAGCAATTCCTCCGGCACATCCTGCCGTTAAAATACCTTCTACCTCTGAGTCAATATTCAATAACTTTCTTCCTTTTAAAACAGAAAGGTCAATTGCTGTTGCCCCGCCCATTCCTGTCTCTTCGTCCGTTGTAAATACTACCTCAATCGGTGGATGAGCAATATCATCACTGTCCAGCACTGCCATAGCCATAGCAATTGCAATTCCGTCGTCTCCGCCAAGCGTTGTGTCTTTCGCTTTTACATACCCATCCTCGACATAAAGTTCTAGAGGATCGTTCTTAAAATCATGTGCGGAATCCGGTGTTTTTTCGCAAACCATATCCAGATGTCCCTGAAGAATTACCGGCTCACTGTTTTCATATCCTTCGGTTCCGCCTTTCTTGATGATCACATTATTTGCCTCATCCTGGATCACTTCCAGACCGCGATCTTCTGCAAATTTCACACAGTAATCACTGATACGTTTAGTGTCAAATGTTCCATGAGGAATCTGACATAATTCTTCAAAAAAATGAAATACTTTTTTTGGTTCAAGATTTTCTAATACTGCCATTATTTGTTACCTCTCTTTTTGACATATTTTAGTAATATGCATTTTCTAACTTCATTATGGTACACAAATCATAAAAAATCAACCTGTTCCATACAATAATTTAAGAACATTAATTAAATGCAAGATTCTTAACTATTCCTTGTTTTGTGAGGTTTTTATGGATTTTTTGTTAGTTTTTCATCAATTTATCGGGAAAGCTTTTTATAATAAGCAGTTAAAAAATATACTGTCATCTGCTCTTCTAGTGATTCTTTTTTTTGCCATGCTATTTTTTCCCAAAGCAGTGCTTTCCGGTGCTTCAAGCGGGCTTCTACTGTGGTTTAATACTGTACTTCCTACTTTGTTTCCATTTATTCTCATATGCAATCTATGTATAGAAACAGATACCGTACGATATCTGCTTCGCATGACCAGTCCGATTATCTGCCGTATTTTTAATGTTTCTCCTTATGGATCTTTTGCTGTCCTCACGGGCTTTTTATGTGGTTACCCAATGGGGAGCAAAGTTGCCGCAGATCTATATCGCCATGGCCACATTTCCAGATCAGAATGCAGTTATCTTGTATCTTTTTGTAATAATACAAGCCCTATGTTTATTATCAGTTTTCTTGTAATGCAGAATTTCAAAAATAAATCCTTAACGATTCCGACTCTTTTCATACTGTTTTTGTCACCGGTCCTATGCAGCTTTTTATTTCGATATGATTTAAAAAGCAGGAAGAAAGGCAGAGAGAATTCTTCAGCAAATACTGATACCTGTAATATTCCCTGTGCTTCTTTCGTTTCCTCACAGAATCCTTTAGATCATGCAATTTCAGATGCATTAGAGTCAATCACAAAAATAGGAGCATATATTATTGCTTTCTCCGTTCTGACACAGCTGTTTTTTGAATTGCCAGTCCCAGAGTCCGCTATAAAGATTTTTCTTTTGTCCTGTCTGGAAATTACTGCAGGAATTACGCTTCTTTGTACCTCTGCCCTGCCTGCGAAGACAATCTTTATCCTTTCTCTCTTTCTCACTTCATTCGGAGGATTTTGCGCTGCTTTCCAGACTCAGTCTATGCTTAATGGAACCGGAATTTCTATTTTCACTTATCTGACAAAAAAACTGGTTACCGCTCTGGTAACCAGTCTGTTAGCATTAATTTACCTGTCATTTTTTATCTAAACTACTCTTCGCTTTCAAAATCATACTGTGGTTCTTCTTCCTCAAGACTGCCATATTCCGCCTCAAGACCTCTCTGGGACTGTTCCGGAATTTCGAGCTCTGCACGGTTATTATGGACCATATCATAGCATTCCTGAAGAGAATTTACCAGGCCATCATATTTAGTAGTATAACTGTCCAGCGTATGTCCGATGATACTCTCAGCATTAGCCAGAAGATCATCTGTATACTGCATAGCGCCGATGCGGATATCGTTCGCATCGCTGGTTGCGTTATCAAGAATCTGCTGAGCCTGTTCTGTGGCAGCAGTCACAATCTCATTTGCCTGCGCATATGCCTGTTGCATAATCTCATGCTCGCTTACAAGTTCATTCGTATGAATCTGAGCTTCCTCAATCAGACTGTCTGCTTTTGCCTGTGCATCAGCCAGGATAGCATCTTTATTTGCTATAATCTTCTGATATCTCTTTATCTCGTCAGGAGTCTTCATACGCAGTTCCCGGAGCAATTCATCCATCTGATCTTTGTTGACAATGATCTTCGACGTAGATAACGGCTGAAATTTACAACTGTCAATATACTCCTCGATTTCTTCAATAATCTGTTCAATACGGCTGCTCATTATTTACACTCTCCTTTTTCCATTTTCTTCTCTTGTATTCTGTGCTCAACAATCTCGGGCACAAACTGAGAAATATCCCCTCCAAAAGCTGCTACTTCCTTTACTACTGTGGAACTGAGGTACGCATACTCCAGACTGGTGGTCAAAAACACCGTCTCTACCTTTGGCGATAACTTATGATTCGTCTGCGCCATCTTAAGTTCGTTCTCAAAATCAGTAATCGCACGCAGACCCCTCACGACCATTCCGGCATCCATCTTCTCAGCAAAATCTATTAATAATCCCTCGAATGGAACCACTTTCACATTTGGTATATCTTTTGTCACTTCTTCTAACATTTTAACACGTTCTTCCACGGAAAACAACGGGGTTTTTGCGTTATTGTTCAATACTCCGACAATTAATTCATCAACAAGCTTTGATGATCTTTCTATGATATCAAGATGCCCATAGGTAACCGGGTCGAAGCTTCCCGGGTATATTGCTCTTAACATATTATCCTCCCATTTAAATAAGATAATTATCCTCTCTATATTATTACAGCGCAGTTTTACGCTATATCATTTTCCGTTTTCTCAAGGAAAACATGTTTATTAGTTTTATAAACTTTATTTTTTATCAGGGAATATCCAAGCTCATCAATATAATCAAACTGTGTATCGAGAGATGCTTCTACAATAATCACACCATCTTCCGCTAAAAGCTGTGAATCAGAAAGATATTCAAGCACCTTTCTCTCCCATTCTCTGTCATAGGGTGGATCCATAAAGATATAGTCAAACACATACTTTCCTTCCAGTCTCGATAATGCAGCAATCACATCCATCTGCATTGTCACGGCACGCTCTGAAAGTCTGGTATGTGTAAGATTGTCCTTAATACAAGACATTGCCTTCGGATTCTTTTCCACAAAAACAGCCTGCTTTGCACCACGGCTCAAAGCTTCAATTCCTATTCCTCCGCTCCCCGCAAAGAGATCAAGAAAAGAACATTCCAAAAGTCCCTGTGAAATCATATTAAACAGAGTCTCCTTGATTCTGTCGGTAGTTGGTCTCGTCTCCATCCCATCAAGTGTCTTTAACAATAATCTTCTTGCACTGCCTGCAATTACACGCATAATCATATCCCCATTTTTATATAAGTTTTCTCGTCCATTATAAATTTGAGGTAGAAAAATGTCAATTAAATACAACATTTTTTTCCATTTGAAACGCATAAAAAGCAATTTGGGACGCAGTATTTTTAACACTGCGTCCCAAATTTACATTTTACTTATTTTCCAGCCATCTGTTTTTCCTGCTGTTCAATCATTTTCTTAACCATATATCCGCCTACAGAACCGTTCTGTCTGGATGTCAGGTCACCGTTGTATCCGTCTGATAACGGTACTCCTAATTCGCTTGCAACCTCATATTTGAACTTATCAAGTGCACCTTTTGCTTCAGGTACGGCTGCTCTGTTAGATGAACGACTTGCCATTTTACTCTCCTCCTTTTGGTAACTTTGTAACTTTATTTCTTGTTACAACCATAGTATATGGAGGATTTAAATTATTACACTAGAAGGTTCTTCATATTCTGGAAGTTTTTTCAACCAGTCTGAATCTGTTTTGATCAGCCAGTCAGCTGCTTCGTTTGCCATTTGAAGAATTTTTGCATCCTGATAAACATCTGCAATTTTAAAATTCATAAGACCGCTCTGCCTGATGCCGAATAAATCTCCCGGACCGCGAAGTCTTAAGTCTTCGCTTGCAATTTTAAATCCGTCATTTGTATGATTTAATATATCAAGTCGTTCCTTTGTTTCTTTTGATTTTGAAGCAGTCATAAAAATACAATAAGACTGATATTTTCCACGTCCGACACGGCCTCGAAGCTGATGGAGCTGCGCAAGTCCGAACCGTTCGGAATTTTCAATCAGCATGACCGTTGCATTCGGAACATCGATTCCGACTTCAATTACAGTAGTCGACACAAGAACCTGGCTTTCATTTCTTCCGAAACGTTCCATAATCGCATCTTTCTGTGCCTGTTTCATCTTTCCGTGAAGAAAATCAACAATAATCTCTTCGCCCATTGTTTCCTGTAAAGCAGTTGCATAATCAATAACATTTTCCGCTTCCATGCTCTCGCTTTCTTCTACCATTGGGCAGATCACATAACACTGTCTTCCCTCTGAAATCTGTTTTTTCATAAATGTGTATGCAGTATTTCGATATCCCGTATCCACCACACAATTTTTAATTGGAAGCCGATTCGCCGGAAGTTCATCAATCACTGATATATCCAGATCTCCATATAATATAATTGCCAGTGTTCTGGGAATTGGAGTGGCACTCATAACAAGTACATGAGGAACACCACCCTTTTTGGCAAATGTCTCACGCTGTTTTACACCAAATCTGTGCTGTTCGTCCGTAACAACTAAAGCCAGATTGTCATAATTGACTCTGTCCTGGATCAATGCATGTGTTCCAATAATAATTTTTGCAAGTCCACATTCTATCCGGTCATATGCTTTTCTTTTTTCTTTTGCAGTCATTGACCCAGTGAGTAAAACAACTTTGACTGGAATATCATATTTTTCAAACAGTGATGTGATTGATTCATAATGCTGCCTTGCAAGCACCTCTGTCGGAGCCATCATCGCCGCCTGATAACCATTGAGCGCAGCATTCATTAAAGCCAGTACTGCAACAATAGTTTTCCCTGATCCCACATCGCCTTGTATCAGTCTGGACATTACTGTATCAGCTTCCATATTCTGTACGATTTCACCCCATACTTTTTTCTGGGCATTAGTAAGTTCATACGGAAGTCTTTCGATAAATTCATCAATTCTTTTATCCTTATGAATGATATATTCGTTTCTTAATTTGTCGTTTCCACTCTTAAGTTTTCTAAGGGAAAGTATAAATTCAAGAAATTCTTCAAATACCAGCCTTTGTCTGGCATGAAAAAACACTTCTTTATCTTCGGGAAAATGTATTCCTCTCACAGCATAATTATGTTCAGCAAGACTATATTTTAAACGCAGTTCATCAGGTAAAGTTTCTTTCGATAGATCAAGCCCGGTCAAAGCCTGTTTCATAGCTTTCATAATTGTGTTATTTGTGAGTCCTGTTGTCAGTCCGTATACGGGCTGAAGTGTATGAAGCTTTTCTTCGTATTTAGATGGCGGATAAAAAATTTCCGGATGCTCCATGACTATTCCGTTTTTTTTGCGAACAACACGACCTCTCAATGTGATCATTCCGCCTCCGGATAAAGTATTTCTCAGAAAAGGCATTCGAAACCAAATTACACGAAGAGTTCCGGTTAAATCTTTAACGTAGGCTGTCGTAATCTGCATTTTCTGCGAACCTCCCACCTGCACTTTCCCATACAGGCTACCTGTTACCGTCACAATCTTTCCTTCTTCAATCTCACTTATTGGAACTGCTTCTTCATATACATCATATCCTCTGGGATAATATTTGATCAGGTCTCCTACTGTCTCTATTCCGATTTTTGCAAATAACTTTTCTGTTTTTTCCCCTATTCCTTTTAATTCTTTAATCTTCGTTGCTTCAATCATAGTTCCCTCTGCAAAAAAAGAGAGACTAATCATCTCTGCAGTTCAGACATCGTCTTCTCGGCAAAGAACATATAGTCTCTCTTGTATCATTATTTCTATTCAACCGCTAATACATAATAATAAATCGGCTGTCCTCCAAAATGTGCATCAACATCTACATCCGGATATTTTTCCTCAACCTTTGCGATAAATTTTTCGGCATCTTCCTCTTTTACTTCTTCTCCGTAATACAGGCTGATAAGCTCAGAATCCTCATCTACAAGAGCATCTAAAAGATCAAGTGTCGTCTGCTCAACATCTTTTCCGACTGCCAGAATTCCTTTATCACCGATTCCCATAATATCGCCTTCATGGATTTCTTTATCATCAATGTGTGTATCCCTGACAGCGTAAGTTACCTGTCCTGTCTTCACATTCTTAATCTCTTCCAGCATCGTTTCTTCATTTGTCTTTACATCTGAATCCGGCATAAAATTAATAATAGCAGTAATTCCCTGCGGTACAGTCTTCGTAGGAATTACAATAATCTCTTTATCTTCTACCAGTGCCTTTGCCTGATTTGCGGCAAGCACAATGTTTTTATTATTTGGAAGGATAAATACAGAATCCGCATTCACCTGATCAATTGCGTTAAGCATGTCCTCTGTACTTGGATTCATAGTCTGCCCGCCCTCGATAATATAGTCTGCTCCAAGTTCTCTGAAAATACCATTGACACCTTCTCCAATAGAAACCGCAATAAATCCGATAGGCTTTCTTGGCTCCTGAGGTTTCTGTTCTTCCTGCTGTGCTGCAAGTTTTTCAGCATCACGAATCAGTTTTTCCTGATGTTCTTCGCGCATATTATCAATCTTCATGCGAGAAAGCTGTCCAAAGGTAAGAGCTTTCTGAATCGCAAGTCCCGGATCATTCGTATGCACATGAACCTTAACTACATCATCATCTGCCACACACACAATGGAATCACCGATTGATGACAGATACGCCTTGAATTCCTGTTCGTCTTTCTCTGTAAACTCTCTTTCTGTCAGAATAATGAATTCTGTACAGTATCCGAATTTTATATCAGCTGCTTCCGTGGAACTAACTTTTGTAACACCAGCTCCCGCGCTCGGTTCAATCGCTGTATAATCTATTTCTTTTCCAAGGAATGCATCATATGCACCTTTGATCACCTCGAGAAGTCCCTGTCCACCGGAATCCACAACTCCTGCTTCTTTAAGAACCGGAAGCATATCAGGAGTCTTCGCAAGAACTTCCTCTGCATATTTAATTACTTCAGGAATAAACACTTCCAGATCATCTGTTTCCTGAGC
Source organism: Lachnospiraceae bacterium (assembly GCA_051888795.1). Taxonomy (GTDB): domain Bacteria; phylum Bacillota; class Clostridia; order Lachnospirales; family Lachnospiraceae; genus MD308. The sequence continues at coordinate 53,916 of JBJFCD010000149.1, read as the reverse complement.
CATCTCAGATGCTTTTTCAGCGATTCCGCTTGCAACTGTAAGGATTGTTCCTTCTTTCGGCTTCATAACAGCTTTATAAGCAGTCTCACGTGCCCTTGTACATGCAGCAGCAAGTGTGATTGCATCAATCTCCTTCTCATCGCGGATTGCTTTTGTAAATCCACGGAGAAGCTGAGAAAGGATAACACCTGAGTTACCTCTTGCGCCACGAAGAGAACCTGAAGAAATCGCCTTTGCCAAATCCTTCATCGCCGGTTTATCAAGTGCTGCTACCTCTTTTGCGGCAGCCATGATTGTAAGCGACATATTTGTTCCGGTATCACCATCCGGCACCGGGAAAACATTCAGCTCATTAATGAACTCTTTTTTTGCCTCGATATTTTGCGCACCTGCTAAAAACATCTTAGCAAGCATATCCACATTAATAGTCTTTATAGCCACTTTCTATGTTCCTCCTTAGCTTAGTCGATAACTCTTACGCCTTCTATATAAATATTAATCTTATCTACAGGCATACCGGTAAACTCTTCAACTTTATACTGTACATTGCTGATCAAATTCTCTGTAACTGCCGAAATACTTACGCCATATGCAACAATAATATGAAAATCAAGAGCAATATGATTATCATCGGATATTGACACCTGAATTCCTCTGGTTAAGCTCTCTTTTTTCAGTAAGTGAACCAGGCCGTCTTTCATATTAACAGCCGCCATACCAACGATACCGAAACACTCAACTGCAACTGTACCTGCATATTTGGCAATCACTTCCGGATCAATTGTAATAATGCCAAGATCTGTATTCATGCATCCTTTCATATCTGAAACCTCCATTTTCTATATCGTTAAAGTTGCAAAAACCACATTTAACATATGTATTATACTCTGTTTCCAATCACTTTACAATATTTTTTCATTTTTGGGCGCAAAAAAGACCAGATTCGCCTGAACCTGATCCTATGCATCCGTTCTCAATTATGCACGCTCTACTCTACCGGATTTCAAGCAAGAAGTACATACATACATCTTCTTTGTTCCGCCGTTCTCTGTTTTAACACGAACAGATTTTACATTTGATTTCCACATCTTTGGTGTTTTTCTATTAGAGTGACTAACATTATTTCCAAAGTGAGCACCCTTTTCGCAAATAGCACATTTTGCCATGACTGCACCTCCTAACGCTCATAATAAGTCCAACAATGGACTCGCAACACTAGATATTGTATCAGATGAATTATAAAAATGCAAGCCTTATTTCACATTTTATCTATATATTTGACAATATATCGGTATATTTCAACAGCAAAACAAACTGTACCCTGCCAGGATACAAATAGTAATGCTTACAATCTCTATAAAAGTGTTTGGCAGGATCAGTGAAAGAATAAGTCCGACCGCGACCCAGAACAGTGCAAATCCAATTACACGCTTCATAAATAGATGACCCCGTTCTGCTTTTATATCATTTTATGCATAAGCATTACGTTTTATGACATATTTTTTATATTATCTGATTTTTTATATTTCTTCTGCATCAAGAATATCTGCAATATCTTTTTCAGTAACTTCATCATTGTCAGAAGTAAATTTATCAACAACATCAGGAACCATATCAAGGATCTTGGTAATGGTATCCTGATTCTTAATGTTGACAAGCTTTGTTTTTCCATCCTGTATTACAAGAACTGCACAAGGAGTAATCTTTCCTCCGATACCGCCGGCTCCCTTTTCTTTTTTATCGCCATTAAAAGCACCTGCACCTACTGCAAATGATACATCAACCAGTGGCAGCAGAATGGTATCTCCAATATGGATTGCATCTCCCACAACTGTTTTTGATGAAATCACTCCGTTCATTCCTGTGAAAAGAGCTTCCACTGTTCCTTTAAAATTGCCCTCTGCCATACCTTTCTTTCCTCCTTATGCTATAATTCAAAATTTTTTATATCTTTGTATGTGATACGTATATTCCGGCACAATAAAAGTCTACACGCAAGTGCAACTAAATGACAGCACCTGATACGACCTTTCACATGAATCTTTCCTTTTAATATACGCTTTTCAAAATCCGGTATAACTTCAATATTATCCTCGAAAAACGGATACAGAACTGCGAAAAATGCCAACGCCTGACCGGTTCTCTGGGGATCTTCAAATCCAAACCGCACTTTCAGATTAAACTCTTTCGGTTTAAATTTTTTTATAATTTTAAACGCTTCTGATTTTACTTTCAAGAATGCGTTTACATGGATTTCATTCTGAATAAAATCTATCAGCTTCTCTTTTTTTTCTGATAACGCTTTTATTTTATCACATATATTTTGGATTGTACATTTTATATTATGGTAGATATTCTTTATCTTTTCGCTAATTCTTTCAGTCCATTGGCTGCTTTTGCTGTCTTTCTCTGAGCCGCTCTCCTCATCTGGTTCACATTTTTCTTTATCACCGGGCTCTTCTTTTTCCACAGTTTCCGTAATTTTCTTGCACTCTTTTTGACTTTCTTCTTGTTTTTCGCAATTTTCTTCATTTTTTTCCGGAGGCTTTTCATCGCTCTCAGTTTTTTGATGTTTTTCAGTTTCTTTAATCTCTTTTGTTTCATTACTTTTTTCATCATTTTTTTCATTTTCTTCAGATTTTTCAAAACTTTCTCCTCCTGTTATTTTTTTCCATGCGATACGTATCCGCCATCTGAGTTTCTTTTCTTTGAAATAGACATCTGCCATCACAAGGTGAAACAGCCATGTTACTTTTCCTCTGATTTTAATTGTGTCAATATTTCCTTTACATATGCCATCACACTCATAACGAATGGGGACAAAAAGGACAATACAAACCAGCAATACAAGTATGCCCAGTATCACCGCCAATATAATACCTATGATTTTTAAGATCAACAATAATATATGTAGCATCTTAACCTTCCTGCTCTTTATTCAGAATATAGGAACGAATATCTGCTCCTTTAGTTTCATTATACACTTCCCGGACGATTTCTTCCACCATTTCCAGAGCTTCGTCATAACCTTTTGTTATTCCAACAACAAAATAATCCTCCTGAGGATAATTTTTCTGCAGCAACAGGTTGGAATTTATAATCTCAAGGTGATTGTTCCCACTTACAGACAAGATAATCAAATGTATTTCAAATTGGGGTTTACCATTTTCCAGTTTATAAATAATCTTTTCTTTTTTCTTTTCCAATCCCTCTTGAATATACATATATTTATAATATTTCATAAAGCCCTCTCCTGCGCTTAATAGTAGGCGTCAAATACTTCTTTTGCGACATTCACGGCTTTAGATGTTCCATCGGAAGCTTCGATAACAACACTTATTACGAGATCAGGATTGTCAGTGTTTGACATTCCGATAAACCATGAATGATCCTTTTCCTTATCTGAACTGTACTCAGCAGTGCCCGTTTTGCCCGCAGTCGTGTAACTCGCACCACTCAGTACAGAAGCTGTACCATATTCTGTAACACTTGTCATATAGTCCTTCAGCTGTGCAGCTTCTTCAGCTGTCATAAGTTCTTTATACTTATCTGGTTTATTTTTACTGATAATCGTTCCTGAGTAATTCGTAACGGAATCTACCAGATATGGTTTCATCAATGTTCCTCCATTGGCAACTGCAGCAGTGAGAAGCGCCATATGATATGGACTTACCTGAGTCTCACCCTGTCCCATAGATGTCATCATACGTTCAGCAATTCCGGCATTCTTACTAAGCGAAAATTTACTTTTCTTATATGGAAGTTCGCACGGAAGATTCGAATCAAACAAGAGACTTTTTGCTGTCTTTTTAAATTCACTGACATTTAACTCGCTTCCGATATTGCAAAATGATGTATTACAAGAATAAGCCAGGCTGTCACGCAGATCCACCTCTCCATGGACATGGCCACCGTAACAGTGAATTGTATTATTTCCCGCATCAATTTTTCCGACACAATTATAAGAATAATTGTCATAATCCGAATTTTCTCGCATAAATTCAAGCGCAGTCACAATCTTAAATGTAGAGCCTGGCGCGTAATGTCCCTGTGTAACACGGTTTACCAAAACCCCATCCTCATCTGAACTCAGCTCATCCCAATCTGCAGCAACCGTATTCGGATCAAAATCAGGTTTGGAAACCATTGCAAGTATTTTTCCCGTACCGGGTTCCATAACCACAACCGCTCCTTTTGAGCTGCCCAGCGCATCATACGCTGCCTCCTGCAAATCCGCATCCAATGTTGTCACTACATTGTCTCCAATATTCTTTTCATTCTGAAATTCTTTTTTGATTTTTTCAAGGAAAAATGCATTGGAAGTAAGCAGAGCAGAATTTTCAGTTGACTCCAGTCCTGTTTTTCCATTGTCAGTATATCCCACCACATGTGCAAACATATTTCCGTACGGATAGCTTCGGTACTCTTTTCCATCTTCTGTTGTCTTGGTTTCTGCAAGAACTTTTCCGTTTCTGTCAAGAATTTTTCCGCGAACAATCCTGTCTGCAAGAGAATCCTGTCTCTGATTATACGGGCTCCTCACAAATTCCTCGCTTTTCACCAGATTGAAATATACAATATAACCCATCATCACAAGGAATAACGCCACAAAAAAATAGGTAACTCTAGCGAATTCTTTGTTGCGGGCGCGCTTTTTCTTTGCCCGGCGCTTGTCTTCGCGGTCGGCTATCTTTCGATCTTTCCGTGACATCTGACGTTTTTCTTCTTTTCGCTGTTGTTTCTTTACGGCTTCTCTTTGCTCGTAACTTTTCCTGTCTCTTTCTTTCAATTGCTTCTTCCTCGTCTTCCCTCAGGATATAAAGACCCTGAATAATAGCAAACATAATCAAAGTACTGATCAGTGAGCTTCCACCGTAGCTCACCAACGGAAGGGTTACTCCTGTAAGCGGTATAAACTTCGTCTCTCCGCCTATTGTAAGGAATACCTGAAATATATAACATGTTCCAAGTCCAAGTGCAACCAGTTTATAAAACATATTTCTAAGCTGCATGGCAATATTAAGAAACATAACATAACAGCTCACGCAGATCAAAATCATGCATAAAGCAAAAATAAGTCCCATTTCTTCCGAGATTGCTGCAAAAATACAGTCGGATGTGGCAACCGGAATAGTCTCAGGTGCTCCCTGGAAAAGTCCCATTCCAAACCATCCACCGGTTCCTATCGCAAATAGAGACTGTGCGATCTGGTAACCTCCGACATCATAAGCAGCCAGAGGATCTTTCCATGCAATTACTCTGACACGTACATGGTTAAACAGTTGATACGCCACAACTGATGCGAGACTACCAGCCCCAAGACCTGCCACTACATATAAAGGCTGCCTTGTCGCCACATACAGCATAACCAGGTACACAACAAAAATAATCAGCGCTGCACCTAAATCTTTTGATATTACAAGAATCAGAACATGAAATGCTGCCAGTGCTGTCGTAATCACAATATTTTTAAACTCCAGTGATATCTTAAAGCTTGATGCAACAAAAAACACAAAAATGATCTTAACAATCTCTGACGGCTGAACGCTGATTCCACCGATATCAAATCCAAGCATAGCGCCCTTTGTCACTCTTCCTGCAACAAGCACGATACCCAGCGAAATTATACCTGCAATCGCATAAAAGTTTTTCCATTCAGAAAGAAGTTTAAACTTCCGGATAATTACAGGAACCAATAAACTTAATGCAATCGCTGCAGCTGCAATAACAAACTGCTTGACTGCACTGGTATAATCAAGTCTTGTGAGCATGATCATGCCTATACACAAAAGCATACACATATTATTTACGACAAGTCTTGAGACTTTCGGATAAATAATTGTGTAGAGAAGTATCGTTGTAGCAAACAGAATGGCCTGCATCAGATAAAATACAAGCATCTTTATGTCTCCGGTTGCCAGATACATAGATAAGAACGCCAGAATATGTATCATAAACATAAGTACATTCTGTCTTTTCAACATACTTTTCTTTCTTTCAGGATCCTGATATCCGAATATACTGAAGCATAAAAATGTATACATCGTGATCAGTATGATCATCAGATATTTTGATAATTGTATAATAATATTTGCCAAACCTTCACCTACTTTACACCACGTTTAAAATGACCTCTGGTAAAATCCATATCCGGCACCTGTACCGGGTCATTTTTCTTAAAACATGTCCAGTATAACCGGATCATCTGTTCTGTCTCTTCTTTATTTTCCGCGAGAAAATCAAGCCGGATTTCCTTCGGATTCAGCTTCTTTATCTCCTCATGCTGTGAAAGGAGCATAAGAGGCTGACAATTATAAATAATATTATAGCAATATCTACAGCAATTTTTAACAGCGAATTTTTTCTGATATCTGTCAGTTAAATACATCAGACCTTCTTTTTGAGTGCATCCCTCAGTATTCTTCCGAACACAATTCGCCGTTATCATAACGGGCTGACGTCCATAACCTATCAAAATCCCTCCGCTTACATCCAATTCAAGAAGTTCTTTATAATTGAGTTCGCATGGTGCACAGAATCTGCTTACTCTGCTTCTCTTAAAAACATCCTTACTTCTTTGATTAAATGTATATACATTATAATCCAAACGAATCTCTCCTGAGTAACCATGCTCAAGAAGCCATTGAAAGCTGTCAAGATTTCTTACAAGAACCCCGTCAAAAAATTTATTAATCTTATCATATAAGGCTTCATAAGTCTGTATAGTATTTTCCCTGAAAATAAATGGCATCGCAAGAAAAATTTTCTGCTCCCCACATTTTTTCTCCGACTCAGAAGAAAAAGCTATATCCGACTCCACATAAACAGTGTCGATGCGTCGGTCGCCCTTTACCTGTCTGAAATGAGTTACGTCTGACACAAGGACAGAAATCTCAATATTCTCTTCCTCTTTCCAAGCTTTTTCCATCCCTCTGTCTTTATCATAAAATTCAATATTATGTACAGATTTTCTCCGAAAGGCAGAAAGAATTTTTTCTTCCAGCATAGAGATTGCTTCTCTCCGAAGCTCATTAAGCGCCTGCATAGGGAGAAAAACATCATCATCCATTGTGATTTCAAGACAGTCAAATTCAAATTCTGTTGTCCCGGTCTTTCTCATCTGCTTTTCAATACGTGCCTGATCAAGAGGCTGATTTTTCGCTTCCTGAACCACAGCACCTTCACATTTAACAGAAATACCATCATAAACCAAATATAGTTTAACACTTTCTCCTTTGGAAAGTATTAACTTCCCATTAAATTTTTCTTTAATTTTCGTTTCAAAAATTTGTGGCGAATCAATTCTTTCCTCTTTAGGTCTTTTGAGCGACAGCATATCCTTTCCATTGTGCTGTCTGTAATATCCTTCTGTATACCCTCGCCTTCTGTAAGCATTTTCCAACTGTTTTTTATCATTTTCAGATACAAAATACTGTTTTTTCCCATAATTTAAATACAAATCCACGTATTTTCTATATAGACTTACAACTGTATACACATAGTCCGGCTGCTTCATACGCCCTTCAATCTTAAATGAATCTATTCCTGCTTCAATCAAATCAGGGATCATGTCAATGGTACACAGATCCTTAAGGCTTAACAGGTCCTGCTTTTTTCCACCTTTCACAGAATAGGGAAGCCGGCAAGGCTGGGCACACTGACCCCTGTTTCCGCTTCGTCCGCCAATCATACTGCTAAGAAGACACTGACCCGAATAACAGTAGCACAATGCACCATGCACAAAACATTCAATCTCAAGCCCAGTCATTTTTTTCATATGCCTTATTTCTTCAAGATTTAATTCTCGTGCCGGTACAATACGCTGTACGCCCATGTTTTTAAAATATCCGGCACTCAGAGTACTTGTGACTGTTGCCTGAGTGCTTACGTGAATTGCAAGATCCGGGAAACAGCTGCGAATATAATCCATAACACCTACATCCTGAACAATAACAGCATCCAGTCCTCTTTCATAATATGGAAGAAGATATTCATATAATTCATTGAGTTCCTCATTTTTTAAAAGCGTATTCACAGTCAGATAAATCTTTCGTCCATGAATGTGTACATAATCAATCGCTTTCAAAAGCTCCTCTTCTGAAAGGTTTTCCGCATAGGCACGGGCACCGAATCGGTTTCCGCCAATATACACTGCATCTGCTCCTGCACTTACTGCAGCCAGAAGGCTGTCCCATGAACCGGCAGGTGCAAGTATCTCTACAAATCTCTTCATATTAATTAGTTTCCTTTGTTTCTGTTTATTTTATTATTCTCTGGCTATAAAGATAACTTAATGCCACTATAGAGAAAAAAGGCTGTCACATGACAGCCCTACTTACGCTTATTTTTCATCTCGGTTTCTAATTGAACGATTTTCATCTGAAGCTCTTTATTTTCTTCTTTCAGCTTGTCCATCGCTTTCTCCGCATTCTCAAGCTTGATCTGCACTGAAATCAAATCATGTTTCAGATCATACATCTCTTTATCTTTCGCTTCAATATCGTTCTCCAGTGAAATACCCTGTTTTTTTGCCTTAAAATAGTCATCGGCAATATTCAACGCGAGCAATACGCTCCTTGTCTCTGAACTCTGCTTACGATAACTGTCATTGCTGCTGCATTCCTCAATCTTATGATTCAGATAAGTTGATACTTTCTGAAGATAATCTTCACTTTCAAATCCTCCAAGATTAAATACTTTCCCACCTATTAATACTTCTGTAAAATTTTTTGATGATGCCATATAAGCCTCCCTCAAACTTAATGCTTTTTCAAACTTTTAATACATTATAAACTAATCTGATTCAAAAACCAACTACTTTTAATCATTTTCACATGAAATTCCTAAATGCACATATGCTTTATCCGTAATTATCCGTCCTCTCGGTGTGCGCTGTATAAAGCCATGCTTAAGAAGATATGGTTCATACACATCTTCAATAGTCCCTGCGTCTTCACCAATCGAAGCAGCCAGAGTATCAAGCCCTACCGGACCGCCCTGAAATTTTTCAATGATCGTATTTAAAAGATCTCTGTCTGTCTGATCCAGTCCCTCTTTATCCACATCAAGAAGATCCAATGCGTAATTTGCCACTTCAGCAGTAACATATCCGTCATATTTTACCTGAGCAAAATCCCTGACACGCTTTAACAGTCTGTTAGCCAGACGGGGGGTTCCTCTTGATCGTCTTGCAAGCGCATACGCTCCCTCTTCATCAATCCCCACATTCAATACTTTCGCAGAACGCAAAATGATTGTTTTCAACTCTTCGACTGTATAAAACTCAAGACGGTGCACAACTCCAAATCTGTCACGAAGAGGAGCCGTGAGCATTCCCGCCCTTGTTGTAGCTCCTACAAGCGTAAATTTGGGAAGATCAAGCCTGATAGATCTGGCGGTTGCTCCTTTCCCTATCATAATATCAATAGCATAATCTTCCATTGCCGGATAAAGAACCTCCTCAACCTGTCTGTTAAGCCTGTGTATCTCATCGACAAAAAGGACATCTCCCTCCTGAAGATTATTTAAAATTGCTGCCATCTCGCCCGGTTTTTCTATTGCAGGTCCTGATGTAATCTTAATATTTACACCCATCTCATTTGCTATGATCCCTGCAAGCGTCGTCTTTCCAAGTCCCGGAGGTCCATAAAAAAGCACGTGATCCAATGCTTCATTTCTTTCTTTGGCCGCCTTTATATATATTTTTAGTGTCTCTTTCGCCTTTTCCTGTCCAATATAATCATCCAGCATCTGAGGACGAAGGTGATTTTCAATCTTTTTATCTTCATCCAGATTTTCCGTGGTAATAATTCTTCTGCCCATACTTTCCCCTTAATTAAAGCATATACTTCAGTGCCTGTTTCAATACTGTCTCAACGTCTGTATCCTCATTTATCTCGACCTGTTTTACTGCCTTTAATGCCTCAGTATTACCATAGCCCAAAGCTGTCAGTGCCTGAACCGCTTCACTTTGTACTCCACCTACATATGCAGATGATGAGCCAGAAACATCTTCTTTTGAAACAGCATGCTCCAGAGCATCTTCAATACTCAGCTTATCTCTCAGCTCTAAAATAAGTTTTTCAGCTGTCTTTTTCCCAATTCCCGGTGCCGCCTGGATTGCCTTTACATCATTTGACAATACTGCAAATCTAAGATCGTCGGGGGAGAGTACAGAAAGGATCGCCTGCCCTCCCTTTGGCCCAATGCCACTGACACCAATCAGCAGTTTAAATACTTTCAGATCATCCTTCGTTAAAAATCCAAACAGCTGCATAGCATCTTCTTTGACATTCAGATAAGTATAGATCTTTACCTCTGTTCCTGTCTGAGGCAGACGGCTCATAGCCCCTGCTGACATAAAAATCCCATATCCTACCCCGTTGACATCTACAATCACTCTGTCTTCTTCTACTGAAACTAGTTCACCCCTTATAAACTGAATCATATATCCTCCTAAAATTCCAGATTTACAAGCCTTTTCAGCATCTCTCTTGCAGTGATTCCAATCAGGAATCCTGTAATAAGGCCTGCAATCAAAAGTACCGGCACATAATAGATTACGCTAAATGTCTCAACGACAAGCATCGCTACAAAAAGCTGCCCGACATTGTGAAACACCCCACCGGCCACACTGATTCCAGCTACACTGAATCCACCTGCTTTCTTAAGCACTGCCATTACAGTTAAACTCAATAGTCCTCCTGCAAGACTATACAGGATACTAAAATAATTTCCAAACAAGAATCCTGAGAGCAGTACTTTTACAACACACAATAAATACACCTGTGAAAGTGGCATCTTATATAAAGCGATTACGATAATCAGATTGGCGAGTCCCAGTTTTACTCCCGGTATCCCGAATGAAAACGGTATGAGAGATTCTATATAGCTGAAAATAAGAGCCAGTGCTGAAAACACACCAAAATATGCAACTCTGTTTTTCAATGCCTTCTCCCTTCTATTGCGCCACAGCATCAAATTCGCTGTTTTCACTACTGTCTATCGTTACAACCACTTTATTAGGAAGACAGATAATACTTTCTCCATTTTTCGATATAGCTTTCTGATTAACACACAGTTTATCAGGACAGTCTGCCTGAATCATATCTGCTCTTCCATTCTTGATGACTAGTATATTTGATCCATCATTAATCTCAATCTCCTGATCTTTAGCAAGACTGTAGACACCGGTAATCTCACCTTCAACCTTGACTGTTACACAACCTGCACCCTTTCCTCCAACAACTTCATGAAGCAGAAATGCCATGCCTGCCACAAAGATAATGATAATGATCAGAAGAACATCTTTATTTGTCAGTTCTTTTTTTATTTTTAAAATACTTTTCATTTTATTCATCATACTTCTCGACCTCTCTACGCAATATTCTAGCACAACAAGTTTTTATTCGCAACCACATGTTCGATTGCATATATTCTTTTTGGTTGTTATAATAGTGAAGATTAAGTAATACATACTATAAAGCACTTATTAAATACGTGCAACTGAAAACTGCATTTTAATAAGATATATGAATGATTGAGGTGTTATATGAAATTTAAAAAATTGATTGCATTTACAGCCGCTTTTTCAATTCTTTTAAGTGGTTGTTCCAGACTGGATAACAAAAAGGACCAGACATATACAGATACTTTGTTTGATACAGTTATCAGTGTACAAATTTTAGATCCTGTAGACAAAGAAGTGATAGACGGCTGTGAAAAACTTTGTAAAGAATATGATACAAAATTTTCAATGACAAATGAAGACAGTGAAATATATAAAATCAACACAGCAAAAGGAAAAGCAGTAGAGGTTTCTGATGATACTGTTACAGTTATAAAAAAAGGGATATACTACAGCGAACTTTCAAAAGGAGCATTTGACATTACGATCGGTGCAGTATCAAAGCTTTGGGATTTTCATTCCGAAGAGGCTTCTGTTCCTTCCGGCAAAAAAATCAATTCGGCACTTTCTCATGTCAATTACAGAAATATTGTTATCAGAGATAATACTGTCAGACTTACAGACTCTAAGGCCGCTTTGGATGTAGGTGCTATCGCCAAAGGATATATCGCAGACCGACTGAAAGATTACCTTAAAGAAAATGATGTAAAACATGCCATCATCAATTTGGGAGGAAATGTCCAGACAATAGGTACAAAAACAGATGGTTCTTCTTATAACATAGGCATCCAGAAGCCCTTTGATAAAAGCGGACAGCCAATCACTTCTGTAAAAGTTGCCGACAAATCCGTTGTAACTACAGGCATTTATCAGCGCTATTTTGAAAAGGGAGAAAAACTGTATCACCACATACTTGATCCATCCACAGGTTATCCTTGTGAAAATACGTTATACAGCGTTACAATTATTACCAACTCTTCTCTCACAGCCGATGCATTAAGCACTACTTGTTTTCTTCTTGGATATGATGACGGGATGAAGCTGGTAAATCAGCTTGATAATGTAGATGCTGTATTTATTACAAATGATAATAAAATACATTACTCAGAAAACTTTATGAAAAAGCAGTAAATAAAAACTGAACCGGTACGTCCTTAATCAAGGATATGCCGGTTCTTTTTTTTATTACTTTTCAAATTTATCTTCCACCGCTTATAAATGCTATTCCGAAAACAAGAACTAAAATCAGATAAAGCACAAATACTCCTGCTGTAATAATAAGATTTGCACGGCAGAAATTTCTCCGGTTAATATTTCCGGTTTTTCCAAATGCCCATACAAGATAAAGTACTAGTCCCGCACATGGAATCATGGATACAAGGATTGTGAGAAGCCAGTCTCCCATTGACATCGGAGAAGTATCCATTCCCTGCTCATAATTTTGCGTGTATCCTTGATCATTGGAAGTATTGTAATCATAATTGTTCTGATACTGACCTCCACTATTATCATTTTCTCCGTAATGATATTGAAATCCACCTGGTTCCTCCGACTCCGGTCTTACATCCGCATTCGGGTCTGTATATACAGGCTGTGAAGTGTTCTGTGCATTCTGATCATTCTCATTGTCAAATCTATCTTCCATTGATATTACCTCCTTATTCATAAACTGCTAATATTTTAACACTTAACCACATATTTTTCAATTCTATATCTATATTCTATATCTATATTATCAGGCAGTTAATAGCTTTATATTCCAGTTTACCAATCTACAATAATAATTCCATAATGTTTTTAAAATAATTAAAAACATTATATCGGTAATAAGTCATTGGAGGAACATCCGGGAAATATTTCACCATTCTCCATATATAAAAGATGATCATTCCGATAATTACAGTTATGGCGCACCATTTCAATACTGTCATTTTCTTTTTCTGAAGTACATACCGCTCAACAAAGAAAATCACAATAAGTAATAAAATAGGATATATGAACGGATGAATCTCAAAGGCTCCAAAAAAATCAAGGTGTAAAACCTTATATCCTGCCCGGGTAAGACCACATGCGGGGCAGGGAATGCCTGTAAATAATACCATCGGGCAAACGGTGTAAAAATATTTTTTTAAAACAACAAAATAGGCGACTATAAACATAATCGCCCATTTTGCTGAGTTTATATCTTTACAAAATAATTTCCATCCGTCCAATATGATTTTTCTTATATTTCTTTTCATACCAGTCTGCTCTTTCAATTATCCTGTCTGATAAACTGTTTCATTTTATAAAATGATCTTCTTCGGACACTTTTCTGCACAATGACCGCAGTTTGTACATTTTTCAGGATCAATGTATGCTATGTTATCAGTTACTTTTACAGCATCAAACTGACACATCTTTTCACACATCTTACATCCGATACATCCTACAGAACATGCCTTCATGACATCTTTACCTTTGTCTTTAGAGCTGCACTGTACAAGATGTTTCTGATCATAAGGAACAAGCTCAATTAAATGTTTCGGACATACTGCAACACATTTTCCACATGCTTTACATGCTTCCTTATCTACAACTGCCACGCCATCTACAACATGGATTGCGTCAAATGGACATGCTTTCACACATGTTCCTTCTCCAAGACATCCGTAATTACAGGATTTTGGTCCGCCATTCTGCATCATATTAACCATGATACAATCTTCAAGGCCATGATATTCATAATCCTGTTTTGCTTTTTCACAAGTTCCGGCACATTTTACAAACGCAACTTTATGTACCTGCTCTCCGGCTTCCTGACCCATGATCTTACCAATCTCAGCAGCTACAGGAGCTCCGCCTACCGGACATCCTCCAATCTCAGCCTCACCTTTAACAATCGCTGCTGCAAGACCGGAACATCCTGCATATCCACATCCTCCACAGTTGTTTCCCGGAAGGACACCTACGATTGCTTCTTCTCTCTCATCAACTTCTACCGCAAACTTCGTTCCGGCAAATCCAAGGAACACACCAATGAATAAGCCAGTTCCGCCTACAATTGCAGCAGCAATAATAATACCTGTTATACTCATAGTCTGCTTCCTCCTATATCAATCCTGAGAATCCAAAGAACGCAATTGCCATAAGTGCTGCAGTAATCAGCACGATAGGTGTTCCCTGGAAGGATTCTGAAATATCGTTGTACTCCATCTTCTCACGAAGACCTGCCAGAATCACGATAGAAATCAGGAAACCGACAGATGTTCCGAGACCATTAATAACACCACTTAAAATAGAGTATTCTTTCTGAACATTTGTAAGAGCTACACCTAAAACCGCACAGTTTGTTGTGATAAGCGGAAGGTATACACCAAGTGCCTGATAAAGTCCCGGCATGGATTTTTTCAGGAACATCTCGACAAACTGAACGAGACAAGCGATAACGAGAATAAATACGATTGTCTGCAGATATACAAGTTTGCCATCTAAAATCGCCTTATTTGCCAAAATAAACTTATTAATAACGCCTGTTACAAAAGATGCAATCGTAATAACGAATACTACCGCAGCTCCCATTCCGGCTGCAGTCTCAACTTTCTTGGAAACACCAAGGAACGGACAAATTCCGAGGAACTGGCTGAGTACAACGTTATTTACAAGCGCTGAACCTATTGCAATAATCAATAAATCTCTCATCTATGTACTCCTCCTATTCTTTCTCATTTCCGGTCGGAAATACTTTACCGCTGCAGGCACTGTTTCCGCAGGAAGCACATCCTTCGCCACATCCAACTGTCTCTACAACTTTCTTTCCTTTCTTCTTTGCGTTGTTCTTCACTTTATTCTGAAGTGCTGTAAGACCTGCAAGAACAAGGAAAGCACCAGGTGCAAGGATAAAGATTGTTACCGGAACATATCCACCCTTGCCGGCTGCAGCATCTGCCAGTGGAAGAAGCTGGAAACCGAAAATTTTACCGGAACCGATCACTTCACGGACAATACCGATGGAAGTAAGACCTACAGTAAAACCAAGTCCCATTCCGATACCATCAAAAATAGATGGAAGTACCGGATTCTTGGATGCATAACTCTCAGCACGACCAAGGATGATACAGTTAACAACAATCAAAGGAATATAAATTCCAAGTGAATCATAAAGACTTGGAACAAAACCTTCCAACAAAAACTGCACAATAGTTACGAATGATGCTACGACAACGATAAATGCCGGAATACGAAGAGAATCCGGAATCACCTTACGCAGCAGAGAAATCATAAGGTTTGACAGTACAAGTACGACTGTCGTAGAAAGTCCCATACCCAGACCGTTGATGGCTGATGTAGTTACCGCCAAAGTCGGACACATACCAAGCATCAACACGAAGGTAGGATTTTCTTTTATAATACCGTTGTATAAACGTTCAGTACATTTATTCATCTTCACTACCCCCTAAAACGCATTCTGGAAATAACCAAGTGCAGCATTTACTGCGCCTGTCATTGCTCTGGATGTAATAGTCGCTCCACTTAATGCATCGATTGGCTCACCATCTCCGCCATCCTTGGATACATAAAACTTCTCAGCCTGTTTGCCCTGATACTGCTCATAGAAAGAAGGATCAGTTGCTCTCATACCAAGACCTGCCGTCTCACTGATGGAAAGGATGGATACACCATTTACTGTTCCGTCAGCGGTAATACCAACTGTAATCTGAATGTCACCGCCATATCCTTCCTTGTCAGTTGTTGTGATAACATATCCATCTTCACCGACTTTACATACCTCATCAATTGTTGCATTTACACCCATTGCCTCTACAGCTGCATCAGCTGCATTCTGGTCAACATCAATCTGTTCAAAATCATCAATGGATGCTTCCGGAAATACTGCCTGCCATGCTTCTTTTTTAGCTGCATCCTGTGCCTGTGCAATCGGATCTTTTGTAATCTCATATACAAATCCAAGCGCAAGTCCGGCAATCAGTGTAATTATTGTAAGAATCAGTGTATTTTTCAAAATCTTATTATTCATTATTTTTCTCCTCCTTTACCAAATGGTTTTGGAAGAGTAACCCTCTCGATCAACGGAACTAAAAGGTTACTGATGATGATTGCATAGGATACTCCTTCTGCTGAACCGCCAAAGAGACGGAAAAGTCCGGTCAGAATACCGAGCAGAGCTCCGTAAACATACTGGCCTTTCTTTGTGATCGGAGATGTTACATAGTCTGTAGCCATAAACCATGCTCCAAGCATCAAACCACCTCCGCAAAGGTGTGCTGTGATATACTGAGGATCAAAAAGACCTACATCAGCTTTTGTAAACTGTCCGAAAATACCGATAAAAATAACAAATGTCACAATATAGGTTCCCGGAATACGAAGGTCAATGATTCCCATAAGGATCAGGAAAATTGCTCCTATGATAATTGCAATCACAGATGTTTCACCAATCGTACCTGGAATTGTACCAACCAACATATTCATAGTATCAACAGACTGACCATCTTTAAGCAGTGCAAGTGGTGTCGGACCTGTAACCCCATCGTAAATAAATGTCGTCATCTGCCCTGTGAAAGAAATCAGCAGAAAACATCTTGCTCCAAGAGCAGGGTTCATGAAGTTCTGTCCAAGACCTCCGAATAACTGTTTTACTACAAGGATACCAAACACGCTACCGAGTGCACCCATCCACATCGGTGCTGTCGGAGGCATGTTTAATCCTAACAACAAACCTGTAACGACCGCACTAAAATCGTTAATCGTAACTTTTTTATGCATTAATTTCTCATATATGTACTCTGTCAGAACAGCAGTCAGGGTTGTTGTAATCAACATACCCAATGCCGGCAGTCCAAAGTTCCATACACCAAACGCCGAAGCCGGTAACAGTGCAATGGTAACCATAAGCATAATATTGCTTGAGGTAACTTTGGATCGAATATGTGGTGAAGATGACATTTTCAATTTGTAATCACTCACGTTAATTCACCTCTTCCTCTCTTATTACTTATTTCTTTTTGCGGTTAGCTAACGCAATTTTTCTCATAGAACCGATTGCCTGCTTGAGCTGACGTTTTGCAGGACATACAAAACTGCAGGAACCACATTCCATACATTCCAGACCTTCATGAGCCGTAAAGGCAGCTTCATCATGATGCTCTGCATAATCAGCAAGTCTTGACGGAATCAGCCGGCTTGGACATGCATCCACACAGCGTCCGCAATTAATACATGCTGTAGGCTCATTCTTCGCAACTTCATCTTTTGTAAGACAAAGAATAGATGAAGAAGTCTTTGTAATCGGAACGTTTAAAGTAAACATAGAAAATCCCATCATCGGACCACCTGAAATCATCTTCTCAGGCTCCACTTTAAATCCACCGGCCGCTTCAACAACCTCTGCCTGGTTCATACCAAACGGTACAAGGAAATTGCCAGGTTCTTTAATAGCGTCTCCGCTTACAGTTACCACACGTTCAACAGATGGCTTTCCTTCTGCTACTGCACGATAGATATTGATCATAGTTTCTACATTATCTACCACACATCCTGCATCAGCCGGAAGCATTGCAGAATTGATTGCTCTTCCTGTTGTAGCATAAATGAGCTGACGCTCACCACCCTGTGGATACTTAGTCTTTAATGCAAGTACTTCCATACGTGGTTCATCTTTTGTGAGTTCTTTTAATTTTGCAATACAATCCGGTTTGTTATCTTCAACACCGAAAATACCTTTTGCATTATCAAACAGTTTCAGAACGATCTTCATTCCTCCAACAAGTTTTTCAGGAGTTTCCATCATTCTTCTGTAATCCGCTGTAATATACGGCTCACATTCTGCACAGTTCGCAATAATGTAATCAATCTTGTCCGGCTCTTTTGGTGAAAGCTTTACTCTTGTCGGGAAACCGGCTCCACCCATACCAACTACTCCTGCTTCTCCAATTGCATTGAGAATCTCTTCTTTGGTCATCTCATCCAATGGTTTCACAGCCGGATATTCTACTTCTTCATATTCCCCATCATTTTCCACCACAATACTCTTAATTGTGGCTCCTGTCGGATTCATGTGTGGCTCAATGGCCTTAACTGTTCCGGATACAGACGCATAAACCGGCGCAGATACAAAACCTCCGGCTTCAGCGATTTTCTGTCCTCTGAGTACGCGCTGCCCAACTTCAACAATTGGATTTGCAGGCGCACCGATATGCTGAGAAACAAGATAAACCAGATCACCTTGCGGTTTCAATTCGACAATGGCCTTATCTTTTGCCAGGCTCTTGCCGTCATCCGGGTGGATACCACCCTTAAATGTTAACAATGCCATCCTTTTGTTCCTTCCTTCCTTAATAGACTCTTAATATTACTATACAAGAAAACGCCCACTTTTTCCAGTAAATACGGGCAATTCTTTGTATATTTCTGCAAACATCTTGTTGATTTTTTAACACATATAAAAGATAGAGGCACAAAGCCTCTATCCTAAAAAACATATGTTAAATTGACGTCATTATTACTCTTCTGTCGCCTCAACAACTTCTTCCACACTTTCTGCCGGTGCTGCAGCCGGTTCCAAAACTTTCATGCTCAGGCTGATTTTTTTATCAGCTTCATTCAAATCTACGATCTTAGCTGTAATCATCTGTCCAACAGATAAAACATCTGAAGGTTTATCTACATGCGCACGTGAAATCTGTGAAACATGAAGTAATGCATCCACACCAGGTGCGAGCTCTACAAATGCTCCAAAGTCTGTCATTCTTGCCACTTTTCCATCTACGATTGTTCCAACCGCATATTTTTCAGCAGCATTAGCCCATGGATTAGTTTCCGGGAATTTAAGGCTTAATGCAATCTTGGTATCATTAATATCCTTAATGAGAACTTTTAATGTTTCTCCTACCTGGAATACCTTCTTCGGATTTTCAACACGTCCCCATGACATCTCTGAAATATGAAGCAGTCCGTCTACTCCGCCGAGATCGATAAATGCGCCGAAATCTGTTACATTCTTAACAGTTCCTTCTACTGTATCTCCAACTTTTAATTTTTCAAACAGCTCTTTCTGCTTTTCTGCTCTGTCTGCTACAAGAAGCTGTCTTCTGTCACCGATGATACGATTTCTTCTTGGATTAAATTCGCTGATCACAAACTCAATCTCCTGATCCTGATATTTGCTGAGATCTTTTTCATATGTATCAGAAACAAGGCTTGCAGGAATAAATACTCTTGCCTCATCAATCACTACGCTTAACCCGCCACCAAGAATCTGTGCAACCGGTGCCTTTAACACCTCATGATTCTCATATGCTTCTTTCAGTCTCTCATTACCTTTTTCTGCTACCAGTCTCTTATAAGTTAACAGAACCTGACCTTCTCCGTCATTCACTTTTAAAACCTTAACTGTCATAGTGTCTCCGACTGAAACCATAGTTGTAAGATCTGCGCTGGAATCATTCGTATATTCATTTTTCATGATGATACCGTCTGCCTTGTAACCTATATTTAAGATGATTTCATCAGGCTTAACGTCGATGACAGTTCCATCTACAACCTCTCCATTTCTGATAGTTTTAAAAGATTCTTCTAACATTTGTTCAAAAGTTAATTCTGACATAATTTTGAACCTCCTCAATTATATTATTGGGCGTGGATGCCCCTGCTGTAATACCTACTGTTTCCACGGACCTTAATTGATTCCCATTCAAATCGTCAAGTGTCTGTATATAGTACGTATCCGCACATGCATTACTGCATATTTCAAATAACTTCTGAGTGTTGGAACTCTTCCTGTCACCAATAACAATCATAGCCTCCACTTCAGATGCAATGTCACGAGCCTCTTCCTGCCGTTCTTTCGTGGCATTACAAATCGTATTTAAAACAATTATATCATACCCCTTTTCAGTGATAATTTCAACTAATTCTTTAAATTTATTGTAATTAAATGTCGTTTGTGAAACAATACACAATTTTTGTTTTGCATCCTCCAGATAAAAATCCTGTGCTTCCTCTGCATTTTGGATCACAGTTACAGCGCTGCCGGCCCAGCCGCGGATTCCTTCCACTTCTGGATGTGTATCATTTCCGATAATAATAATATGGGATCCCTTCTGACTCTCTTCCTGTACAATCTTATGAATCTTTTTTACAAAAGGGCAGGTTGCATCAACATAACGGATTCCCTTTTCATCCAGAAGCTCACAAACATATTTCGGAACACCGTGAGACCGGATAATAACTGTCCCTTCCGAAAGACTTTTTAATTCTTCGAGACTCTTTAAGACAGTCACACCCTGCTGTTCCAGATCTTTAATTACTTCATCATTATGAATGATCGGCCCATAAGTATAGATTTTTTCACCTTTTTGTTCTTTTATCTGTGTATAAACTGTATCTACAGCACGCTTCACACCAAAACAGAAGCCGGCTGTTTTCGCTAATTTCACATTCATAATTTAACCTCTTTCAAGAAAATGTTGGAGATTCCTTCCCCGAGGCTCTGCCATATTATTTGCAGAGGGAGGTGATTGCGGCTACAACTTCTTCAATTGTCATGTTGGAGCTGTCTACAAGTACTGCATCTTCCGCCTGTCTGAGCGGTGCAATCTCTCTCGTCATATCTCGCTCATCACGTTCTGCAATATCTTTGGATATTTCGTCCAGACTACATTCTACTCCTTTTTCTTTGAGCTCATCAAACCGTCTCTTGGCACGGGTCTCAACACTTGCTGTCAAAAAAATCTTTACGTCTGCATTCGGAAGCACACAAGTACCAATATCTCTTCCATCCATAATGACATCCTGTGTTTTTGCGAGACCTTGTTGAAGTTCCAGAAGTTTCGCTCTCACTTCAGGGATCGGAGAACTTTTTGAAGCCATATTTCCAACTTCTTCATCTCGAAGACGATCTGTAATGTTTTTTCCATTCAGGTACACTTGCTGAACCCCATCCTCATACTGTATCGTTACTTCCGCATCTTTACAAGCTTCAATAATCTTATCTGTCTCTTCTGCATGAATTCCCTTATCAAGAAAGTGAATTGCAAGCCCACGGTACATTGCCCCTGTATCAACGTAAATATATCCCTTTTCTTTCGCAACCAGTTTCGCTATAGTACTTTTCCCCGCTCCTGCAGGCCCGTCAATTGCCACATTATATCCCATTTCTCATTTCTCCTTCTATATAACTAATATTTAATAAATCCTTTTTTTGCGCCCGGACACCTTTCCTCCAGAAATGTTCTCAACGTGTCAGCATCTCCATTTGTAAGTGTGTCTTTCGGGAATCCGTGAAGCCCTTTCTCACCTGTTTCAGGATTAAGAACAACTATTGCCATAGAATCATCATTTTCAATAAGTCTTGTAACATTTGCATACCTATAGGTTTTTGTAAGAGTCTTTGTTATATTCTGAAAGCTCTCTTCACCAAAACACATATAAACATCAAGCAATTCCCCTTTTCTTAACGAAATACGTCTGTTAAACAGCTCTTCTGCATCACCTCTGCCGGATAATTCAGCATATTTTTTCCCGAGTGTTCTGCTGCAGATCTTAGCAACAAAAAACGAAGCAACCCATGCTACAATCGCTTTTACAAAGAAAACAACCAACTCTGAAGTTGTTCCCCCCGCAAAACTCCCATTTATGTACATTACCAGTACAACAAACGGTACAAATATAAATGCCACCATGCGAAAATTAATGTCCGCTTTATCAGAATGGTAAAGAGTACATACCTTGGTGAGCACTTCCTTTGTCTCTTTATATTGAGCCTCAAAACGGATATCTTTTATTTTACGATCCCTGGGTTTGTTTTCTACTTTTTTTACTTCCTCGTTTTCAACTTTCCTTTCTCCCAGTTTCTTTCTTGTCTTCTTGTTTTCATCCATGCTGTGTTCCTCCTGTCAAAATATATTTTCAATTAAGTTTAAATTATGCTATTTACAGCAACGCCTGCAGCATATGCTGTTGACCATGCAATCTGAAGATTAAATCCTCCGGTCAGCGCATCGAGATCCAGAACTTCCCCCACAAAATATAATCCTTTTACTAATTTTGACTCCATTGTTCCCGGATCAATTTCTTTTGTTTTTACGCCGCCTTTTGTTATAATGGCCTCATTATAATCCCTGAGTCCGGTAAGCGTCATCGTAAAATGTTTGATCAGATGAACAAATTCGTTTCTTTCTTCTCTGGAAATCACATTCACTTTCTTTTCGGAATCAATTCCGCTTAATTCTATCATAACCGGAACCAGCTTGGCGGGGAATAATTTCCCAATTGCATTTTTAAACTGTCTATTATGATTTTCTTCGAAATCTCTCAATACCCTTTTATCCAAAGCTTCTATACTGAGGGCCGGTTTCAGATCAATTTCAAGTGTAAGAGGTCGTTGCAAAAGTTTCTTTCCTGCATAACTGCTCGCACTGAGCATAAGCGGTCCGCTCACCCCGTAATGAGTAAAAAGCATTTCTCCAAATTCCTGATATACCTTCTTCTTCCCATCATAAACTGTTGCCTCTACATTGCGAAGCGATAATCCCTGAAGTTCCGTTACCCATGGCTCTTTTACTTCCATCGGGACAAGCGACGGCATACATTCTTTTACAGTATGTCCCAGTTTTTCAGCAAATCGATACCCGTCACCGGTGGAACCGGTTGTGGGATAGGAAAGACCGCCGGTTGCTATAATACAAGCATCTCCTTTGATTTTTCTTCCGCCCGCAAGTACAATATGGCTGAAACATCCGTTTTCTTCTTCCACGCTTTTTATTTCTGTCCGAAGATAAACATGCACTCCAAGCCGTTTCATTTCCTGTTCAAGACATCGGATCACATCAGAAGAATGATCTGATTTTGGGAAAACTCTTTCGCCTCGTTCTATCTTAGTTTTCAGACCTATTTCTTCAAAAAAATCTATCACATTCTGGTTTGTGCATCCGTAAAAACTACTGTACATAAATTTGGAATTACTGACCACAGACGCAAATAGCGTTTCCATATCACAGGCATTTGTAAGATTGCATCTTCCTTTCCCTGTAATATAAAGCTTCTTCCCTAACTTTTCATTTTTCTCATATACATGAACATCATGCCCATTTCTTGCCGCAGTGACAGCAGCAAACATTCCGGCAGCTCCTCCGCCTGCAATCAATACTTTACTCATACTGTTCCTCTTCGCTTTCCAACGAGTCTGAAAATTCCACTTTATCACCAATCATGTTTAATTCATCTTTGCTGTAAACCTGATATTCATCCCAGATATCCTCAAGCGTTTCCAACGTTTCAATTACTTCATCCTGTTTTTTCATACATAAAGCCACTACAAGCGCATTTACCACACTTAATGGCGCCACTAACGAATCTACGATAGAAGCCATATCGCTTCGAGCGATCAGGTTACAGGAAGAATATAAAGTCATTGGAGAATGCACACTATCTGTAAGTGTAATTACTTTCGCCTTTCGATTACTTGCGAACTCAAGCGCTTTTAAGGTTCGCATAGAATATCTCGGAAAACTAATACCAATAATAACATCATTCTCATCAATTCTTATAAGTTGTTCAAAAATCTCACTGGAACTGTTTGTATTAACCGCAATAACATTATCACAGATAAGATTCAGATAAAAACTCAAAAAACTTGCCAGAGGCGCACAGCTTCTGATTCCGATTACATAAATCTTTTTCGCATTCAAAATTGTATCCACAGCCAACTCAAATGCCTCATGATCCATTGACGCCAAAGTAAGCTTAATCTTTTCAATATCAGACTGAAGCACCGTTTTTAAAATCTCGCTCTGACTGATGCGCCCATAAGTAACTTCCATCCTCTGTATAGAGTTAAGCTTAGTTCTCACAAGTTCTCCAAGGGCTTTCTGGAATTCCGGATATCCATCATATCCAAGAGCAGTTGCAAATCTCACAACAGTAGATTCACTCACTCCTACTTCCTCACCCATCTTTGCAGCAGTCAGAAACGCAGCCTTATCGTAATCCTCACGAATAAAATCCGCTAATTTTTTTTGTCCTTTGCTGAATTTTTTATAGTTCTTTTCGAGTTTTTGAAATAACTCATTTTTATTTCCCATAGTAAAATCGTCCTTTTAAAATTCAAATGGGAATAATCTCCCTCAAGATAACATATCTTATATATTATAGATTGGAATCATGGAATATTCAAGTAGAGAAAGAAAAATGTTAGAGCCCGGAATAGCAATGAATATTCATTACTATTCCGGGCTCCTATAGTTTCGTGCACTAGCTGAGGTAAAGCGTAACGTCCTAAACCGGATAACTTCCATTTTCTGTATCAGCCAGTGTCTGATCAACTTTTGTCTGCTGTGCTTCACGGTATTTAAAGAAATCCATAGCAACCTGAGGGAACAAAGCATAGGATAATACATCTTCATCCTGCTGGCTCCACTCTGCCATCTCATTTCTCAGTGTATCAAGCTCATCCGGAATCAAATCAGCCGGACGGCATGTGATGATTTCCGCATCATCGCCAAGAACTTTCTTTCTTACTTCTTCATCGAAAGGCTTAACAGTTGCACCATATTTTCCACTTAAGATATCTTTTGTCTCTTTTGTAGCCATCTTGTAACGCTCACCCATAAGAACATTAAATACAGCCTGTGTACCTACAATCTGTGAAGACGGTGTTACAAGTGGTGGTTCTCCAAGGTCTTTACGAACTCTCGGAACTTCCTCAAGAACCTCATAATATTTATCTTCTGCATTCTGTTCTTTGAGCTGTGATGTCAGGTTAGAAAGCATTCCACCCGGTACCTGATAAAGCAGAGTCTTAATATTAACACCCATATTCTTTGGATTCAGAAGACCGCTGTCAAGTGCTTCGTCACGGATTGGGCGGAAGTAATCAGCAATCTCAGCAAGAAGATTCTGGTCAAATCCTGTATCATACGGTGTTCCTTTAAATGTCTCTACCATAACTTCTGTTGCAGGCTGAGAAGTACCAAGTGCGAATGGTGACATTGCTGTATCAATAACATCAACACCGGCCTCTACTGCTTTCAGATATGTCATAGACGCAACACCTGAAGTGTAATGTGTATGAAGCTGAATAGGAAGATCAACTGCATCTTTCAAAGCACCAATCAATTCTGTTGCTTTATATGGAACTAACAGTCCGGCCATATCCTTGATACAGATAGAATTTGCACCCATATCTTCAATTCTCTTTGCAATATCTACCCAGTAATCCATTGTATATGCATCGCCCAATGTATAGGAAAGTGCTACCTGAGCATGGGCTTTCTCTTTATTTGCTGCTGTAACTGCCGTCTGCAGGTTACGAAGATCGTTCAGACAGTCAAAAATACGAATGATATCAATACCGTTTGCAACTGATTTCTGAACAAAATATTCTACAACATCATCTGCATATGGACGATATCCAAGGATATTCTGTCCACGGAACAGCATCTGAAGTTTTGTATTTTTAAAGCCATCACGGAATTTACGAAGTCTCTCCCATGGATCTTCTTTAAGGAAACGTAAAGATGCATCAAATGTAGCACCACCCCAGCACTCTACAGAATGGTAACCGACTTTATCCATCTTTTCAACAATCGGGAGCATCTGTTCCGTTGTCATACGTGTTGCAATCAGAGACTGATGAGCATCACGCAGAATCGTTTCTGTAATCTTAATTGGTTTTTTCTCTATTTCTGCCATTTTATATCCTCCATAAAATTGTAAGCGAAATATCTCGCCTGCCTAAAAGGCATATATCACTATACTCCAACACCAAAAATTGCCATAAATGTACCGGCCGCTACAGCTGTACCGATAACCCCGGCAACGTTCGGTCCCATTGCATGCATCAGAAGGAAGTTCGTTGGATCTGCTTCTGCTCCAACCTTCTGAGATACTCTGGCTGCCATCGGAACTGCGGATACACCGGCAGAACCAATCAGTGGGTTTACTTTACCATGAGTTGCAATACACATCAGCTTTCCAAAAAGAACTCCGGCTGCCGTACCAAACATAAATGCTACAAGTCCAAGTATAACGATCTTGATCGTATCCCAATTCAGGAACGCTTCCGCGCTTGTCGTCGCACCAACGGATGTTCCAAGAAGGATAACAACAATGTACATCAACGCATTGGAAGCTGTCTCTGTAAGCTGTCTTACAACACCACACTCACGGAACAGATTGCCGAGCATCAGCATACCAACAAGAGGTGCTGTCGTCGGAAGGATCGTACATACTACAATCGTAACAATAATTGGGAAAAGGATTCTCTCCAGCTTGGAAACCGGACGAAGCTGTTCCATCTTAATCTTACGCTCTTTTTCTGTCGTGAGAAGTTTCATAATAGGTGGCTGGATAATAGGAACCAGTGACATATAAGAATATGCCGCCACCGCAATCGGCCCCATAATAGCCGTCTGTTGCAGTTTACCTGCAAGGAAGATAGATGTAGGTCCATCTGCACCACCGATAATTGAAATAGCTGCAGCAGCTTTATCTGAAAATCCCATTGCCATAGCTCCGAGATATGCCGCAAAGATACCAAACTGTGCTGCCGCACCCAGAAGAAAGCTCTTCGGGTTGGCGATAAGCGGTCCAAAGTCTGTCATAGCTCCAACCCCCATGAAGATAAGGGATGGTAAGATTGCCCACTCATCCAAAACATAGAAATAATAAAGCAATCCTCCTACACCATTTGCAGATTCATCTGCATGCAGCATAATATCCGGATAAATATTTACAAGCAGCATACCAAATGCAATAGGAACCAGAAGCAATGGCTCGAACCCATGTCGAATTGCTAAATATAGGAAAAAACATGCAACAGCAATCATAATCAGATTTCCAAATGTAAGATTCAGAAATGCCGTCTGCTGTATGAGGTTTCCTAATGTTGTTGTAATATATTCCATTTTTTAACCTCCAGTCATGTTCAATTCAAAAGGAATACCCTTCTGATATTTTTCACATTAGTTTAATGTTGCTAATACTGCGCCTGCTTCAATCGGATCGCCTACTGCAACTTCAATACTTGCAACAGTTCCGTCTTCCGGTGCCACAACTGGAATTTCCATCTTCATTGCTTCGATAATAACAACTGCATCGCCTTTGCTTACACTCTGTCCAACATTAGCTTCAATCTTGAATACTTTTCCTGCAGCTCCTGCTTTCACTTCAATAGAACCTGCTCCTGCAGCTGCTTTCGGTGCTGCCGGCACTGCCGCCGGTGCTGCTGCAACTGGCGCTGCTGCAACCGGTGCCGCTGCAACCGGTGCTGCCCCTGCTCCTTTTTCTTCTACTGTAACATCATATACATTGCCGTTCACTGTGATTGTATAATTTTTCATCTTAATATCCTCCTAAAGTTTATTTTGAATTCCATTTATTAGACGGACGACGCCTGATACTTCTAACTACAAACCCATCAGTACTTGTCCCTTCTGCTTTTGCATCTGCTCTGGCTGCCGCAATTGCCGCTGCAATCACTGCAATCAGCTCGCCATCATCCGTCTTTTCTGAAGGAGAAGCAGCTGCAAGACTATTTTGTTTCATCTTTGCCGGTTCTGCTTTTTCAGGTTCTGCTTTTTTGTTGTTTTTTGAAAAAGCTTCCTGAATTGCAGGAATATACTTAAACAGGGAAATGATAAACGCAATAATAATGAGTACAATAAATACAGTTCCCATTCCGAGCAATGTATTCAGTCCGGCCTTTTTAAGAATCTCGCCGGTTCCCATCTCTGCATTGATTGTCATGCTTTCAAGTTTCGAATCTTCATCAAACATAAACGAGATTGTAGCATTTCGCTCTTCAAATATTGCTTCTGTAGAAACTTCTATATCCCCATTTGACACTTTATACGTATATTCACCATGCTCAATATAATTTCCGCATTCTTCTACTCCAGCCTGCCAACTGGAAAGAACACCAAGAAAACAATCTGCATCGAATGGGATTTGCGCTTCGGTAAGCTGCAGATCAATTGCGAAATCTGACATCCCATACCACTGCTCAAAAGCTTCTTCATCTGCTCCCGCGCAGTAACCTATCAGAAATTCTGTCACCTGCTCCAGCTCTGCTTCATCGTATTGATTCTCAGCACTTTTATTGCCACATGCGGTAAAGCAAAGCACAGTCACAAGCAAACATAATAATAAGCTAATTTTTTTCTTCAATTTGCCTCACCTCTCTAAACCGTACCATGTTTTTTCATCGGACGATCTTCTCTCTTTGTGAATAACATCTCAAATGCTCCGATCACATACTTTCTTGTATCTGCCGGTGCAATGATTGCATCAACATATCCTCTTCTTGCTGCAGACATTGGATTTGACTGAAGTTCTCTGTACTCTGCTGCTTTTTCATTTAATGTAGCAACATCAGATCCGGCATACATAATCTTTGCTGCCAGCTTTGCGTCCATCATTCCAATCTCAGCCGTCGGCCATGCATATACCATGTCAGCACCTGTTGACTTACTGTTCATTGCCACATAAGCACTTCCGAATGCTTTACCAATCACAACATTAACCTTTGGAACTGTTGCATTTGCAAATGCGTAAGTCAGTTCTGCAGCTGCTTTTGCAAGATGTTTCTCATCATATTCTGATGCCTTAAATCCTGAAACATTTGTAAGAGAGAGTACCGGAATACCAAAAGCATCACAGAATGTAACAAAATCTGCTGCTTTCTTTGCACCGTCCGCTGACAGAGCCCCATCAAGCTCAGCCATTACATTGCCATCTGCATCATATACTTTCGAGCGGTTCGCAACTGCTCCGACAGTCATACCATTTAAGCGAATAAACCCTGTTACCATATCTTTTGCAAAAGCTTTCTTTGTCTCAAAGAAAATATTGCTATCTGAAATATTTACTAAAGCTATTGCTGTGTCTTCTAAAGCATTTTCAATTTCCGGGCAAACTCTGTTAAGATCATCTGTACACTCATCATAGGATGCATCGTCTTCATTATTAGCCGGAAGCATACAGATCAGAGTACGAATACCTGAAAGAATCTCTTCTTCTGTGCCTATCACATCCACAAGCCCTGCCTCTTCACTCTGGAATTTTGCAGAAGAAGTATCGCATTTAGAAATACTGTTTCCCGGAATTGCATTCGGAGAATTAATAAATAATTTCCCTTTTTCAGCTTCCATAAATGTAAAATCTGTAAGTGCAGGAATAACGGAAAGACCACCTCCGCATGTACCAAAAATGGCTGTGATCTGAGGAATCACACCTGATGCCATGGACTGCTTTGTATACAAAGTACCAAACGCTTCCAATGCATCTGTTGCCTCCTGAAGCCTAAAACCTGCACAGTCGATTATTCCAATCACCGGTGCTCCCATTTTCATTGCCATATCATAAATATTCGCAATTTTCTTTGCATGCATCTCACCGATTGCTCCATTTAACACAGAAACATCCTGGCTGTATACATACACCAAATTCCCGTCAATCACACCATAACCAGTAATGACACCATCTGCCGGGGTTTCTTTTTCCTGCATGTTAAAATCAGTAGTTCTGGCTGTGACAGCTCCACCAATTTCAACAAAGCTTCCTGCATCAAGCAAACTTGCAATTCTATTGCTTGCTGCATTTCCTGTTGCCATGTTGCCCATAGTCTAGCCCTCCATTTTCCTAACATATTTTAATTGGGTTTTGCTGATTTGCAAAAAGAATAACCAAATTTTCTGCCTATTATATTATAGCCTCTTTCACACTTTACTGCAACACTTTTCTACATTCACCGTTAAATCCTTGACATAATATTTTTATGTGTTACCACTTTACCACAACAGACCAACATTGCTTTCTTTCATACTATATTTAAATATGAAGAAACTCATTTTTAGAAAAAATCCGGAAAATATTTATTAACTTTTTCTTAACAAAAACATTGTACTTCAGTCTAATCTGTGATATTATAATCAAGAAATAGTTTTAAATAGAAGTGGTTTTTCTACATATTTAAAACAAAAGACAAATTCATTTAATTGGAGGGTGAAACTTATGGAAACAACAAAAAAGAAATGGCCATTTGGTTTCTATGTATGCTGCCTTTCTTTCACATTTGAAAGACTTGCATACTATGCAGCTAAGTGGGCGCTCGCCATCTTCATCGTAGCAGAAGTTGCTGATGGTGGTCTTGGCCTCGACAAATCAGTCGGTGCAGCAATGAGCTCTAACTTGGTAGCATTCACTTATATCACACCTATCATCGGTGGATATATTGCTGACCGTTGGGTTAGCCCAAGACTTCTTGTACCATTGGGAGAAATCCTCATGGGTGTCAGCTACCTGCTTGCATGGAAAGCAAACGGAGTTGGAATGCTTTGGGCAATGATCATCCTGTTAGCTATCGGTACAGGTTGCTTCAAGGGAAATGTTTCCGGTATCAACGGACGTCTTTTCCCATTAGCTGATCAGGACACACTGGATTCAGTATTCAGTATTCAGTATTCCTTCGTTAACATTGGTTCTTTCTGCGGAACATCATTCCTTTGCCTTTTAGCTAAATCATCATTAGGCTATCGTGGATTGTTCCTTGTCTGCGGAATCTTCCTTTTCATCGATTGTGCTTGGTGGCTCTTCGGTATGAGATTCTTTGGCGATGCTGGTAAGAAACCATTCCTTGTTGACAACAGAACAGAAGATGTTAACAAAGCTGACAAAGAAAAAGACAACGCTCCACTTACAAAACTTGAGAAAAACCGTGTTATTGCTATTCTTATCTGTACACTGTTCTCCGGTATTTTCTGGTTGATCTGGTACATGGTATACATGCCGGTTTACTACGAGTTTGGTCCAGTTTCAGAAGCTGGTTCCGGTTGGGCAAACTGGAATATCGGTTCCTTCACAATGCCTACATCTTGGTTTGACTCCATGAATGCTCTTCTTTGTATCATTCTTTGTCCTATTCTCGCTGGAGTTTGGGCTAAGATGAAACAGAGACCACAGGGTGACTGGGGTATGTTCACAAAGACTGCTGTTGGTATTATCTTCCTTGGTCTGTGTACAGCATGTATGGTACTCGCTGCATTCCTTAGCGGCGAAGGTACAAAAGATCCAGTTGGTATCTGGATTATCATCTTAACAGCTGTATGTATGACAGTTGGTGAAGTTATCTTCTCACCTCTTGGAAACTCCTTCATCAGCAAGTACGCTCCAAAGAAACTTCTTGGAACACTGCTTGGTGTATGGCCACTTATCATTTTCTTCGCAGGAAAAGGATATGGACCACTTTACAACTTCTTAGCACAGTTCTCATTCGTAAAAGCTTACGGTATCGTAACAATCATTATTATCGGTGTTGGTATCGGTATGTTAGCATTTACTAAGAAGTTTGATGAAATGGTTGGAGGTAAATAAGTCTAATTTTAATAAGGCTTTACTCTATGAAGGAAAGGGCTCCCGGTTTCCCGGGAGCCTTTTTTTAACACTAACAAGGATACAATGATAATTTTACAAAAGTATCCTTCATATAAGAAAAGGAGGTATGTTATTATGACTGTTGTAGCAGAAAGAGTTGCAAAGCTGCGCTCTCTCATGACAGAAAAAGGTATCGACGCTTATGTTGTACCGACTGCTGATTTTCATCAAAGTGAATATGTAGGGGAACATTTCAAAGCGAGAAAATTTATTACAGGATTCAGTGGTTCATACGGTACTGCTGTCATAACAAAAGATGACGGAGGTTTGTGGACAGACGGAAGATATTTCTTCCAGGCAGAAAACGAATTAAAAGGAAGCGGTATTCGTCTTATGAAAATGTTTGTAGGTGATACTCCTTCCGTAACTGAATATCTCTGCGATACTATTCCTGAAGGAGGTACTGTAGGATTTGATGGACGTGTACTTTCTATGGGTGAAGGCCAGGAATATGAAGAAGCATTATCCGCAAAAAATATTAAAATTGACTATTCAGAAGATTTGATCGATGCAATCTGGGAAGACCGTCCGTCACTTTCAAAGAAGCCTGCTTTCTTCCTTGAAGAAAAATATTCTGGAGAAAACACTGCTTCTAAGCTTTCACGGGTAAGAAAAGTAATGGCAGAAAACGGAGCTGATACACATATTATCGCTTCTCTGGATGATGTATGCTGGCTTCTCAACGTTCGTGGTGATGATATTGACTTCTTCCCATTACTTCTCTCCTACGCTATCGTTACTATGGATTCTGTAGAACTTTATGTAGACGATTCCAAACTGAATGATCAAATTCACGAAGAATTGAAGAAAAATAACGTAAATATCCATCCTTACAATGATATTTACGAGGATATTAAAAAGATTGACAAAGACAGTGTTGCTTTGATCGATCCAATGAAGATGAATTATGCTCTTTACAAAAATATTCCTTGTAAGATTGTTGAAGCTGCAAATCCAACTATTCTTATGAAAGCTATGAAAAACGATGTTGAGCTTGAAAACATCAAAGAAGCTCACATTAAAGACGGTGTTGCAATCACAAAATTCATGTACTGGATCAAAACACGTTATGACAAAGAGCCTATTACAGAATTGAGCTCTGCAGCAAAATTAACAGAACTTCGTGCTGAACAGGAAGGATATATCCGTGACAGCTTCGAGCCTTTATGTGCATTTGCTGATCACGCAGCAATGATGCATTACTCTCCTTGTGAGGAATCTGATGTACAGCTTAAATCAGGTGCATTTTTCTTAAATGATACAGGCGGAGGTTACTATGAAGGTTCCACAGATATCACAAGAACTTTTGTACTTGGTTCTGTTGATGCACAGATGAAGAAATACTTTACAGCAGTTGTTCGTGCTATGATGCGTCTTTCCCGTGCAAAATTCCTCTATGGATGCTATGGATACAATCTTGACGTACTTGCCAGAGGACCGATCTGGGATCTCGATCTTGATTTCCAGTGCGGTACAGGACATGGCGTAGGTTATCTCGGAAACATCCATGAAGCGCCAACCGGCTTCCGTTGGTATGTTGTTCCAAGCAAAAATGAGCATCACCAGTTAGAAGAAGGTATGGTAATTACTGATGAACCAGGTATCTATGAAGATGGTCAGTTTGGTATCCGTATTGAGAACGAATTTATCGTAAGAAAAGGTGTTCAGAATAAATATGGACAGTTTATGCACTTTGAGACAATCACCTTCGCTCCAATCGATCTTGACGGAATCGATCCGGAAGAAATGAGTCGTGACGAACGCGAATGGCTGAATAATTATCACAAAGATGTATATGAAAAGATTGGGCCTCGCCTTACTGAAGAAGAACGCGAATGGCTGAAAGAGTACACAAGAGCAATTTAATGTTAACAAACTGGGCGTAGACTGATTTTAAGTCTACGCCCAGTTTATTTATTATTCTTTTATTCGATTTAACCTCTTCGATCTTTCTCCATCGTATATCTCCGTACTTTTTCCTCATCAGAAAATCCATATTTTTTATAAAATCCCTGTGCATCATCTGTATGAAGGATTCCATATAAATCCCCTACATCTGCCATAATCTGATCCATTAAAAGGGTCCCCAGTCCACGATGTCTATATGCCTCATCTATAATAACATCCATCAGGTAGAACACTCTCGTAAAGTCTGTGATAATCCTTGCAAAGCCAACCATATAATCATTCTGATCATATACGCCGTAACAAACTGAATGTTCTACAGATTGTTTTATCAAATCTTCCGGTCTGTCTTTTGCCCAGTAACTTTGCCGAAGAAGCTCCACAATACGAGAAAAAGAAAGCTTGTTTTTTTCTTTACTTACATAAAAATAACGTC
Source organism: Lachnospiraceae bacterium (assembly GCA_051888795.1). Taxonomy (GTDB): domain Bacteria; phylum Bacillota; class Clostridia; order Lachnospirales; family Lachnospiraceae; genus MD308. The sequence goes on along the minus strand of JBJFCD010000149.1, from coordinate 19,738 downwards.
TGCTTTTATCATCATCAGCAACTATTTTCCCACACATAATCTAAACTCCTGTTCTTCATCTATGGATAATAATACTTTTTTGTAATCTCCTACAGGTCTGACATATGGCTTAATACTTCCTGATAAAACTCTTCACTGGTTCCGCTACGCTTTAAATCTTCCAGTATCAATCCGTCTTTCAGGAAAATAATCCTCTTACATTTACTTGCCATCTGGGGATCATGCGTCACCATAACAATTGTCTTTCCCATCTTTTCGTTAATATTAATAAATTCATCCACCACTATTTTCCCTGATTTTGAGTCCAGATTTCCTGTAGGTTCATCTGCAAGTATAACATCAGGATTATTAATAAGTGCACGGCAGATTGCCACCCTCTGCTTCTCTCCGCCGGAAAGCTCATATGGATTTTTGTCTAGCAGGTGACTGAGACCGAATTGTTCTGCCAGTTTTTCTGCATATTCTATACATTTCTCTGCTTCTTTTTTGTCAAGTATCATGGGAAGCATAATATTCTCCTTTACAGACAGACTGTCCATCAGATAGAAATCCTGAAATACAAATCCTATTTCTCTACGCCGGATATCCGCGAGCTCGTCTACCCAGAGATTGGCCACATCTTTCTCTTTAAAATACAGATTTCCTCTGGTCGCCTTATCAATCAGTCCTAATGTCTTTATCAGTGTAGTCTTTCCGCAGCCGGACTTTCCCATAATACCAACAAATTCTCCCTCTTCCACAGAAAGATCAATACCCTTAATAACTTGAATGTCATCCATTTTTCCATCTTTATTGACTGTTTTTGTATAACTTCTGTATAAGTTATCGGTTCTTATAATTTTTCTCATGGCTGCCTCCTGCTTTTTTTATTATATATTGCTCCAGACCTTTGACTCCCAGAATTTGAACTGCCGCATAAATCAGATAGACAACCGCCAGCATTTTTCCGTAAGAAATGCAGTCCGCCTGTGAGTACATTCTAATCTTCCATATAATTACTGTAAATACTGCAGCTGATATTGTAGCTACTGCCATTGGAAACCATAGAAATACTTCCAACTCTGATTTTATTACCCTGATTCTTTCGTCTGTTCTCATCCCCATACATTCCAGAAATTCCTGTTGCTTTATTTTCTCTTTCATCTCGGACTCTACTTTCATGTACAGAAGAACTAATGTCACAACAGTCAAAATCATCATTATAAAAAATCCCACAGCTATGTTCATAAACCTTTCAGATTTCATTTGATCCAAAGTCTCATCACCGGAATACCATGACCGGACAACACTGTCAAATTTCTCGTCAAATACATGCTTTTCACCAAATTGTTTGAGTTTCTCCTCTACTGCACCTTTTTCTTTCTCCTGCGCATTGATTAATACAAGTCTGTCCGGCCAGTGATGCATGTTTACACCTTCAATTCCTTCTCCTTCTTCCAACGCTTCACCGTTTAACAGATTTGTTGTCTTCCACAGATCCTGAACTTTTGAAAAATATTCATCGGAAAATACTACAATATTTTCATATTCTCCCTGTCTAAAATTTCCCACCAGATTTTCTCTTTCCATTCCTGCAACCTCTCTTGGTTGGAAAATTTCTTCACGTAATATATAGTTATAATTGGTTACCGGCTGTCCAATATGTAGATATGGTTTTGTATGATCTAACAGATAATAATCAATCGGATGAGTTTTTACACTTTTATCTTCCTGAAAAACTAAAAATACATTACTTCCGTCATCATTTAACTCGAATTTTTTTGGCTCATGTCCTGCTTTTTCACAGAGTATTTCATAGGTGGACTGCGAAATACCAATATGCTGCCCCTGTGGAAGCATTGGTGCGCTGAAATTCTCTAATATAGAAGTATTATCTACATTTGTAACTCGGACCATTGGATAAACAAAAATTTCTGCATCACAATCCTTTTTTATTTCTTTAAATAATTCCTCATCATCATCTGTAGCCATACACACATAGTCATAAGGAAACATCGTCTCAGGTTTATCTGCTATCACGGAAGAGACAGCTTCTCTTGAAAACAGAAACAGTACACTGATATGGATAAACGTGATCAAAAAAAGATAACGAAACGCCGTTTTGAAATGATGATAAAAATAATTCTTTTTTATCAGCCCTACAAAATACGTCGTTTTCTTTTTCTTTCTTGCCTTAAGATACAGATTCAAAAAATGCTTCAAAAACAAATATAACCCTGCAAAAAATAATATAACGAGAGACACGCCTTCTGCTTTTTCTCTTTTTGAAATCAACATAAATGATGAAAAAATAAATATAATACCAAAAATCAGAAAAACAGGACTTAATCTCCCCGGCATCTTTTCCTTTAACACATCTTTATATCTTGATGAAGATGCTCCGGTATCAATATAAATATCCCTGGTTGCCATTCCGGAAATGAGGAAGATCAAAAAGCTCACTGCAAACGTAAGAAGATAAGTCTTGATTGAAATTCCTTCAAGAACTATTGTATCTCCAAATCCATTTTTAAATATTATTTTGCAGATAAGCAGAAAAATATTACCTATAACGCATCCGCCAATTATGGAAATGATAATACACGACACAATCTCTATCGCCACAAACAGATACAGAGTCCTGCTCCTCATACCAAGGTTTAAAAAAAGCGCATAGTTCTTGACATGATTTTTCAAATAGAACATTAACACAGATACTATCAACGCAATAGAAATTACAATTGCTACGGCAAGAAAATTAAGTACAATTGTTCCAAGTCCCTGCCCCATTGCAAGATTTTCTGCTTTATTCGCCTGCGAAAGCATCTCTCGCATACCAAAACCGGCAAAAATAAAGCTGATAGACATACATCCCACAAAAATAAATAACCGATAAACTTTCCAGCTGGCTTTAAAATTTTTTCGAATGATTTTATAAAACAGGGAAGAATATTTTCCTTCAAATACGAGCCGTTCTCTTCTCTCTTTTTTTGCTTCTTTTTCCCTTTGCTTGATTCTGCGCATCTCTTCAGTTGCTTCTGTCCACGAATCAATCATTCTAAAACCGATAAAATGAATACCCTCCAGAATCAATATGACAAGCAAAAATAATTTAGTTCCCCAGTCTCCAAGATAGAACAATGGACTTACAGGCATTGCAAAAATATTTGCAGCACAGATAACAAGCGAAACAATGCATAAAAATACTCTCTTTTTTCTTCCAAACAAAAGTATAAGATTTATAATCCCAAGAACCTGCAGTATAATAAGCAGAACCATATGAAACCACAACACACTTAACATAGATCTGATATCAACAAAACCAAATCCGAGAGCCTGAAGATCAGCACCCACAAGTGCCTCTACCCCATTCTTTCCATATCTGGATGCAAAATATCCATAAGTAGTAAATCTCTTCCCATCAGTAATGAACCACGGAAGTAAGAGTACAATCTGTATAAGCACTCCTGTCACAAGTAAATATATTCTGTCTTTACCAAATCTTTTCTTCATTTCCCATCCCCCAATATAATGGTCATTTGAAACGTACTGCTGTCACTTTACTACTCATTATAAAGCGTTTGACACATTATGTATATATCTTTTTAAGGATAAAAGAATCGGCGGTTCTACAACCGCCGATCTCTAAACAAAAGATTGTATTATAATACTTTTCATACAAGTTTATTTCATAACACATAACACATAACATATTACATAAGCATATTTCCGGTTCCTACATATCTGATGCCATCTTCAAACATACGCTTTCCGTCCATCGTTACAAGTTTTACATCGTTCAGGCACTTGATATCTTTACTTAAGTCACCGCCGACTACAAGGATATCTGCATCCAGTCCTTCTTTGATAAGTCCTCTCTCATTTTCCACACCAAGTACTTTTGCCGGGTTTGATGTTGCTGTCTGGATTGCCTGTATTGGCGTAATTCCATATTCAACCATATATTGAAGCTCTCTTGGAAGTGGCAAGAGCGGAGACTGATACATAACCATATCGGTACCTGCAATAACAGTAACTCCTGTATCATAGAACTTCTTAAAATTGTCTCTGTATGCCTTATACGCAGGCTCGAAATACTGATAGTCATTAATCTCTTTCTGCATAACCGGATCATTCACCGGAGTTCCTGCATGATTTTCCATTTTCTCTTTGCAAATCTCATAGAGAAGTGTATATGCCATGATTGTAGGTGTCCATGCAATTCCTTTTTCTGCCATCTGTTTTGCGTGGTCAACAGTCATAAATGTTGCATGCTCAATCGTATCAAAACCGGCATCAATACACATCTGGATTCCCGGATTCGTTCCTGCGTGAACTGCACATTTGATTCCTCTTCTGTGACATTCATCAACTGCAGCGTCTAACTCTTCCTGTGTAAACTCCGGGATATGGGAACGGTGCGTTGTGAGAACCTTTACCCACTCAGCTCCATCGCGAACCTGTTTACGGATCTCTTTTCTTACTTCCCATGGTCCGTCTACTTCCGGCACCTCATCGCATGCGTGTCCGCCTGTCATACACAAACCTGTATCCGTATGTGTAATCTTTGGGATTGTAATAAAGCCTTTCTCAGCAGCAAGCTTTAAGTTCTTACAAACTCCATGATAAGAAGACAGATCTCTCACAGAGGTAATTCCTCTTTCAAATGCTGCCTGCGCATGCTGAAGCGCATAGAGTGTGATCATCTGGTCATTGTAATTGAATGAATCCGGCTGTGAATACCAGTATGCAAGATGCACATGCATATCAAAAAGACCCGGAAGAATCGTTGCATCCCCATATTCTTTTACCTCTTCCTCGGGAAACTCTTTTACAAGTTCTTCTTTTGATGCGATTTTCTGAATCTTTCCATCTGCCCCAGTCAAAACAGCCTTATCCTCAAGAACAGTTTTCCCATCACCTGTCATGAGATATTTCGCACTAATAATCATCTTTTGTATCCTCCTTAATGGCCCAAATAATTTCTTGTGAATATTATAACACATATTATAGACTATAGTACTAAAATTTGAAATATTTATTATATTTATGCAAAATATACAAGGAGCAGCACATCGGCTGCTCCCAGGTATTTTACATTATTTCTGATTTCTGAACTGTATAGGAGTCATGTTATAAGCTTTTTTGAACAATCTGTTAAAATGCTCAACATTCTGGTATCCTACCGACAATGAAATATTTTCAACAGTCATATTGCTGCTCTTAAGAAGTGCTTTTGCCTTCTTCATACGAATCTTTTTAACAAGTTCTCCAAATGTCATGCCAGACTTCTCCTTGATATATTTGGAAATATACGGCTTAGAGAGATAAAACTTTTCAGCCAGATCATCCAGCGTGATATCAATGTAATTTGCCTGAATATAATTCATAATTTCAATCATTCTGGCATCTTTACATGTCTCAGCACTTCCGATTTCCTCAATCTTGTTAACAGCTACGATCAGTGCCTCAATAGAAGCTCTGATGATATCTGCGTCAATACCAACTCCCCAGAAAGTCTTGCCTTTACAAATAATTCCAACATAAGCTACCGCTTTTGAGGACGAACCCTTTGTCAGTGAATGCTCCTCATAGAAAGTAAGTTCATAACTGATATTAAAATACTGCTTAATTGCATTACTTACTGCATCAAGACGACCATTTCCAATTGCAGTAATTGTTCTGCTCTCACCATGGTGATTTATCGTTACTTCTGCAGTAATACCGTCTATCTGCTTAAAGTGGCATTCATCAATCGAAAATACCGGCTTTGTATTAATGTAATTATCACGGAAAATCTCATATACCCATTCTGGGCTAAGCTCTTTATGCGCTTTATCTGAAACATCTTTTACAAGATATCCTACTTCTTCTCTCATCTTCTGTGGAAGATTGATACCAAAGCTCTGTTTTAAAATGTAGCTTACACCGCCTTTGCCGGACTGGCTGTTGATACGGATAACATCTGAATCATATCTTCTTCCGACATCCTGTGGATCAATTGGCAGATATGGCACAGTCCATGTATCACATTTCTTTTCATCTCTCCATGCCATACCTTTTGCAATCGCATCCTGATGGGAACCGGAAAATGCTGTGAATACCAGATCACCTGCATATGGCTGACGCGGATTTACTTCCATTCTTGTAAGTCTTTCATAAGTCTCACGGATATGTTTCATATCTGAGAAATCAAGTCCCGGATCCACTCCGTGAGAGAACATATTCATACCCATTGTAACAATATCAACATTACCGGTACGCTCTCCGTTTCCAAATAATGTACCTTCGATACGATCTGCTCCAGCCAGAACACCAAGCTCTGCGGTTGCTACACCGCATCCACGGTCATTGTGCGGATGTAAGCATAAGATTACGTTATCTCTGTAATTCAGATGTTTGTTCACATACTCAAGCTGGCATGCAAACACATGAGGCATCGCATTTTCCACTGTCGTTGGAATATTAATGATTGCTTTATTGTCTGCAGTAGGTTTCCATACATCTAAAACGGCATTACATACTTCTACTGCATAATCAACCTCTGTTCCCGGGAAGCTCTCCGGGCTGTACTGGAATGTAAAATTACCGTCTGTCTCGTTTGCAAGCTCTAATAAGAGTTTCGCACCTTCTACTGCAATTTTCTTAATCTCATCTTTTTCTTTTTTAAATACCTGCTCTCTCTGCGCTACAGAAGTAGAATTATAAAGATGGATAACTGCATGAGGTGCACCTTTTACAGCCTCAAAAGTCTTTTTAATAATATGCTCTCTTGCCTGAGTCAAAACCTGAACAGTTACATCGTCCGGTATCATATCTTTCTCGATCAAAGTTCTCATAAACTGATACTCTGTCTCGGATGCAGCCGGAAATCCCACTTCAATCTCTTTAAATCCGATATCAACAAGCATCTGGAAAAACTCAAGCTTCTCATCCAGACTCATTGGCTCAATCAATGCCTGATTTCCATCTCTTAAGTCAACGCTGCACCAGATCGGTGGCTTATCAATATATTCTTTTTTCACCCAATCATATGTCACTTCCGGTGGCATAAAGTAAGTTCTTTCATACTTATTATAATTCTTCATTTCAACCTCTCCTTTATACAATTTGACGAATAATATCCATCAATTTTATTGTCGTATTTTAATTCCTTCTTATCCTAACATATATATAAAGAAAAGGAAAGTGATGTTTTTAATCACTTTCCTTGATGTATTTTAATATTTTGTTTTAAAATGTCAGAATTCTTTATTTATAACTATTTTAGCAAATTTACTATGCCTCTAATGAACGTTTCTTCGTAATAGTAACTTTTTCATCATAGCATGTAAATATGTTGTCTACCTTCTCTTTATCAAGTTTCGGTGTTACAACACTTACAATCGGAACAATGATCAGACCTGCTATCATAGCAATTGCACCTGCATTGATCGGAGAAGCAATATAATGAAGGAACATATTAGAAACTGTAATACCTACACCTGCAATAAAGCTTGCCCATACAGCAGCTCTGGTGACACCTTTCCAGTAAAGTCCATACATAAATGGTGCCAGGAATGCTCCCGCAAGTGCTCCCCAGGAAATACCCATGAGCTGTGCGATAAATGTCGGAGGATCCAGTGCGATCACTACAGATACAACGATAAAGAATACGATCAGAACCTGCATTGTACGAACCTGTTTCTTCTCGTCCATATCTTTCATCACATTGTCTTTAAGAAGGTCCAGTGTAAGTGTTGAACTTGATGTAAGAACCAGTGATGCCAGTGTTGACATTGATGCAGATAATACTAAAACTACAACAATACCGATCAAAATATCCGGAAGTGTGGAAAGCATATATGGGATAATACCATCATAGATCACTGCGCCTGTTTCATCATAAATTGATGCATTATCAAATAATCTTCCAAAACCACCGAGGAAGTAACATCCTCCTGAAATAACTACAGCAAACAATGTAGAAATAACTGTACCTGTATTGATTGACTTTTCATCTTTGATTGCATAGAATTTTCCAACCATCTGAGGAAGTCCCCATGTACCAAGAGATGTAAGGATTACAACTCCAAGAAGATTCAGAGGATCCGGTCCAAGGAAAGATGTAAATGCACCCGGCTGTCCCATTGTAACAGGAATATCGCTTGGGATCTCTGCCATTTTACGTATTGCTTCAATAAGTCCTCCCTGTCCACTAAGTACAGAACCAATTACTGCACAGATACCAACCAACATAATAATTCCCTGAATGAAATCATTGATAGCTGTCGCCATATAACCGCCAAGAATAACATAAATTCCAGTAAATACTGCCATTCCGATAACGCAATATGTATACGGTATATTAAATGCCATACCAAACAATCTGGAAAGTCCGTTATATACAGAAGCTGTATATGGAATCAGGAAAATAAACACGATAGCAGATGCCGCAATCTTAAGTGCTTTGCTTCCATATCTCTCTCCGAAATAATCAGGCATTGTCTTAGAATTAAGGTGCTGTGTCATAACTTTTGTACGTCTTCCAAGTACTACCCAGGCAAGAAGACTTCCTATTATCGCGTTTCCAAGACCGATCCATGTAGCAGACATACCATATTTCCATCCAAACTGTCCCGCATATCCTACAAATACAACCGCTGAAAAATAAGATGTACCATATGCAAATGCCGTAAGCCATGGTCCGACAGAACGACCTCCAAGTACAAATCCATCAACACTGGTAGCATGCTTTCTGGTGTACATACCAACCGTAACCATCACTGCAAAAAATATTACCAGCAGTATTAATTTAATTACCATAATTGTTCCCTCTTCTTTCTCTTTTTGAATTCCTTTTTTCTCTAAAGCAAAACACATCGCTTTAAACCGTTACGCTTTAAAGTATTAAAGTCATTTAAAAGAATACCATATGGGCTACCTGTTGTCAATGAAATAGAGAAAATTTCTTAATACTTTCTTAATAAAAAAATCTGCAGATCTCTGAAAAGAAAACTGCAGATTTTTTTATTCTATATTTTTTATTTCATTTGTTCCACCCTGTTTTGAACAGTCTTGTTAAAATTCTCTACTTTTCTTGCATATACACCGTCCATAAATTGAGAGTGAAGCATAAAATCGGCTGTTGCAAGATTGTTTGCAACCGGAATATCGTATACAACAGCAATACGAAGAAGAGCTTTCACATCCGGATCATGTGGCTGTGCCTCAAGAGGATCCCAGAGGAAGATCATAAAATCAATCTGACCTTCTACGATCTTTGCGCCAATCTGCTGGTCTCCACCGAGTGGTCCACTATTATACCCTTTGACCGGAAGTCCTGTCTTTTCTGCAATTAAACGTGCAGTTGTCCCTGTACCACAAAGGAAATGTCCCTTTAAAATATCTTTGTTTTTGTCACACCACTCAACAAGTTCTTTCTTCTTTCCGTCATGAGCTACCAGAGCAATATGTTTTGTCTTGCCTATTTCCATTGTTACAAAATCATCTGTCAGCATACTATCTCTCCTTTACAAATTAATATTTTTCAACTACTTCCCCTTGATTTTTGTAGATACTATTCGCCGGAACATAGCCTCTCACACTCGAAAGAGGATAAATGTTAGTGTGCTTTCCTACCACACTTCCCGGATTTAATACAGTCCCGCATCCTACTTCTACTTCGTCACCAAGCATTGCTCCGAATTTCTTGATTCCTGTTTCAATATTACCATCCGGAGTCTTAACAACTACAAGTTTTTTATCGGATTTTACATTCGAAGTGATAGAACCTGCCCCCATATGTGCTTTATAGCCAAGCACGGAATCTCCTACATAATTGTAATGAGGAACCTGAACCTTATTGAACAGGATCACATTTTTAAGTTCTGTGGAATTTCCCACAACAGCTCCCTCTCCTACAATTGCGTTTCCACGGATAAATGCGCAATGTCTTACTTCTGCATCTTTTCCGATAATTGCAGGTCCGTGAATATAGGCAGACTCAAATACTTTTGCTGATTTCGCAATCCAGACATTCTCGCCAATCTTATCATACTCGCCTGCCGGAAGAGTTGCCCCCAGCTCAAGTATAAAAGAGCTGATTTTCGGAAGAACCTCCCATGGATAAGTGACTCCCTCAAAAATATCCTTTGCAATCGTTTCTTCCAGTGTATATAATTCCTTAACAGTCAATTTTTCCATTCGATCAAGTCTCCTTATTAATTATTTTCTTTTATAATAACTTCAAAATCAGAATACCACGTTTCAACAGTAATATCAATCTCACTTCTTTGAGTAATTTTTTCTGCTTTTATAAAATGGTGCAACTCTGTCATAACATGCACGGAGCTCGCTCTGATTATTAAGACCTTTCACCCCTTGTGTTCTGCTCACAATAAAGTTATCAAGTTTTTTCATATATTCGTCTGGAGTGATATCGCCATCCGCCACATAGGTGAGCCCTTTTTCCCAGCTTGCAGTAAGCTCAGGATTAAGAAGAGATTTTATAGAATGATCCACCACATCATAGATCATCTCACCCTGCATAGTTGGAGTAACAATCTGCGTCTTCTTATTAAGCGCCAGATATTTATTATGAAAAAGCTTTTTTAAAATTTCTCCTCTTGTTGCACTTGTTCCGATACCGCTTCCTTTGATCTGGGCTCTCAGCTCTTCATCTTCAATAAGCTGTCCGGCATTTTCCATAGCAAGGATCAAAGAGCCGGAATTGTAGCGTTTCGGAGGCGAAGTTTTACCTTCCCTGATTTCTAAAGTCTGTACCGGGAGTATCATTCCTTTTTTTAATGTCTGAATCTTTTCAAAAAAGGCTCTGTCTGTATCCTGTATTTCCTCATTGTCTTTTTTTCCCGGTACACCTGCAACTTTCAGATATCCTTCCTCTGCCAGCACTTTGAAATTCGAAAAAAAGGATTCCTCCTTAATCTTTGTTATTACAGCAACCTTCTGATATACAGCTGCCGGATAAAATATACTTAAAAACCGTCTCACAATAACATCATAAACCTGCTTAGATACCCAGTTCAGGGAGTTTAAAGCACTCATACCCTGTCCGGTAGGAATGATGGCATAATGATCAGTAATCTGTTTATCATTGACATAACGGGTCTTTGCCAGACCCTTGTGGCTTCCAAATTGGACGATTTCTTTGAGGAATGGCACTGCAGGCTCATATTTCATTAGTCCGTTAAGATTTTTATGTATTTCCTTTGCTACAGCAGTAGATAAAACTCTTGCGTCCGTTCTAGGATATGTCACAAGCTTTTTCTCATATAACTCCTGTACAATCCGCAATGTCTCATCCGGACTGATCTTAAATCTTTTAGAGCACTCATTCTGAAGCTCAGCCAGGTTAAATAAAAGAGGAGGGTTTTTCTTTTCCTTCTTTTTTTCTATACTTGCAATCTGGCATGTCACCGGTGCAGGATTACTTAAATCATCAATAAGCGCCTGTGCATCTTTCTCTTCTTTAAAACCATTTTCCTTATAAAGAGCAGGGGTTTCAAAATATTGGGATCCTTTTACGGCACGCCATTCACCTTCAAAAATCTGCCCTGCCTCTCCAATCCTACTTATAACACGGTAAAACGGTGTTTCCACAAACTCCCGGATCTCTCTTTCTCTTCTTACCACCATACCGAGAACACAAGTCATCACACGCCCTACCGAAATAACTGAATACTTTGTATTCAGATAACTGGATATACTGTTTCCGTATTTCAGAGTGAGAAGTCTTGAAAAATTAATCCCCATCAGATAATCTTCTTTTGCCCGAAGATATGCCGATGCTGATAGATTATCATACTCTTTTAAATCTTTTGCTTCCCGGATTCCTCTGAGAATCTCCTCCTCAGTCTGCGAATCAATCCAGACACGTCTTCTTTCTTTTCCGTGAACGCCTGCCTGTTGTTCCACAAGACGATAAATATATTCTCCTTCCCGTCCCGAGTCAGTACAGACATAAATTATCTCTACGTCCTGACGGTTCAAAAGTCCGGATACAATTCGAAACTGTTTTGACACAGCAGGAATCACTTCATATTTGAATTCTTCGGGAATAAACGGAAGCGTTTCAAGACTCCATTTTTTTAACGCCGGATCATACTCTTCCGGATAACTCATAGTGACAAGATGTCCAACACACCATGTCACAATTGCGTCATCTGATTCTATATATCCGTCCTTTCTTTTTGTTGTCAGTTTCAGTGCTTTCGCAAATTCCTGCGCAACACTGGGTTTCTCAGCAATATATAATGCTTTCCCCATATAAAATGAAATCACCTCTTATTTTATTTTACTCTTTTTGCAAAGATTCCCTTTAGCTTTGTAAACAGAGGCTTCTCCTGCACCACAGATTTTTCCTGCACTGCTTTGATCGCTTCCTCCATAAAAACTGCCTGAGAATCCACATATGGAGCAACAATCTCCTTCTTTTGGTAAGTTCCGTCACTTTTAAGAACTCTCGCTTTAATATTGTCGCTCAACATCACTTTCAGATAATGATTTACCTGCTTTTTCACATCAGCATCCAGAATCGGGCATGCCACTTCCACACGCTTTTCCGTATTTCTTGTCATCATATCAGCAGAACCGATATAGATTTTCTGATCCTCTCCTGTTCCAAAACTAAAGATACGCGGATGCTCCAGATATCTTCCCACTACACTCATTACGTGCAGGTTATCCGTATATCCCGGCACACCCGGAAGAATACAGCAGATACCGCGGACAATAAGATCTACTTTAACACCTGCTCTGGAAGCCTCTGATACTTTCGCAATGAAATCAGTATCTGTGACTGAATTCATCTTCATAATGATACGGCCTGCGCTTCCTTTTTGAATCTCTTCATCCATCAGTCGAAGAACGGTTTGTTTTAAGCTTGTCGGTGATACGATCAGATGTTCATATACACCATCCAGATTACCGATTGCCATATTTTTGAAAAACTCTGATGCATCGTTTCCTATTCTTTTATCTGCTGTCATAAGAGAAAGATCCGTATACATAGCTGCAGTCTTCTCATTATAATTTCCTGTGCCAATTTGAGTAATATACTGAATCTCATTACGGTTTCTGTATGTAATGAGACAGATTTTTGAATGCACTTTATAACCTTCAAATCCGTAGATCACACGGCATCCTGCTTCTTCAAGACGCTCTGACCAGTCAATGTTATTCTGCTCGTCAAATCTTGCCCTAAGTTCAATTAAGACAGTAACTTCCTTTCCGTTTTCTGCAGCAGCACACAGATACTCCACCAGTCTCGCTTTCTTGGCCAGACGATAAATCGTAATCTTAATCGTCATGACATTCGGATCATATGCAGCTTCTTTGATCAGCTTTAAAAAAGGATTCATGCTTTCATAAGGATAGAAAAGCATCAGATCCTTTTTCTTAATCTGGCGCATGATACTGCCTTCCTGAACTCTTGCGCTTTCCTGCGGAGAAAATGCAGGATACGTCAGTGATTTTTTCATTGGCTCCGGCAGATTACCGCTAATTGCGAAAATATAAGAAAGCTTCATTGGCATCTTAGTTCTGAAAATCTGATTCGGGCTAATCTTAAATTTATCACAGAAATATTTTTCCATCTCTGCGCTCAGTTTTTCCGCAACTTCAAGTCTGACAACAGACATTCTGCGTCTCTTATGGAGAGTCTGCTTCATGAGATAGCGGAAATCATCATTAACCTCCAGAGCTTCATCATCAGGAGCAATATCAGCATTACGTGTTACACAGATATAGTTTGCATCAGAAATCACATATTTCGGGAAAACCAGACTTAAATGCTCCATGATAATTTTTTCCATACGGATATAACGGATATCATGTCCCGGCAAATACAGAATATCAGATACAAACTGAGGTACCGGTACAATCCCCTGCATACTTTTTTCCTTCTCTTTTTCCTTAATCTTAAGGTTACATGTCACATAAATCTCTTTGTTTAAAAGATGAGGGAAAGGATGATTGGCATCAACAATCTGCGGAGAAAGAATCGGAAGGATCTGATCTTTAAAATATTTTTTTACAAATTTCTTTTCTGACTGCTCCAATTCCTTAAAATCAAGCCCGCAGACCCCATATGGATGAAGCTGTTTTTTTATGTCCGCATAAGTTTTATCACGCTCTTTGTAAAGAGGCGCTACCTGTTCAAAGATTTTTTCAAGCTGTTCACTCGGTGTCATACCGGAACGACTATCCTTTGTATTGGCATCAGTATGGGCCATATCAAAAAGGCTTCCTACACGAATCATAAAAAACTCATCCAGATTGCTCGTAAATATCGCCACAAATTTCATACGCTCCAGAAGCGGAACTGTAATATCCTGTGCTTCCTCCAATACACGCTGATTAAATTTCAGCCATGAAAGTTCTCTGTTCTGTGTATAATTCAGTATATCCTTTTCCATAATATCACTCCCTCGTTAAAACTTCATATCTTTTGTAAGTTACAGTCATTCTCCCCACATCCCCCGTTACATAATATAACACAATTATTTTACCACTCAGCGCAGATAATTGAAAGCTTGAAATTTAAGCCCATGTAAATCTGAATATTTCAAAAATGCCTATGCATTTTAGGAGAACTCTCCCGGAAATGCACAGGCACTGTATTTTAAAATATTTTTACCTCAGTACTATTTTGCCTGAATGTATCCTTTTGCAGTCAATGCTTCTGCACAGAGAACAGCTCCCCCTGCAGCACCACGAACCGTATTATGAGAAAGACCGATAAATTTGAAATCAAACATACTGTCTTCTCTCAGACGACCGATTGACACACCCATACCATTCTCATAGTCCACATCCAGAGTTACCTGCGGACGGTTATCCTCTTCCATATAGCGGATGAACTGCTTTGGAGCACTCGGAAGTCCAACCTCCTGCGGGAAGCCTTTAAAATTAACAAGTTTTTCAATCAGCTGTTCTTTTGTAGGTTTCTTTTCAAAATTAATAAATACAGCAGCGGTATGTCCGTTCAATACAGGAACACGAACACACTGACAGGTAATCTTCGGAAGTTCTGCTTTTACGATCTGTCCGTTTTCTACCTTTCCAAGTACACGAAGCGGCTCCTGCTCACTCTTTTCTTCCTCTCCTCCGATATACGGAATAATATTCTCAACCATCTCCGGCCAGTCTTTAAATGTCTTGCCTGCTCCGGAAATTGCCTGATATGTAGTTGCCACTACTTCCTTTGGTCCAAACTCTCTCCATGCAGCAAGGCAAGGTGCATAACTCTGAATAGAGCAGTTCGGTTTAACAGCGATGAATCCTCTTGTAGTTCCGAGACGTTTTTTCTGATCTTTGATAACTTCAAAATGTTCGGAATTAATCTCCGGCACTACCATCGGCACATCCGGTGTCCAGCGATGTGCACTGTTATTAGATACAACCGGTGTCTCTGTCTTAGCATACGCCTCCTCAATTGCTCTGATCTCATCTTTTGTCATATCAACAGCACTGAATACAAAATCAACGCCTGCTGCAACTTTTTCCACCTCATTTACATTAGCAACAATAAGGTTCTTTACTGCTTCCGGCATTGGTGTAGTCATTTTCCAGCGTCCGCCAACTGCCTCTTCATATGTCTTTCCCGCAGATCTTGGACTTGCTGCTACTGTTACGACTTCAAACCAGGGATGGTTCTCAAGAAGAGAGATAAATCTCTGTCCTACCATTCCTGTTGCTCCTAAAATACCTACTCTTAATTTCTGTTCCATTTTTGTTCTCCTATTCCTTATAGCTTTTGTAATCTTTTTTTATATAGTAAGCAGTTTAGCTCTGCTCATTTAAATATTTTTTACAGATTTCCACAACATTTTTCATAGCCTCTTTTCCCGGTGCACCAACTGTCACTCGTTTGTTCACACAGGTTTCCAGGCTGATAGCCTCATAAATGTCTTCTTCAAATACAGGGGAAATCTTTTTATACTCTTCCAGCGGAAGCTCATCCAGTGAAATCTTTTTCTCGATACAGGTGAGTACCAGCTGTCCTACGATTCCATGTGCGTCACGAAAAGCTACACCATGATTTACCAGATAATCCGCAGCATCTGTTGCATTCGTAAAGCCGTTAACAGCGCTTTGTGCCATTCTCTCTTTGTTAAACTGCATTGTACGAAGCATACCTGTAAATAATACGATACACCCCTTTGTCGTATCTATTGCATCAAATGCCCACTCTTTATCCTCCTGCATATCCTTGTTATATGCAAGCGGAATCCCTTTCATCGTAGTGAGAAGTGCCTGAAGTGCACCATATACTCGCCCGGTCTTTCCTCTCACAAGCTCTGCAATATCCGGATTCTTTTTCTGCGGCATAATACTGCTACCGGTACTGTAAGCATCATCAATCTCCACAAACTGATACTCGTTGGAATTCCAGATGATCACTTCTTCTGAGAATCTGGAAAGATGCATCATGATCATAGAAAGTGCTGACAGAAATTCCACAAGATAATCTCTGTCTGACACACCATCCATACTGTTAAGTGTCGGTCCTTCAAAGCCAAGAAGTGAGGCAGTATATTCTCTGTCCAGAGGATAAGTCGTTCCTGCCAGTGCACCGGAGCCTAAAGGACAAGTATTCATACGTTTATAAATGTCATTAAGCCTCTCATGATCACGCTTAAACATCTCAAAATATGCGCCCATATGATGTGCAAGCGTAATAGGCTGCGCTTTCTGGAGATGTGTAAATCCAGGCATGTATGTCTCAAGATTATCCTCCATAATATCAAGAATTACTTTAAGTAATTCTTTTATCAGCCCATCAGTAAGAAGGACTTCTTCTCTTGTATAAAGCTTCATGTCCAGCGCAACCTGATCATTACGGCTTCTTCCGGTGTGAAGCTTCTTTCCTGAGTCGCCAATCCTTTCAATCAATGTCGCTTCCACAAAACTGTGAATATCTTCATATTCATGACTGATCGTAAGCTTACCGGTTTCTACATCACTCAGAATTCCTTGAAGCCCGGCAATGATCTCACCTTTTTCTTCCTCTGTCAGAATCCCCTGTTTTGCAAGCATCATGACATGAGCAATACTGCCCTTGATATCCTGTGCGTAAAATCTTTTATCAAAAGAGATAGAAGCATTAAAGTTATATACTAACTGATCCGTTTCCTTTGTGAAACGTCCTCCCCATAACTGAGCCATAGGTTTCTCTTCCTTTCATCTGTTTTGTAAACTTTTTATAAAATAGTTGTAAACGATTTTATCACATTTTTTCTAAAAATCAAATATTATTTCCCTCTTTTTGAGAATTCACACCCACAATAATCCTGCCTGTACAGACCATATTCCTTCGAAAGTTCAATTGAACGTTTATATCCATTTCTCTTTTTAAAATCAGAAGTCAGATAGTTTACTCCATATTCTCCGGCAAGTTTTTCCCCAATCTCGTTAAGCTTTTCCGCATTTTTCAATGGGCTGATACTCAGAGTTGTAGTGAAATAATCATATTCTGCTTCTTTAGCCAGCTTCGCTGTCTCTCTTAATCTCATCTCATAACATTTAAAGCATCTTTCGCCACCTTCTTTTACATTTTCAAGCCCTCTGGCCATTTCATAAAAGCGTTGACTGTCATATTCTCCTGCGATAAAAGTAACCGGATACTTTGACGGAAGTTTGTCAATCAGACTCTGCTGCTCATATATTCTTTTTGTATATTCACTTTCCGGTGATATGTTCGGATTATAATAATATACTGTTATTTCAAAATAATCGCTCAGATATTCCAGCACATAACTGCTGCACGGCGCACAACAGCTATGCAAAAGAAGCCTTGGCACTCTGCCTTCATCCTCAATCTTCTTTATGAGTTTATCTAACTCTTTCTGATAATTCATGGGAAATTCTCCTTTTCCGACATAAAACGTTCATTTGAAATTATAACGGTTATATCATTTTCTGACAAGGTCTTACACTCACTCATTTCTAATATTTGCATAAACTAATATATATATTTATTATAAATGAATACTTTTTGTCCGCCGGAGGTAATTATGGAGCAAATTTTAGAACTGAAAAACATTCATTATACTTATCATACTCTGGATGGCGAAACACCTGCCCTGACCGGAATCTCTTTTTCCCTCAACAAAGGAGATTTCGTTGCGATCGTTGGTCCTTCAGGGTGCGGAAAATCTACGCTGTTGTCTCTGATTTCCGGTCTTCTCGTGCCGGAAAAAGGAATAATTAAAATTAACGGAAAATACCTTCGAGAAAGCACTACCAATATCGGCTATATGCTTCAGCATGATGAGCTGTTCGAATGGCGGACAATTTATCACAATGTCCTTTTAGGACTGGAAGTTCAGCATATGCTTTCAGCAAAAACAAAAGCCAGAGCACATGAACTTCTTGATATCTATGGTCTCAGACAATTCGAAACCTCACATCCGTCAGAACTGTCAGGTGGGATGCGTCAGCGTGTAGCTTTGATCCGTACACTGGTCCTCGAACCGGATATTCTCCTTCTCGATGAACCATTTTCTGCTCTTGACTATCAAACTCGTCTGAATGTCGGTGATGACATCGGGCAGATCATCCGGCAGGAAAAAAAATCTGCTCTCTTAGTCACGCATGACCTGTCAGAGGCTATTTCCCTTGCTGACCGCGTCATCATACTGTCAGGAAGACCTGCAACCATACAACAGACTATCCCACTTCTTTTTGATCTGGAACACGACACACCACTAAACCGCCGCAATGCACCTGAATTTAAAAACTATTTTAATCTGATCTGGAAGGAGTTGAACAGTGATGAATGAACCATCAAAAGAACAGCTCAAATTTCTGGAAATACAGAAAAAACACAGCCGGATCGTAAGAATATCCCGAGTTCTCATTCTCTTCAGTTTTCTGTTTCTGTGGGAATTTAGCGCAAATGTGGGATGGATTGATTCCTTTATCTTCAGCAGTCCTTCGAAAATAGCTTTATGCTTCTGGGGAATGGTACTTGATAAAACAATCTTTCTTCACGTAGGGGTAACACTGTATGAAACGATCATCAGCTTTCTTCTTGTAATTTCGCTTAGCATAGGAATCGCAATCCTTCTCTGGTTCAGTAAAAAGCTTTCCGAAATCCTGGATCCCTATCTGGTCGTATTAAACAGTCTGCCAAAATCAGCACTGGCTCCCCTGCTCATCGTATGGCTTGGCGCAACAAGAACAACTATTATTGTAGCCGGAATGTCAGTGGCCATATTTGGAAGTATTCTGAGCCTTTATATGAGTTTTTCTACAGTAGATCCCGGAAAGATCAAATTAATCTACACTCTCCAGGGAACCCGTTTCCAGGCACTCACCAAAGTAGTTCTCCCGTATTGTCTGCCTGCAATCATAAGTAATATGAAAGTCAATATAGGTCTCTGTCTTGTGGGTGTCATCATCGGAGAATTTCTTGCAGCGAGATGCGGTCTTGGATATCTGATCATTTACTCCAGTCAGGTGTTTAAAATGGATTGGCTCCTAATGTCTATCGTCCTTCTGTGCATCATGGCAATGGTACTGTATTCTCTGATTAATCTTTTGGAAAAATGGTGCCAGAAACACTATTAAAAGGAAAAGCAGCTGCGAAAAAAACGCAACTGCTGTACATATTCATATAAAATATATCCTGATAAAAAAATGCTTGCAAATCTCTCAAAAATAGTTATAATAATATTTGTGACTGATTTCTTATATAAATGCTGGAATAGCTCAGTCGGTAGAGCACTTCACTCGTAATGAAGGGGTCGTCGGT
>JBJFCD010000148.1:0-2694 GCA_051888795.1 Lachnospiraceae bacterium | reverse complement strand
TTATTCGTGTATCTGATGCAAATCTTGCAAAAGCAGAAGAAGAATTAAAGAAAGCCGGATATATCAATTAATTGAAATAATGATTAATCCGATGAAAAGAGGTATTTTGATACATGAAAAAGATGTGTCAAGATGCCTCTTTCTTTTACTATTATGGCACATTATAATAATAAAAAAATGTGTGAGGTAAGAGTTATGGAAGCAATATTAAATTCACTGGCAGATGGAAAGAGGAAAATCTATATAGAATGGAAACAGGTAGCAGGGGCAATTTTGATGGCGTTTGCTGTTGCAATTCTCTGCATATATGTATCAGATAGCAAAGATGATTTTTCTTATAAAGTGAAACCTGTAGTGGGAACCGGAAGTACAGAAAAGACCTTTCAAATAAAAGCAGCGCTCAATAATCTAAAACTAATAAATATAAATGAAAGCAATCAGTTACCACATCAAAATTCTATATCCAAAGATAGTCAGATGGTCATCCCTGAAATGTCAGTGGTAGAAGATTATTCCCTGAACACATCAGTTAAAACGAAAACAGAAAAACTTATACAGAAAGATTCGGATGGAAAAGATATGCAGAAACAGATAGAAATAAATAGTGAAAGAAAGGTTTCTGAAATAAAGCATCCAAAGGAGAGTGTAAAAAGTGAGAAGGAAGACGTGGCATTAATCAGTGGGCTGTCTCTGGAATTATATGGAAATGGAGGATTGCCGGAATGTCAGAAAGATTCCTGTAATCTAAAAGATTTTGATATAGGAAAATATGAAGAGCCGGAAAGACTGGGAAAATTGTTTGACGGATGGTATCTGGATCAAGACTGCAGCACTCCTTTTTATTCAATAGAAGAAAACGTAACGAGTCTGAAGCTTTATGCAGGATGGAAGGAATTTCCGGGATTTATCTCAAATGATAAAGGACATATCATTGGATATACTGATACTTCCCGATTCCTTGGAGACAATCTAATGGTGCTGCCTTCTTATAAAACATGTACAGGTATTGAAAAAGATGCAATCAATGGGCTTGAAGATGAAATATACGAAATCTATATTCCTGCAAATATCACATATATTGAAATGGATATTTTTAATAAGCTTCCAAATCTTTTTTATATTCAGGTACAATCCGGTAATCCCGAGTTTTACAGTGAAAACGGAAAGCTTTATTATAAAAACGGGAAACTTGCGGCGACACCAAAAGGACTGGAGTAAGTTTCAGACAGTACTGTTTTTATGATAATAAAATATTTAGCTGACAATTTTGATATTAGAGTGCTATAATAAGTAAAATTTGTGAAAACAGGAGTTAGAGTATGGAAAATGGGCTGAAGACAGAAAATCAGGACGTAGATGTGAAAAAAGTCGTGGATATGGCATTGGAAGCAGGGCGTATTTTACTGAAAAACGGCGGTGAAATTTTTCGTGTGGAAGAAACTATTACAAGAATATGTAACCATTATGGTATAGAAAAAGTGGATATATTTACATTGAGTCATGGACTTTTTGTAAGTGCAGAAAATGAAAAAGGTGAGGTATATACAAGAGTAAAGCATATTCCTCTGTCAGGTTCTCATCTGGGAATCGTAGCGGATGTCAATGAACTTTCCAGGCAGATTGCAGAGGGAAAAGTTACGATTGAAGAAGCGGTTGAACGACTGAAAGAAATTGACAGAACACCGCCGCTGGCATGGTATTATCAGATTTTAGGTGCAGGTCTTGGAAGCGGATGCTTTGGTTTTCTTCTGGGTGCGACACTTACGGAAAGCATGATGGCATTTTTTATTGGATGTATTGTGTTTGCATGGGTACTGACAGCAAAGAAAGTTCATGTGTCGAAAATTGTAGTGAATATTTTTGGAGGCATTATCATTACGGCGCTTGCGCTTTTGGCCAGAGAATTCTGTGTGGTGGCTGTGCTTCGTCTGGATGGTATGATTGTTGGCGGTATTATGCCACTCATACCGGGACTTGCTTTTACGAACGCGATTCGTGATGTCGCTGACGGTGATTTTCTTTCGGGAACGGTCAGGATGATTGATGCATTGCTTGTATTTGTTTATATTGCAATCGGTGTTGGACTTGCCCTTAAGATATACACGAATATTCCGGGAGGACTACTGATATGATGCTGGATATGTTTAGTAATATTATTTGTTCATTTTTGGGAACGATTGGATATGCTATACTTTATAATGTTCCGAAAAAATATTATATTGGCTGTGGCATTACCGGAGTAGCCGGCTGGATGGTCTTTCTCTTTTTTAAGAAACAGATGATGACTTCGTCAGCAACTGCCTCATTTTTCGGAGCATTGGTTGTAGTATTGATTGCAAGAATGCTGACAGTTCGGATGAAATGTCCGATTACCATTTTTTTGATCTCGGGTATTTTCCCGTTGGTTCCAGGAGCAGGAATCTATTATACAGTTTATTATCTGGTTACCAATCAGCTTTCGATGGCATCGCTTAAAGGAATGGAGTCAATAAAAATCGTATTTGCGATTGTGCTTGGTATCGTAATAATTGTACAGATACCGAGAGATTATTTCCGCATAGAGTTCCTGCGCAAAAGATGTACGAAAAGGTTGAACGGTCTGATTAGATTGTGCTACAATAGACAAGATATAAAAAGTTACGAGGAGATTAAGCAAATGAGTAAAGTAAGAACAAGATTTGCACCAAGTCCTAC
>JBJFCD010000147.1:0-2702 GCA_051888795.1 Lachnospiraceae bacterium | reverse complement strand
ATTTCTGCTGATGCGGCAAATAATTTGTCGGATGCAGCAACATCACTGATGACAGCTTTGGGTGTAAAAGCCGCCTCCACACTTGGAGGTTCGAGACATCCAAATGGCCATGGACGAATCGAGTGGCTTGTAGGAATCGTTGTTTCATGCTCTATTATTCTGGTTGGCTGGGAATCTCTCCGCGATTCCATTTATGCGATCAAAAATCCTTCTGATCCAGAGTTTAATATTTTTATTCTTTTGGTAATGCTGGTTTCTATCGGCATAAAGTTATTTTTGTATTTCTTTAACACAAAAAAGAGTAAAGAAAACAATTCATCCGCATATAAAGCAGCGGCCGCAGATTGTATCAGTGATGCAGTTTCCACATCGGTTGTTACAGTCTCCTTTTTGATTGATTCCCTGCTGGATTTACATATTGATGGATGGTGTGGTTTGATTGTATCATTATTTATCATGCGTAATGGTCTGAAATCATTTGCAGAAATTTCACATCGTGTTCTGGGTGAAGTGGCGAACGAATCCCTGTCAGAGCAGCTAAAGAGTTATGTGCTATCATATAACAGAGAAATGATTGATGAGGTTGTCGATTTACAGTTATTGGATTATGGATATGAACGTTACGGTGCATTTTTGACTGTCAGAACAAAGTGTGATGCGGACAAAGGAAATTTTTTGCTGCTTATCGCGGATCTGAAAAGTGATATATACAAGGAATTTGGATATGTTGCCACCATTGAGCCAGAGGTTCCGGTAAGTCTGTCAGAGCAGTATCGAATTACAGAGATCGTCCGCCGGAAAGTAAAAGAAATAGATGAAAATCTGGTTGTTGCTGATAACATACGTATCAATGAGGGCGCCAGCAGACCGCAGGTTGTCCTGTACATTACAATTCCATTTGAGTACAGCAAACAGGAAAGAAAAATTTATCAGGAAATACAAAAGAAGCTGGAGGGTGAGTTATTTTCGTATACGGTTAAACTAATGGTGGGTAGAAGTAAAAAAAACTTTGCTATGGTAGAAAGAGGACTTCGTTGATATAATTAGAATGTAGAATGCTTAGATGCAGAAAGTAAATGGACAAATGATTTTATTGGTAAGGAAGAAATGACAGATGGGAAATAATGTAGTAGTACAGATAATAGGATTGATTGGTACGGCACTGTTTTTTATATCCTTTCAATGTAAAAGTAACAAAAATCTGTTTAGAGTGCAATTTTTATCATATCTATTTTATACTACTCACCTGATTTTATTAGGAGCTATAACAGGCGGGATCAGTTACATAATAAATGGGATTCGTTCTTTTTGCCTTGGGAGTAAGATAGATTTCTTGCGCAGCAGGAAAATGTGTGTCATTATTTGTGTGCTGCAACTTATGACACTTATTATTACATGGTCAGGATGGCTGTCACTTTTGCCGGTTGTAGCAAATATTGCATCAACGATCGGTGGTTATACACATAATGCACGTAAAATACGAATTGCTGGAATGTTTGTTAATTCCCCATTGTGGATCATATATGATATAATAGTCGGCTCATGGGCAGGGATTCTGGATGAACTTGTCAGCGAAGGATCTATGATTATCTCCATTGTTCGCTATGGCTGGAAGGAGCTTGACAAGGTGAATTCATAATTTCCAGGAACATGTGTGGTTTTTAGTGGACAGACGACTGTTTCAAACAGATGTTTTGAGTGTAGGAGAGTGTTAAAATGCCATTAAAGATAGTAAGAAATGATTTGACCAAAATGCAGGTGGATGCAATTGTAAACACTGCAAATGAAGAACCAATCTATTCTTCCGGTACAGATACGGCCGTTTATAAAGCAGCAGGAGAGGAAGAGCTTCTCAGGGAAAGAAGAAAGATTGGATATATGAACGAAGGGGAGGTTGCCATTACTCCAGGGTTTGGACTTCCGGCAAAATATATCATCCATGCAGTTAGTCCATGTTATATTGATGGGACATTTGACGAAGAGAAAAAATTGCGTGATTGTTATAGAAAAAGTCTCCGCCTGGCATCGGAATATCACTGTAAAAGTATTGCCTTTCCGCTGATTGCGACGGGTAGTTTTTGTTATCCGAAAGAAGAAGGTATGCGCATTGCATTGGATGAAATCAATGCATTTCTGATGCAACAGGAAATGCTGGTGTATCTTGTGGTTTTTGATACAGAGGCGACACGGCTTGGACTGAATTTGTATCCAGATCTGGAAGAATATATTGATCACAATTATGTATATGAAAAGCAAAAAGAAGAGTACTGTGAGTGCATAAGGAACGAATCTGTATGCGAACCCAGTATTATGGCAGTTGACGGTTACTTTGATTTTCTGGAAGAAAATGAATCGGCCTTAGAAGAGAGAATGCAGCATATGTCGGATACATTTCAGGAATATCTGATGTATTTGATCAGTTCCAAGAAACTTACTAATTCAGAAGTTTATAAGAGAGCAATTGTTACAAAGCAGTTGTTTTCAAAAATCAAATTGAATCCAAATTATCATCCGGATAAAGCAACCGCCATGAGACTTTGTGTGGGCGCAAGACTCAGCCTGGATGAAACAAAAGATTTGCTGGCGAGAGCAGGATATGCCTTATCGCCATGTGATAAAAGAGATATCATTTTTTCGTTTTTCATTGAACATGAAGTGTTCGATATGATTGAAATAGATATAGCGTTAGAAGAACATGGATT
>JBJFCD010000146.1:0-46362 GCA_051888795.1 Lachnospiraceae bacterium | reverse complement strand
CACTTGGCTCTTTTTAATTAATTTTTGAATTTACACCATTATACGGGCTTTATCCAATTCGCATGAAAAATCCACTTTTTGAAGCTATTTTTCAAGGATTTTAGGTATACGGCAGTTTTAGCACCTCAAATCTTGCCAAATTCCACAATTCTGATTGGAATAGCAAAATTCATTCTTGGGAACACAATTCCGAAAAGGGAGAAAAATAACTTCATTATTTCGTCGTGCGCTTGAATGGAAAATGAGAGCTACTTTTAGTAATTCATTCCCTGAATTGCAAGTTTCCCATCTACGACACCAAATACCATGTTAGGTCTGCCCTCCGCAGACAGAGCAAATCCTGCCATACTTGGGGAGAGACTGTTTTCATCGGCGTTTGCAATGGAATCCATCATTTCCGGGGTGAAAATTTTCTCTGCGCCCAGTGCAATGAACTCATCTCTTGATTGCGGCATTACATAACCATCAGAAAATCCGATACATAAAGGATAGGATGTCAGGTCGGCCAGCGCGTCGATATCCTGATTTGCCACCGCTTCCTTTATTCTCTGGGCAAAAGCTACAACCGCTTCCTGATCTACAGAAAAGTTGTCTTCATATGTTACGGCATCGGCTTCCTGTGTGTCGCTTGCTTCGGTATCAAGAGTTGCCGTTTCTGTTTCCGTAGCAGCTTCCTGGGTTTCAGAAACATCAGTTTCTGTTTCGGAAGCTATCTCCGGAGTTTCTGAAACCGCAGCTTCTGTCTCTTTCGCAATTTCAGTACCTGCGGCAGGTGTATCTGCCGTATTTGCGTTGCCGCAGGCGATCAGGCTGATGATCATGATTCCAATTATTAAAACAGTAAGTAGTTTTTTCTTCATCGTTCTCCTCCAAAGAATCCTGTATTCTTTTTCCTATTTCTGTATTTCGAATTCTACTTCGCCGGCACTACCCGGAGCAATTTCATACTTTTCGAAAACGATTACCGGATTTCCTGCCTGGTTCATATAGAAGTTTGCATCATCTGAGATACCGTTAAAGCCGCCCTCTTCCGGGGTAAAGAAGGTTTCACCATTTGCAGATCTTTCCTCGATTTGCGCTTCAATAGCGGTGTTTGCGATATTGATATAGTCTTCGCCAAGGATATCCTTTAGTGTAATCAATTCTTCATTTTGGATATCCATATTGTAGTAGAAGGTTTCGTTGCAGCCGGAGTTCCAGTTTTCATAACCGCTTACGGTGAAAGAAAGGAATTCCTCAGTCTGGGATTTGATTTCATAATTGACCGTAATCTGAATGTTATGAGCTTCCCATTCCTCCTCTGTACCGCCGGTTGCTAAAAAGGCTTCGCGGTAGTCCGCTGCTCTTTGTATTGCCTCATTGCTGTACTGCTCGCAAAGGGTGTAGATTTCTTCATTGATTGCATCGGTAAGTCCATTTGTGTCTTCTGCGATTCGTTCAATGCTTGGAATATCTACGGAAACCCTCAGATCATCTGTTTCCGTTACATAAGAACGGAAGGTTACTACGCGGGCAAGGTTTCCAAGCACCGGAATATTCTGCATTGCGTTTGCAACCTCCTGGGAGGTGTTCGGAAGAATGATGAAGGCTGCCACTACAGCGGCTGCGGCCGAGCATCTACGAAGGATTGCTCTCTGGTGATTTCTTCTCTTTTGCTGCTTTGCTTCTGCAATTACTGTTTTTATGGATTCAAGCTGTTCGTTTGTCATATTTCTACCCTCATATTGTGATTTTAATAGGTTCATTTTTTCTAAATCCTGCTGATTTTTCATAATATCCTCCTTTTTACGATTCCCACACGTCCAACAGTTCCAGTTTCATTTTTTTCAGTCCACGATAAAGCCGGCTTTTGATGGTGCTTATGTTTTCGCCGAGTATTTCGGCAATCTCACTTAACTTTAAGTCTTCGAAAAAGCGCAGTTCTATGACGGCCTTATCCTCTTTAGACATGGAATTTAACGCTCTCTGTAAATCGATATCCACATACAGATCTTCCTTACCGGTTTCAAAAGCAAGCTCATCCAGGGAGGAATCCCGCTGTTTTTTTAACAGATCGAAGGTTTCATTCAGCATAATGCGGTAAATCCAGGTTTTCGCGTACTCGATATTTTCTAATTTGTCGCTGTATAAAATTGCTTTATACACCCCATTTTGTACGATATCCTGTGCGTCCGCTTCGTTATGGGTATAGCTGTAAGCCAAATGATAGTACCGATCATAGTTTTCCAATAGGATTTCCTCAATGCATTTCTCGGCTTGCTTATCTTTTCTTTTCATTTGAAAAGCGCCCCCTTTCCTTTATTTTTATCTATTAGACCTTCGGCGGTCGGAAAAAGTTTCACAATGGGAAAAAATTTTTTACTGCGGTTTTTACTGCTTTATGAGGATACCACACATTTTGCAAAACATTCCTGTAATGTCATCCACTTCTTCTTTGGCACCGGATTTCAGCCACATAATTGCGGTATTGAATAAAGCACCTATATATATGTACAATTCATATCGTTCTATGGAGCTGTTTGGCATGGTTCCGGCAATCTCTTCATGAAAACGATTCAGCTCCTCCAACAGGATGGAACCATAGCCGAATTGGTACAGATCCAAGGCGAAATCCCCATATTTCTTAAAAAATTCAAAGCTTTTGCGCACATTGTGGTAGGTATAATAATCCGTCTCATTCCATTCGATGGCGCCCTTAAATTCTTCTAGAACATCCCGGATCAGGGTCAGAAGAACATCCTCCTTCGAGTCATAATTTCGATAAAAGGATACCCTTGCAACCTTGGCATAACGGATAATCTCAGAGATGGAGATCTCTGAAAAGCTTTTTTCATGCATTAAGTCAAATAAGGCATTTGTTATACTGTTTTTCACACGCAAATTTGCAGTTTTTCGCTTATCCATAGTTCCTCCATTATTATATCTGAAACATTTTTGACCTTTTTGTATCAGGTGTGTGGCTTGTTGAATTCTTTTTGACATGATACAGTTGTTTCATATTATTTTATCAGCTTCCGTTGTTCTGTCAATGGAAAGGAGAGACTTATGAGAACAGCTATCGTAACGGATACAAACAGTGGAATCACCATAGAAGCAGGCAGACAGTCCGGTATATATGTATTGCCTATGCCTGTTATTATTGAGGAAAAATGCTATTACGAAGGAATTGATATCACAAACCGGCAGCTATACGATGCTATGGGGATGGATAAAGAATTATCCTCTTCGCAGCCTTCGCCGGGAGATGTAATGGATATGTGGGAACAGATCTTTACCGATGGATATGAGGAAATCGTCTATATTCCCATGTCCAGCGGCTTAAGCGGTTCCTGCCATAGTGCGGCACAGCTTGCCTTAGAGTATGACCAAAAGGTTCAGGTCGTAGATAATCACCGGATTTCCGTAACCCTGATGGAATCTGTTTTTGATGCAAAAGCTCTTGCCGATCAGGGAAAATCCGCGAAAGAAATAAAAGAATATCTGGAAGAGAATGCATACCGGTCCAGCATCTATGTGACGGTGGATTCACTGAAATATCTGAAAAAGGGCGGGCGTATCACTCCCCGGGCAGCAGCGATTGCCAACATTCTTAACATAAAACCGGTGCTTACCATACAGGGAGAAAAACTGGATCTCTTTGCAAAGGTAAGGGGAAATAAGCAAAGTCAGAAAAAGATGATAGAAGCACTAAAGGCAGATATTGTAACCCGTTTTGGAGATGTTCCTCCAGAAAGACTGCGGATTGGAACAGCAGGAACCTTTGAACAGGAAGAGGATGCCAAAGAGTGGTCACAGATGGTGCAAAGTGCTTTCCCTGACAGCAAGGTCTATTATTGCCCATTGCCCTGCAGCATTGCCTGCCATGTAGGGATCAATGCTTCCGGACTTGGGGTATCTGTCATTACGGAACGTGATATAGAATTTTCATTCAAATAAAAAAGAGAAAGGTCCTATTGAGATAGAGCCTTTCTCTTTGGAAATACATATATTGTTTTTTGCATGATTCTGTTACAGGATAATAGAATTTACTGCCTCAATCAGATCCACTACATCGGACCGGTCTACATAGGCAACCGGGCTTCTGTTTATCTCAGCCAGACAGGTCTCGCCGTCATGGCGGTACAGCACAATTTCTATCTGAGGGAAGCTTTCATTTTCCAAGTGCAGGGTTAAGCGAATTTCTTCCTTACCGTCAGGGCCTGCATCTGTAAATTCTTCGGCCTTCAGATCTTTTATTGCACCTTTTAAGGTAAGCATATCCAGCTCTTCATCTTCATAGAAGTAGGTTCTTTCTTCTTCGTCCTTTTCAGATGTGATGGAATACTCTTTGTCCTCCAGCAAGATATCAATCTGGGTTACATCAGAAAAGTCGCCATAGTACATCTGCTGATGTCTCAAATCATTGCAGGTGGCCTTCATAAGCTCCTCATAGCTGGTGCCGGCTAACTGATAGACAATCTGGGAATCACCGACTCTCGCATAGGCAGTAATGGTCTCATCCTCTGAAGCCCCATCATCTGCACCCTCACCTTCGGCGGCTGCTTTTTCGGAAGGGTCCCGGCTGATATGCAGAACGAAGGTATCCTCGGTCTCTTCTTTTTCATCATTTTCGTAAGTATAATCTACTGTAATAGACAAATCGGGAGAATCCAGCCCATAGGATGCAAGCTCTTCCTCTGTGACATTGTATGTTACGTATTCACTTAAATCGAGATAGGAGATCTCGCTTAAGTAGGAATTGACCAGAGAAGTATCAAGAGAAAGTGTGTCATTTCCGTCATTTACAAAGTAAACATCTTCTGCCTGATAGGATTTGCCACTTTCTTCTTCATAGGAAATCTGATAGTCAATATCTCCTGAGAAGGTAATTTTGGTTGCCAGATCAATGCTCGGTGTTTCATCGTGTTTAATCATATCGGAAAGCTCAGCGTCAAACTGATCCAACGGATCATTATTTACGAGATATACATTGCCGTCCCCGATGGAAACATAACGCTTGGAATCCATCTTACTGAAATCACCCAAAGTAATTTCCAAGGTATCCTCGGTCTCTTCGGCAGTTGTAATCTGAATGGTACAAACAGGCTCATCCAGACCATACTGGCTGTAATCCTCCACATCTTCAATGATAAAGGAAACGCCAAATTCTTTGAACATATCCAACAATTCCTGGATTTTTTCTTCATCTACAGGAAATGCCGCGTCCTCGTCATAAGTCCAGCTTCCGTCTTTGTGGAAGGAGAGCTCTGTTGTGCTGTTTTTCCAGGAAAGAGCGGTTACGGAATCGGTATCAAGCTCTACGATAATGGTATCGCTGTTTTTTATGTTTTCTTTATGCTCTTCATATTTTGTCATGGCAATGGTGGCCACACAGATGACAACGAGAACGCCAAGCAGTCCCAACAGTTTTTTAGATCGACTCATTTTGCATCCTCCTTCTTCTCATAATAACTGCAATACCAATGCCCAAATAAGCAAGTGGGAAAACACCAATCATCAGTATCTTCAAAAGGGAAGATGTGGAATCGCTGATGGTCAGATAGTTATAATTTAATGATTTGCTTCGAATGGCCATAGCCTCTGTTTCCCCAACCAGGGAGGAGACTGCATTCATTGCAAGGTCCGCATTGGCACCGGAAGAATAAGCATTGTACATATCATCCAGGAAATAGGAGGATGCAAACCATACAATTTGACCGCCACTGTTATCTTCAATAGATACTGCAAGGGTAAATGGACCGTCCGTATCTCCTTCTTCTTTTTCATAGGATGAAAGCTGATATCCTGCGGCCTTTGCAAAGGCGTCAGAGGAGGTAGTTAAAAGCTCTGTTACCGTTCCGTTTGCACTGCTGCCATTTACCGTCATTCCACCGGAAATCGGGAGGATAACACTATAGCGTGCCTCAATCAGAGAGTCTGTAATGTCGCTTTCTGCCATATCCGGCAAAAGTATATAGGGATAACCAAATGCATAATGTTCACGGTCTCCCTCAACGACAATTCCTTCTTCCATCTCAATACTATAGTTTTCTAAAATAGCATTTAAATGATCAAGACTTCCATCCTCCACAGGACCGGAAACTACGAAAAGCTTTCCGCCATTGGAAACATAAGAAAGCAGCATATCCTTTTCTTCTTCGGAGATATCGCTGGTAGGAGCGTAAATCATGATACAATCCGCATCCTCCGGAATCTCATCCACCGTAAGCAGGGAAAGGGTCTGGGTTTCAATATTCTCCTTTTCAATCTGATCGCTAAGGGTGGAAGGAAGATCCGATTCTCCATGTCCCATAGTAAGGTAGAGACAAGGCTGATCATCGCTTGTTACATAGTCGATGGCTGAGGTAATGGCACCTTCACCATCAAAGGAGGTCGTATAAGTATAGGAATACATATCCGCCTCCTGCAGATAAATATCATTGTAAGAAATATATCTGCTTCTGTCTTCACACTCCACAATCAGACTGTTATTCGGAACATTTTCGCTGGTATATTGTTCTGTAAAGGTTGGAAATGCATCCGGATTTTTCTTTACCACTTCAATGTGGTCGGAAAGGCTTTCGTACTTATCCAGCAGGTTTTCGATAATATCGTCCTCCTGATCCGATTGCACAATCCAGTAAATCGTGACATCCTTTTCTAAGGCGTTTACCACGACCTTGGTATTACTGGTAATGGAATAGAGTTGAGAGGAACTGATATCAAATTTTGTCAACGTAGAAGGAAGAGCGGATACAAAAATATTGACTACGATTAAAATCGCCAACACAATAACCGTAATCATCAAGGAGTAGGAGCCTCCCTGAAAGGCAATCCGGTTCCTCTCTGCCTTGCTCTGAGCGAAAAACGATGATAGCTTTTTCATCAATTATACCTCCTTTTCTCCAGTGACTGTACGGACAGAAACAGGAAAAATACAATGACCGTCAGATAAAAAACAATGGAAGTCATGTCAAACACACCATTTACAATGGTGTAAAAACGTTCGAATAGAGAAAGCTTTTTCATGATATTCGGAAGCAGACCTTCAAATTTGCTGCTGTCCAGCATATAAACAGCAAAGCTTCCCACGGCGATGGCAAGTCCAACGATATATCCAAGGCTTTCATTTTTGGTCAAATGCTTGATAACGATGCCAAGGAGCAGGGCAATTACCCAAAGAGCAATCAAAGATCCCATAGCTGTTGAGGAAGTGTATTCCGCAAGGCTGACACTATAGTAATTGAACAGGATAATCGCAATTCCGATACCTGCTGCAAATCCCTGATTATCCGTAAGCGAAGAAATAAATACGCCTACCGCAATCAATGCTGCGCCCAAAACAAAGAAGGCAAGAATGGAGCCATAGGCAGTCAGCAGATAAACATCACCATACTGTGCAAAAATGAGTGGGTAAATTGCAACGATGCACAAAGGAATCAGATATATGGTAAGTAATGCCAGATATTTTCCCAGGATGACCTGCGTCGTTGAAATCGGCAGGGAGTAGAGCAACTGATCTGTTTTCTGCTTCCGCTCCTCCGCAATGACACGCATGGTCAGAATCGGGACAATCACAACGAATCCAAGACATCCGAAGCTCAGTACATATTCAAAATTGGAAACGGCAGCCTGGAGATTATACAACATGGCGCCGATACCGATGAACATCAAAAGAAATGCTCCAAATATATAGGCTGTCAAGGAATGAAAGTAATTTTTTAGTTCATGCTTTAAAATTGATGTCATTTCTCATCCTCCTCACTCTCATCATTGTCGGAATTATCGGCAAGCTCAATAAAGAGATCCTCCAGGTTTGCTTTCTTTACGGACAGCTCAAGCAAGGGCTTCCCGACTTCGGCAAAAGCAAAAAACAGCGCTTTTGATACGGGATATGCATCGCCTGTAGAAAGCTTTAGGTGTGCCGTCGTTAATCCGCTTTTCTGGCTCTTTAGGTCGGCGGATTCGACACCCTGTATGTTTTCCAAGATTCCTGCTACCTCATCCTTATCTGCCTCGGCGGTGAATAGAATTTCTGTAGAAGCTAACATACTTTTTTCCAGATTTTCCGGGGCATCAAAGGCAATCAGCTTTCCGTGGGCAATCATTAGAATCTGGTCACAGATGGCCTGTACCTCGGAGAGAATATGGGAGCTGAAAATGACGGTATGATCCTGACCGAGCTGCTTAATCAGATCGCGGATTTCAATGATCTGTAAAGGATCTAGACCAACGGTAGGCTCATCCAGAATAATAACCTTTGGATTTCCTAACAGGGCCTGTGCGATTCCCACACGCTGTTTGTAGCCCTTCGAAAGAGCGGATATCCGCTTATGCTTCACCTGCTCAATCTTTGTCTGCTCCATAACCTGCGCAAGCTGCTGTTCCAGCTCCTTTCCGTGCAGTCCTTTTGCCTCGCCCACAAACCGCAGGTATTCGGTGGGTGTTTCATTCATGTAAAGTGGTGGCTGCTCAGGTAGATAACCAATCAGTTTTTTTGCCTGATCGGCCTGGGTAAAAATATCATAACCTTCAATTTTTACGCTTCCTGCCGTAGCGGACAGACAGCCGGTCATAATATTCATCGTGGTAGATTTTCCTGCACCGTTGGGACCGAGAAAGCCATAGACATGGCCTTCACCGATTTCGAATGTAAGATCATCCACAGCAAGAAAATCACCATAACGCTTGGTTAAGTGTTCAACTGTAATCATTTGAAACCTCCTATATAGTTGCTTTTGGATTTCCATAAAGGCATCACATTGATTAACAGTTTAATTCCTTATCCTAAAACTACGCTGAAAGATTCTGTGAAAAAAGTGTGAACGCGAACATAAAAGAACAGGAGTGAATTTCCGGGATGGAAAATTCACTCCTGCATTACATTATGGTATGTTCAGGAACATGGGAGCAGAACATAAAAGCTGTTGTACCCGTTCTTGCTTTCAGCCCATATTTTTCCTTTATGATGTACAACAATACTCTCTGCAATGGAAAGGCCAAGACCAAAGCTGCCGTTGTTGCTTCGGGCTGTATCCATGCGATAAAAACGCTTAAAGAGGTTTTTCAGCTCTTCCGAAGGAATCGCCTCCCCCTCGTCTGCCACCAGAAGGAGACAGTGGGAATGTCCCTGCTTTTTTAAGGTAACATGAATTTCCCCGCTTTTTGCGGCATACTTTCCTGCATTGTCCAGCAGGATTTCCACCACCTGGGACAACTGCTGCTTGTCTCCGGATAGCATAATGTTTTCATCAACATCAACGGAAAGCGTATGACCGGCTTCAAATAATACTGCTTCAAAGGATAGAACAGCATTAGAAACAATGGTACTAAAATTCAGGTTTGTTGCAGGTGCCCGTTCCTGGGTATGGTCTATCCGGGCAAGCTCCAGCATCTGCTCAACCAAACCCCTCATATACAAAGATACCGTTTGAATGTTTGCAATAAACTGCTTTTGCTCGGCATCCGAATATTCTTCGTTTCCCGCCAGTTGTGCATTGGTCAGAATCACCGTCAGGGGCGTTTTCAGTTCATGGGAGGCATCGGCAACAAACTGCTTTTGCTGTGTCCAGGCTCGCTCCACCGGGCGGACCGCCCATCTGGAAAGCAGAATACTGATGATCAAAAAGGCAAAAAAGCTGAATATGCCGATAATAATGCAACTTTTTGTCATGTTTTGCAGGGTGGAGAGTTCGCTGGAAATATCCGCAAACACAAGACAATGATTGCCGGAAGAAGCCTGCTTAAAATAGCGCAGATTGTATTCGGAAATCACACCATATTCCTTATGGGAGGAAAGAGCTATTGTTATCATTTCATTTAAAAAGGTATCATCTGACAGATCATAATAGCCGCCATTTGTGGTAAGCAGCTCACCTTGGGGACCGACATGAAGTACAAAATAGGGAAGCTGAATATTCTGCCGGGATGAAATCGGAGTGCCCGGAATACCCGGAGCAAAGGGCTGGTTTGCAATGGCCTGCATCATCCGAACACTCTCATTTTCCAAGTTGGTACGGGTGAAGTGAAAAATCAGTCCAAACATGGCGCATAGCATAATCACCACGATTCCCATATTAACGCAAATGAATTTCAGTCGCAGTTTTTTAATCATGATCCTCTACCTCCAGATGGTACCCCAGCTTTCGAATCGCTTCAATTCGAAGATTTGATCCAATGCCCGCCAGCTTTTTCCGCAAAAAGCCGATGTAAACCTCCACATGATTCTCCACCGCGTCGGAATCAAAGCCCCAGACACGAGCCAGAATCATTTCCTTGGAAAGATTATTTTTCCCGGATGCTAACAAAAAGCGCATAATATCAAACTCTTTGGCAGACAGGCGGATACTGTTTGTACCGCAGGACAGGATTGCAGAGCTCAAGTCCAAGGTGGTATTTCCCATAGACAGTACATCCACCTGGGAACCCTGCCGTCTGAGGAGGGCATTGATGCAGGCCAAGAGTTCCCGGGTATCAAAGGGCTTGGTCAGATAATAGTCGGCGCCGGCATTTAAACCG
Source organism: Lachnospiraceae bacterium (assembly GCA_051888795.1). Lineage (GTDB taxonomy): Bacteria > Bacillota > Clostridia > Lachnospirales > Lachnospiraceae > MD308. Next base: position 35,865 of record JBJFCD010000146.1, on the reverse strand, counting down.
GTAATGCGATCCTCCAAATCGGACTTTGCAGTCAGCATCAGAATCGGTACGCCCAGACGCTTTGCACGAACCTTGCGGGCCACATCATACCCATTCATTCCGGGCATCATTACATCTAAGATCAGAAGATCATAGACTCCGAGCTCTGCATATTCTTTTCCGGTTTCTCCGTCATAGACTGCTGTGACTTCAAAGCCTTTTTTTTCCAACATCATTTTAATGGAATCCGCCAGTAATTTTTCATCCTCAACAATTAGAATTTTCATGATCTATTACCTCTTGTTCCAATAGCTTTTACCCCATTTGGGAAATGTGTTGCCGAATGAATTTGCATATTTGAATCAGAACCCACTCTCGTTTGTAAAAAGCGTAACGGTACTAAATTCGCAATAAATTGCTCATTAAGTGCCGACGCTTTTTAAACGTTCTGATTCAAATAGCAAAATTCATTTTCGGCAACACAATTTTGAAAAGGGATTTTCTTAAATGGAACTTTTTTCATTATAATACATGCAGATACTGAAATGAAACTGAAAATATGTAACACCGCTTCATGGAGGGATACGAAAGAACAAATCAGAGGGCAAAACAAAATTTGAAATTTATTTCGAATAAATTCATGGAATGTTTATCCTTTTTTGGAAAAAAGGACTATAATGGTTGTATATGAGAACAAAAAAGGTTACAGAAATTACAGAAAAAAGTATTGTGGAAGTGAATAAAGTAACTACACAGGAATACTTGGATGACAGTCAATTCTGTCTGCCGCAAACCGTTGATTATTTGGATATGGATCGTCAGTACCGGCAGCTTATGTTTTTACATGAAGCAGCGATTGAGCAGGTAACAGCAAAGCTGAACATCTTAAAGGGGGAATTTCAGTTCAGCAATGACAGAAATCCAATATCAGGAATTTCAAGCAGAATCAAATCCAAAGAAAGTATTATTTTTAAAATGCAAAAAAAGGGACTTCCGATGACGGCAAGTGCATTGCTAAACAATGTACACGATATTGCGGGAGTCCGTGTAGTATGCCCATTTATCGAGGATGTCTATTATGTTGCCCGTATGCTTGTAAAGCAGCAGGATATCGATGTCCTTGAAGTGAAGGATTACATACGGCAACCGAAGGAAAATGGTTATCGAAGTCTTCATCTGATCATAACCGTTCAGGTTTACTTCGCAGAAACCTCCAGAAAGATTCCGGTGGAGATTCAGATTCGGACCATTGCAATGGATTTCTGGGCGAGCACGGAGCATCAGCTTCGCTATAAGAAGGATAAGGAATTTACGGAAGAGGCGCAGCGAAAGTTAAAGCATTGTGCGGACCTTATGGCACAGGCAGATGAGCAGATGCAGGAAATCGCCGGAGAATTCGATCTGGAACAGTGGTAGGGGAATGCTTATTTTGATAAATCCCATTTCGGAAATGTGTTCCCAAATGAATTTGCATATTTGAATCAGAACCCACTCTCGTTTGTAAAAAGCGTAGCGGTACTAAATTCGCAATGAATTGCTCATTAAGTGCCGACGCTTTTTAAACGTTCTGGTTCAAATAGCAAAATTCATTCTTAGGAACACAAATCCGAAAAGGGATTTTGATAATATAAGTCGAAATGCATTTTCGAAATGATAATATCCGCTGCGGCTGGTATTTTTGAGTGTGCCTGAGTATTATTTTGGGTGTGGGAATGGGAATGCTTGCTGTCTACACCCAATTTTCAGTATTTAAAGGGACGAAGAGGACACAAAGTGAGGTAAAATGGGTGTATTGACGCAGTATGGTAGCCGCTACACCCAAAATAAGTAGATTAGTCGAAAAAATTGGGTGTGTGCAATCAAATAACGAGTGCTACACCCAATTTGTATAGTATACTTAATTTTATAAGGAGAAAAGAACGTGGAGTACCAGCTTGGAAAACCGGAACAGCTTGATGATATATGCTGCCTTATCGCTGCTGCGGTGAAAACTATGGAGAATCAGGGGATTTTTCAATGGGATGAGCTTTATCCTACGAGAGAGGACTTTGCCGAGGATATTTCGAAAGGAACCCTATATACAGTAACAGAAAAGGATACGCTTATCGCAATATATGTTATTAGTACAGAATGCGACTCTGCATACCTTAATGGAAAATGGGAGTATGGTGAAAAAACGGCATGCATATTGCATCGTTTATGCGTGTCGCCGACGGTGCAGAATCAAGGCATAGGAACGGTGGTTCTTAAGCATATAGAAAAGCAGGTAAAAGACTTGGGGTTTGAATCTATACGATTAGATGTTTTTTCAAAGAACCCAAAGGCAATGAAGCTTTATGAAAAAAATGGATACCAAAGGCGTGGCTATGCGGACTGGAGGAAAGGACGCTTTTGGCTCATGGAGAAGGGAATTTTATAGAGGGAAAATCAAGCAGAAACAAAAAGCAACACTACGTTTACAAGATTCCATGTGAACATGGTAGAATTGCAACCACCTTATGGAATATAGTTTTCATATCAAAAAGCAAAGGAGGATGCAGCATGAATGTTGCTGATAGAATTCAAAGTTTAAGAAAGATGAAGGGGGTATCTCAGGAACAGCTGGCAGATGCCATTGGTGTTTCCAGACAGGCTGTTTCAAAATGGGAAAGTGAGCAGAGCATGCCTGACATGGAAAAAGTCATTTTGATGAGTGACTATTTTGATGTAACAACAGACTATATTCTAAAGGGAATAGAACCGACGAAGGAAACAGAGCATATGACGGTTGGAGATGTGATTGACAAGAGACTGCTGACGGACACAAACGGGAAACGGGTGAAAAAAATCCTGCAATACCTATTTTATGTGCTTATTGGAGTATTCGCAGTAGATGCCATATCATTTGTTCTTTACGTCATTATACATGGTTTCCCAATGTAGGAGGTAGCATCATGAAAACATATAAAGTGATTCTAGGATCTTTTGCCGCAATTATTGTACTTGTTTTTTCACAAATCGGAGCGGAATTATTAGCCAGTCTATTTCAACTGATCGGTCTTCCGGTAGGATTTTGTAACATCATCGCCGGAGGAATCTATTTAGTGCTTGCCTATTTCTTGTTAAAAGTATTATCCGGCAAATTTTTAAAAATTGACATTGAAAATCTTCGAATGCCACGTATTGCGATTCAACCCAAATGGCTTGTGGTGGCGATTCTGCTTCCGGCTGTTGTGAAAGGAATTTTTCTACTGTTACCAGGTGAGTTTGTCTCATCCGGGATGAGTAAAAGTCAGATGCTTAATACATTAAGCGCGGGAATTGTGTTTACGGGGATTGCTGCCGGATTTGTTGAAGAAATGGTTTTCCGGGGCGTCATAATGGGTCTTCTGAAAGAACGGTGGAACACGAAGGTGGCGATCATGGTTCCTTCTGTGCTGTTTGCACTGGTACATCTTATCGGAATGAAGTTTACTGTTTTAAGCTGCATTTTGGTTCTCATTGCCGGAACAATGGTAGGTGTTATGTTTTCCATGATAGCCCTTGAAAGCAATTCTGTATGGAATAGCGGGATTGTTCATGCTGTCTGGAATATCGTAATAATCGGAGGCGGGCTTTCCATTGGGGAAGCGGCCAATGAGTATTCCATTATGTCCTATGTGTTAAAAAGTGATTCAGTTGCACTAACCGGTGGTGAATTTGGAATTGAATCCTCCTGCATCGCACTTATTGGATATATTCTTGTTACAATCTTGGCGGCAGGAATGATGAAGAAAAATCGCCAGAACTGTAATTAGTGCAACCGCCGATGGGAGGGAAAAAGTATTGAAAAGAAGCAGACTGTCTTATGATGAATGGACGCGGATAACTTCTAAGAAATTGACTGGAAAAAACATCGATACGGATTTTTTTAAGGGATATATCGGGCTTCTGGAAATCGAAGAAGTAAGCGAAAAGCAGATATGGAGATTTCAGGGAGAAGATATTACAGTTTGTGATAAAGGACGAAAATGGTTATCTATTTTGCCTCGGAATGATTTCTATTGCATTACTGCAATGATGAATGAAAAGGATGAAATTCTATTATGGTATATAGATATGATCGCAGCACAGGGAACGGATGTAGATGGTATTCCATATTTTGATGATTTGTACCTGGATTTAATTGTATATCCAAACGGCATCGTAAAAGAAGACGACATGGATGAATTACAGGAAGCTTTGTCGACCAAAGACATTACACAGGAGCAATTTGATCTCGCGATTTGCACAAGCGAGAAACTACAGCAAGGATTGTTAAGTGATGTAGAGAACTTCATGGAATATACCATGAATTGTTACAAAATGATTAATCCTTCCATTTCCTGATTCTCCTGACATTTATAACTTATCGGCAAAAAATACTGTGTTTTTACAAGATGAAATTGACAATTGACAAACGAACAGGCTGGTGATTCTTTATATGAAAAGAAAAATAAGTGTAGTATTTTTTTTAATAACGGCTGTATTTGTTTTGCAGGCATGTGGGAAAGACGAATATGTATTGGACACGCACAAAAGGGACGACATTGTGTCAAAGCAGTTTGAGATGATTCGCTGTGAGAAGGAGTATGGAACTGTCTGTGTGGAAACGACAGACGAAGCACTGGCACGGGACATTGTGAAAAATATAGACAGCGCAGTAAAAAATATCGAATTTGAGCCGGAGGAAGATGAGAAGCAGACAATCTATGTAATGAACTCTGTACCGACATTAACAGTAGACGTTGTAGGCGAGAACATTATTTTTGCGGAGTATGAAAAGGTAATGTCCGGCGATACCGCATATATTGTGCAGGAACTTCTCTATAGGTATTATGATTGCGAGTATTGGATTAGTTACGGACTTTCTCATATAAATGATGAGGTTGACAAGGAAGAGCTGGGTCAGTACTACGGCAATTCAGATAACCGGATTCAATTGCAATTATACGGAAATCACTTTTTTGAAACCTTTCAGGACGCGGAAGAATGCAAAATGGCGAAAAATACGGCGATTTCTGTGATGCAGAATATATGCAGCTCTGGGGAGAAATTTACGAAGGATATCGTAAACGATATAGAGTGCAATAAGGAAGAATACATAAATTCCTGGCTTACATCATTGGGGCTGTCTGGTGATTTTGAGTTGAATTCTGAACTTACGGAAGATAATCTTACATTTTATGCAATGGAGGATGAACTGTTCTATGTTGCGCTTGCGAACATTGTGATTCATATAGACGGGAGTCCATATAATCCTGCCTGTGTGAGTGATCTATCAGAAATGGATGAATATTTTAGCTATACGCAACAGGATATATTGGATTTAAATGCATTTGTTGAGAGCAATGATATACTTGGCGAGCTGGTTGATTGCAATAAAAAAGTGACTTGTTATAAATATGAAAGTACAAGTATGGCAAGTTGGACAAACAAAGGAACACGGAAAATTCAATTAGTAACATGGGATTCCCTTTTGCATGAAGTCATACATGCGTATGTATCCATATTTGGAGAGCACGGATATCCGGGAATTGAGGAGGGAATCGCAGAATATTTAGGAGCGGTGAAGTTTAATGGATGTCGAAAAAGACTGGCATGTGAATATTATTTAACTGGTTGGGACTATTTTGAAAAAGAAAGAAATGACTATGAAAATGTAAAACCGATAGATGAAGAGGACTTTGATATGGAGTTATTCTACCATCTGTGGGCGAAGTCCTTTTATAATGGGGAAAAAGACAGAGCGCAGTCAGGACAATGTATTGGTGATGCTTATGCTGCTGTGGGCCTTGATATAGGCCGTATCGAGGAATTTGCAGATATGACTTATGTAGAATGCGGAGATTATGTCGCTTATATTGTGAATCACTATGGATTTGACGAAGTTCTAAGGTTTTTATCAACCGATGACACGAATCGTGAAGAGAATGAAAAACTGATTCGCCAATATTTAGAGGAGTGGAAAGCTACTTTATGACTAGGATGAGACAATTATTTGAAATCGATTTGCAGGACTATGAAGAGGGTGACGGCGTATTCCGCAGACCATCCGCAAGAGGAATTATTTTTGGGGATGATCATAAGCTTGCTCTTGTTTATAGTAAAAACGAAAAGTATTTTAAATTTCCGGGTGGAGGAATTCACGAGGATGAGGATAAGAAAGAAGCTCTTATCAGAGAAGTGAGAGAAGAGGTGGGACTGATCGTCATTCCTGAATCTATACGCGAGTTCGGAAGCGTAATGCGCCGACAGAAAAGTAATATCTCACCCCATACGATTTTCGAACAGGAGAATTTTTACTATATCTGCAAAGCAGAAAATCAGATTGTAGAACAAGAACTAGATAGTTATGAGGCAGAAGCAGGATTTGTTCTAAGATATGTAGATCTGGATGAGGCCATTCGCGTGAATCAGGCATATAAAAGTGAAGATTATTTCAATGAAATTATGATTAAGAGAGAAACAAAAGTGTTGCAGATGCTTAAAAGTGTGTGATGCATGCGGATGTGAATAGGCAGTTATGGAGAATTGTTATGATCAGAGAAATGGAAAAAAGCGATTGGGAAAGAGTTGCTGAGATTTATGAGCAGGGATTAGAGGGGGGAATTTCAACCTTTAATACACAATGCCCAACCTTTGAAGAGTGGGATGCTTCGCACATAAAAGAATGCAGATATGTGTATGAGGAAAATGATAAAGTAGTAGGCTGGATTGCAATCAGCCCATCATCGAGCAGATGTGTGTATCGTGGCTGCGTGGAAATGAGTATATATTTAGACCGCGAATATCAGGGAAAAGGAATCGGAACCCAGCTCGTTGAAAAACTGATTTCTGAGGCACCGAAGGCAGGGATTTGGAGTATCTATTCTGCAATTATTTCTGTAAATACAGCAAGCATTGCATTACATAAAAAATGCGGCTTTAGAGAAATTGGATATCGAGAGCGCATAGCGAAAGACAGATTTGGAAACTGGCAAAATACCACGTTAATGGAATTCAGATTATAAAAACCATATGGTTTTGCTCTTCTATTGCTTAATAAGCCCCTTTTCCTTCCACTTTCCGGACTGCCAGCGTGCAAACATAAAGATTGCCCGGACACATTCATCACTTGCCATTCCAATGTAAGCACCTACCGCAAGAAGTCCGAGACGGATTCCGAAGAAATAGGTTCCTCCTACCATACAAAGGAACATAAAGACAATAGCGACTGCGGTTGGATACACGGAATCCCCGCTGGTTTTAAGTGCCTGTACAAATACGAGATTTGATGCACGGCCGATTTCCAGTACAATATCGATTGCAAGGAGCTTTCCGACCAATGCAATCATAACAGGATCGTCGGTAAAAAGTTGCATAATGTATGGCGAGGAAAGTGCAAAAATCGACTCTAAGACAGTAGCCACCAGGACTCCGATGATGGCTGCTTTTTTTGTGCTTCTGTCACAGGCGTCAAACTCCTTTGCACCAACATACCATCCGGTCATGATTGCATTTGCCGAAGCCAGTGCGGCACCGACACAATAGGAGAAGTTCGCAATTTGCATAGCGTAGGATCTTGCAGTCACGTTAAGGCCATTTGGGTCCATCTGGTTTAAGAAGGCAATGGTTATTGTCATGGCAATGTTATAGAGCGCCGTTTCCAAAGCCGCAGGAAGTCCGATACGGATAATCTGTCCAAGCACATCGATATTTCTCATTCGTTCCGGGGACTCCTTAGCATGAACCAATAATTTTGAGCAGATGATTACAATAATCAAATTTACAATTCTTGAAATTACTGTTGCAATGGCAACTCCTGCAACGCCCCACTTCATTACAAACAAGAAGAATGCATTGAGGAGCAGATTTAAAATATTGGCACTTAAGGTGGCAAACAAAGGCTGTTTGGTATGACCAAAAGCACGGAGATAGCTGGAGAAAATAGGAATGAGTGCATTTAAAAAGCATGCACCACCAACAATCTGGAGATAGGTTTTGGCGTAGCTAAATAGGAGAGGTGCCACGCCAACTACCTCCAATATAGAACCGGAAAACTGGTATAAAAATACCGATAAAAGAATTCCCACAACGGCATTAAATACAGCACCGATCTGTCTTGCCTGATATGCAATTCCAATTTTTCCTGCACCGATATACTGTGTCATGACAGCAATCATTCCGGCAGAAATGATGTTGAACATAATGATAAACATTCCGATATAGGTATTGGCCGTTCCGACAGCACCTACCGCGGCATCACTTTGCGTAGACAGCATCATGGTATCTACCATTCCGGTAAGCATAAAGCAGAGTGTCTCTAATGAAATTGGAATAAATAGTTGAAGTAAATTTTTTCTAACTGGTGCCATGGTAAGCTCCTTCTGCTTGAATTTCTTACATTTTACCCCAAAAATCTCAAAAAATCTTGCTAATAATCCATATAAAATTGCACTATTTCTACTTATGTGTCATAATAAGCATACAATTTATCCAAACAGATGCATTGAATGAAAAACATTAGCGAGAAAGGGTTGCTATGATACCTCAGTTGAAAGAAAACCGTACCCACGGAACAAAAAGTTACCCTTATGAACAATATTATATGAGAAATATCCATCATGCATTTCAGTTCCCGGTTCACTGGCATGAAGAAATCGAGATTATTTATGTGGAAGAGGGAAAGCTTCATGTTAAAATTGGAGAGCAGGACATGGATGGAGAAGCCGGAGACCTCTTTTTTGTGAACCCAAGAGAATTGCATTTAATGAGCTCGCCGGATGGGAAGGTGAAGTACTATACGCTGCTTTTTCCCATAGAATTCATTTCCTTCCAGTCACTGGATGAACTGGAAGCGAATCTGATTGCACCCATCCGAAGCAATCAGATGATGCTGCCGGAACAGCTTACGGATGAGGCATTGAAGAAAAAAGTGCGGGAAATTCTTGTAAAGATGATTGCAGATAACCGGGAGATTCATCATCTGGACATAAAGGAAATCGGTCTTTCCTCACACCATCTGCAGACCCGGATTTATCTGCTTCAGATTTTGCAGATGCTGTATGAAGCAGGTGCGCTCACCAAAGCAGAGACGGCTGGGAATTCCAACATGCAAAAAGAGCTTTTGGGATATATTCAGAATCACTATACGGAGAAGATTACGCTATCTATGCTGGCGGAGGAATTTCATTTATCCGAAAAATATATATCACGTTATTTTGTGGAGCATTTCTATCTGCCATTTTCAAACTATGTGGTGCACTTAAGGCTGACTCATGCAAAGCAGCTTCTGGAAACCACGGACGAATCTATTACTGAAATTGCATTGCAGAGCGGATTTTCAAATGTCAGCTATTTTATCCGGGCATTCAAAAATGCTTATGATAAATCTCCGCTGAAATATCGAAAGGAAATACGAGGAGAAGGGAAAAAGGGAGAAGCAGGAATATGAGAGAAGCATTGATTGAACAGTTGGAAAAGTACATGCCATTTAACGAACAGGAAGAGCACGATAAGGAAATGATTCTTCAGGCACTTCGTACGCAGCAGAATATTTTTTCAAGGGACAACACCTATATGCATATGACGGCATCCGCATGGATTGTGAATAAGAACCGCACGAAAACCATCATGGCCTACCACAATATCTACAATTCCTGGTCCTGGCTGGGCGGGCATGCAGATGGGGATGAGGACCTTCTTGCGGTTGCTCTTCGCGAAGCCAAGGAAGAGAGCGGGATAAAAAGTGTCCGCCCGGTAAGTGAAGATATTTTTTCGGTGGAAGTGCTGACCGTAGATGGTCATGTGAAGAAGGGAAGCTATGTATCCTCTCATTTACATCTCAATGTTACCTATTTGATTGAGGCAGATGAAACCGATGAATTAATGGTAAAAGAAGATGAGAACAGTAACGTAAAGTGGTTTGATTTGGAAGATGCCGTAGCAGCTTCCACGGAAGAATGGTTTAAGGAAAGAATATATTCGAAACTAAATGAAAAACTTTTGAAATAAGTATTGACTTTCCACCTGGTGGAAGGTCTAAGGTAGAATCATCGAAAGGCCAATCGAGAAAAACTTGGAGGTACTTTTTATGAAAATCAACCAGGTAGAAGAACTGGTGGGAATCACAAAAAAGAATATCCGATTTTATGAGGAGCAGGGACTTCTAAGGGTGGAGCGAAATCCGGAGAACGGATATCGTGATTACAATCTGAAGGATGTAGACCAACTGATGAAGATCAAGCTGCTTCGAAAACTAAATGTACCGATTGAAGAAATACGAAAGGTGCAGACCGGAGAAATTTCGTTTCATAATTGTCTGGAAATGCAGATCGTTCGATTAAATCATGACCGGCATAGCATCGATTTAATGAAGCAATTGTGCACGGATATTCTACAGGAAGAAAAAGAACTGGAAAAAATAGATGCACCAGAGTACCTTTCAAGGATGAAGCAGATGGAGGAAGGAGGAACCAGATTTATGGATGTGCAAAAGAATGACATCAAAAAGAAGAAGCAGGGATCTGGTCTGGCCGCGTTGGTAATTATTTTGTTACTGGCAGGATGGCTGGGGCTCATTCTCTGGGGAACCAGTCAAGGCGGGGTTCCTATTTTGGTAATTCTCGCATTTGTAGTGGTATTTGGAATTGTAATAACAGGAATTTTAGTAGCATTAAGACAAAGATTAAAAGAGATTAATGGAGGAGAAGAAGATGAAGCTCGTAAGTATTGATTGCATTCCGGGAAAAGAAATTGAGGCAATTGGAATTGTGAAAGGAACCATTGTACAGTCAAAAAATATCGGAAGAGATTTTATGGCAGGAATGAAGACGCTTGTCGGTGGAGAAATTGCCGGATATACGGAGATGCTCAATGAGGCAAGACAGATAGCAACAAAACGTATGGTAGATGAGGCAGAGGCTCTCGGTGCGGATGCGGTTGTCGGAGTAAGATATGGTTCTTCTGCAGTTATGCAGGGAGCAGCAGAAGTGGTTGCGTACGGCACCGCGGTAAAAATTATCGGATAAGATACAGCATTTGTAAAAATGTATGGAGCGCATAGGAGAAGTACATCATGCAGATTGAAAAAGCAAAAGAGTTTATAAAAAACAATGCTAGGCCATTGGAACTGGCATTGTATCAATATTTCTGTGAAGGCGGATCAAAGCAGAAGGTGCTGGAGGAATTAGCAAAATACCAAAATGAGGATGGCGGGTTCGGACATGGTCTTGAGGCGGATAACTGGAACCCGAATTCCAATCCGATTGCGACAAATGATGCACTCATTATTTTGCATAGAATTTCTGCATTAGATGAGTGTGACAATATCCTTCAGGGAATGATCCGGTATTTAAGCTCCGGGGATTCCTTTGACGGGGAGGAAAGACGCTGGCTTTTTGCCATTGACAGCAATAAGGATTATCCACATGCAGTCTGGTGGGAAAAGGAGGGGACAGGAATATCCGGATTCAATCCGACCATGTCGTTGGCTACTTTTCTGTATTGTTATGGGGAAAAATCCACATATTATGAAGAAATCATAAAAGAAGGGGAAGCATACTTAAAAGCAACGGAAGACATATCCGGAGATGCGCTGAAATGCTTTCTTTTAAGCTATGAACTTCTGGCAGAACATAAGATAGAGAATGTCCTCGACCTTCCGAAGCTAAAAGAACTTTTATGCTCCAGAATTGAATCCGCAATATGCAAGGACACAGAAAAATATGGTGTGGAATATGTGCCAATGCCATCGGACTTTTTTGCCGGCATGTATCCGGAATTTATTACGGAAGAAATCAAAGCTTTAATTACCGCGGAAAAAGCGGTTCTTGCGGGTCTCCAAAAAGAGGATGGGGGATTTGATATTTCCTGGAAATGGTGTAACGAATATGCAGAGTTTGAGCAGGCGCGAAACTGGTGGAGACCGCGAATCACCTTGGATAAACTTTTATTCTGGGAGACAAAGTTTTAAGCTGATAAAAATTGCTGTATTATTTTTTTATCCGGATTGCAGGAATTTGAATATCCACTTCCAGAATCATTTTGGTAATCCATACGAAAAATACCAATACCAGAATTGGGATCACGCAGGAGGTAATGATCATAACTGCAACCGCTTCAAGGAAGCGGTTGAGCACCTCCTGGGATTTCTCCAGAAGCTCACCGCTTAATGCGCTGGAAAAGGTATCACTTATGGTATTGGAAACATTGTTTAACGTATCTGAGGTTTTGTCAGCAGCATCTTTAAAAAAGGACTGCGCCTTGTCAAAAAAACTTTGTTCTGTTTCTTCCGTTGAGAAAATCTCAGTAGAATTTTCCGTTTCCGGTTCCTCTGCTATGTCTGTCCCGGTCAGTTCTTCCATCTGTCTGACGGTTTGTTCAGCCTCGGAAAGAGTGGTTTCGATTGAGTCTGCATAAGTAGTTTCAATCATGGCAGAAATACGAATGCTTGCAGGAATAATCAGAAAAATCGCAATGCCAAAAATAGCAAATTTGGTTGCGAGCTTTTTCACGGACGCATTTTTCGTAAAGAGATTTATTCCGAAAAGGATGCAGGAAACGGGAATAAGAATTTTAAACGCTACAAAGCCTGTAATGGTAAGCAGATATTTTTCCAGATAGATGGCGCAAAGTACAATTAAAAAATAGGAACTTAAATCGGCAAGCTTTTCTGCAATCGGTGTTGCTGCATCTCCCGGGATAAAGGTAATGGCAACCGATGTGGCGGTGGAGGCTGCCGTTAATTTGAGCACATTATCCTTTTTTTCATCCAATGCAGAAATTGTGCCTTCATAAGAATCGACAGATGAGGCAAAAGGAGCAATGACTGCAAATGAGATAATTGCAAAAACAAAAAGGCTGATAATGCCTATGATTTGATACTTATATTTTTCCATGATGGTCTCCTATTTCAACGCGGCATCCTCTTTATGCCGCTCTTTCATTTTCTCAACTTCTTCTTTTACATCCTCTTGAATACTGTCAAAATTGGAAAGAAGTTTATCCCATTCCTCCAATGTCATGGACTCGCTTCCAATCTGAAAGGTCGGAGCAGTCACAGAGGCTTCGGTGGCTTCCTCTACCGCTTCGTTTTCTTCCTCCTCAATCTCTTCAAGCTTGCTGGTGCAATGCTCATACTCGCTGATTGCACGAAGAATTGCACCCATATCTTCCGCAGAAAACATCCCGGATGCCTGAGGAATTGCATCAAGATTATCGACATTAACCTTTAAGTGTCCACCACTTGATAAAGGAATGTTTAACACCTTTTTAGGATTGGACATATCTCCCAGACAAATGGAATTTGTATCGGAATCACAAATAAACGTAACACCGTTATATTGAATCACTCCATCCTGCGCAAGCGCACTATACGGGCAGTCCGGCAATTTGCTGTGGAGATATTCTCCAAAGCTAAAGCTATCGCGGGAAGAGCGCGTAGTTTCATTTTTTCTCTGAGTGATGACATGTTCTATAAAATTTGATTCAAAAGTATTGATTTGCATACCTGACCCTCCAATGAATATATGTTATATATCGGCTGGAAATGTGTTTTGCTTAAACAAGTTTAAAAAATTGGTTGACAACATTTTAGGCGAGTGTTAGTATTGTAAAAAATTTCGAAGGAGAATTTACAGGATGAGAAACGTATCTTGGAAAAATTATATGTATTCCGTGCAGTATAGACGTATTTACTCATAACTGTGGCAGAGCAGATGCACAGTTATGAGGCAATAGGTCTTATTTGTCTGTGCATGAATTCCAAGGTATAAGAGGATAGTATTTATTATATTTCGTATCTTGTATTTTAGTTATCGCATCAGGCAAATAGGAGCCTGGTGCGATTTTTTATTTGAAAAACATAAGCAGAAATAGAGGAGGATGAGTGATGAAAATAAAGCTACCGGAGTATACAAACTGTATAGCAAATCTGGCGAATTCCATTTTAATTGAGTTTGGGATAAATGAAGAAGGCAGGGATGGGTTAAAACAACTGACGCCATATCTGGAGAAAAATTACAAAAACATTGTGGTTCTGCTGCTGGACGGAATGGGAACAAATATTGTGGAAAAAGATTTAGCAGAGGATGGATTTTTTCATTCCCATCTGGTAGATGCATATTCCTCTGTATTTCCACCGACAACCGTGGCAGCTACCACATCCATCGCAAACGGATTACAGCCTTGCGAGCATAGTTGGCTGGGGTGGGATTGTTATTATCCGCAGATTGACAAAAACGTTACGGTATTTTTGAACACAGAAACGGGAACGGAAAATGCGGTAGCAGAGGAAAGTATCGCATGGAAATACTGCGGATATGAAAGTATTGTTTCAAAAATAAAAAAAGCCGGAGGAATGGCATATGAAGTAACACCTTTTTCGGCGCCCTATCCGGATACTTTTCCGGCAATTTGTGCCCGTATTAAGGAGTTGTGCAGGGAGAGTGGGAAAAAGTATATTTACAGCTATTGGAATGAGCCGGATCATCTCATGCATCAAAAGGGGTGCTATGGTACAGAAACCAAAGCGCTGGTGCGGCAGCTGGAGACGCAGGTAAAAGAGCTTAGTGAAGAGCTGGAGGATACCCTGCTCATCGTGACGGCAGACCACGGACATATAGACTCCAAATGTGTTGGGCTGGACGAATATCCAAAAATCAATGAGTGCCTCTTACGGCTTCCATCCATTGAGCCAAGAGCATTGAATCTATTCATCAAACCGGAGAAGAAGGAACAGTTTGAGAAAGAATTTCAAAAAGAGTTTGGAGAAAAATTTTTACTTTGGACGAAGGAAAAAGTCCTAAAGGAGAAACTATTCGGAACAGGAAAAGAACACCCTGTTTTTTCCACAATGTTAGGAGACTATCTTGCAATTGCAATTGATGATGTATCTATTTTTGCAACAGAAGAAGAGGCAAAGCAGTATATCGGAGTGCATGCGGGACTGACAGAGGATGAAATGATGATTCCTCTGATTGTAATCGAGAAATAAGAAAAGGAGATTTGACAATGAGTAATGTTGAGATTCGCTTTGCGAAAGAGGAAGAGTTAGAACAGGTAAACAAAATTCGAAGACAGGTAAATGATCTGCATGCAGCAGGAAGACCGGATTTTTTCCGCCAGGATGGCTGGGAATTTATTGCCCCATTTGTTTACACGAGATTTCAGGAAGAGGAGAGTGGCATCATTGTAGCGCTGGATGACAAAGAGGTCGTTGGATTTGCAACGGTACAGTTCATGCATACGGAGAAGACCCCATACAAATGCGAACGTCATTTCTACCATGTGGAAGAGTTCGGTGTGGATGAAAATCATCGACGAAGAGGAATTGCCACGGAACTGATGAACTTTATGAAGAAGGACGCACAGGAAAGGGGATTTGATAAGCTGGAGCTTGATATGTGGGAGTTTAATGAAGACGCGTTACGTTTTTATGAGAGTGTGGGCTTTAAGACGGTTCGAAGATACATGGAAATGGATGCAAAGAAGGGAGAAAAGGAATGAGAATAGAGGAAAAAAAGATTGATTTAAACGGACATGAGCTGATTCTTCGGAATGCGAAGGAAAGCGAAGCGTCCATGCTTTTAGAGTATCTAAAGACAACCTGTGGAGAAACGCGTTATCTGGTAAAGGAGCCGGAGGAGATCACGCTTACCCTTGAGGAAGAGATTGCATTTATTGAGCATCAAAATTCTTCCGAAAACAATCTGCTTATGATAGGATTATTAGATGGGGAGTATGTTGGAAACTGCTCGCTGATGGGAAACGGTGCTATGCGGTATCAGCATCGTGCCAGCATGGGAATTGCTCTTTATCAGAAATATACCGGACTTGGAATCGGAAAAGTTATGATCGAAAATCTCCTTACGATTGCAAAGGAAAAGGGACTGGAACAAATCGAGTTGGAGGTCGTTGCAGATAACGAGAGAGCCATTGCCCTATACAAAAAGCTGGGATTTCAGATTTACGGAACGTTTCCGGACAACATGAAGTATAAGGACGGAACCTACGCAGATGCCTATTGGATGATGAAAAAGCTATAGGGACAATCGGAGGAAAGAAAGGGGAGTAACTGTGGGAAAGAAAGGGGAGTAACTGTGGGAAAGAAAAAGCTACTTGTAACCGGTGGAACGGTGTTTGTCAGTAAATATGTGGCCGCCTATTTTGCGGAAAAAGATTATGAAGTATATGTACTAAACCGAAATACAAAACCTCAGGTGAATCATGTGACCGTAATTGAAGCGGACAGACATGCAATCCAAGATCAATTAAAAAAGATACATTTTGACATTGTCATGGATATTACGGCGTATGATGAGGACGATGTAACGGATTTGGTCAAAGCATTAGATTCCTTTGACACATTTGTGATGATAAGCTCCAGCGCTGTTTACCCGGAAACAGGAGTACAGCCATTTCAGGAGGAGTCACCATTAGCAGAAAACAGATATTGGGGAAAATACGGAACAGATAAGATTGCAGCAGAAAAGAAGCTGCTGGAGCTGGTTCCGGATGCATACATTTTGCGGCCGCCCTATCTGTATGGTCCTATGAATAATGTTTACAGAGAGGCATTTGTCTTCGAGTGCGCCCAAAAGGACAGACCATTCTATCTGCCTAAAAACGGAGAGATGAAAATGCAATTTTTCCATGTAAAGGATTTGTGTCGATTCATGGAATGCATACTGGAAAAAAGACCGGAAAATCATATTTTTAACGTCGGAAATAAAGAGTCGGTAAGCGTAAAAGAGTGGGTAGACCTGTGCTACGGATGCCTTGGAAAGAAGCCTGCATATGTGAATGTGCAGGAGAACATTGAGCAGCGAAAATACTTCAGCTTTTATGATTATGAATATTATCTTGATGTACATAAGCAGTACGAGCTTATGGATACCTGCATGGATTTGCGGGAAGGCTTACGTGAATCCTATGCATGGTATAAAGAACATGCGGACGAGGTTGTAAAAAAGCCGTATCTGGAATATATCGATCAGCATTTGATCGAGCAATAGGTTCGTATAATCATAATATAGGGATATATGATTAAAAAAATAAAAGGGGAATTGATATTTAAAAATTCTTATGATAAAATCATTATCAGCAAAAAGGGAGTAGTTGCATGCGATGCATGTTCTAGTTTTCGTCAGGACGTCTTTTGAGACCGGAGGCTAGGTGACAGTTGTTAAACAAGACTTTTTGTGTACATTTATTGTGCACAAAAGGTCTTTTTCTTTTGTGCAAAAATGAAAGGCGGGAAAAGCATGAAAGAAGTTTATCAGCAAACGAAACGAGAACTATTTGAAAAGTATGGTAGTGCTGCTGGGCATACCGAAGAAAATGCAAAAGAGTTATTACAGAAGTGTGGAGAGAATGCTTTAGAAGAAAAAGGAAAGAAAAGTGTTTTTAGAGTGTTTCTTGAACAATTTGCAGATATGTTGGTCATTATTTTAATTGTCGCGGCTACTATTTCTATGTTTTCAGGAAACATGGAAAGCACAATTGTTATTTTTGCAGTTATTATTTTAAATGCCATATTAGGAACCGTGCAATATATAAAGGCAGAGAAATCATTGGATTCATTAAAAGAGTTATCTGCTCCGAAAGCAAAAGTTCTAAGAGACGGTGTAAGAAAGGAAGTTGCATCCAAAGAAATTGTTCCGGGGGATGTGCTGCTTTTAGAAGCAGGTGATTTGATTGTCGCAGACGGACGAATAATTGAGAACTATTCCTTACAGGTAAATGAAAGCTCGTTAACCGGAGAGTCAACAAATGTGGATAAAAAAGACGAAGAAATAGAAAATGAAGTAGCATTAGGCGATAGATGCAATATGGTCTTTTCCGGAAGTTTGGTAACCTATGGTAGAGCAAATGTGTTAGTTACTTCTACAGGGATGAATACGGAAATGGGTAAGATTGCAACCCTTATGAACGACACCAAAGATAAGAAAACACCATTGCAGGTAAGTTTGGATGATTTTAGTAAGAAATTAGCAATAGTGATCATGATGATCAGTGTTATCGTATTTGGACTTAGAATATGGCAACAGGAGCCTATACTGGATTCCTTAATGTTTGCTGTTGCACTAGCTGTTGCTGCTATTCCGGAAGCGCTTAGTTCCATTGTTACTATCGTTCAAGCAATGGGAACAAGAAGGATGGCTGCAGATCATGCAATTATCAAAGATTTAAAAGCTGTTGAAAGCCTAGGATGTGTATCTGTTATTTGTTCTGATAAAACCGGTACATTAACTCAGAATAAAATGACAGTAAAAGAAGTATATATTGATAATCAATGCATGTTACCAGAACAACTGGATTTAAAATCCAGTCTTCATAGATATTTTTTATATATCGCTATCCTGAACAATGATTCTACAATCAATGATGGAAAAGATATTGGAGACCCAACAGAAACATGTTTACTTAACATGGCAAGAAAAGCAGGTCTTATTGAAGCAGGTGTAACGGAAGAAGATATCAGATGTATGATGCCCCGTATAGAAGAAATTCCATTTGACTCTGATAGAAAGCTTATGAGCACGAAGTATCGTGTCCATGGAGTTCCTACAGTGTTTACGAAAGGGGCAGTAGATGTTTTATTAGACAGAATAGAGAATATAGCTACGAATGAAGGCATTAGACCTATTACGGAAGAAGACAAAGAAAAAATAGTAAAGCAGAATCAGATTTTTTCAGAGAATGGTTTACGAGTATTAGCATTTGCGTATAGAGAGTGTGAAGAAAATGACACATTGTCTATAGAGAATGAATATGGATATACCTTTACGGGTTTAGTTTCTATGATTGATCCGCCCAGAGAAGAATCAATTGAGGCAGTAGCAAATGCAATTCGTGCGGGAATTAAGCCGGTTATGATTACAGGAGACCATAAAGTTACCGCAACAGCAATTGCGAAACAAATTGGTATTTTTCATGATGGAGATCTGTCTGTTACAGGGCAGGAACTGGATAAAATGACAGATGATGAATTGGATTTAGTACTTGAGAATATTTCGGTATATGCCAGAGTATCACCTGAAAATAAGATCCGTATTGTAAATGCATGGCAGAAAAAAGGTAATATTGTTGCGATGACAGGTGATGGTGTAAATGATGCACCTGCATTGAAAAAGGCGGATATTGGTGTCGCAATGGGAATTACTGGTACAGAGGTTTCAAAGGATGCTTCTGCAATGATCTTAGCAGATGATAATTTCGCAACAATTATGAAAGCTGTTTTGAATGGAAGAAATGTTTATAGAAACATTATGAATGCGATTCAATTTTTGCTGTCAGGAAATATGGCAGCAATTCTAGTGGTTTTATTCTGTTCGATTATGGCATTAGATACACCTTTCGAGCCGGTACATCTTTTATTCATTAATTTGCTTACTGATTCGCTGCCGGCTTTAGCAATTGGTATGGAACCATCTGATAAACAATTACTTAAGAACAAACCCAGGAATCCGAAGGCAGGAATGCTTACAAAAGGGTTTTTGTTACGTCTTTTGGGATATGGCCTGCTAATTGCGATTGTCACTCAAGCTGCATATTATTTGGGCTTAGAAGTTAGTCCTATGACGGCCAGCACAATGGCATTTGCTACTTTGACATTAGCAAGACTATTCCATGGATTTACCTGTAGAAGTGAATTCTCAATTATGAAAATCAAACTGACGAGCAATATGTGGAGTGTAGCGGCATTCTGTACAGGAGTTTTATTGTTAGGATTTGTTTTACTTGCACCATTCATGCAAGGTTTATTTATGGTTGAAGCATTGGATTGGGCCCACATGGGATGGATTGTATTGTTAGCATTTATTCCAACAGCATGTATTCAGCTGGTTCGAGTAGTGAGAGAACAATTAAGAAAATAGAGATCAGGAAGAATAAACAGGATTAATGTGAAAAGGAGATCATTTATGAGCTTTACATATGTTATGGGATTACTTGGTGGTTTGGCCTTGTTTTTATATGGGATGCAGATGATGAGTACAGGGCTTGAAGCTGCAACTGGCAACAAGATGAAAGTAATCCTGGAGAAGCTGACTGCAAATAGATTTGTAGGAGTACTGGTGGGAGCGTTAATCACAGCGATTATTCAGTCTTCATCGGCAACTACGGTTATGGTGGTTGGATTTGTAAATTCAGGCATGATGACTTTGAATCAAGCTATTTGGATTATCATGGGCGCGAATATAGGTACAACTATCACAGGACAATTGATCGCGCTCGATGTTGGGGAGATAGCACCTCTTTTTGCTTTTTTAGGAGTTGCTGCAATTGTATTTATTAAGAATGAAAAAGTAAAACATGTCGGAGAAATCTTGGCAGGGTTAGGAGTCCTTTTTATTGGTATGGATATGATGGGGTTGGCCATGAAACCTTTAGCGGATTCGGAAAGCTTTGTAAGTATTCTCACAAAATTTGAGAATCCATTGCTAGGCATTGCCGCCGGAGCAGTCTTTACAGCGTTAATTCAATCTTCATCAGCTTCTGTAGGTATATTACAAACACTGGCAGGAAGTGGAGTGATTGGCTTAAAGAGTGCAGCATTTGTATTGTTTGGCCAAAATATTGGTACTTGCATTACTGCCTTTTTAGCTTCGATAGGAACAAGCAGAAATGCCAAAAGAACAACATTAATTCATATCATGTTCAATATATTTGGTACAGTGGTGTTTACTTTTTTATGCCTTGCGACTCCAATTATTAGGATGGTTGAAGGATGGACCCCGGGAAATGCTCCGGCTCAGATTGCTAATTTGCATACGATGTTTAATATTGTAACAACGCTCCTGCTGTTGCCGGTGGGGACATATCTAGGAAAGATTGCTACAATTATTTTGAAAGATAAGCGTGGTGTAGAAGAACCGGAAGGAATGTATGTTAAGTATTTACCAGATATCAAACATATTAATGTAGAAAAATTAGGCGCTTCTGCTATTTGCATGGAAGGTATTAAAAAAGAACTTATGCGAATGATGGATATGACAAAGGATAATGTGAGCGAAGCATTTGATGCGGTTACAGAAAGGAATAAAGAAAAGTATGTATTGGTGGAGCAACGAGAAGAATATGTAGATTTTTTAAATAAAGAAATATCGAAATACATTACTTCAGCTGTTTCTTATGAAACAACTAAGGCAGGTAGTCAAATTTTTAATTCTCTATTTTCTATTACTAGTAACGTAGAAAGAATTAGCGACCATGCAATCAATATAGCGGGATATTTAAAAATGATTACAGATAAAAGTATTGTTTTCTCTGAGGAGGCAAATCGTGAATTGATAGAGATGAAGCTTGTTTGCATGAAACTATTCACAATGCTATTAAAGAAACCTGAGGATGTTGTTGTATGGCATGAAAAAATTGCCTGTATGGAACAGAAGATTGACGATATGACGGCTCAGTTTAGAGAGAATATGTATGCAAGAATTCAGTCTGGCAAGTGTTCCGATGAAGGAAGTATCTTGTTTTCAGAGATGTTAACAGACTTTGAACGTATTGGTGATCATGGGTTAAACATTGCAAATAATATGTTAAATATGGAAATTGCCGGTAAATAGGAGGAAGAAGGAATTGAAACTATGATAAAGAATGTATTAAAATTAATCTATTATAAATTATGGAATTGAAAAATTAAGTATGCTAGATATAGGGAAGAAAATGGAGTAAAGGAAGCTATATATCGAATATGGAATATGAACATATCATACATCCCTTTGAACCTATTTACAGCAAGGACTCTAAGATATTGATCTTAGGAAGTCTGCCCTCCGTAAAGTCAAGGGAACAGAACTTTTATTATGGACATCCCCAGAATCGTTTTTGGAGAGTGGTAAGCAGTATACTGCAGGAGCCGCTTCCGAACACCATCGAAGAAAAAAGGGATATGCTTCTTAGGCATAATATTGCGATATGGGATGTTATTTACAGCTGCGATATCAAGGGCTCCAGCGATAGCAGCATCAAGAACGTGGTTCCAACGGATATTGCCTCTCTGGTAAAGAAAACCCAGATTATAAAAATATACTGTAATGGGAAAACCTCCGGAAAGCTTTTCCAAAAATATCAGGAAAGTAAGGTGGGAATTCCTGCGGTGGTTCTTCCATCCACGAGTCCTGCGAATGCCGCCTTTTCCCTAGAGCGGCTGATACAGGAATGGAACCAATGTATACAATAGAGAAGGGGGAAAGCGATGAATTTCATTGAAGCATTACAAAACGGAGATATAGAACAATTACAGAAAGAGCCTAAGGCGGATCTGCACAATCATTTTGTGCTGGGAGGAAGCCGGAAATTCATCAAGGAAAAAACCGGAAGAGAAATCCTTCCGATCACAAAGCCGCTGTCATCCATGAGGGAGATGGATGCATGGAGCCAAAAATATATCGGGGATTATTTTGATACACCAGAAAGAAGAAGGCTTCTTATTGATGCAACCTTTATGCAGGCGAAATGGGATGGTGTGACGGTTCTTGAAATCGGTGAAGATGTATGGGGATTATCGGAGTTTTTTCATAATGATATCTCAGAGCTTATCGATGCCTTTTGCTCTGCAAATGAGCGGATGGCTCCGGACATAAAGCTGCGGCTTCAAATCGGATTATCCAGACACTGCCCGGTGGATTATTTGCTGGACTGCTTATCCCATTTTTGGGGACATAGCGAATTTTACTCCATTGACTTATATGGCGACGAGCTTGCGCAGCCCATCGAGAATTTTATCCCGATCTATGAAAAGGCAAAGGAAAATGGTCTTGTCTTAAAAGCACACGTTGGAGAATGGGGAACGGCACAGGATGTAATGTCTGCGGTAAAGCTGCTTCATTTAGATGAGGTTCAGCATGGAATTGCAGCAGTAGAAGATGAAGAGGTAATGGCCTTTTTAAAGGAAAACGGGATACGTTTGAATATTACCCCTACCAGCAACATTCTTTTGGGAAGGGTTGCCGAAATGAAAGATCATCCCATTGCAAAATTATGGAGAAACGGAATCGATGTAACGATAAATTCCGATGATGTACTCATGTTTGACTCCGACGTATCGAAGGAATATTTAAGACTGTATCAGTCTGGATGCCTCTCGGCGGAAGAGCTAGAGCAGATAAGAATAAATGGACTAAAATAAAAAAATCCCCCGCAGGGGATTTTTCTATTCTAGTTTACGGATGCACCAAAGGGCATCAACGAAAGCTTTGCAATTTTAAAGAACTGCTTTCCGAAAGGAATTCCGATAATGGTAATGCACCATAGACAGCCGGTAATAAAATTTCCTACAGCCATTGGAATTCCGGAAATGATCAGCCATAAAATGTTTGCAAGTAAGCTGATGGTTCCGCCGCCATATACCACTTCTTTTCCAAATGGGAAAAATGCAAGGCCTGCAAATTTAAAGCATTGTGTTCCAATTGGAATACCAATAATGGTAATGCACCATAAGCAGCCTGCCAGCACCCAGCCAAGACCGCTTAAAAAACCACCAAAGACAAACCACAAAATATTTCCAATTATTTTCATAACAAATTCCTCCTTTGGGCTTCGATAATCCCATATTACAATAAAGGAAACCATTTTAAAATAAAAAGAATGACGAAATATGCAGCTCTATTTTGCCGACGCCTACTTGGTTGACAGTACGTTTGATTCACAATAGAATTGAACTGATAAGATTTATGGGGGGTTGGAAATGTTTCAATTGGAAAAGCTAACAGATGAGTTTGTTATACAAAGTAAGCATATTTTAGGAGACAATCTCACGGGAATATATCTTCATGGTTCTGCCGTGATGGGATGCTTTAATGACAGGAAAAGTGATATTGATTTGCTGGTGGTTGTAAAAGACGATATTCCGAAAGAAATAAAGAAGCAGTACATGGACATGGTGATTGAATTAAATCAGAATGCACCGGAAAAAGGCCTGGAGCTTAGTATAGTCAAGGAATCTGTGTGCAATCCTTTTGTGTATCCGACTCCATTCGAGCTTCATTTTTCCAATGCACATTTAAACTGGTATCTGTCAAACCCAGAAGAGTATGTAGAAAAAATGAATGGAACAGATAAGGATCTGGCCGCACATGTTACAATTATATACCACCGGGGAAAAACGCTTTATGGAAAGGATATTCCTTCTGTTTTTGCAGAGGTAAGCAGTAAGGATTATATGGACAGTATCTGGTCTGATATCGAGAATGCAAAAGACGAGATCGCAGAGCTGCCAATGTATATCATTCTAAATTTGTGCAGGGTATTGGCATATAAAAGGGAAAATCTGATTTTATCCAAACAGGAAGGCGGCGAGTGGGCAAGAAATGCGATTCCGATTTTGGAATATAAAGCATTGATTACAGAAGCATTAGAGGAATATCAAACAGGAACTGCAATGGAGGCAGACGCTTCCACCGCAGCCGGGTTTGCAGAATATATGCTGGAACAAATAAAGTATTTATGAAAATGCTTGGAAAAGGAGAACAACCATATATGGATTCAATTATGAGTGTAAATGGAAAAGAATTTCACATACAAAAGCTTTTGGGAAAAGGAAAGGGAGGATACTCCTATCTGGCATCGGATGACAGCGGACTCTATGTACTAAAGCAGATTCATCACGAGCCCTGTGATTATTA
This sequence comes from Lachnospiraceae bacterium, assembly GCA_051888795.1. Taxonomy (GTDB): domain Bacteria; phylum Bacillota; class Clostridia; order Lachnospirales; family Lachnospiraceae; genus MD308. Next base: position 11,275 of record JBJFCD010000146.1, on the reverse strand, counting down.
CCAGTTCGGTAATAAAATAGAAGCGGAGCAGAATGATTATAAGCGATTGAAAAAGATCGGAATAAAAATGCCCCAAATGTATGATGTGGATGTAAAGAACGAACGGATTCTAAAGGAATATATTGAGGGCGATACGATTTACGATTTGGTATTGCAGGATAAAATGAAGCCGATTTATCTAAAGCAGGTGCAGCAGATGTGCGAGTTGCTCTATGCAGCCAATACCAATATTGATTATTTCCCGACGAACTTTATTGTCCAGAAGGACGAGCTTTACTATATAGACTTCGAGTGCAATGACTATATGGAAGAATGGAATTTTGAAAACTGGGGAATCAAATATTGGTCAAAGACACCGGAATTTCTGGAATATCATAGAAAAAAGAACAAGTAATCTTATCGTGCATCTTACCTAACAAAAACGCATCTTACCTTCTGTTTTATTGCGATTTTTTTGAAAGAAAGTATCGTAAAGGAAGGAAAGAAAAGTTAGGAGGACGCTATGAATATCATATTACTTATTACACTTATCGGGATTGAAATCGGACTGGTTGTTTTTACCGTTGCAAAGCAGGCGGAAAAAAGGGAATGGATACAAAACCGATTTCTGGTAAATTGCTTTGAAACCTTGGTATTTCTTCTTTTCACGCTGTTTCCGGGAATTGATTTCGGATTTCGCTTCAAGGGCTTGCTGGTGCTGCTTGTTCTCAGGGTGATCATATCCGGCATTTTTTCCCTTGCAAAAAGGAAAAAGAGCAGCGGAATGAAGAAAAAAGGCGGGGTAATTTATAGTGCCATCAATTCTGTTTTCCTGTTTGTGTGCGGACTGTTCGTTTCCTTTCTGTTTGCAGATTATCAGGGAAGAGAAGTGACGGGAAACTATACCGTAGCAATGGCGGAAGCAATTCTTATGGATGAGTCAAGAGTGGAAGCCTTTGAAACGGACGGCTCAAAAAGAGAAGTTCCCGTGCATTTTTATTACCCAAAAGACGCAGCTACCGGGGAAACATTTCCTGTAGTATTGTTTTCCCACGGAGCATTTGGATATTATGAAAGCAACACATCCACCTATATGGAGCTTGCATCCAACGGATATGTGGTGGTGAGTCTGGATCATCCGTATCACTCCTTCTTCTGCAAGGACACAAGCGGGAAGACGGTTACCGTAAACCCCAAATTTTTAAACGATGTAATGTATATAAATAGCGGGGATGCCCCGGAAAGGGAGATCGCCGCACTTTCCGCAGAGTGGATAAAGCTTCGCACGGAGGATATGGCCTTTGTGCTGGATACACTGGAGGCATATCAGGAAGAGGAAGGCTTTGGTACAGCGTGGTACATTTCGGGAGAAGCTGAAAATGTGCAGGATGCGCTGGCAATGATGGATTTGGAGAAAATTGGTGTCATGGGTCACTCGCTGGGCGGTGCAGCTTCGGAGGTAATGGGTCGAACCAGAAGCGATGTGGATGCGGTGATTGATCTTGACGGTACGATGTTAGGGGCGCAGCTGGATCTGGTAGACTGCGAGGAGTATGAGTTTGAGGGTGTTGTATATCATGAAAAATATATAATCAACGAAGAACCATATCCGGTTCCGATTTTTTCCATTGATAATGAAGAACATCATTTTTCCCGCAGAACAGCAAAGGAAATCGGTATGCCATATGCCAATAATGTTGTCATGGAACATGCATTGGATGGTTATGATACGTATTTTAAGAACAGCGGTCATATGAATTTCACGGATCTGCCGCTTTTTGCACCTGCTCTTGCAGATGCATTGGGTACAGGTTCCATTGATGCAGGAGAATGCGTGGACGAGATGAACGGACTGATTCTTGACTTCTTTGACAGTAAACTAAAGGATAAGGGAGAATTTAGCGTAAAGGAAAGTTATGGAGATTAAAGTTACACAGATTCCAATTGAAAAACCAGAACGGGTTCTGATTGAATGCCATGAGATGACGACGGAGGTTGGCGAAATCATTCATTTCGTCAAATCCAGGAGCGGGACACTTACCGGAGGCCTCAATGAACGGCAGTATGAGATTCATGTGACTGACATTTTTTACATAGAATCCGTGGATAACAGAACCTATATCTATACGGCAAAAAACGTCTATGACACGAGGCAGAAGCTGTATGAGATTGAAGAGATACTAGCGGATAAAGCATTTTTGCGCATATCGAAATCCGTGGTGGTAAATCTCATGAAAATCAAGGCGTTAAAGCCTGCTATGAACGGAAGATTTTCCGCTGTGTTATCCAATGGTGAGGAAGTGATCATTTCAAGGAAATACGTTCCGAGCCTGAAAGAAAAAATACGGGGAGGGAAAGGCTGATGAGTATAAAAGAGTATGGAAAATCCATGCTACAGGATTTTTTTGTTATCACCACATTCGTAAATATTGTAATGTTTGTGCTGGGAAGCATCTACAGACCAGAGGTAACCTTCTCCTATGAGATACTTCTGTTTCCTCCTTTATACGGATTCTTAGGAACCATTCCTTCCTGGATTCTGTATTCGAAGAAAGAACTGTCCACAAGACAGATTGTGATTCGAAAAATACTTCAGGTCATTGTGCTGGAGCTTATTTTGATTCTGGTGATATTTGGAGGAGAAAATTTGTGTAAGGAAAACATTCCTGTGATCACAGCTCTTGCGATAAGTGTTTTTCTGGTATATGTATTGGTGAATATCGTTTCCTGGCTTTTGGATGTAAGGACGGCGAAGGCTGTGATGAAGGAGCTTAGCGAGTATCAGAAGAAAGATATTGCAGGAAATAGTTAAGTTGGAAAAAGAATAGGCCTCACGAGATTCGTAATCTTGTGGGGTCTTTTTGATTGTGGGGGGAAGAAACGTGGATTTATGCTATCACTAAAAGTGCAGGAGCTGATAGAAGGAAATAGAGCATGAGAAAAGCATGTTTTATCTGCATGTTTGTTTTATCAATGAGAGAATAGCTTGTACTTACTACAAATGTAGCGTATAATATTAATACTATATAGAATAAGATGCGAGTAATCAATTTGCTTAGATATTTACAGAGCAGAAATGCAGCGGAGGAAGAAGCGATATAAAAACAATAAGTGTAGGAAGATAGATTAGAAGAATCTGTTTTGAGCTCGGATACGAAAAAATAAGAATATGGAAAGATAAAAAAAGACGTGCAAAGCAAAAATTATGTTCGTCTACCACGGCAGGAAGTTGGTTTTCTGAGAGAATGTAGGGAAATCGGGGGGTGTGGGAGTTTGAAGAGGGATTTTTATACCAAATTTAAGCCCAAAATTGAGGATTGGGGGCTGTGACGTGGTGGAAGATTTGAAGGTCTGAAAATGACCGGACAAGGATGGTTGCTTTTTGTAAAAGAGTAAATCGGCTATTTGCGCTGTGTACGACATAAAATGTATTTTTTGAGTTGAGAAAGTGTTAATCAATAGAAACATATAGAAAATGGACGCAGTGACAGATATAATTATTTAATATATTAATACTGAAGAGGTGAGGCAATGTATTTTGATGATGCTCCAATTAAGAAACAAAAGGAAGACTTATTGAATAGATGTGATTTTTCAAAACGTTTGGGAAAATCACTTTTAGAAGCTGAATCGCAAAATGGGTATTGTGTAGGGCTTTTTGGCCCATGGGGAAGTGGAAAATCTTCAATAATTAATATGGTTGTGGAAGAGATAAAGTTAATATCTGAGACTGAAGATAAGCCGGTTATAGTTATGTCCTTTAATCCGTGGAATTTTTCATCAGCAGATCAATTACTAAGACAGTATTTTATCATGCTGGCTGATAGATTTAATACTACCAAGGATAAGCAGTTAAGTAAGATAGGAAAAGAAATTCAAAAATATGCAGGAATGTTTAATGTTTTTGGAGACGTAGGAAAGGTGATTGGTGGTGGATGGAGAAGGATTGGAGAAATTCTTCAAAGAAGAAGTATTAGTGAAGATAATGATATCACTAAACAAAGAGATCGAATTGTGGATGCGTTACAAAAGCAAAAATGTAAAGTTATAGTCGTTATCGATGATATTGACAGATTGTCAAATGAAGAAATAAAGTTAGTTTTTCAACTGGTTAATTCAGTCGCTAAGTTTCCTAATATAGTTTATTTGCTATCATTTGATAGAGAAATAGTAGCGAGAGCATTAGGAGAAGTTCAGAATTGTGATGGTGAAAAATATTTAGAAAAAATTATTCAGGTGCCAATTGAGGTACCGGTAACCTCAAAAGATTATTTGTGGAAGATTTTATTTGATAGGTTAGATTGTGTATTGGAACACCATCCGGGAATGATATTTGAGCAAGAGTATTGGAATAGAGTTTTTTATGAATGCGTTTCAAAGTATGTTCAAACAATACGTGATGTTGTGCGTATTGTAAATGGATTAAACTTGAAGTGTGATATAATTGGTGGTGAAGTGAATTTTGCAGATATGATAGCTATTACAGTTATTGAGAATAAAATTCCTGAATTATATGGTTGGATTAAGAATAACAAAGCCAAATTGGTTGGTGCCCCAGAAGTGTCTTTGCAATTCATAGGAAAGAGTGAGAAAGATATAGCAAATATATACGAGGCGGATATGAAGAAGCTGAATGATGCAAGGTACGAAGAATATATAAGTATACTGAAGTTTTTTTTCCCATATTATGCATCAAAATTGTCTGCAAATAATTCGTATTATCCTAATGAAAATATTAGAAAAAATCTTAGAATTGGTCATGCAGATATTATTGATAGGTATTTTGCATTGGAACTAGATAGAGAGGAAGTTTCGAGAAGAGATGTTAATTATGCGATTAAGAATCTGAACGAAAGCGAAATGCAAAACTATCTGCTAGAAATAAATAGTAAAAAGCAGATTATAGCTTTTCTGAATGAATTGAAAGCTGTGAAAGACGATATTCCTCAAAATCAAATAGGAATGATTGTAAAAGCTTTGTTTAATGTAGGAGTTGACTTTGAGGGCGAGAGTAAAAATTCATACTTTGGTTTATCGTCAACCTCTATAGCACTTTACACAATTAGAGACATAATATTGAATCTAGAAAAGGAAATCGACAGATATACATTGTTAATAGATGTGATACAAAACACTGATTTTAAGAGTGTTCAGATGGTTTCACTGTTTATTAATATATTAGAATTGTCATTTGGCAGATTGGCCGCTAATGGTGTAGAAAATGGTGGGGAGAAGGTTATTAGCCTTGAACAACTAGAAGCGTGTGAGAAGGACTTGGTAAAACGATTTGAACAGATAAGTAGAGAATATAATCTTTTAGAAATGAAATATGCGAGTATGGTTTTACATTTGTATGAGTCATTCGATAGTGAAGGCTATTTAAACTATATGTCGAGTAGTTTAACCAATGATGTAAACAAACTAATATTTGTTTCTTTTTCAGCGGAAAGGTGGACGAGTGGGTCTGCAGTAAGCTGGAGGAGAAATGAAGAATATAAAAAGTTAATTAGCGACGAAGCATTTGAAAATGCATTTGAAAAATGTTTAGAAGATGAAAGCATTTGGAGTCTAAATGTAGACGAGCAGCATCGAATCGTAGCTATGTTGATGTGGAAAGAAAATGCTGTCGACTGGGATGGATATATTTCAGATAAGAATGTAGAAAGGAAAATTAGTGAGTTACGAGAGAAACATGTTTGATTGGGAGTGGATAATGGAACAAAATCCATCAATAGGAGAATTGATGGCTATTACGAATTTAACCCTCATTGAATGGACGAATCGTTCTTTGTGTGTACATGAATACGATAAAGAAACATTGTATTCATATGATGTTTTTTGGGGAAAAAACTTATCTGGTGGAAATCGAATTTCTTTGTAAGAGTATGTTTGATATTATATAATTTAGTCATATTACATAAGTGAAGGAAAGAGAGTATATGTCATCAGGAAGAAAACATCCTAAATATGAGAACATAACATCTCGTTGGGGTGGAATGAAAATACGAGAAGATTTTGCCGAACGTATAGATAAATGGTTATGGGCGTTTCCGGAAGATGAACATCCTTTTCTATTAGAGTTACTGATGCAGTTTTATTATTACAGTGAGGAAAGGATAAAAGAAAAAGTAGTTCAGTTATATGATGCTTTTATAAAAGAGTATCAAGGAGATGTTAATACAGTTGTTTATACAAAGATTATTAAGGAACAAGGGGTAGCGTGTTCAGATGTATTGTTTTCTAATTTTTGGATGCAAAATGATCTCATGTATTCTTGTTCAGATAATAACATTTTAGGTCTATTGGAGACTGGACAGATTCCAAAGGAATTAGCAGTAGTAGATGATTATTCGGGGACAGGAAAAAGTTTCATAAAAACTGTAGATAAGATGTTGCATACTAATGAGTTGGTACAGGATACAAATTTTTATTTTTTGACTTTGCATATTACAGAGCGTGCAATTCGCCAAATAAATGAGTATGCAAAAGAGGTAGGAATAAATATAAAAATCGTATCATTAGATTTTAGTGACGAGGCGTTTAAGAAAAATTACATTTATAATGAGATAGAAGCTGAACGAAAAAAGAGACAGTATGCTCAAATATGTATAAATCAAAATATAGATAAATATGTATTGGGGTTTGAAGAAGTTTCATCGTTGGTGGCATTTCATTATAATACACCGAATAATACATTGGGATTGTTCTGGCAAGACTTAATGGATTTTTCAGCACTATTCCCTAGAAAAAAGAAGCGACGTACAGAACTATCTGCAATGCAGAAAAATGCTAGGAATAGAAAACGTGAGGAAGAGCCTCCTGTAATATATGGAATTGAAGATGGCAAAATGGCGGTCATGCTGGTTTACTGTCTAGGACAACCAAAGGGAATATTCATTGACGATTTTGCTAAGACATTTGGGTTGACAGCCATGCAGGCTGATAAGGCATTAAGAGAGATGATAGAGCAAGGCTATATGTCTAATGAGTCTGGGTATTTTCAACCGACTGCAAAGCTTAAATCTCATGTTTTTACCAGTAGAATAAAAAAAGGACAAAAAAGATTTACAGACCTGCAAGACGAACAGGTTGAATTTCTAACACACGAAGAATATATACCATGCAATTTTAAATAAAGGAGACAAAGACAGGCACTACTATTTAGAAAATGAGTAACCGGTGGTTGCTCTATTAGATTACGGTACTTGAAGCCATATGTGTGTGGCGGCAGTGGACGCCTAAAGGCGAAACCACTTGCCTGGCCGCACACATATCACATATGGCTTCGCCCTCCGTGAGACTCCCAATAGCACCATTTAGCGTCTAACAACGCTAAATGGCACGGCTTCGCCTTACGGCATCCTTCGGTTGCCGCGCAATAACAGTTTTAGTAGATGGTAGTGTCTGTTTTTTTATATACTATGGAAAAGAATAATTTGCAAATTGCATTACAGCAAGGAGTACTCACTGAAGAGGCATATAATAGCATAACCGAATATAAGCAGAGATTAAATGATAACAATGTTCCTGTTATTTATAACTTAAGGCATCTGAGAAAAATATTTAAAATTAAGAAAAGAGAGCAGGATATTTTCTTTGGTGAAAATAGAAGCTCTTTATATAGGAGTTTTTCTATACCAAAGAAGTCTGGCGGGGACCGTCAAATCGAAGCACCATGCAAGCGATTAAAGGATATACAGAGATGGATTAAAGATGAAATTGTAGATAAGTTTGTCGTATCAGAGTATGCAACCGGATTCAGAAAGAATATGTCTATAGTGGACAATGCAAGAAAACATGTTGGAAAAGAACTGGTTATCAATATGGATATAAAAGACTTTTTCCCAAGTGTTACATATGCAGATATTCTTTTGATGTTTATGTATATTGGCTATAGAAAAGATGTTGCCCATTTACTTACAAAGTTGTGTACTAATGCTGAAAATGTGTTGCCACAAGGCTCACCGGCAAGTCCGTCCATATCAAATCATATTTTGCTAAAACTAGATAAAAGATTAGGAAGATTGGCTGAATCAATAGGGGCAGATTATAGTCGATATGCTGATGATATTACTTTCTCAGGGAAAAGAGGTATATCCACGATTATTCCTTTGGTAGAACAAATTGTGGAAGAAGAAGGGTTCCAAGTTAATAAGAATAAAACCAGATTACAATATAACAATCAAAGACAAGAGGTAACGGGTCTAATTGTAAATAGTAAAATTTCAGTATCTTCATCAATAGATGATGAAATAAAAAATGCAATTTACTTTATCAAAAAATATGGTGTTGATGATCATATGAAGCATATAGGCTGCAATAAATCGTTCTACATGGAACACTTATATGGGATTGCATATTTCATTAATATGGTGGATAAGGACAAAGGAAAAAAATATTTAGCGCAACTTGATGAAATAATATGGGTATAGAAAACTTTGCGTTGTGGAGAATGGTTTTGCTAGTATAATACAGAAATTAGCTACGGCAAACGCACTGGATTCGACTTATAATCGGATGCAATGGGCAGGAGAAGAATATCTTTTGGAAGAAGTGATTGATGAAGCTGGGGGATAGGTTCGAAAAGCCTGGAGAGGTTTATTCGGAGGAGCTGATATATTGGATAGGGTATATTTATCGGTATTGGCATTATGTGACAGGTGAAACCAGTAAGGAAATATATATGCAGGCACCGATAAAGGTGATGAAGCAAAATTACGAGCGGCTTTATATGTTGACTCCGGAAGAAGTAATAGAAAGATTAACAGAAAAAATTGAATATGTTTGCGGCAGGAGGTAGCTATACCGGGCTCCCTCACCAACAAGATGTTGATTTGAGAAATTAGTGGACAAATTAAGTGTGGTATATTTTTTTAAGAGGTTGTCGCATTCTTTGCGACAACCTCTTAAACGTAGTAAAAGTTGTAAAGCATTTTTTACCAATACTGAAGATAAATATTATACAATATATTGTAAATGTACGCTGCAATGAGAAGAGAATCTATATAATAACATGCCAACCATCGAATCAATCATCTAAGTAGTTAGTGTTCAAATTATTAGTAGGAGACTTCGCATTTTGTTGTGAAGCCTCTTTATTTTTGCTACAATTACAAGTAGATTGTTGTGTACATTTTTGAGGTAGTAGAATGGCTGCTTCGTATAATAAACTTAACCTGGTTTTGGATGGAAAAGGTGTGACTATGGCTGAACTTAGAAAAGCAGCTGATATAGCATTTCAGTGATATTATTGAAAATATTCCAGATGAACAATAGCAGGGGGAAAAGAGAATGAAGAAAAGAATCATTGCAATTATGATTGCTACAACTATGTCGTTTGGTTTGATGGCATGTGGAACAGACAAAAATAAAGAGGTAGCAACTGAGGAAGTCGTTACTGAAATAGAATCAGAACATCAAGAAACTGTAGAACCAACAGAGTCGGTTGAGGAAATAGAGATAGAAACAGAGATAGAGGGAACAGAGCCAATAGAGGAATCAAACAAAACAGAGGAAAAAGAGTCAGTAGCCTCTGGTATGGGCAGTGTAAACAGAGAGGACTTTGTGATTTTAGATGCTTCATGGGGGTATTCAAATTATGTAGATTATGTTGAAGCAACTGGAGATAGATTTTCAGAGGCTATTATTGGATATAATAGTGAATTCAATAATGGACAGATAGCAGGTCAGTATGGGGAAAATGCAATAACCAATAAGGGGATTCATTTAGGTAGCACAAAGGATGAAGTAATTGCTGCATATGGAAATGATGGTTACGATGGGACTTGTACATATAAGGCTTATCAAGTAGAAGGGCATATGGGTGTTTCTCTTATGCAGTTAGAATATTTAGAGTCTCCAACGCACCATTATTTTCTGTATTTTGTTTATGATGAAAATAACATTTTAGTAGGAATGGGAACTAGCTGTTGGATAGAACAATAACATATGAGGAGAAAACGAAAATGAAACTATTTAATGGAAAGAAAAAATTATGTAATGAGTGTGGAAAAGAAGTAAACGAAGACATGGCGTTTTGTCCATACTGTGGAGCTAAGATTGAAATTGTAGAAGAGATAGAAGAAAATGTAGAGACACCTGAGTTTACTGATTCTATTTTTATTCATGAAAATGATAGAGCAGCATTAAAGGCGTTAAAAGCAATACCGGGATTTACAGCAGCATTCAAAGCATTTATGAATATTTGGAGTGAGAGGCAGTTTAGAATACAAAATATGTCTAGCAAAATTAAGCTTAGCGAAGAGCAGATGCCCAAATATTATAATATGCTTCCACCTATATGTGAGAAGTTAGGCATTGAAGTTCCAGACTTATATCTTGAATTGGATGTTTTACCTAATGCATATACATACGGAGATACAAAACCATTTATTACAATTACATCTGGTTTGCTAGAGACTATCCCTGATGAATTAATTCCAACAGTATTAGCTCATGAATGTGGGCATATTGTATGTCATCATACCCTATATACAACAATGGGAGCTGCTATTTTAAATGGAGCATCTTTCTTAGGTGGATTTTTGGGGCTTGGAAAGATAGTTTCATTACCACTTCAAATTGCGTTTTACTACTGGATGAGATGTAGTGAATACTCAGCTGATAGAGCAGCAGCTGTTTATTGTAATGGAGCAGACCAAATGACAGATGTATGCATGCGTTTAGCTGGATGGGATAAAGACATTTTATCTGATGCAAGAAAAGATTTGTTTATGAGGCAGGCATTAGAGTATAAAGAGATGATTGAAACTTCTAAGTGGGACAAAACACTGGAGTTTTTTGCTCTTTTGAAATCTACACATCCATTTACTGCTGTTAGAGCTTATGAAGTTGATGAGTGGGTTAAGACTGTAGATTTCCAGAAAGCAATGGAGCAGTATAACAAATAGCTAGATTAGAAAGAAAAGTATACGGAATATGCTCTTGGGAGGTAAACTATATTGAATAGGACCAAAATAAGGTTCGTGCTTATACTGAAACGGTTGACTACTATAGAACAAACCCAGGCGGGACTGTCAAGATTACCGAGAAGATGTGGGAGACTTGATGGGAACGACTGGGTTTGTTATTTTAAAAATTCACTTTACGATTAATAAAAGAGTAATGATATAATGAAAATGTCTAGAGATATTTATTTGATGTTCGAAAAGGACAACAAATAGTCCAGCGGTGTGATGTCAAGTGAAAAATGAATAATAAATCAAATATTTTTCTTATATATCACGAAGACAAAAAACACCCACCTAAGCCCTGTCGACCATGTTTTTTGAAAATG